>MAAT01000020.1 GCA_002162815.1 Gammaproteobacteria bacterium 53_120_T64 | reverse complement strand
GTACTCTTTGTGGGCGTCGCCCATGTCGGAGCCAGCCATGTTTTGGTGCTTAACGCAGGCGATACCCTGACGGATTTCTTTGCGCTGTACGCCGGCAACATAACCGAGCATGCCCTGGTCACCGAAGTACTCTTTGGCCAGATTGTCGGTCGAGAGTGCGGCGGTGTGGTAGGTCGGCAGAGTGATGAGGTGGTGGAAGATACCAGCTTCGCGGGCTGAGTCAGCCTGGAAGGTGCGGATCTTTTCATCGGCAACCGTACCCAGCTCAGTCTCGTCGTAGCTTTCGCTCATCAAGTCATCGCGGGTGTAGGCTGATACGTCTTTTCCGGCTTCTGCCCAGGTGTCGAACACTTGCTGGCGGAAGTTAAGCGTCCAGTTGAAAGAAGGCGAGTTGTTGTAAACCAGCTTGGCGTTGGGGACGACCTTGCGGATTTCATCCACCATGGCGCCAATTTGGCCAACGTGGGGCTTCTCAGTTTCGATCCACAGCAGATCGGCACCGCTTTGCAGCGAGACGATGCTGTCGAGTACGCAACGCGCTTCGCCAGTACCGGCTTTAAAACGCATCAGGCCGTTGGGCAAGCGTACGGGGCGAACCAGCTTGCCGTTTTGCTTGATCACGAGATCGCCGTTACCGAGGTCGTCAGCAGTGACTTCTTCGACTTCGAGGAAGGCGTTGTACTGGTCGGCCAGGTCGCCGGGCTCTTGTGACACGGGGATTTTCTGGGTCAGGCCAGCACCCAGTGAGTCGGTGCGGGCTACGATAACGCCATCGTCAACACCCAGCTCTAAAAAGGCGTAGCGAACGGCATTGATCTTGGCGATGAAGTCTTCGTGAGGCACGGTGACTTTACCGTCCTGGTGGCCGCACTGCTTGGCGTCAGAGACCTGATTCTCAAGCTGGATGCAGCAAGCACCGGCTTCGATCATTTGCTTGGCCAGTAGGTAGGTCGCTTCTTCGTTACCGAAACCGGCATCGATGTCGGCAATAATCGGCACCACGTGTGTTTCGTGGTTGTCGATTTTGGCCTGCACTTCAGCTTCAGCAGCGGCATCGCCAGCTTCACGGGCCGCGTCGAGTTCGCGGAACAAACCGCCGAGCTCGCGGGCATCGGCCTGGCGCAAGAAAGTGTAAAGCTCTGCAATCAGTGCAGAAACAGAGGTTTTCTCATGCATAGACTGATCGGGCAGTGGCCCGAAGTCAGAACGCAGCGCGGCAACCATCCAACCTGAGAGGTAGAGGTAGCGCTTATTGGTTGTTTGCAGGTGCTTCTTAATGGCGATCATTTTCTGTTGGCCGATAAAACCGTGCCAGCAACCCAATGACTGGGTGTAGCTAGCGGAGTCAGCGTCGTACTCGGCCATATCTTTGCGCATGATGCCGGCGGTGTACTTGGCGATATCGATGCCAGTTTGGAAGCGGTTCTGGGCGCGCATACGAGCGACATACTCAGGGCTGATGGCGTTCCAAGCACTGCCTTGCTCTTTGATCAAGCTGGTAGCAGCGTCGATGTCTGATGAATATGACATAGTCAGTGACTCCTAAAATGAAGATGGATGGTGAAATGCAGCTTAGTTGAACCTTGGCGTCTCGCTAGCGATCGGGTGAGGCGCTTGAGTCTACTCAGCTACGAGTTTTTCTAACGAGGGCATAGTAGCGAAACTCGCCGAATAAATTAAATCAATAATTTCTATGTTCAGTATTTATTGGCTGAATACTGGGTCATTGCTGTGGCGCAGGGTTTAAACACGAGTCTGCTGCGGTGATCGGCGTTATGGGCTGTGTGTAAAAAAAAGTAGAACGGGCACAATAGAGCTGTTTTATACCGTACTTCTATCCATAATAGCGCCCGTAGTGAGGCTCGTAGTAGCGGCCCATCACTGCGACAAGGGGAGCCACATAGACCCTAGAATCGAGCCCAACAGACCGAGAGTGAATAAGTGTATGCAGAGTATTACCCAGCGCATTGCCGATGAAATTGGTGCACAGCAAAAGCAGGTTGTCGCGGCCATTGAAATGCTGGATGGCGGCGCCACCGTCCCCTTCATTGCGCGTTATCGCAAAGAGGTAACAGGGGGTCTCGATGATGGCCAGCTACGTACATTGGAAGAGCGCCTGCGTTACTTGCGTGAGCTCGAAGAGCGCCGCGAGGCCATTCTTAAGAGTATTGAAGAGCAGGGTAAGATGACGCCCGAGTTGAGCCAAGCGATAAA
The DNA here is from genome assembly GCA_002162815.1 of Gammaproteobacteria bacterium 53_120_T64. Classification (GTDB taxonomy): domain Bacteria; phylum Pseudomonadota; class Gammaproteobacteria; order Pseudomonadales; family Porticoccaceae; genus Reddybacter. Next base: position 59,144 of record MAAT01000020.1, on the reverse strand, counting down.
GGCCGCCGATACCAAAACCCGCCTCGAAGACCTCTACCTGCCCTATAAGGTTAAGCGCCGCACCAAGGGGCAGATTGCCCGCGAGGCCGGCCTTGAGCCCTTGGCCGACGCTCTATTGGCTGAGCCGAGCCTGAACCCGGATGACGAGGCCGCGAAGTATCTCAATGGCGATAGCGAGGAGGGCAAGAAAATCACCGAAGTGAAGGCGGCTCTCGATGGCGCGAAATTCATTTTGATGGAAAAGTTTGCCGAAAATGCCGAATTAATCGGCAAGCTGCGCACCTTCCTGAAAGACGAAGGCCAAGCCAGTGCCCGTTTAATTGCCGGTAAAGAAAATGAAGGCGAGAAGTTTCGCGATTACTTTGAATACGATGAATTATTGAGCACCATTCCCTCGCACCGGGCGCTGGCGATTTTCCGCGGGCGCAATGAAGGCGTGCTGAGTATTGCCGTCACCGTGGGCGATGCCGAGGAGGCCGGGGCGGTGAAAGTGGCCCACCCCTGTGAGGGCATGGTCGCCAAATTTTGGGGCATTAGTGACCAGGGTCGTGCCGCCGATCGCTGGCTCAATGAAGTGGTGCGCTGGACCTGGCGGGTGAAATTACTGACCCACCTCGAAACCGATTTGTTGGGCGAAATTCGCGAGCGTGCCGAAGAGGGCGCGATACAGGTGTTTGCCGACAACTTAAAAGACCTTTTGCTCGCCGCGCCCGCCGGACAAAAGGCCACCATCGGCCTCGACCCGGGTTTGCGCACCGGCGTCAAACTCGCGGTTGTCGATGGCACCGGCAAGGTGCTCGACCACTGCGCTATTTTCCCCACGCCGCCGCAAAGGCGTTTACAGGAAGCGGAGGCGGTATTACTGCAGTTGTGTGAAAAACATCAGGTCGGCTTAATCGCCATTGGCAACGGCACCGGCTCCCGTGAAACCGAGAAATTTGTAAAAGACGTACTCAAAAATCACCGACAGCTAAGCGCCAAAAGCGTCATGGTGAATGAAGCGGGGGCGTCGATCTATTCGGCCAGTGAGTTTGCGGCCAAGGAATTCCCCGATCTCGACGTCACCATTCGCGGTGCTATCTCCATCGCCCGGCGCTTGCAAGACCCATTGGCGGAGCTGGTGAAAATTGACCCTAAATCCATCGGTGTCGGCCAGTACCAGCACGACGTCTCGCAATTTCAGTTGGCTCGTTCGCTCGATGTAGTGGTGGAGGATTGCGTGAATGCCGTCGGTGTCGAAGTAAATACCGCCTCGGCACCACTGCTGGCGCGAGTCTCCGGCTTAAGCTCGAGTATCGCCAATAACATCGTCGAGTACCGCGATAGCAACGGCGCCTTTAAAAGCCGTGCCGAACTTAAAGCCGTACCGCGCCTGGGTGCCAAAACCTACGAACAGGCAGCGGGTTTTTTACGTATCGCCAATGGCGCTAACCCCCTCGATGGCTCAGCGGTGCACCCCGAGTCCTACGCCGTGGTCAAGCAAATTGCCCAGCGCAATAGCCTCGATATAGCGGGCCTGATCGGCAATACCACCTTCCTGCGCAGCGTTAAAGCAGTGGACTATGTCGACGAGAAGTTTGGTCTGCCGACCGTGACCGACATTATCAGCGAGCTCGACAAACCCGGTCGCGACCCGCGCCCCGACTTTAAAGCCGCGACCTTTCAAGAGGGCATTGAAAAAGTCAGCCACCTCGAGGCCGGGATGGTGCTGGAAGGGGCGATTACCAACGTCACCAACTTTGGAGCCTTTGTCGACATCGGCGTGCATCAAGACGGCTTAGTGCATATCTCAGCACTGTCGAATCGCTTTGTTAAAGATCCCCGCGAAGTGGTGAAAGCCGGCGACGTGGTGAAAGTAAAAGTGATGGAAGTCGATGCCAAGCGCAATCGCATTGGCCTCACCATGCGTCTTAATGATGAACTGCCCGATCCGCAAGAGGCGGGGGCGGGCGGGCCGCGACGTTCGAGCCGGGGGAAACCGGCCGGGCAAAAAAACAGCGGCCAGCGTCAGCAGGGGCAAAGGCAACAGGCCGGAGAGGCGAAGGGCCAAGCCAAGGTCGGCAGCATGGGTGCCTTGCTGCAGGCAGCGTTAAAGAATAAGAAATAGCGGTTAAGGGCTGCCACTTGCGCGAAAGGGCAGGTGGTAGTGATGGGTTTAGATAGGGATGTTATCGCGGGTTTGAATCGTACTCGGGATAATCGAGTTGCTAGAAGCTGGGAGTCTGGCGGGGCATCAATTCGAAATTAGTGAGGCTTTATGGATTCTTGAAGGGGTGGTGTTTCTGTAGCGCCTGTGAAAATAAAGCTCGAAGAGCGTCAAGCTAAAGGCTGCCCCTGATGGTGCTGTAAGATTTGACTTAAGGGGCTTTTGACACCATCAGCGCCCTGCTTTAAAACGTGGGTATAAATTTCCGTTGTTTTAACATCGGCATGACCGAGTTGTGATTGCACGGTGCGAATATCCACGCCATTTTGTAACAAATGCGTAGCGAAAGAATGGCGAAGCGTGTGCGAACTGATCGTTTTAGTGATACCTGCCGCTTTACTCGCCTGCTTAATCACCTTGTTGATCATGGGCTCATCCAGATGGTGGCGGCGTATCTTATTAGTCTCAGGGTCTATGCTCAAACGAACAGACGGAAATAAATACTGCCAAGCGAGTGTTTTATTGGCACCCTTATATTTTCGCTCCAGTGCATTGGGCATCCAAACACCAGCATAAGCTGAATGCTGTAAATCATCATTTAACAATAACTCAATCCGCATAATTTGCTGTTCGATCGCAGGCAGTAATTCAACGGCCAGCGTAGTGAAGCGGTGCTTGAAGCCCTTTCCATTCCACACGCGAACCTGTTTCATACTCCTGTCAATATCATTCACCCGTAAGCGCACAAGCTCCATACGCCGTAAGCCAGAGCCATACAACATGCCAATTAATAATTTATATTGTTGCGGCACCTCTTGTAAAAACAGGCTCATTTCTTCTTGTGTTAGAACAATAGGTAGTTTTGCCTGCCTCTTAGCACGTCTAAAGTCCCCCATACCATCAAGAGGTCGATCAAGAAACTTGTTATAGAGATAAGCCAATGAATTCAAGGCCAGGGCTTGAGTGCTGGCCGAAACATTACGCTTGACTGCAAGGTGCGTTAAAAACTGCTTGACATGGTCTGAGCTTAATTGCGAGGGGTGTGTTTTGTCATTAAAATTAATGTAGGCGCGAATCCAGGTGATATACGTTTTAATCGTCCGCTTGCTATAGCCTCTAACCATCATAAATTCACTGATTTTATTTAAGAACGGAGACTTGTACATACAGAGCACCTACATAGCGTAAAGAAAGTATGGTTGCACGTGTTGCTATAGAGCATGCAATCCCATATATTGCAGTGTTTGTTTTGTTGGTGTTTGATAAATACCTTGTTTTACAATAGGTTATGGCGAGAAGCTGAGGCCAATCAAAAAAACTATCGGGATTCCCTATAATATTGTTTTATGGGATCGTATCCCTTAAAACATGCTGTTAGTTGTATATAGGAGAGTACGGGTGCAACCTGATATTAAAGATAAAAAACCAACAACGGATGAGATAGATGTCCACAGAACAATTGTTCTATGGCTTTTCCTTGCAACATTAGTATTCACTATACTTCTGGCTGCCCCTTTGATTTATGCAGATAAAAGTGGGGAGGTAGTATTAACAACACTCCCTGTTGTAATACTTGCAGGTATCCTTGGTAGCTTTGTTAGTGCGCTAAATCGAATCTATTCATCTGCAAATATATTTCCATTAGGGAAGTACTCCGTTCACTTAAAAAATTCTAACGGGTATTTGATTGCTTATTCTTCAATCCCTCCACTTGTCGGTGCTATATCTGCTGCAGTTTTATACGTGATATTCTCGGGCCAAATAATTACAGGCCCATTCTTTCCTAACTTCACTTGTGAGCTTGAAACCGGGTGTAATGAATTTCAGTTGTTTTTAGGATCTTGGAGCCCCGATCAAGCCGAGGATTATGCTAAAGCTATTGTGTGGGGGTTTATTGCTGGTTTTAGCGAAAGGTTCGTGCCTGACATATTAAACCGTGTAACAAAAGAGTCGCAATAATACAACTAACAAAGCGCTTAAAACGGACGCGGAAAAGCACCGCGCCCTTTAGCGCAAGCGTTAAAGGTAAGGAAATATGAGCACTGATCTTCCGTCATTTGCAAAATCAGCAAAAGAGCTTTCCAGAAATCCTTTAGGCATAATTGCTCTTTTTATAGTGCTGGTCTATGGATTCGCCTGTTTATTGTTTGGGTTTTCAGCAGGAGATCTAGAATCATTTGAGCGACAACCAATAATTTGGTTCGTTGTCCTATTTCCATTAGCTGTTCTAGCTCTTTTTGGATGGTTAGTGTCATGTCATCATGACAAATTGTATTCCCCAAAAGATTATCGTGATGACAATTCATTCCTAAAAACCTTGAAGCAAAAGGCTATTGATGCAAGTGAGAGCTCGAAAGATGTTACTGATTTATTAGAATATGGCGGTGAATTTTCGATAGTCAGTGAACAGCAAGAATTGATAGAAAAGCAACTAGGGCAAAGAGACCTTGCTATTGAGGGGCAGACTACCAAAATACTGGTTCGCCAGCTTGCTGCAAGTCAGGTCATCGCATGGTTCGAAAAAACCTACTACGACATATTCGGCTCCCAGATCGCATTATTACAATTAGCTAGCCTAAAGGATAAGGTAACTGACGAAGAAATCAGTAAAATATTTGAGAAAGTAAAACATGAAAATCCAGAGGCTCTAGGGTCATGGAGTACTGAGCAATATCTTGAGTATTTGATTCAGTCGAAGCTAATTGAGAAAGTAGATAAGGGCTTCGCCATTACAGTACGTGGCAATGAATTCATAAAAATATTAACAGGCTCGGGTTATAGTGCCGAGAAAAATCTTTAACAAGTGTAGGTTGTCGGAACGTCTTTTCGCTCCTTCGTCGCTACAAGTCGTCCGCAACTACAGGCGTTAGCTGTATAAATGGAGTTTAAGTGCCAGCCGAAAAAATGAATCAATTATTATCTTCATGGGGATCTATTGCTTCTATTTTTGCTGCGCTGCTTACAGGCTTTACAATTGTATATTCAATATATCGGTATACTCATCGCGCAAAATTTCGCATTATCGTTTTGCCTCGAAGATTAAGACGCGGTGAGCTTTCACAATATGTTCGGCACTCGGGATTTGACGAGCTTGAAATACAGAGTAAGCACGCTTTTTTATATGTGAAGAATGAGAGCTTACTAACTAACAATAAACTGCAATACAAATCTCAAAATATTACTTCACATAATGGGAAAATAGAACTCCCTATATTAATTCAAAATGTAGGCAATAAAAATTCAGACTTAATTAAGTTAATCGTTAGGTTTGATATACCAGAAGTGCAAATCATAGATTTACACTCTGAAACATTTGAAATAGAGTATTTCTATAACTCGAGGCCTAACGAGATTGATTCAGAATTACTAAAAAAAGCAATGTCAACGAAAAAATTCTCGAATATTATGATCATATACGAATGACCGCGGCATATTTAAGTATTGAAACCGCTTTTTCCGGTGGGGCGTTTGAGCTTGTTGTTTTGAGCTTGTCTGTTCCTGAAGAAATAAGTTCATTTAGCTGTATATTACGTCTAGAGTGTGAAAAAGCGCTTAATAAACGGCAGGTTTTTGCTCAAAAGTTAGATATTCACCATACTTAGAGCGGTAATAATGGACATCCATCCATTATTCGCACCGCCAAAAACGGTTCTTGCGACGCCACCTTGTCGTGACGTCTTCGTTTGGGTTGTGGGTGGCTGTGGTTTGGCAGGTAGTAATGGACTGAATAACTGTAATTCTGACTGGAGTAGGGTGTGGCGCGGTGCTTAGTCGAGCTACTAGGTTCTATCTGTGTAGAAGAATGGATTTCGGCTTGGTCGGGCTGAATACAGCGTGATTAATCGCCTTCAAACAGCAGTTTACAGTTGGCCATACCCGGGGTGCGTCGATAAAGTAATAAAGTAATAAAGGACATCCATCCATTATTCGCACCGCCAACAACGGGTCTTGCGACGCCACCTTGTCGTGACGTCTTCGTTTGGGTTGTGGGTTGTCGGTGGCTGTGGTTTGACAGGCAGTAATGGACTGAATAACTGTAATTCTGCCTGGAGCAGGGTGTGGCGCGGTACTTAGTCGAGCTGCTAGGTTCTATCTGTGTAGAAGAATGGATTTCGGCTTGGTCGGGCTGAATACAGCGTGATTAATCGCCTTCAAACAGCAGTTTACAGTTGGCCATACCCGGGGTACGTCGATAGCGCAGCGTTGCACAAGCTTGTTTAAGGTGTTGCAGGGTGCCAATGACACGACCAAAGCGCCCCTCAAACTGGGTACTAAGGGTCAGCCAGTGGTCGGGGGTAATATTCAAACGGCTTAATAGCGGGGGGATATTTTTATCCATAGCCCCTCGTTTGTCATTGCGAACGATACGCGCGGTCCAGTCGACCAGTTCCAGATAGTCACTGAGGCGGCAGGGTAGCCCTTCCGGCATGATTTGACGTGGGTTGCCTGCAAAGTTCATTAGACATTTTTCTTGTTGTTGTGGGTGGTTGATCTGGTGGGCAGTTTGGGCCTTGGCGATGCGCTTTTTTACGGAGGTGTGGTGGGAGTGTTCAGGTGTCTTTGCCATCTTAGCGCGAAGGGGGTTGAGATCAACGTAAGCCATACAGGCAAACAGTGCCTGTTCATCCAGCAAGGCCTGGGATTTAAACCGGCCCTCCCAAAAACGTCCCGTGCATTGATCTTCTTTATTGGCCTGGCGAGCAATGCCCTCGTTGATCAGTCGCACAAACCAGCTGATATCCTGTAAGCGCTGCCGCCATACCTCGATAATACCGTCTAAAACCACTTGCTCGGCCTTCAGCAACGTGTCGCCACGGCAATAGCGCTGGCTTAACAGGTTGCCCTTAAATAGTTGATGCCAGCGCTCAATGACCTCCTGAGCACTCAAGCTCCTCGCTTGTGATGCGTTGATGTACAGCACCACATGGTAGTGGTTCGACATCACCGCGTAGGCGGCGACATCGATGCAGAAGACCTCGGCTAGGGCGAGTAATTTATCTTCGACCCAGCCTCGACGATGCTCAAAGCTCTCGCCGCATAGAAAGGCTCTGCGCACACAGCGTGAAACACAGTGATAGTAGGGGGTTGCCGCGAGTGAGACTTGCTGGCTTCTGGCCTTGGTCATAGTTTGTCACCGTAGAAAGCGTTTTGACTGCCTACAGTATGGTCAATGACTCTGGCATTGCTAAAGATGGTTTTGCAGCAAAGCCTGTTAGTTTTATCGCACGAGGCTATTATAGTGGGTGTCCATTAGATTTGGTGTCTTTAGATTTAAGATTTGGTGTCAGATTACGATAGTGGGTGTCCATTAGATTTATTAGATTTCATTGAACAATAACGCGGCTAGGGTGATAGGCAGCCGTCAGTGAACCAATAATAATAAAATACCAGGGTGGTGTTAATAATGAAAAGACTGGACCAGCAGGTAGCGATTGTCACGGGTGCCGGGCGGGGGATCGGCAAGGCGATTGCTAGCCATTATGCCCGCGAGGGCGCCAAAGTGGTCATCGCCGAACTCGATAAGAGCCTGGGTGAAAGCTTGGCTCGGGAGCTGAACAATACAGCTGCCGAGGCCCTGTTTGTTAAAACAGATATCCGCCAATTCGCCGATATTGCAGACTTATGTACGAAGACCCAGCAACACTTTGGCAGCATTGATATCCTGGTGAATAACGCAGCCACGACCAAAAGTTTGGACTTTTTTGATATTACTGAAGCCGACTGGGAGTGGATTTACAGCGTCGGCGCCAAGGGGCTGTTTTTCTGCATGCAGCGTGTTGGTGCAGTGATGAAAGCACAGGGACATGGGCGCATTATTAATATTGCCTCCATTGCCGGTAAGGGTTATCCCGCGACGTCGAACATCGCCTATGCCGGAGCCAAGGGCGCGGTCATAGCGATGACACGGATTGCGGCATCGACACTGGCGGCAGATAATATCAACGTCAATGCCATTTGCCCGGGGGTTACGCGTACCGAGCTTTACTACGAGGTGGTAAAGGGAAAAATAAAAACGCTGGGGAAATCTGAAGCCGAAATCATCGAATTGTTTGATGGTTCCATTCCCATAAAACGTTCAAACGAGCCGGAAGACATCGCCGATCTAGCTGTTTTTTTGGCATCAAAGGAAGCGCGCAATGTCACCGGCCAGTCATGGAATGTCGATGGTGGGCTGGTTTGTGACTAGCGCTAATAATAGTAACAATAGCGGTTGATAAAACCACATTAAGAGAGGTGGAAAATTGATTGAGAGTCTACACAGTGAGGGCAGTGAGTTTGCCCGCAGTACAGCGCTACGAAAAATTGATGAGCAGGTGTGGGAGAGCGATTTCTCCGCTGACTGGTGTATCGGCCAAGTGCCCAATGGTGGCTATACCCTGGCACTGGGTGCCAAGGTGCTGGGTGAAGCCTTGCCCCATAGTGACCCGTTGAATGTCAGTGCCTATTATCTGGCGCGCACCGAACCAGGCCCAGTGCGTTGTGAATTTGAACTCTTACGTGTCGGCAAATCGACCTCCAATGGCATGATCAAGCTGATTCAAAATGGCGAGGTAAAAATACAAGTGATCGGCGTCTTTCAGGATATTGAGCGTCTTAATGGCGAGACCCTAGTAAAGGAAGCGATACCCAACATGCCCGCTTATCAGCACTGTGTCGATATGCCCCACGCGCCCAACCTCAAGCTTCGCGACAGGTTGATACAACGATTGGCACCGAATAATATTAAGGCCCTAGTGAATGGCCCCGATGGTGATTCGACCTGGAAGGGCTGGCAAGAATTTAAAGACGGAGCCGACATCGACCTGTTTGCTGTGCTGATGTTCTGCGACGCCTTACCGCCGCCGGCCTTTGCCGTTTACGGCGCCAAGGGCCGGGTGCCGACGCTTGAAATGTCGGTGCAAATTCACCGTCGCCCTTGCCCGGGGCCACTGCGCTGCCAATTCAAAACCAGCTTTATTACCGAGGGCGTGGTCAATGAAGACGGTATGATCTGGGATAGTGCCGACAACCTGGTTGCCCTGTCTCGGCAAACTGCCAAGTTGCGAGTGGCTCGCTAAGCGATGAGCTGTTTTAAAACCAATGAATTAAAGAACAATAAAAAGGTGATTTAAAGGATGAATAAAGTGAAGTCTCGATTGTTATGTTCAGTAATTTTTTATGTTTCAGCGGCAATGTCTGTGGGTGCTGCCAATGCCGGTGCAAGCGATTTTGAAGAGCGTCGTGCGCGAGGTCTTGCGGTGTTTAGCTCGCTCACCGGGCAGGCCGATGTCAGTCAATTGGCCGCTCAATTTGAGGCTGAAAATGGCGCGCTGGGCTCATTTGCTCTCGATTTTGTTATGGGTGATATTTGGAGCCGCCCGGGTTTGAGTAAGCGTGACCGCAATCTTATTGTCTTGACGCTACTGGCCACTCTGCATCAAACCAATCAACTGAGCTATTACGTGCCCGGTGGCTTGAACCATGGGCTCAGCGCCACTGAGATTCGTGAAATTATGACGCACATAGCGGCTTATGCTGGCTTCCCCCGTGCTCTCGATGCCATGGCCGAAACCAATCGTATCCTCTCTAAACTGGGGCATGCCCCGGAGGGTGGCAAGTTGGCAGCGGCAGAGAAGTTCAGCAATGCGCAACGGCGCGAGCGCGGTGTGGCGGTGATGGCCAAGCTCTCTGGAAACCCCAGCTCCAATCCCGAGGAGGTCATTACCGCGATGGCCGGTAGTCTCGGGCCCTTGGGTGCCTACGGTATCGACTTTGCTTTTGGCGAGGTCTGGGCCCGTTCACAGCTTTCGCGGCGTGACCGCAGTCTCTTGGTTGTCTCGGTGTTGACCGCACTGGGAAGGACGAAAGAGCTGCATATTCACGTGCCGGCAGCCATCCGCCACGGTGTCACGAAAGTAGAGCTAGAAGAATTAATGTTAACGGCCTTTGCCTATGCCGGCGCACCGTTGGCGGTAGAGGGGATGCATGTGGTGCAGGCACTGGAGTGAGAAGCGCTGTGAACTTTTTTATAGCGTGATATTCAGACACTAAGTGGGCGTGGCCCGGCTGGTGGCGATAATTGACCACAGCCGGGCCCGCATTCTGTTACTAGCGTTGAGTTAGCCCTTCATGCCGACAGCGGCGCTGCTGGGGTGGAGGCTAGCTTCGGCACTGGGGCGCTGCGCTATACGCTGAAACCAGGCAGCGAGATTTTTCAGTTGCGGATCCAAAGGCTGACCAATGCCCGCCGCGAAATCGAGACAGCAATAGAGCACTAAATCGGCGAGGCGGAGGCTGTCGCCAGCGACGTAGTCGCGGTCCACCATCAAACCATCGAGCCACTCGAGTTGCCCGCGAGACTTGGCCTTTAGACCGTCGGCGGCCTCGGGAATACAATACATTCGGTCCTTGAAGAGTTCGAGCCCCTCAGAGTAGCGAAAGGCATTGTAGATATGCTCGGTAATATTGAGTTCTACCCGACGTGTCCACATACGGTTGTTGGCGCGCTCTTCCAAACCCTCGCCCAACATCGATTGACCGGGGTACTTTTCATCCAAGTATTCACATATGCAGGTGGTCTCGGCCAACACCGAACCATCATCGAGCTCAAGGGCGGGCATTTGACCGCCGGGATTGCGCGCGGTATAGGCTGCCTGGCGGTTTTCTGCCGCCAATAAGTCAAGCTCCTCGGTCGCAAGCTCAATGCCCCTTTCGGCCATAAACATGCGGACCATACGTGGGTTGGGGCCAAATGAATTAAGCAGTTTCATAGTTACCTCTTATTGTTCATGTTGTTGACATACAGATGAGTAAGGATCTTAGCACCCTCGGTCTAAAAAGAACTCTTGGCGCTATTCGCTCAGTACTTCCGTCACACCGCTGAGCTTCTTAGCAGGGCGGGTTGAGCGAGAATACGGCCGGAGTAGGCGGCTCAAAGGTTCATGCTAGCGTCTGAGCTTTGCTAGAATGGCGGGCTGACAGCGCTGGCTTTACCGCCAGTGGCAAACTGTTAGAGTACGAGCGCTTATTTGTGACGAACTGTTTAGTAAAGCCTGGTGAGGGGGCTTAAAACGTTCCCCCTCCTTTTACGTAAGGCCAATCGTCATCTATCAATACCCATCAGTAAAAGGCCCTGAATATGAGTGATTCCCCCAACTGTCCTGAATGCCAATCTACCTACACCTATGAAGACCGGGATATGTATGTCTGCCCCGAATGCGCCCATGAGTGGCCCCAGGTAGCGGCGGTGGAGGTCGACGAGGATGCGCTCGTTATTAAAGATAGCAACGGTAATTTATTGAACGACGGCGATAGTGTGGTGGTCATTAAAGACCTGAAGGTGAAGGGTTCGTCGTCCGTGGTCAAGGTCGGTACCAAGGTGAAGAATATTCGCCTGGTCGATGGTGATCACGATATCGATTGTAAAATTGATGGTATTGGCGCAATGAAGCTGAAGTCGGAGTTTGTCAAAAAATCCTGATCTTACTCAAGCGAGAAGACCTGCGTATAGGGTGGGCAGGAGCCCTCTGCCTTGACGAATAGACACAGAAAGCAGGAGCGTCAACCTTGCGTCTCAAGGGGGGGGGGGCTGATTAGATCGAAGTTCTGATTAGATCGAAGCTGCCATTCTACAAGCCTAGACACTAGATCATGGCGTGGCACACAAAATCCCTCAGTGAATTAGAGCCGATGATGCGCTGTATCGCGTTCTAGGATCATAAAAGACAAGGCAAAAACAGAGACATGCTGTAGGCTGCGCGAAAACCAAGAGAACAGACCATGGCCTTTGTCTTTGAAGAACTCGACTGCCAAGCTAGCCCTTTGGGCGACATTAGCCTGCGACGCAGGAGTGAACCGCGCTTAAATAATGAGATTGTTTATGAGGTGAAGCTCGGCGACGAGTTTTTGATGTCCAGCTTGTTTGTTGAGGCTGAAAAGCAATTATCCAGTTTGGCCTTGGCGGCCCTAAAGCATAATGGTCACCGAGAGGACTTGGAAATCGTCGTCGGTGGTCTGGGCCTGGGCTATACCGCTGTCGAAGCGTTGCAAGAGCCGGCCCTTAAACTGATGAGGGTGATCGACATCATGCCTGCGGTGATTAGCTGGCATCAAAAGGGTCTTCTACCGGTTGGTGATATTTTGGCGCGCGACCCACGCAGTGAGCTTCTCGAGGGTGACTTCTTTAAATTGGCAACCAGTAGTGAGGCAGGCTTTGATGCCAGTGAGCCAGAGAGGAAGGTGCACGCCGTGCTACTCGATATCGATCACTCACCCAGTCACTGGCTTAACGATGCTAATCAAGGTTTTTATACCGAGGCCTCACTGCAAAGTGTTGCCGGTAAAATTTATACCGGTGGTATTTTCGCGCTTTGGTCGAATGAACTACCGGATGGCGCATTTACAGAACTGCTACAGCGCGTGTTTGGCCATTGTCAGGCCCATGTCGTCAATTTCCCCAACCCCTATACGGGGGGAGAGTCCTGCAACTCGGTGTATGTCGCCACTATCAAATAAGGCTTGCAACGGCTTTCGCGAATGCAAACGGCTACGGCGCAGTAACACGGAGGGCATTACCCGTAAAACGGGTAGCGCCTAACTACGGTGGGCTTAGCCTTGAGACGGCGGCATGAGCTTCATACTGTGAACGGCAGTGGGCTTAAAGTAAGGCGGCCAAACGCGATTGCGACCTCTTCGCTTAGCCTCGTAGAGGTTGATATCTGCCTGCTGAATCCAGCCATCTATGCTTTGTCCTTTGCTGTAATCAGCGACACCAACACTAATGGTGAGTGTTTGGCCCTGTAAAAGAGTCGCCTCTTGGACGGCCATTCGAAGGCCATCGGCAAAGGCGATAGACTCCCCGGGCTCAATGTCATGGGCAAGTACAAAGAATTCTTCACCACCGGTTCTGAAAATCGCATCGAGTTTCCGTTTGCGCCATAGCAGGGTATCGACAAGGGCTTTGAGAGCCTTATCACCGGCATGGTGGCCCAGTGTATCGTTGATTTTTTTAAAGTGATCAATATCAATGGCGATCAGACTGGCTGAGCCTATCCCCCGGCGACAACTCTCTGCGGCATCTTCAAGGCGGGGCAAAAAAGAGCGACGATTGTAGGCCCCGGTTAAAGGGTCTGTGATGGCGAGATGTGTCTGTTGCTCCTGGGCTTGGTCGAGTAGTTTGACGACAATATCACCGAACAAGCAGACCATAAAATAGGCTGTAAGAAAGCGCGCGGCAACGCTCGTGTCGAGGGCGTAAAAGCTTGTGGGTAGAAAAACCATGAGACTCAGGGCCAGCATCACTCTGGCCTGTCGGTGCTCGGCAATGGAGAGCACAATCAACGCAAAAGGGTAGCACCAATAAATAATATCCGGCCCCTGTAAAAACAGACCTAGGCTCAGCGTAATGAGAATTAGCGCGAAGAAATAGCCAAAGGAAAGGCTTTTTTCTTGGTGCCGATAAATAGACATCGAATTACAGGCAGCGAGTAAGACGATTAAACATGTCAAGGCGGCCATCGTAAAACGATGTTGCAGGAAATGATTGATTACGAAAGGGGATATGACCAATAAAGTTAACAAACCAAAATACATCTCGAAATTTAGACGGAAATTGGCGATCAAACTGTTCTCTTCACCCTTCTTATGAGCTGGGCGAAATGTGTTAAGAAAGCTCATTTTAGATCATCCTTGCCAGTCTTTACTGGGGCCGGTCACTTTTTATTACCCCCAGCTATTTATTATTTTTTGACTGTAAACAGGAGTAGGCGAGAATCCTTAAATTAACAATGTCTAATGCTGCGTCATTAACGTTTAAGTCCTGGTATCACGTTTGAACTGCGATAGGAGCTCTAAATTTGGCAGCAAATGATATTGCTCAAAGTAATGTCGGTCAATCCCTGAAGTTATATCTATTGCTTTGAGCTGCGAGCCTACTTATGACGCAATGCGTTGTCGCTACCTACGGTTGCAGGGTTTCGTGAATGATGGCTTGTTCAATGAAATAAAAGTCTCTTGAGCGCTTGATGCCGTCAAACAGAGCAGAGGCTTGGGGGTAGGTGCGTTGTAAGTAGAAGAGCCACTGTTTAATGCGGTTGCCCATATGTTTAACGGGGTAAAAAGCTTTTGTCAGGCGTAATAACATCAATGTCAGTTCGGCTATTTTAGGCCACGTTAAAAATTCATAATACTTGCCCTGTTGATGTGCCTTGATGGCGAGCCCCAAGTCGGGGCGTGCCAGTATGCCTCGTCCGAGCATGACACTGTCACAACCGGATTGCTGACGACAGGCGATGTAATCCTCAACCGTCCAAATTTCGCCATTGGCAATAACCGGGATGTCGATGTGCTGCTTTATCTCCTTGATATAGCGCCAGTAGGCGGGGGGCTGGTAGCCGTCGGCCTTCGAGCGAGCATGGACGACCAGCTCGTCGGCACCGGCTTCGGCAATGGCGACGGCATTGCGTAGATAGCTGTCCTTATCTTCATAGCCGAGACGAATTTTGGCGGTCACCAGGGTCGCCGTGGGTACGCGTTGACGTGTGGTGTGAACGATCTTATGCAGCAGTGTGGTTTCGTCGAGTAGGCGGGCGCCACCAAAGCTTCGGTTCACGGTTTTTGCCGGGCAGCCAAAGTTTAAATCAATCGCCTTGGCGCCAAGCTGTGCGGCTTTATGTGCGTTTAAGGCGATGAGCTCGGGATCACTGCCCAACAGCTGTACGCGTGTGGTTGAACAGGCGCCGTATTTCGATGCCCCGCAAGCACTGCGTTCGGCCAGGGGTGTCAGTTCTGGACAGGCACTTAAAAAAACATGGTTTGGCAATACGGTCTTGCTGACCCGAATAAACTCGGTGACACAGAGGTCGATACCGCCCAATTGGTCGAGCAGATAGCGCATATGGGGGTCAATGACGCCTTCCATGGGGGCGAGGTATATTTGCATAAGGTATTAGCGGCGGGGCAGGAAAAGACGGGGGATTTTACAGTAGCCAGCGTCTCACGGCGACGCCTGCGCTTGCTTTTTACCACTCTGGCACTTGTTGAGAGTACTCTTAAGGTGACTCAGCCGAGCTGGGGGGAGATACTTGTAAGCTCGCCAATAATTGACAGGGTATGAAATTGGGTCTACCACTTGTCAGCCAGAAATACTGCTTATCAAGTTTACATGGGAACACGGTCACAGAACGGTAGTATCGCGCTTCGAATTTAACATGCTCAATTTGGACGAATATATGAAACTTTGCCTGTTCTTGGTCGTTACTTGCCTGGCGGGATTTAACCCGTCGGCCAGCGCATTACTTATCGGTGCCGATACGGTGGCTGGCGGCAATAGTTTATACGCCTCAGATTGGGGGCATCAGTACCAAGGTGGTAGTGATGGTGAGTTTAATGCCCTCGGTAAAGGTAATCCAGCGCGAGCCTTTGGGGTTGATGGTGCGGCCTACGGCTTTTCTGCGGGTCATGCATTACGGATTAGTGCCAGCGGGTGTGTGGTTGATCTAGGGCTTGAGTGTACCGGCCCAGGCTACGATGGCGGCCTTTATCGAGGCCTGCATGTGTACAGCTTAATCGGTTTGTGGAGCAGCGATGCGGCATCGATTGTCGCTTTAGATCTTAGCGATGGCAATCCGGCGTTCTTTATTGGTAGTTTACTTGAGCTTATCGTGCCCGATTTCAGCTCTTCGCTGTACCTCTTTATGGCTACCAACGATGGCGATTTTTCTGACAATAGTGGGGCCTACAGCGTGCGAATCGATAGCATTGGAAACGCTGGCATATCACAAGTACCCGCA
This sequence comes from Gammaproteobacteria bacterium 53_120_T64, assembly GCA_002162815.1. GTDB lineage: Bacteria > Pseudomonadota > Gammaproteobacteria > Pseudomonadales > Porticoccaceae > Reddybacter. Next base: position 43,229 of record MAAT01000020.1, on the reverse strand, counting down.
CCATCGGTTATTTTCCTGGTTGCCTTAGGGCTATTACTGGTTCGGCGTTTTGTCCCCAATAAGGCAGTTGAGGCCCCGTTCATGGCGTTGGCATAAACTCAGTCAGCGGCGCCAGCCCCGCCGCTTTTATACGCCGCTGAGCATATTGCCACGGCCCCTTACTACGTTGTTAATCTAGCTTCGCGCTCTCTTGTTCGCGTTCGTTGTACCGAGGGGGCGGAAGAACCTGTTCGTGTTTCTTCGCGAGCTGTATAATCGCGGCCATTTTGCCAGACTCTGAATCCGCCTCGGCCTAATCTCCGTGTTAGCTGCGGGCCTTTATGGTACGTGGCAGGCTCTATACCCAGCGAGAAAACACCTATGGCTGACGCAAGCTTTATCAATGCAGTGAATAAACGACGCACCTTCGCCATCATCTCTCACCCCGATGCGGGTAAGACCACCATGACCGAGAAAATGCTGTTGTTTGGCAATGCCATTCAGGTCGCTGGTACCGTCAAGGGCAAAAAGAGTGATCGCCACGCCACCTCTGACTGGATGGCGATGGAGAAGGAGAGGGGCATCTCGGTGACCTCCTCGGTGATGCAGTTCCCCTACAATGATTGCACCGTAAATTTGCTCGATACCCCGGGCCACGGTGACTTCTCCGAAGATACCTACCGCACCTTAACCGCCGTCGACTCGGTGTTGATGATGATTGATGGGGCCAAGGGTGTCGAAGATCGCACCATTAAACTGATGGATGTCTGTCGTCTGCGCGATACGCCCATTTTGACCTTTATCAACAAAATGGATCGTGAAGTCCGCGAGCCCATCGATGTCCTCGATGAGGTCGAAACCGTACTGAAAATTAAGGCAGCACCCATCAACTGGCCCTTGGGCATGGGCAAGGCCTTTAAGGGCATGTATGACCTCTACCAGGATAAAATTCACGTCTACCAACAGGGCCAGGGCAGCCAGATACCCGACGATGTGCAGATTGATGGCATCGACTCCGAGGCGGCTCGAGAACTGCTCGGTTTTGAGTACGACAATATTCGTGATGAAATCGAGCTGGTTCGTGGTGCCACCAATATCTTTGATCTCGAGTCCTATCTCGATGGCAGCATGACCCCGGTGTTTTTTGGCACCGCCCTGGGTAATTTTGGTGTGCGCGAGATGCTCAATCACTTTGTGCAATGGGCGCCTTCACCGATTGGCCGAGATACCATCGACCGCCACGTCGAGCCCGTTGAGGAGCCCTTGACGGGGTTTATTTTCAAAATCCAGGCGAATATGGACCCGCGCCACCGCGACCGTATTGCCTTTATGCGTATCTGTTCGGGCAAGTACCGTCAGGGCATGAAGATGCGTCATGTGCGCATTAATAAAGATGTCAAAATTGCCGATGCCGTGAGCTTTTTAGCGGGCGAGCGCAGCAGTGTCTCCGAGGCCATTGCCGGCGATATTATCGGCCTGCACAACCATGGCACCATACAGATCGGCGACACTTTTACCGAGGGCGAGGTCTTGAAATTTACCGGTATTCCCCACTTTGCCCCGGAGTTGTTCCGCTCGATAAGACTCAAAGATCCCTTGAGGATGAAGCAGTTACACAAGGGTTTGAGGCAGCTTTCTGAAGAGGGCTCGACCCAGGTTTTCTATCCCAAACAGAACAACAATATTGTTGTCGGCGCCGTGGGCCAGCTGCAATACGAAGTGGTCGCCTATCGACTGAAGGATGAATACGGGGTCGAGGCGATCTACGAACCGGTCAATGTCTATACCGCTCGTTGGGTCGATAGCGAGGATGAAAAAGCCCTCGATGCCTTTAAACGCAAAGCGGCCGATAACCTGGCGATTGATGGCGGCGGTCACCTTACCTATCTGGCACCCACTCGGGTCAACCTGAGTTTGGCCATCGAGCGCTATCCGGAAATCGAATTCTTTTCAACCCGGGAACATTGACAATCATTGTTCGCAGTGGCTCTTTAGCCCTCATTGCAAGGATTGTCGAAGCAAACTGATCTCGATCAATTGCTTTTCTCATGACTGCCTTAGATAATCGAAAAGTCATTGCTCGTACTTTAGCCGTGGCTCTAATAACGATAATCAAAAAGGGCAAGTCTGAATGAGAAAAGCGCAATGAATAAAGCGACACGTATCGAAATGGTTGAGCGGGCTTTTACGCTGCTCGACAATAAGGACACGACCCGGGTCGATGACATTTACCTAAGCCCGGTTGCCTCTTATACCTGTACCGACTGGCTGGCTCAGGAAGAGGCCATACTCTTTAAGGATTACCCCTTACTGGTGGCCTTTTCTTGCGACTTGCCGAAGGCTGGCGACTTTATCACCAACGATGATATGGGTGCGCCACTACTGGTGGTGCGTGACCGGGACGGCGGTATTAATGCCTTCTTCAATACCTGTCGACATCGCGGTGCCAAGCTGGCCAGTGGTTGTGGACGCGCCCAAACGGGCTTCAGCTGCCCCTATCATGCTTGGAACTATGACTTTACCGGTAAGCTCAGAGCCATTCCCGATCAGGTGAGCTTTCCCGGTGTCGATAAAGCCGAACACGGCCTGGTGAAACTGCCGGTGGTCGAGAAGTACGGTATGATTTGGCTCTGTCCGACACCGGGTAAGGACTTTGATATCGACGCCCAATTGGGCGGTCTTGAGCAGGGCCTGGTCGAAGATTTAAAAGCCTACGGCTTTGCCGACTACCATCCCTACAGCCAGCAGCGCCTGCACTGCAAAATGAACTGGAAGATGATGCTCGATACCTTTCTTGAGCCCTATCATTTTGCGCCTCTACACCCGACCACGGTTGGCCCCCTGCTGTATCACAACCTTTGCCTGCTCGACACCTACGGACAAAACCTGCGCGAAGCGGTGATTCGAAAATCCATTGAGAAACAAAGAGATCAACCGAAAGAAAACTGGGACATCGTGCCCGACTCGGCCTTGGTTTATCTCTTATTTCCCAATGCGGGCCTGGTGATGCAGCGCGACCATGTCGAGCTGTGGCGCTCCTACCCCATTCCCGGTAAGCCCGATGAATGCATCGTGCAGATGGACTACTACATACCCGAGCCCGCCGAGACCCAGTCGGCGAAAGACCACTGGGAGCGCAATATGGATCTCGCCGTACGCACGGTGCTGGAGGAAGATATTCCCGGTGTCGAGGGCATACAAGCGGGACTCAGTAGTGGTGCCAACAGTCACTGCACCTTTGGCCGCAATGAACCGGCCCTGATTCACTTTCAGCGAGAAGTGGCCAGGGCGATAGGGCGGGCTTGAGCCGCTAGCCCTTGCGTCACAGGAGGGGTGTTCACGGGATTCCTATCGAGAAATGAAGTGGACGAAAACTGAAGTGGCTGTCCTCGGTAGATTAGAGAGGGTCATTGGCAATTAATCAAAGGGCAACTAGCAACGAGGCAGTATCGCCCGTCGTCGGTTCGACGGGTTGAAGCTGCCAAACCCGATGGTGGCATTCGCTTACTGGGTATCCCGACCGTTGCGGACAGGATCATTCAGCAAGCAATTGCCCAAGTGCTTACACCTATTTTCGACCCTACGTTTTCAGACAGTAGTTTTGGATTCCGTCCGGGTCGAAACGGGCAACAAGTGCAAAGCATTATCAAGGAAGCCAGGCGCTTTGCAGTGGATGTCGATCTCTCCACAAGCTAGAATGGGGGTCCCGATTAGCAGCTCGACACAGGCAGGATCACAAACCAAAGACGTAATTTCCCCACTCCACCTTCGAATGGTTCTAGATGATCAATGAAACTACAGCGATTATAGGCAAAAAACAAGACCTGACCCCATTTTTCTTGTGCCTAAAGCCCTTGAATATTATGAATCAATGGGTGAGAACAGAGATGACGGGGTTGCAAGGGCTTAGGCCAGCGGCGGTTATAGTATGAAGGCAATAGGTAAGCACTTCGGTTTGCACTATTCACGCGTGAGTCGCATTGTGAATAGCGCAAAAAGCAAGACCTGACCCTAAAATTCCCTTGGGCTCTCGAACAACAACGGCAATACCTACCGCTGGACACCAGCTAACCTCAATAACAGCGACTATACGGTGTATGCCCGCTGGCCCGGTGTTAAGCAACACAACAGCAGTGCCCAATACACCATCAGCCACAATGGCCAGACTGTGCTCAGTAACCAGGACCAAAGCAAGACCGGTAATCAGTGGGTCTTACTGGGCACCTATGCCTTTAGTGGTGCTAGCGATGAATACATTGAACTGAGTGATGTGGGTGGCAAAACCGCCGCCGATGCCATTCGCCTGGTGGAAATCACCAGCGCGCCACCGCCGACCCTCACGGCCAGTGTGTATTACAGCCACAACGATCATTTGGGCACGCCCCAGGTGTTTACTGACCAAAACCAGAACGTAGCGTGGCGGGGCGACTACCGACCCTTTGGCGAGGTCAGTGAAAGTGTGACGACCCTGGCGAATAACTTGCGCTTCCCGGGGCAGTATTTTGATGGGGAGACGGGGCTGCATTATAATTATTTTCGGGATTATGATGCGGGGACTGGGCGGTATGTGCAGAGTGATCCGATTGGGTTGGGGGGTGGGTTGAATACCTATGGGTATGTTGGGGGGAATCCGTTGAAATGGGATGATCTATTCGGCCTCGCTTATGGTTTAGGTAGTGGGCTTTATAGTCAATCAAATGTAGTTAAGCGTTCCACAATAAAATCTGGAGTGCCAAATAGGTCAATAGGTGAGGTTTTTGGCAAAACTTGTTTAGAAATTTGTTATATAGACACTGTTTACGTGTCAGGGCTTACAGATATAGCTGTTGCACTTATACCGGCCCAAGTAAAAGTTGCGCCTCTTATCGCAAAATCATTGTATGGTGTCAATTCAGTAGTTGGTACCTCCCTTTCACTGTCTGATTGCGTGATGAAATGTGAGGATAGCGAGTGTTCCGTTGAATAATGTAATATATTTGTCTGTTTTTTTAATATCGGGTTCTTTTTTTGTTCTCGGGTACCTTTGGCTTACAAGGCAGAGTTTTACGAAGTCAAGGGCGCTTTTTTTCCCGATAATAATTGTTTCTTTTCTTTTGATTTTAGTTTCAATTTATTTTCTTTATATCTTTATCAGAGACGGTGATATACATGTTTTAAGATTACCTGCATGTGTTGCTTCTTTTGGAATGGCTTTGTTTTTGTCAATGGTTCAAGGTAGGCGAAAAAGTGAGGTTTAGATAATCTAAAAGGACACCCACTTATAGTTATGGCCTCAGAAAATGGGGCTTGTGGCGAAACCGGGTTTAGTTATCTTCGTAATTGGTGTGATGATAAGTGCAGGGCTAACTAGAGGGGTGTTAAGGCCGTTTATACTTCGGTGTGATACTGAAATTGGTCGTGCTGGTAGGTTCTAGCTACGTAAAAGAAAGGGTTTGTTCTGCCAGGGCGTATTACTGATTAACCGCCTTCAAACAGTATCTTGCAGTTGGCTATGCCGGGGATGCGGCGGTAATTCAGGCGCTTACAGGAATCATAAAGGACGAAAAAATTGGGGTCAGGTCTTTCCTTGCCACATCTTGAGTAAAACGGCATCAGATCTAAGGGACATCCACTTCTGATTTCGGTTAACAATATCTAAGGGACATCCACTTGAGATATTAGGTTAAAAAAGGTGAGTTGTACGCCGAGCTTTCAACGTGGTGATCTCGGTTTTGACTGTTGATTGCCGTGTGGTTGCTGGTTCGTTCTACTTATTTGCTGTGAAGAGCCCTGAATCAGGGTGAGGTGGCGTCAGCAGTTAGGCTGTTAGGTACTAGCAGCGTAAAGGAGGGCTTGTTCTGACGAGTTGCCTATTTTGGTCTAAGCCCCGTCAAACAATAGCTTGCAGTTTGTCATGCTGGGTATGCGCCGGCAAGGAAAAATAGGGTCAGGTCTTTCCATGCAAGACCTAAAGGACATTCACTTGTGATTTCGGTTAAAAAAGATGCGTTGAAAAAATGGGGGCAGGTCTTGCTATTTGTCTATAATCGCTGTGAAGACTTTAAAGGACATCCACTTTCAATACTAACATCAAATCATATGCGCTGTAGCCAAACTTTGTCGTAGCATCGTTTAATGCCGAGGAAGCATGGTCAGGGTAAGGAGAGTTACTAAATGGTGCTGTCTGATCCAGAGGGAAACAGAAATAGAGTTGCTCTCGTTACCGGGTCTACATCAGGAATAGGTAAGGCGATTGCGGAGAAGCTTGCTAGTGATGGTTTCACAATCGCCGACCATTCACGGTCATCGGTTGACGAAGGAAATAGTCTGGCGACAAGCCATTTGAACGCAACTTACACGCAGGCAGATTTATCCGATCAAGAGCAGGCGAAATATTTAATAGCAGAAGTGCTCTCTAAGCACGGTCGGCTTGATGTGTTGGTCAATAATGCGGGAATCAACGCTTTAATCCCACATGGGGAGCTTAAAGAAGCTTCGCCTGATGTATGGCGAAAACTTTATGAAGTTAATGTTATTGCACCATGGGTTCTTATTTCAGAATCAGAGCAAGCACTCCGTGAAGCCTCTAATAAAAATCAGCCTAGTTGTATTGTCAATATAAGTTCGCATGCAGGTGTGCGTCCAAAAGGCGGATCTATTCCGTACGCTGCTAGCAAGGCAGCCTTAAACCATGTGACCAAACTCTTAGCTTTAAGTTTGTCGCCAGCGATCCGCGTAAACGCTATTGCGCCAGGTTTAGTTGATACGCCAATGACTGAGAGCAGGACTGCAGCGCAAGAACTATGGAAAGACAAATCACCTATGGGCCGTGGCGCAAAACCAGATGAAATTGCTCATACCGCATCGATGCTTGTTTCAAGTAGCTATCTTACCGGTGAAATTATTTTATCTGATGGTGGTTGAAACCTTACGTAAATATAAATCGTCTAAAAAACATCAAATTCGCGCACTGCACTCACCGGGATACGTAAAAATCTGCGCACTGCTTTTATAGCACTTTCGTGGGCGATAAATTTCCTCAACGGCCCCACCTCAATTCATTTGCACCGAAAAGTCAGCTCTGCTGATAGGCCTCGCTATCTATTCAGCCCCTTCTGGAAGGAGGGCTCGATAGCAAGAGGGTTTAAATCGGCGAAATACCCCGCCGTTTATAGGGGTGCCCGGGGCGGCGATTCTTCGCCATTTCCAGTGCTCTGATCAAGACCTTACGAGTATCTGCCGGGTCGATAACATCGTCGACTAAAGCCGCTTCGGCGGCGGGCAAAATAGTCGTTTTAGCCTTAAATTCGGCCACCAGTTCCTGTCTTCTTTCCTCGCCGTTTTCCATTTCAGCTAATACTCGACCAAAAAGAATATCAACGGCATCGTCGGGCGAGATGGCGCTGAACGATGCCAGCGGCCAGGCCACCAGCATATTGGGCTGCATGCCGAGGCTGTTCATGCCGTAGTGGGCGAGACCAAAGGCCTTACGCAACATCACGGTAAAGCGCGGCACGGTGGCGTGCTCAATTTCGTAGAGCAGGCGCGTCGACCAGCGAATAATGCCGTCGAGCTCCGACTGGGGGCCGGGGTAGTAGCCGGGGATGTCCTGGAGGAATATCAGGGCGATACCAAAGCAATCGCAGAAATTAATAAAGCGGCTGATTTTTTGGCAGGCTTTAATATCGAGGGTGCCGGACATATAGGCCGGCTGATTGGCGATAAAGCCGACCACGCGGCCATCCATATGGGCCATGCAGGTGACGATGTTCTGGGCGAAGGTCGGTTTGAATTCAAAGAATTTACCGTCGTCTACCAGACCGCTAATAATTTTTTTAATATCGTAGGCAAAGCGCAGGTCGGTGGGCACGATGTCGCGCAGCTCGGCACAGAGGCGCTCGGGGTCATCGCGCGTTGCACGAGTGGGGGGAGCCTCGTTGCAGTTATTGGGTAAATAGCTGAGAAACTCTTTGATTTTGTCGATGCATTCCTCTTCATCGGCGACCAGTAAGTCGCCCATGCCGCTTTGCTCGACATGCTTGCGCGCACCGCCGAGTTCTTCGAGAGTCGTATCAATGCCCATTTTGCTTTTGAGTAGGGGTGGGCCGGCGATCATCATCGCCGAGTTTTCGGTCATCGGCACGAAGTCGCCAATGGCGGTGATATTGGCGTGGCCGCCGACACAGATACCCATCACGGCAACCACAATCGGTACATAACCGCTCAGGCAAACCAGGTTAGAAAACTGGGGGTTGTCGTAGGCACCTTGAGAGCTGACTTCTTCTTCGAGTCGGGCACCGGTGCCCTCGGTAAGAATCACCAGGGGGAAGCCCTGCTCCAGAATGAGGCGTTTTAAACGGGTGAATTTCCACTCACAGGTTTTGCCCATGGAACCGGCGCGATACTGCATGTCGTAGGCGGCGACGCCAACCATGCGGCCATTAATTTTTCCGTAGCCGACGACGATGGCATCACGGGGCGTTTCGCCGGGCTTGGTGGCTGCCGCTAAATCGCACTCCCGGGCCAGCGGCGCTATCTCGGTAAAGGCCTCTTTATCAAATAACAGGTCAACGCGCTGGCGAGCTGAAAGCATACCCTTGGCGTGGCGCTTGCTGTAGTCGAGTTCGTTGAGGGCCTGTTTCTTGTCGAGAAAGGGCTGTAGTGCCTCGGTCATGGTGGTGGCAGCCGGACTGTCGGCCTCGAAGAAAACACTGCTTGTGGGGCCGCTTGGTTTTTGCTCTTTACTCGACACGATAAGGTTACTTCCACAGTTGTAATTGGGGGGGGTTAGCGGCGCTCAATGTAGCGAGCATTCGAGCGCAGATCAAGCGGGCGACATGGAGCCGGGTTGACGCAGGGGTATATCACTCGGCCTGCCCGCAGTAAGGATAATTGCGAATGTGTTTTTAAGATCGACGGGGAGCCACTAAGGCCTGGCGTAACTCGCCTAACCAGCGTTGCAGTAGGCTGGCATTGTGACTGCCCATACGGATTAATTGCTTCTGTGCAGGGGGCAGCGCTTCAAGCCCGGGGTCGGCATAGCGATACAGTGCGGATTTACGCTGTAAAGCGATAGCGCCCTCGATGGTGGGTGTGGCGAGCAGGCTATCGATGGCCTCAAGTAGTGCCGTATCGAGTGCGCTTGCGGGGTAGCCCAGTTCGCTGTAGGCGGTTTCCAGCAGTGGTCGAGTCCAGTGAAAAAAGGCGGCGGCCTGTGCCGTATCAATGGCAATAATTCCCTGGGTAAAGGCATCGTAGCGCTGAAAGTTTTTTGCGCCCATGGCTAAGGACGCCCCCTGTTTATCGACAACAAAGGTTTCAGCTGGGCGGGCGAAGGGCAGCAGTTTATCGATAATGCGGCCTTTCGATAGGCCGTGAAGAAAGGCGACACTGCGCTGGAGTAGAAACTCTTTATTGAGGCCAGTAACGTTTTCTGGCTTGAGCCCCAGTGCTTGCCAGCGCTCGAGTGCCAGCTGCTCGATAATAAAGGGCCGGGCTTGCGCGTAGGGAGGGAGCTGGGGGAGTGGTTCCGCGCCGGGGTGGGCAAAGTCTAATGAAACCCTGACTTCAGGTATTGTTAGTGTCGCAGCCGGGGGCAATATTAAGGGCGCTAATACGGCTCGCCTGGTGGGCACGAATGGTTCGACCTGCTCTGTTACAGGCTCTTGCGGCTGATAGCGATAATTGCTGTAGAGTAGAAAAATACAGAGGCCAAGGAGGGCGAAGGCGGCGACGAGTAAGCCCCGCCTGGCGTTTGAAATTGGCCTTGGGTAGGGGATAGCGGTGATATGTGCGTCATTGGGTGCAGTTGGCATAGCTTATTTTAAGACCTGTTTTTATTATGGGTTTAAGCGATGTTTATTGGGGTTTTCGGTGCGAGTTGCCTGGCCTGAAATGATAAAGGCGCCATTTAGTCTTGTTCAAAAACCACCGATTTCAGGGTCATCTCGTAGGTTTCGCCGTTGTCCTCGCGCTGCCAGATTTTGACCGGCAAATAGGCCAATTCTCGGGCCATCCAAAATACCGTCTCTCGGTCTTTCTCCTGGCGCAGTCGGCGCACCTTTTGTGCGGTAAATGTACCGAGACCGGTGACTATCGTATCTTCACCCGCGCGCTCAAAACGATAGTGTTTTATTTTACCGTGGGCAATGACACTGTAATCTAGTGCAGTATTTGGCTTGAAGAGGTCGCGGCGCAATTGCAGTTGATAGCTCACCGGGCCGAGGTGCTCGGGCAGCAGGACGATTTCACGTTTTTTATTTTTACGGGTGTAAACGGCTTTATTCAGTTGATGATCGATCGCGAGTTTTTCTGTGCGTTTATTACCAAAGAAAGAACGTTTCGAAATATAGCCATCAATGCGAATGCGGCCCTCGCTATCGAGATGGATCGTCTCGGTTTCACGCATATTGCCGAGGAAGTTTTTTGCCGTAACGTCGAGGCGGTAGCCCTGTTCTAGCTTGGCCAGCTGGCGCTGGGCCTCGATGGGCATGCCGTTATATTTTGCTGCATAAATAGCCTGATAGGCTCGCAAGACCATTGGCTGGCCGGTATCTGTATCGGCAGCGAGCAGCGGGGTACTCAGTAGTAGAGAGCATAGCAGTAGGCTAAAAATGACAGGCATAGTTTACCGTCGCAAGTGAAATTTGGTGCAGAGGGCGCAGCCACCACCCTCTGTCGGTGTTATTGGAGTTGCTGTTTGGAACTCCCGAAGTCGGTTTAGTTCAGTACAATGCTGTCGTCACCTTCGCCAGCTATCGCAATGCTACCAATCACCTTCGCCGTTTCACCAGCAGCGGACAATAAACCGAGAGCGGTGTCTGTTTCTGAGGCCGGTACGCAAAGCACCATGCCAATGCCGCAATTAAAGGTGCGGTACATTTCGGTGTCTGAGATATTGCCTTTTTCTTGCAGCCACTGAAACACCGGAGGCGCTGTCCAGCTCTTGGTGTCGATAACAGCTTGCGTGTGTTCAGGCAGTACGCGGGGAATGTTTTCCAACAAACCACCACCGGTGATATGGGCGAGGGCGTGAACCTTACATTCTTTGATCAGCTGTAGCACTGGCTGTACGTAGATACGGGTCGGCGTCAGCAAGACCTCTGCCAAGTTTTTGCCGTCTAGTTCTACCGTAGTGGGGTCAATGGCGTTCACTTCCAGTATTTTACGAATCAGCGAGTAGCCGTTGGAGTGAGGGCCGCTCGATGCTAGGCCAATCAGCACGTCGCCGGCAGCGACCTCCTTGCCATCGATAATATTGTCGTTCTCGACCACGCCAACACAAAAACCGGCGAGGTCGAAGTCTTCGCCCTCGTACATACCGGGCATCTCTGCGGTCTCGCCACCCACCAGTGAGCAGGCCGATAGCTCGCAACCCTTGCCAATGCCCTCGACGACGGCGGCGGCGATATCGATGTCGAGCTTGCCCGTGGCGTAGTAATCGAGAAAAAACAAGGGCTCGGCACCACAGACAATCAAGTCATTGACACACATGGCCACGAGGTCGATACCGACGGTATCGTGCTTTTTGAGGTCAATGGCGAGACGCAGCTTGGTGCCGACACCATCGGTGCCGGAAACCAAAACCGGCTCTTTATAGCCAGCGGGGATTTTACACAGGGCGCCAAAGCCACCGAGTCCGGCCATCACTTCGGGACGTCGGGTGCGTACCGCGACTTGCTTGATACGCTCGACCAGAGCATTACCCGCCTCGATGTCAACGCCGGCGTCTTTGTAGGAAATGGAGGGGGGCTGATTTTGGCTCATGTCGACTATCCTGATTAAAGCGCGCATTTTATAGGGACTGGGCAAGAAAAGCAGGTGCAACGTTGCTTTGCCAGTGAAATATTTTAGCGCCATCGCGCAGTGGCTCGGTGGGCAGGGTGTTCTCGGCCCATTCACCACTGCGCAAAGCCTTTATAAGCTTTAGGCTAGAAGCCTATGAAGGTTAAAAAAGCTTAGTGGGGCAGCTTGTAGCTGCGTGGTGGCCATTTCTACTGCTACAATCGCACCATGAAATGGATCTTGCCAAACTTGTTAGTGTCGGCCCTTATTTATCTGTCCCCGGCGGCTTCTGCCGCGGTGGTCGGTGATTTGTACAACGCCAGCGTTGACGTTGCCGATCAGGAACTGGCACAGCGGCAAGCGGGTTTCAGCTCTGCCCTGGCCGAGGTCTTGATTAAGACCACCGGCTCGAAAGCCATTGTACAGCGCCCGAGTGTGGTTGATGCCCTCAGCCAAGCGAGCCAATACATGGTCAAATACGCCTATGTTGAACGGCCTATCGCCCCGGCTCCGCTGCTCGAGCCGGTATTAACTGACTCGACCTTGACTGACACGAATTTCATTGAAACGAGCTTGGTTGAGCCACAGCAGTCGGGTGAAACAGGGGTAGCACTTGCCGAAGTGCCGGCTTATCGTCTATCGGTACAATTTTCGAAGGGCACTATCAATGGTTTGATGCGCACCCTCGATCTGCCCATTTGGCCGGCCAATCGCCCCGAAATACTGGTTTGGGTGGTTGAACAAAGCGCTTCAGGTTATCGCTTTGTCGAGGGCCCGGAGTTACCGAAAGATCTATTGGCGAGCTTTCGACAGCGCGGCTTACCCGTGCAGTTGCCCTTGTATGACCTCGGCGATCAGCTGGCACTCAATTCATTGGGGGCTTGGTCGCTGAATCGTGAAAAACTCAACACAGCAGTCCAGCGCTATGGCATCGATCATTGGTTGGTACTGCGCTATAGCAAGGTCGCCAGTGGCGCGATCAGAGGCTCTTGGTATCTTGGCGCGCGCAGCGGCAATTTTGCCGGGGAGGGTGCGGTGCTCAATACCTTGCAAGCCGATTCAACGGCCGATTTCTTGCAGTCGAGTGTCGACCAAGTGGTCGATCACTTGGCGGGGCAGTTGGCCTATTTTGCCGATGCCGAAGCCAGCTTGTTTCGTGTGGTGGTGGAAAACATTGGCAATTTCGCCGCCTATTCTCAGCTCAACGATTTTCTGTCGGGTCTTGAAATCGTTAATGGCGTGAAGGTACGAAGCATTGCAGGTGACACGATTACTCTCGATTTGGCGACGGAGGGCGAGTCGCGTGTTTTATTGCGGGCCTTAAATAAGGAGGCGCGTCTATCTCTAATCACCGAGCTCGGTGCTGCGAATGATACTCAAGTCAGTGCTACCACAGCACAAACAAGCCGGGCCGTAGCGTATTTTCGCTGGCAGGCAGCGCGCTGACGCCATGCCCGCCCAGCAACTCAACTTGCCCCTGTCACTCGCCGATGACACGCTATTCGACAATTTTTTAACCAGCCCGCAATCGACTCGCGCTCAGGTCTTGGCCTCGTTGAAAAGTCCCTTTCAAGGAAGTGATGAACGCAGCCCGCTGGGTAATGTTCTGTTGTGGGGGGCTGTGGGGAGTGGTTTAACGCACCTCTTACAGGCCAGTTGTCATGAGGCCGTCAGTCAGGGGCAAAGAATTCAGTATTTATCTCTGGAGACGATGGCCTCCTATCCGCCGCGGGATGTACTTGAGGGTTTGGCGGCGTGCCAGCTTCTTTGTCTCGACAATCTACAGGCGGTGATCGGTTTGCCGGCGTGGGAGGAGGCGCTGTTTCATTTGTTTAACACCTTGATGGCGAATGGCGGGCGCTTGTTAATGACCGCCAATGCCGCGCCGCGAGCACTGAGTATCAAGTTGGCCGATCTCGAATCGCGCCTCGCGGCGAGCACGGTTTTTCAACTGGTACCCTACAGTGATGAAGAAAAAACCGCCATCGTCAAGTTGCGGGCCGCACGCCTGGGCTTGAGTTTGAGTGAGGAGGCCCTGGGGTTTTTAATGAATCGTGCCCCGCGCGATCTGCACTCCTTGCTCGACCACCTGTATCAGCTCGATAGCCTCGCCTTACAATACCAAAGCCGAGTCACTATCCCGCTGATGAAAAAGGCCTTTGGCTGGTAGCTCCGCGTCGAGTGTAAAAGGCCACTTCAAGCAAACTCGTCTTGAGCGCGAGCTCTAATCGACTCGACACTGCCAACACTGTAAGTACAAGTGGCCAGGAGCTTGTTCGCCTAGGTGGCTTTGTTCAAAAATGCGTTGGGCATACTGATTGAGCACAGGGGCGAGTGAGCTTGTTTGCAGGCTGTTAAAGCCTAGGCTCTGCGCCGTGTGTTGGATGTTTTGAGCGAATTGTTTCAACAGTTGCTGCTGGAAATCGAGTGTCGGTTCGATATTAATCAGTTCGTAATCCTCTAGCTCGGCCAGCTCGGCGGCGGCCGCAATGGCGTCATCAAGGCTACCCAACTCATCGACCAGGCCAAGCTCCTTGGCTTTACGTCCCGTCCACACCCGGCCCTGGGCAATTGCATGGATATTGCCAGAGGTGCTGTCTCGGCCCTTGGCCACCAGGTCGAGAAACTGCTGGTAAATATTGTTCACACCCAGCTGGATCAGTTGTTGTGCCTGAGGACTCATGGCCCGGTCGAGGTGGTAAATATCGGCGAGGGGAGAGGTACCGATACCATCACTGTAAATACCCAATGTTGCCAGACTCTTCTCAAACGTGGGCACCACGCCAAACACGCCAATAGAACCGGTGATGGTGGTGGGCGACGCCCAAATTTGATCGGCACCAGCGGCGATCCAGTAACCGCCAGAGGCGGCGAGTGAACCCATGGAAACCACGACCGGGATCCCACTTTGCTGTATTTGTTGAATTTCGCGGCGCATCACTTCAGAGGCAAAAGCGCTGCCGCCGGGACTATCTATACGTAGTACCAGGGCGCGAATGTCCTTGTTTTTTCTCACCTTGGCGAGGAGTTCGCCGAAGCTCTTACTGCCAATCTCACCCTCGGGGCGCGCGCCGTCGTAGATCGTGCCCTTGGCGATAATTAAGGCAATCTTGTTCTCGCTGGGTGGCTCGCCGAGCTGCAGGCTTTGATGAAACAGGTACTCTTGCACACCCACTTGCCGGTAATTGTCGCTCTCGGCATTGCTGCCGGCCATTGACTCCAAACGCTTGCGCATGGCGGGAGGAGGGCTGAGGTGATCCACTAGGCCGTGGCGCAGAGCCAACTGTGCCGCACTGCCGCCAGCGAGCTGTAGGTTGTGGCTCATATTGCTAACGTAATTGTCGATGCTGAGGGCGGACAATTCACGGTTGCTTTCTACGCCGAGCGTATAGGCCTGCCATAACTCGTTGAGCCACAATGAGGTCTGGGCCTTGGAGGCTGCGGACATTTCGTTGCGCATAAAGGGCTCGACGGCGTCTTTATAGTCGCCGACGCGAAATACATGAAAGTTGATTTTTAGCTTGTCGAGGGCATCCTTGAAAAAGGGGCGATAGCTGCCATAGCCACTCAGAATCACCGAGCCCATGGGGTTGAGATGGATTTCATCGGCAAAACTGGCGAGAAAATATTGCTCCTGAGTGTAGTTATTGGCAACCGCAATCACCGGTTTGCCGCTCTCTTTGAAGTCCTGGATGGCTGTGCCGAGGGTTTGCAATTTACTAATGCCGCCGCCACTCAGCAAGTCGAGCTCGAGAACCAGACCGGTAATTCGCGGGTCATCTTTGGCGCCCTTCAGGGCCTCAACAAGATCAGCCAGTAGTGTTTCTGTGGGGTACTCGGAACCCTGGCTAAGAATGTGGGCGAGGGGCTCGACGTAGGTCAATTGCTCAACCAGTGTCCCGCTGGGTTGCAAGCGCAAAAAGGCCTGTTCCGGCAGGGGCTTGACGTTATCGGCAAATAGGCCGGCGATGATAGTGATGATAAACACCAAGATCAGGAGATTAATGGCCGAACGTATAAATTTAACCGTGGTGTTGACGAGGGAGAAAATCTTTCTGAAAAAACCCGCTTGTTTGTTGTCTTGTCTACTACTTGTCACCGCTGCGACCTCTGGTTATACGACATCCTGTCGTGAATATTTGTCATCTATTAGCTTGTTGCTTAAGTATAGGCCTTTCGCTTAGGGAGACGCCCTAGCACTCCTTACTGTAATCAATGGCCGGCATGGCCCGTGCGCGTTGCAGCCAACGACTGTACATCATCGTCACGATAAATAAGGTCGCCACGGCAATAACGGCGCTGATGTCGAAGATTGAGCGGTCGGGCTCAAACAGGTTGGCGACGATGACGGTAAAGTAAAGCAAGGTCGTGAAGCACAACATGCTGATCGAGCGATGATTTTCCCGGCGCATGCCGGGAATAAAAATCAACAGGGGAATGACCGCAAACACCAGTAAAATAGCGGGCGTGCCACTCACTAGGCCGCCGACGATAAGGCTGACAATCAGCACCCAATAGCTGACCCAGGTGGTGAGCCGGGCCTGGCGGAGTAACGGCTTAAGGTCATTCAAACTAAGGTCTTTCAAAAAAGGGCATCCCCACAACGTTGTTTACGATAACTGACATGATAAAGCACCTAGGCCCTGGCAATCACTTAGAGGATGTCGAGTACGGATTCGGGGGGGCGCCCCAGTGCAGCTTTGTCGCCATTAACGACTATCGGACGCTCTATTAACTTTGGGTACTTGAGCATAAAGTCGATCAGTTGCTGGTCGGATAAGGCCTTATCTTTAAGGTTGTTGTCCTTGTAGTCGGCCTCGCTCTTACGCAGTAATTGTCGCGGGCTAATGGCTAGCTTCTCGAGCAGACTCAGCAAGGTGGCCCGGTCGGGAGGTGTCTCGAGATAGAGCACAATCTCGGGGCTAATACCTTTATCTTCGAGCAATTGCAGCGTTTGTCGGGATTTTGAACAGCGCGGGTTGTGATAAATACTAATCATAGGGGTGCTACATATTGGTTGATTGTAAGCCGTCTATTGTAATGCTTAGGGCGGACTAGAGCCAGATGGACGCCGCCAGGTGATGGGGTAAACCCCACTGCGAGAGTCGGGTTTTTTTGATGAAAGAGCATGGCTGGTGAACAATCGCTTTATTCGGTACTCATCATAATGGCCGCCATTTTGACCACTTTACCGGAGCGATTCGACCAGGCGTGATTGGTGCCGCGCTGTACCAATACATCGCCGGTCTTGAGTAGAGTTTCCTCCGTTTCCATCATCGCGTAGATTTCACCCTCGAGAACGATCAGCAGGTCGGTGGTATTGGTTTGGTGGAAGCCGGGGTGGGAGTCGAGGCCGGCACCGGGTTTGGCGGTGCCCTCGGGCTCGGGAGGGAATTCGGCGATGCGCACCATCATTGTGCCGGGGATGGGGTCGAGGCTGTATTCGCCGGGGCGCTCGCCAAAATTATCGGCGGCGTTATTGGCGGGTAGGGTGCCCATCCATAAATCCGCCATCGCCAGTTGCCCCTGGTCGGTAAAACCCTCCATGCCCTGGCCGCCGAAAAGATCTTCACGGCCCTCGTCCTGAATAAACACAGACTGGCCCTTTTCGTTAACGCCGGTGACGATTCTTCGCACTGCTTTCATGGTGTGACTCCTTAATTATTGTTTATGGGTACTGGTGATTCCGCGCTTATTAGAGCACAGCGGCGCAAGGTCGGCCATTAACCCGAAGCACGACAGCGCTAGGGCTACCGGCTGGTAATAAATGAGGATTTACGGTAAGTTACGGGCGAATTTTTCACTAGCACGATTATTTTCTGGCACAAAAAGCCCGATAAGCGATAGTGCCACCCACACTTTAAACCCGTAATTTTAAACAGGAGACTCTTATGGACGTTGGCATTCACATGCTCTTCCAAAACCCCGGCAATATGACCGACCTGGCCGTCTACGACGCCGAACTCGAAATCGCCAAGCTGGCCGAACCCCTGGGCTTTGATTCCCTGTGGTGTGTTGAGCACCACTTCACCGACTACACCATGTGCCCCGATGTCACTCAGTTTCTCAGCTACATGGCCGGCCAAACCAGCAAAATCAAGCTCGGTACCGGCGCGGTGATTTTGCCCTGGCACGACCCCCTGCGCGTGGCCGAAGAGATCTGCCTGCTCGACTACTACTCGAAGGGTCGCACCATTTTCGGCATGGGCCGGGGTTTGGCGCGTATCGAATACGATAACTTTCGCCTCGACATGAGCAAGAGCCGTGTGCAGTTCGACGAAAGTGCGGAAATGATTATCAATGCCCTGAAAACCGGCTTTGCCGAATACGACGGCGAGGTCATCAAACAGCCCCGCGTTGAAATTCGTCCCCGACCACCCTATAGCTTTGACGACCGCATCTACTCGGTGGCGATGTCACCGGACTCCATCGATGCCGGCGCCAACATGGGCACCACCATCATGCTGTTTATGCAAAAGCCTCTGGACACCATGGCCGTTGAAATCAATCGCTATCGCGATATTTTCCAGCAGAAGCACAATGCCACGGCGCCTCCCGTGCTGTGCATCGATTTCGTGGTTTGCGATGAGAGTGCCGACCGCGCCGAAGAAATGGCGCGCAAGTACGCCGCCGACTACTTCCTTACCGCGGCCAATCACTATGAAATGGCCGGCGATCACTTTGACGGCACCAGTGGTTATAAATCCTACGCCGAAGCCTCCAAAATGCTCAATGACGTCGGTGTCGATGCCGTCGCCCAGGCCTTTGTCGACTTTCAAATCTGGGGCACCCCGGAGCAGATCCTTGAAAAGGCCGAAGCGCGCAAGAAAGTCATTGGCGACTTTAAGATCAGTGGCTGCTTTAGCTATGCCGGTATGCCCTATGACTACGCGACCAAGAGCATGAGCTTGTTTGCGGAGAAGTGCATACCCGAGTTGCACAAGCTGTAAGGTTTTTTCCTCAGCGACAGCCGGTTTAATCTGCCCTTAGATTAAACCGGCGAACCAAAAAGGCCGCGCATAATTGCGCGGCCTTTTTGGTTCAGCTTTTATTGCTTCTAGGGCTATTAGGCAGATTTAACCGCCGCATTGGCACCCAAGGGCAGGTTAAACAAGTTCACGCAGTTGAGGCCGAGAATCTTCTCTTTTACCTCCGGAGTCACTGTTGCTGCATGTTTGTCGACCAGAGCCATGGAATCGGGCCAGGTGGAGTCACTGTGGGGGAAGTCATTGGCCCAGAGCAGGCGTTCTGCGTTCATGCGATGGGAGCAACCAAAGGCCTCCCAATCGTCTTGGAAGGTCAGCCAAACATTCTCGCGAATATATTCGCTGGGCAGACGCGGTAGCAGGGGGCCGTGCTTACCGTGACCATGACGGGTCATGGCGTGGTCCATGCGGGCCATATAGTGGGGCAGCCAACCGGCATCGCCCTCGGCACCAACAAAACGCAACTTGGGGTGGCGTTCAAACACACCGCCCAGGGTAAATAGGCCGATAAGATCTTGAATGGCGCGGATCAGCTTCATAAAGCCGTTGAGCTTATGGCCGCGATATTGACTGATGCTGGCGGCACTTTCTTTGGAGGTGAGAATGTGGAAGCAGAGGGGCAGTTCGAGATCCACCGCGCACTCCCACAGGGCGTCGTACATGGGGTGGTCGTAGTCTTCTTCAATCGGTGTGCCGGGCATCATCACGCCGACAAAACCGGCAGCTTTAATACGGCGGAAGTCTTCGATGGCCGAGTCGACACTGAGAATAGCGGTTTGGCCGAGGCCAAAAATGCGCTCGGGTTCGGCACTACAGAAACCCTGTAGCCAGCGATTATAGGAGCGAAACAGGGCGTCTTTGTAGAGCGGGTCTTTGGCGTTACACAACACCATGCCTACAGAGGCGTAAATGATTTCAGCATCAACCCCATCCTTTATTTGGTCCGCAACGCGATACTTCGGGTCCCAGCCGCTTTTGTGCATATCGTAGAAGCGTCGGTTGGGGCCTTCTTTGGGCATGACTTTATCGGGAATGCCGGCAGCGGACATTAAGCCTAAATCGAGGGGGCGCTTAATACCCTCCCAGAGATAGCCATCGCCACCTTTGCCGTCGTCGACAATGCGCGGCACGCGATCGCGGTATTTGGGATCGATATGCTCGGAATAGGCCTCGGGGGGTTCGACAATATGTGAATCTGCTGAAACAACGGGTGATTTCATGGGCGATAACCTCGATAGATAGAATCATTTATTAGTAATTTTTATACGACTATCAGTTGAAATGATCGGGGCTGAAAATGCAAGTAGATTAGATGGGCTGAATTTTGTGATTTTTATTGGGCCGATAATAAAAAACCCCCGCCACTATCATTACTAGCGGCGGGGGTTTCAGCGAGCCTACGTGACTTAGGCTAGGCCGTTTGCGCCTGAATAAACTGGCCAATGCGGGCAATGGCCTCGCGACCCTCCGGCACCATGGGCGCGAACAAATGCCAGACGTGAACCATCTCTGGCCACACCTCCAGAGTGGTGTCGACGCCGGCGGCCTCGGCACTAGCGGCAACGCGGGTGGCATCGTCGAGCAGGGTTTCCAGGTCGCCGACCTGTATTAGCAGGGGCGGCAAACCCGAGAAATCGGCATGCAAGGGGGAGGCCGTTGGCTGTTTTGGATCACCACCACCCATGTAGATTTGCCCCATGCCCATCAAGCCTCCGGGTTCAACCATGGGGTCGAGGTCGATCTTGGTCTTCATTGACTCGCCCGTACCTTCCATATCGGTCCAGGGTGAAAGGGGGATGGCAGCGGCGGGGAGGGTGTCACCGGCATCGCGCAGGGCGACCAAGGTGGCGAGCGTCAAACCGCCCCCCGCAGAGTCACCGGCAATGGTGATTTTATTGGCGGCAATACCTGCCTTGAGCAACCAGCGGTAGGCCTTCGTGGCGTCTTCTACCGCAGCCGGATAAATGTGCTCGGGCGCGAGGCGGTAGTCGAGAGACAGCACACGGCAGTTAGCGGCTTTCGACAGCGAGGCTGTTAAGCCCCGGTGGGTGGCGGTGGAACCAATCACATAGCCGCCACCGTGGAGGTATAAGAGTACGCGGTCGCTATCGACACCGGGGGCATCGAGCCATTCACCCGGCGTGCCGTCGACATCGACCGGCGTGACGCTAACATTCTCCGCCGGTGTGGCGAAATTCGCCGTGGCCTTGACAAAATTGGCGCGCATTTTGTCGACCTTGTCTTTCATCATTTCGTAATTCGAGGGGCCGGGATAGTTCTTCCACAGCAGCTCGAGCAGCTTTTTACTTTCGGGACTGGCCATTAGTCACTCTCCTTATTATTGATTTTATTTGAATTGCTGCTGCAAAAAGGCGCCAATTTTTTCGACCGCTTCCTGACCCTCTTCCAACATCGGTGCAAAGGCGTGCCAGACGTGGAATAGCTCGGGCTCATCGAGTAATTCGACGTCAACACCGGCAGCGCGGGCCTTATCGGCCACGGTAATGGCGTCGTCGTAGAGAATTTCCTTACCGCCGACGTGAATACACAGCGGAGGTAGGCCCGTCATATCGGCAAATACCGGTGATGCCAGCGGGTTTTTCGCATCCGCACCGTCGAGGTATTTATCACCCAGTGAATACAGGCCCTCGGGTTTCACCATCGGGTCAATCTCGGCAAGGGCTTTCACCGATGCCGCTTCACCGGTGAGATCCGTCCAGGGTGAAATCAGTACGCCGGCAGCGGGTAGCTCGATGCCTTTGTCACGCAGGTTGACCAGTGTTGCTAGCGTTAAACCGCCGCCAGCAGAGTCACCGGCAATGGCGATGTTTTTGGCTTTATAACCCTGGGCCAACAGCCAGCAATAGGCCTTAGTGGCATCTTCGACGGCGGCTGGGAAGGGGCTTTCCGGGGCCAGTCGATAGTCGAGACCGAGGGTTTTAGCGCCAGAAAAGCGCGAGACGTTCTGCATCAAATAGCGGTGGCTTTTAATAGAGCCAATGACATAGCCGCCACCGTGGAGGTAGAGCACGACGCGGTCATCGGCAGCACCCGGGGCGACCAAAAATTCAGCCGGTACGCCGTCGGCATCGACCACTTCCTGGGTGACATCCTCCGGCACCAGAAAGCGTGCACCGCCTTCATCGAGGTTGGTTCGCTCATCTTCGAGAGACAGGGAGCCGAGGGTCGGCATTTTGGCAAATATGTTCATTAGTTTGTCGAGTTGTGCTTGTGACATGCTTGACTTACTCCAGATTTTATTAGTATTTAATGTTTAAATTTAATGGCTTATATATTATTTCAATAAATAAGGTTAGCTTTGTTTTGGCTATTTATTAAAGGCCTTGCGCAGTACCTGCACGGCTTCATCTAAGAAGCTGCGGGCCTCATCAAGGGCACCGGCCATGGAGGCAAAACCGTGTATCTGCCCCTCGTAACAAACATATTCAACGGGCACGCCGGCGGCTTTGAGCTTGTCGGCATAGGCACGGCCTTCATCCCGCAGGGGGTCAAAGCCGGCTGTCATCACATAAGCTGGGGCGAGTCCCGCCAGGTCGTCATTGAGCAGCGGTGAGGCCAAGAGGTTGTCCCAGTCTTGCGCTTGCTTTAGGTAGTGGTCGAAAAACCAGTTCATGGCCTTGGCGGTGAGAAAATAGCCGTCGTCAAAGTCTTTGTAGGACTGGGTTTCAGCGCCCATACGCGTGGCGGGGTAGATCAGTAATTGCAGGGCGAGTTCGGGGCCGCTGCGCTGTTTGCTCATTTGTGCAACGACGGCGGAGAGGTTGCCACCGGCGCTGTCGCCACCCACGGCAATGCGACTTTTGTCAGCGCCCAGCGCTGCGGCGTTATCAGCGGTCCATTGTAATACCGCATAACAATCTTCCGGCGCAGCGGGGAAGGCGTGCTCGGGGGCGAGGCGGTAGTCGGGTACGACGACGATGCACTGGGCTTCGTTGGCATAGTGACAGCACTCTTCGTAGTGGGTCTCGGGGCTGCCAATCACCCAGCCACCACCGTGATAGTAAATAAACACCGGGAGGTCTTTTGTTTCGACGCCTTTGGGTGTGATGACCAGTGTGCGGATATCGCCATTGGGACCACTAATCTGAATTTCCTGAGTTGCTTTGACTTCCGGAGCGGGTAGGCCCAGCAGTTGGGTGGTGGCGGCGAAAATGGCGCGACCCTCTTCGGGTGTGCCTTCACCGAGACCCGGTGTGCCACTTTCTGCGGCGCGTTTGAGTAATTCTGCGGCCTGACTATTTAATGCCATGGAGAGCTCCTATTGTTATTGGCTTATCTGCTAGTGGGGTAATTAAGAGGGCAGCTATTATTGCCCAGAGAGGCAATGGCTGTTTACTTGGAAAAATCAGCTCATTAAAAAATGTCCGTGCATGGAGGCAACGGGTTTGTTCGGGTCGTCCTGCCAGCACTGTACCTGTACATTGGCAACGCGACGACCCCGTTTGGTGACCAGAGCCTTGGCGTGCAGGTCTTTAATAAAGCCGGTGCGCAGGTACTCCACGGTGATATTGATGGTGCGCGGTAAATCGTCGCTCTCTTGATCGTGAGCCAGCTGTACGATGGCGGCCATTTCCAGCAAGCCACCAATATTGCCGCCGTGCAGGGCGGGAATCCAGGGGTTTCCCGCCAACTGAGGATTGGCCTTGAGGGTGGTGATTAGCAAGCCGCCGTATTGGTGCACGCTAATGCCGAGAGATTTCATATAGGGAATATTCTCGGAGAGAATAGAAAAGTCTTGGTTTTCTTTGGCCCGTTTGATCAGCTCCATAAAACTCATGTTGGTGGTTTCTCCTTCGCCAATTCGGGCTGGGCATTTTTTTGTACCCGCTTACCCGTACCCTTGGCGGTGATCATAAAAGTCGCGGTGGCATTGGCGATGGGCTTGCTTTTGTCTTTGTGGTAGGCAAGCCCTCTGACAAAACAGACGTTTTTTGTCACCTTATAGCAGTGACCATAGGCAAACACGGCCTCGTCAGGGGTGGCCGGCTTTAAGTAATCGATGCGTAGGTCGAGGGTGGCAATGGTGGTGGGCTCACCCAGTGCGGCAATCACAGACAGACCACAGACCGCATCGAGGGTGGTGGTGATAATCCCACCGTGTAATACCCCGGTCAGGGAATTACCGGCGAGGTGCTTGGCGTAGGGCACGGTGACGGTTGCCTCGCCCTTGTCGATGTCGACAATTTCCAGCCCTAAATACAGGGCGAAGGGTGATTGGTTTTCGGGTTTGGAGCGAAAGTGAACGATGCGCTCCATCAATGCTTTATCAGTCATAGGCCCTGTGTAGAGTGGTTGTCGTCGTTAAGGGTGCGGTTAAGTGAAACACCTCGTTAATGGGCCTGATAAGAGGCCATTTCTGCACAATGTTGATTGTCCATAATAGGTGCAGGGCGGTAATTTTTCAACGCAGGACGGACTCACGATAATCAGTCTAAGCCCTTTAAGGGCAGCCTATACTGCCGCAATCAACGTCGGTTAATGCTATATTTGACAGCATTCAACACTCTGAAAATTGTAAGGTAGGTGATCATGGGAAATTCAACAAGCGCACTGCCCACAGCCGCACAGGCTCTCCCTGGGCGCAGCGCCGTAATGCGGGTGCCAGTGGAACATTTCGTTAATGGCAATCCCTTAAAAGGGCCCTTCCCCGAGAACCTGCAAGAGGTGCAATTTGGCATGGGTTGCTTCTGGGGTGCCGAGCGCCGCTTTTGGCAGCAGGAAGGGGTTTACAGCACGGCGGCGGGTTACGCCGGTGGTGTAACGCCCAATCCCGCCTATGAAGAGGTTTGCAGCGGTGGCACCGGACATACTGAGGTGGTGTTGGTGGTGTTTGATCCCGCCATTATTAGTCTCGCCGATCTCTTGAAGATCTTCTGGGAAGCCCACGACCCGACCCAGGGTATGCGTCAGGGTGGGGATATTGGCACTCAATACCGCTCGGCGATTTATTGTTATGGCAGCGAGCAGTTGGCAGAAGTACAGGCCAGTGGTGTGAAGTACCAAGCGGCGCTACAGACGGCGGGGCTATCGACGATCACCACGGAGATTGCTGCAGCCCCTGAGTTTTACTATGCCGAAGACTATCACCAGCAGTATTTGGCGAAAGTCCCGAATGGTTATTGCGGACTGCGTGGCACCGGGGTGAGCTGCTAGGTAGCCTAAGTGGAGACCGCTGCCGATTCTCGCAAGGAAGCCCCGAGTGTTGTTTACGATGGCCAATGTCCCTTCTGTCGCGCCTATGTTGCCAGCCTGGACGTAAAGCCGGGGAGTCAACAGCGGGGACTGAATAAAATCGATGCCCGCCATTCACCACAGCGGGTGCGAGAACTGAGCGACAGTGGCATCGATGTCAATGCCGGCATTGTCTTGATCAAAGGTGATGCTCGCTACCAGGGCGCGGAGGCCTTGAGCATGCTGGCAAGGCACCATGCTGACGGGCCTTGGTGGAGCGGCTTACATCATCGTCTGCTGCGCCACAGAGCTTTATCCCAGTTACTTTATCCCCTGTTGCGGGCCCTCAGAAATAGCTATTTGCAGCTCCTTGCTCGCCAGCCCATCAACACCAAACAAGACAATGGCGAAGATGTGAGTCAGCAAGGGCACTGAGTGAATGTCTAAGAGCTCGGCCCCTGGCGTTTGGCGAGACATTGGCTTAACTGTGTTTTTACCTCGCCGTTAAAGCAGGCGAAAATCACCTCTTCGATGCCACCATGGTTCGCCATAAAATGGCTCACCTCAGCCACGGCGATCTCACAGGCTGCGCCGATGGGATAGCCGTAGACACCACAGCTGATGGCCGGAAAGGCAATGGAGCGCAGCCCCTGTTCACTAGCCAATTTTAGTGAGTTGCGATAACACGCCGCCAATAATTGCGCTTCGCCCTGTCGCCCGCCCCGCCAAACGGGGCCGACGGTGTGGATAATATATGGCGCGGCTAGCGCGAAGCCCGGGGTAATTTTGGCAGAGCCCGTAGCGCAACCCTGCAATACTTTACAGGCCTGCAGTAGTGCCGGCCCGGCGGCGGCGTGAATGGCAGCGTCGACACCACCGCCGCCTAGCAGGGAGTTGTTTGCGGCGTTGACGATGGCGTCGACACGTAGTTGGGTGATATCTGTTGCTAAAATTTCAATTTTACTCATGGTTTGTTTTACCCTCTGGTTGCACCTGGAAAGAGGCTAATCGCATATTGTCAGCCGATAACTTTGCAAATTATTGGCTCGGTACATAAGCAAAGAATCCTAGATCACGAGGACTGCATGGGTATTTCTGGCTAGACAACTTGTGCTTATTGAGCGGCAGATCAGCAGAGGCATCGCCCGCCGCGCCATAAACAACCCTCATTAGAGCGGCCTGAACGACAGAATTACCTCCTTAGCAATACCAGTAAAGCCGTTTTTAGGCGCTGTTTGCTCATCTCTGTACGGTGTTATTGTATAGGGTGATGGCAGGACGCTAGCAAGGCCACCGTGCCCCAAGGGTATGGTGGCCTTGCTAGCTACTGTTTATAAGGCTATACACAGTAAATGGCAGCGCGTAAAGACATCGACAAAGCAAGTTTTGTTGGCACTTTGGCAGCAAGGGATGTTGGCCCGGTATGGGCGCCATTGTGCCTAGTCCTGGGGCTTGTTGTGCGCCTACAGGCCGGATTGGCCGCGCTAGTTACCTGCTTACTGTTCGCTGCGAACCCTGCTTGGGCCGTGCCCGGCCAGGTTGTGCTGCTCTCCATAGAGGGCGCCATCGGCCCGGCCGCAGAAGATTATCTGCATCGCGCTTTTCTTGAAACCCTACCATCAGCGCCGGCGCTCATTATTATTCGCATGGATACACCGGGCGGCCTCGACAGCGCCATGCGCGGCATGATTAAAACCATCAGCGCTTCACCGGTACCCGTTGCCACCTATGTCTCGCCCACCGGGGCGCGAGCTGCCAGCGCCGGGACCTATATCTTGTACGCCAGCCACATTGCCGCGATGGCACCGGGTACCAACCTTGGCGCGGCGACACCGGTACAAATCGGCGGGATTGCGCTGCCGGGTATGGAAAATGAAGAGGCGGGGGAGGAAGAGGCCTCGGGTAAAGGGGGGAAGTCTAGCCGGCAGGCACAGGGCGACGCCATGCAACATAAAATCATTAACGATGCTGCGGCTTATATACGCGGCCTGGCGGCTTTGCATGACCGCAATGCCGACTGGGCAGAGCAAGCCGTGCGCGAGGGCGTGAGCCTGACAGCCCAGGAAGCCCTGCAACTCAAGGTCATTGATATCGTCGCCGCCGACATCAATGACCTACTGGCACAGCTCGATGGCCGCAAAGTACGAGTGCTCGAGCGCGAGCAAATACTGCACACCACTGGCCTGTCGGTCATCGAGCTATTGCCCGATTGGCGCAATCGTCTGCTCGGGGTCATTACCAATCCGAATATTGCCTACATACTGATGATGATCGGCGTCTATGGTTTATTGCTCGAGTTCTACAATCCTGGGGGTATATTGCCCGGTACCGTGGGTGCTATTTGCCTGATGTTAGCCCTCTACGCCTTCCAGCTATTGCCGGTCAATTATGCCGGCATGGGTTTGATTTTACTCGGTGTTGTACTGCTGGTCGCGGAGGCTTTTCAGCCCAGCTTTGGGGTATTGGGTCTTGGCGGGCTGGTGGCCTTCGTGATGGGTTCCATCATTCTAATGGATACCCAGCTACCGGCATTTCGTATTTATTTTTCTGTGATTCTTACCTTTGCGCTGACCACGGCCTTGGTTTTATTCCTGGTGGTGGGCCTGGCTGTACGGGCGCGTAAGCGACCCTTGGTCAGTGGCTTGGAAGCCATGCTCGGCCAAATAACCCCCGTTAATATTGTCTTGAATGAGGGCCTGGTCATGGTTTCTGCACAGGGTGAGCAGTGGCGGGCGCGCAGTGCCAGGCCCTTACGGGTCGGGCAGCAAGTCAAAATCGTCGCCATTGATGGTTTGACGCTGGCTGTTGAGGCCGTCGACATTGAAACACCAAGTAGCGAGCTTACCCCCCCTGAGGGCGGTAAAAATGTTGGCTTTTAGCAACTTGAATCTGGCAAGTTGCTTCATGGAACGGGGAGTGGCGCGATGATTGAGTATCCGATGTATACACTGTTTGTACTGGTCATTTTATTCATTGCCAGTGCCATCAAAATTCTTCGTGAATACGAGCGCGGCGTGGTTTTTTTACTCGGGCGCTTCTGGAAGGTCAAAGGCCCCGGTTTCATCATCATTATTCCCGGCATCCAGCAAATGGTGAGGACGGATTTGCGCACCGTGGTGATGGATGTACCGAGCCAGGATGTTATTTCTCGCGATAATGTCTCGGTGAAGGTCAATGCCGTGGTGTATTTTCGCGTGGTTGATCCGGAGAAGGCGATCATTCAGGTTGAAGATTTTTACGCGGCCACCAGTCAGTTGGCCCAGACCACACTGCGTTCGGTTTTAGGCCAGCATGAGTTGGACGAAATGTTGTCGGAGCGAGAGCGGCTGAATATCGATGTGCAGGCGATTCTCGATCAACAGACCGATGCCTGGGGCATCAAGGTCAGCAATGTTGAGATTAAGCATGTCGACCTGGATGAAAGCATGATCCGCGCCATTGCCAAACAGGCCGAGGCCGAGCGCACCCGGCGTGCCAAGGTGATTCACGCCGAAGGGGAGATGCAGGCCTCTGAAAAACTGCTCGAGGCCGCACGGACCCTCTCTCAACAGCCCGAGGCGATTCAATTGCGCTATATGCAAACCTTGACCGAAATTGCCAGCGAGCGCACTAACACCATTGTTTTCCCCATGGATCTGGTCACCAAGCTGTTCAAAGCTGAAAAGTAATGGTCTAGATAGTTGCTCCAATGCGATAGCCGGTCCAATGATAGAGCCCGACAAATATATGCGCTTAGACCAACAATATCGTCAGCACAAAAAAAGGCCTCATGGTGAGGCCTTTTTTTGTGCTGCAAATGAAACGCTTACATATTCGGGTAGTTCGGTCCGCCCGTGCCCTCGGGTGTCACCCAGGTAATATTTTGTGCCGGGTCTTTAATGTCGCAGGTTTTACAGTGCACACAGTTCTGACCGTTAATCTGGAAGATTTTTTCACCGGCTTCATTGTCCAACACCTCGTAGACACCGGCCGGACAGTAGCGCTGTGCGGGCTCGTCGTAGAGGGGTAGATTCTTGGCGAGGGGAATACTGGCATCTTTGAGGGTCAGATGGCAGGGCTGGTCTTCCTCGTGGTTGGTGTTGGATAAGAAGACCGAGGAGGGCTTATCAAAGCTAAGCTTACCGTCGGGCT
This sequence comes from Gammaproteobacteria bacterium 53_120_T64, assembly GCA_002162815.1. Taxonomy (GTDB): domain Bacteria; phylum Pseudomonadota; class Gammaproteobacteria; order Pseudomonadales; family Porticoccaceae; genus Reddybacter. Next base: position 14,178 of record MAAT01000020.1, on the reverse strand, counting down.
TGGGGTAGTCAATTTTCTTACAATCACTGGCCAGCTTCATCTGCGCGTGATCGGGCTTGGGGTCTTTCAAGGTAAACGGGAGTTTACCGTTGAAAATATTGATGTCGATAAAGGCGAAGGCGGAGCCAATGATATTGCCCCATTTGTGCTGAGCGGGGCCAAAATTGCGCTGTACATGCAGCTCTTTATAGGCCCATGAGTTCTCGTAGGCTACGGCGTACTCGGTGAGTTCCGTACTCGCTTGCTCTTTATTCAGTGCCGCAGTAACGACTTCAGCGGCGATCATGCCGGACTTCATCGCTGTGTGATTGCCTTTAATCTTGGCGAAGTTCATGGTGCCCGCATCGTCACCAATTAACAGACCACCCGCGAAGCTCATGCGTGGTTGTGATTGCAAGCCGCCCTTCGTCAAAGCGCGAGCACCGTAGGCGATGCGTTCACCGCCCTCGATATACTGCTTGACCACAGGGTGGTGCTTGAAGCGTTGAAATTCGTCAAAGGGGCTGAGGTGGGGGTTGGAGTAGGAGAGGTCGGTGATCAAGCCCAGTGCTACCTGGTTGTCTTCGAGATGATAGACAAAAGCACCACCCGCGGATTTACTTTCGTCCAATGGCCAGCCGGCGCTGTGAACTACCAGGCCCTGCTGGTGCTGTTCGTCACTGACCTTCCAAATCTCCTTAATGCCGAGACCGTAGTGCTGGGGGTCTTTACCGGCATCGAGATTGAATTTTGCAATCAGCTCCTTGCCCAAGCTACCGCGACAGCCCTCGGCAAAGAGGGTGTACTTACCGTGCAGTTCCATGCCCTGCATATAGCTGTCTTTTTGCTCGCCATCGATATTCAGGCCCATGTCGCCGGTGGCGATGCCTTTCACGCTACCGTCGTCGTGGTAAACAATTTCAGCGGCGGCAAAACCGGGGAAAATTTCAACACCCAGCGCCTCGGCCTGCTCGCCCAACCAGCGGCAGAGGTTGCCAAGGCTAATAATATAGTTACCTTCGTTGTGCATGGTTTTAGGCACAAACAGGTTGGGTACCTTGATACCTTTTTCGGCACTGGTCAGCACATAGATATCGTCGCCGTCTACGGGAGTGTGCAGGGGCGCGCCCTTTTCCTTCCAGTCGGGAAAGAGTTCGTTGAGGGCGGTGGGCTCGAAGACCGCACCGGAGAGAATATGGGCACCGACTTCGGAACCTTTTTCAACGACGCAGACCGTCGTTTCGGGGTTTAGCTGACGTAAACGACAGGCTGCGGATAATCCCGAGGGACCCGCGCCAACAATCACCACGTCGTACTCCATATATTCTCTTTCCATCACTCTACCTCCAAGCAGCTAAAACAATCGCGTATTTTACCCTACTGTTGATGGGCAAAACTACGTTGCAAACAGAGAAAACTGTGACGACTGGGTTTCCACCCCATTGCCGAGGCTTAATAGATTTATTGGCGGCTCTAAATTTGATTTTTCGCACTGAAATCGGCATGATGACGCCCCCTAAATTTGGTGTGCTTTGCTGTTACACCTAATTTATTTGTCACATTCCACAACATTCCAAGGGTGGTTCATGAAGATTCTTGTCGCTGTTAAGCGCGTTGCCGACTACAACGTAAAGGTAAGGGCCAAGTCAGATAATACCGGCCCCGATCTGGCCAATGTTAAAATGGCCATCAACCCCTTCTGCGAAATCGCTGTTGAAGAAGCGGTTCGACTGAAAGAAAAAGGCATTGCAACAGAAATCGTTGTCGTCTCTATAGGCCCACAGGCTGCTCAGGAGCAGGTTCGCACCGCTCTAGCGCTGGGTGCCGATCGCGGTATCTTGATTAAAACCGAGACCGATCTCGAGTCACTGGCCGTCGCTAAATGCCTAAAGGCGGTTTGCGACAACGAGAGCCCCGATATTGTCATATTGGGTAAGCAGGCGATTGATGGTGACAACAACCATACCGGACAGATGCTGGGTGCATTGACCGGTTGGGCTCAAGCCACTTTCGCTTCTGAGCTGACTATCGATGGCGATAGCGCTACGGTTATTCGCGAAGTTGATGCCGGCTTGCAGACCATTGAAATCAAATTGCCAGCCATCGTCACCGCCGACCTGCGTTTGAACGAGCCGCGTTACGCGTCTCTGCCCAATATCATGAAGGCGAAGAAAAAGACCATCGACAACACCACGCCTGAAGACCTCGGTGTCGATGTTGCACCGCGTACCACCCTGCTCAAGGCCGAGCCACCCGCCGAGCGTCAGGCCGGTATCAAGGTAGAAGATATTGCTCAATTAGTTGATAAACTGAAAAACGAAGCCAAGGTGATCTCATGAGTATTCTGGTAATTGCGGAACACGACAACAGTGAAATTAAAGGCGCGACACTGAATGCTGTCGCCGCTGCCCAGGCTATTGGTAGCGACGTCGATATTTTGATCGCCGGTGCCAACTGTGGTGCGGCTGCCGATGCCGCTGCCAAAATTGCAGGTATTCGCAAAGTTCTGGTCGCCGACAATGGCGCCTATGAATTTATGCTGGCCGAAAACGTTGCCCCTCTGGTTGCCGAATTGGCCGCCAATTACGGTCACGTACTGGTACCCGCTACCACTAACGGCAAAAACGTCATTCCACGTGTTGGTGCCTTGCTCGACGTACAGCCGATTTCCGATATTAGCGCGGTTGTCAGTGAAGATACTTTCCAGCGTCCTTTCTACGCTGGCAACATCGTCGCCACCGTGCAGAGCAGTGACAGCATTAAGGTCATGACGGTTCGCACCACAGCCTTTGACCCCGTTGCAGCAGAGGGTGGCAGCGCCACTATCGAAGCCGTTGGCGGTGTCCACGACGCTGGCGTTTCCGAGTTTAAAGGCGAAGAAGTGGCGAAGTCTGACCGTCCCGAACTGACCGCTGCCGATGTTATCGTTTCCGGTGGTCGCGGCATGCAAAATGGCGAGAACTTTGAGCTGCTGTACAAGGTTGCCGATAAGCTCGGTGCCGCTGTCGGTGCTTCACGCGCCGCTGTTGACGCAGGTTTTGTACCGAATGAAATGCAGGTTGGCCAAACCGGTAAAATTGTTGCCCCCGACCTCTATATTGCGGTGGGCATTTCCGGTGCCATTCAGCACTTGGCCGGTATGAAAGACTCTAAAGTTATCGTTGCTATCAACAAGGACGAAGACGCGCCTATCTTCCAGGTCGCGGATTACGGTCTGGTTGCCGATTTGTTTAAGGCATTGCCAGAACTGGACGAAGCTCTGTAAAAAAGCAGCATCGTTTGTCATAAAAAAACCGGCTATATGCCGGTTTTTTTATGTCTGTTTATTGAGCTTAGGGTCGCCCCTTACGCCGCTGATCTATTGCACGTTGTCGCTCTTGCGGCGATAAGTTATGCCATTTTTGTTTCAGTTTTTCGCGCTCCGCTTCGGGCAACTGCCGAAACTTTTTGCGCGCCTCTCTCAGCCGCTGCCTTTCCTCTGGCGGTAGGGATTCGAAGCGCTGGCGACGCGCTTTAATACGCTGGCGTTGCTCCGCCGGTAGGGCATCAAAACGCTCTCTACGCTGCTCCCGACTCATATCCCGACCGTGCCCGCGCTCGCCCTCCTGACGCGCAATTATTAGTATTTCTGCGGGCGTAGTGAGGCTATTAAGCGTAGCAGGGAATCTTCGGATGCCCTGAGCACTATAATTTTTGGTCTTTATATTGTTTTCAGCACTGGGCTGAATGGCAAAGCGTGCCTGAGCCAGGCCGGAATAAAATAACAGGCAGAATAGGGCAAGGGAGCGCAGTAAAATAAACATATCAGCCACTTAGGCCTTGCTCATTGTCGGCCAGCCAATAATAAAATTCCAGATCGTCATAGAGTTCAAAATTATCGTTCAAGTACTCCCGGGAGGGCGTTGGCGCAAGCGAGGATAGAGGCATGATTAACCCTAGGGCCAGTAGTGAGGCTAGAGCCATTCCCGTTGCGGGCCACAGTAAGCCGTGAAAGCGGCGGGGCGCTCTTGCCGACCCCAGTTGCCCATCGAGGGCCTGCCGGCGCATCGCCGACAGACGTGCGCTCTGCCCGGCATCAATGGCTTGCTCATCGCCACGTAACTGAGTTTGCAGCCCTTGTTCAAATTTAGTTTTCACGGTGGATCTCCTCCAGGGACTCGCCAAGTTGTGAGCGCAATGACTTTAATGCCCGCGAGTAATGAGTTTTGACACTGCCTTCGCTACAAGCCATGGTTTGGGCGGTCTCTCGGGTCGAAAAGCCCTCCCAACAGCGCAGCATAAAGGCTTCGCGCTGCCTGCGAGGTAGCCGACTTATCTGTATGTGGAGTGTGGTAATGGTTCTTTCACGCTGTAAATACTGTTCCGGGTCGCCCTGGCCGGTGGCTACGTTGTCGTAGGACTCAACAGCAGATGCTGCCTCTAAATCACTGGCACTCAGTTGGCTCGGCAGTATAGCGCCAAAGCGTCGCAGTAATTTACGACGGCGAAACTGGTCGTTGATTTTATTGTTGAGGATGCGATAGAAGAGTTTTCGCCACTGATCACTATCGCGGTCGGCATAGGATTTAAGGAGTTGTAGCATGCTTTCCTGTACCACATCCATGGCGTCATCGGCATTGCCCAGGGCCGCGCGAGCCATGGCAAAGGCGCGACGCTGCACCGAGGCTAGAAAGTCATCCAGGGCGAGCCGGGACGCCTCACTCGCAATCGCCACGTTAGCCTTGAGCATTGAGGTTTTCATCGCTTGCGTGCAGAGCCATGCTAGTGGCGAACATGGTGCAAGGCCTCGCTGAGAACAAGGGCGCCGGCAATTAAACGATAGTTTCCACGTCGATAATCGTTATCGCGATGCTGCTGGCTGTCGAGCGAGCGCGGCTTGCCACTGCGATAGCGTTTATAGCCAGGGTAACTGCGATAGTTTAGGTGATGCCGAAATTGATATTGATAGCTACTCTCGGAGTGAAACTGATGGTATAGATGCGTACTTTGGTATCCAGAGTAGCGGTGTTTAACGGCGTGGCGCTTTACAGAATGGTGATATATTTCAGCGTGCGGGCTGACTGTCGCTCGCTGATGGTTCAAAGGGTGGGGGTGCTTGGCATAACTCGAGATCGAAAATAGTGTCGAGAGTAAGACAACGGCAATCAGTTTTGTCAGGTTCATGGTAGGGCGCTCCCGTACAGCCAATGTGGCGGGGTGTTTCAACTATAACGCCCCACGCCACAATCGGTTGACAGCCCGGGGCAATTATTGGACAGGGCCTGCCTTTTTGACTAGGCGTGTTTCAAGGGAGGCACTGGAAGCCCGGGTGTAATCAAATAATAAATGCGCCGTTTCCCGCAAGGTGGGGTCGGGCGTCTTTTCATCCTCCTTCTGCTGCTTGCGAAAGGCCTCTACCGCTTCTGTCGATGAAAAAGTGGGTTTATCTTGACTCTCACGACGGGTGTTTTCGATAGCCAGCCACTTCTCTTCGCGCTGTTCTTTCAACTGCTCACGGTTGGATTTATTCAGTGTAAATTGCTTCAAGGATCGCTGATCGTTGATCAGGCCGATTTCGTCGAGCATAAAGTGCCAATCGGGGTCGCTGGCGACTCGATGTTGATGCTGACGTTTTAACAGCGCAAGCATGGGGTCGAAGTCTTCGTACATGCGGTGCCTAACCTTGCGAATACTGTCCCAGGGTAGGGCGTTATCTTGGCTGCTCTCACCCACCTCAGCGAGGTCAAAATAGGAGGGGAAACTAATGTCGGGAATAACGCCTCGGTGTTGCGTGCTCTGACCTGACACCCGGTAAAATTTTGACTCCGTTAATTTCAACCGCCCCTCTTTAAGGGGTGCGAGAACCTGTACGGAACCCTTGCCAAAACTGGTGGTACCCACGACCAGGCCGCGGCCATAGTCTTGAATGGCGCCGGCAAAAATCTCCGATGCCGAGGCGCTGAGTCGGTTAATCAAGACCATCAGGGGGCCATCGTAAAAGGGCCGCTGACGAGCTCGCTGCTCCCGCGAAACACGTTGATCGGCATGGCGAATTTGCACTACCGGGCCGGGGTGAATAAACAGGTCGGTCAGCGCTGTTGCCTCGTAGAGCGAGCCGCCGCCGTTATTGCGTAGGTCGAGAACAATGCCGTCAATACCCTGCTTTTTTAAGTCGATGATCAAGGTCATAACATCGCGAGAGGTACTTTTAAAATCGGGGTCACGCTTGCGATAGGCTTCGAAGTCCATGTAAAACGCCGGCACGGTAATTACACCCACCTGAAAGCTTGTATCGCCTTGACCAAGGTCGATGATTTCGCTTTTGGCAGCTTGTTCTTCCAGCTTTACCTTGTCGCGAATGATAGCCACGGTCGTGGTTTTATCACCACCCTCTGCGGTGCCGGGAATAATTTCCAGACGTACCCGGCTGTCTTTTTTACCGCGTATTAGATCGACGACATCGTCCAGGCGCCAGCCGATAACATCAACCATGGTCGCGTCGTCCTGAGCCACCCCGATGATTTTGTCTTCCGCCGCCAGCACGCCCTGTTTGTCGGCGGGGCCACCGGGAACAATACGTACAATTTTGGTGAACTCATCCTCTAGCTGCAGGACGGCACCAATACCTTCCAGCGAAAGAGACATGGAGATATTGAAGTTTTCGAGGGTGCGGGGAGCTAGGTAGCTGGTGTGAGGGTCGTAGAGACCGGCCAGAACATTGATAAAGCCCTGTACGGCATCGTCGGCATCTTGCTGGGCCAGTTGTTTGATTTGGTTGGCGTAGCGTTTGTGTAAGAGTTCACGAGCGCTAGCGCTATCTTTACCCGAAAGCACCAGACGCAGCAGACTGTCTTTCATTCTTTTGCGCCAATAGTCGTCGGCCTCTGCCGTCGATGTCAGCCAATTGCGGGTGTCTCTATCGAGGTTAATACTTTCCTCTAGGTTGAAATCGAAAGCAACATCACTTTCCAGCAGCGCGATATTATTGTCTAAACGACTCGCTATACGTTCGCGGAAGAGGTTGTAAATGGCAAAGGCCTCCGACAAATCACCCGCGAGTAAGGCTTCATCAAAGACATAGCGAGTGGCTTCAAATTGCACCACGTCGGCTTGTAATAGATAGACTTTAGCGGGGTCTAGGGCATCGAAATAACTGTCCAGCAAACGGCTTGAGAAATCATCGTCAACGGTTTGTTTTTTGTAGTGTTTCTTACTTAGGGTCTCAATGATTTCAATCGCCGTTCGCGAGTGCTCTTTGCTATACACCAGCGGTTCAGTTTTGCCGTAGGCCGAGGTTGTGACTGTAGTGGTGAACAGAACCAGAATAAAAGCGAATGACAGTAACTTCATAGGGTAGGCAGTCTTTCCGTGGTTAAGCTAAGAGTGTAGCACTAAGAATCATCGTAATTATTGTATCGCCGAGTATAAGGCCAAAAAAAAGTCTTTTGTAAGCCATTGATTTTAGAGGGTCTAGCGTGATTTCCTCGAACGATAAAAGGCTGGATTTAATCATCGCTGACACGAGGCCAACCGCAGCTAGCGGGGGGAAGGGGTGATGGCTTGTGACGACCTGCTAGCCAGCGTGTTCTTAGCTATTACCCGGCACCTGTGTTATCGATATAGGGTAACTTGTTACTGAACTGAGAGCTGAACTGAGACCTGTATTGAGGCCATTTGTTCCAAGGTATTACAGCGGGGAAGGCTTGAGCTAAGGGTTAAAAAATCGGCTGGTTCAGAGAATCTCCAACCTAGCAACTCCGATCAAGCAAAGAGAAAGCGGGGCAGTACCGATAGAGTGCCGATAGACGGGCCAAGCTTACTTGACAATGTCTTCCACTACGACAATGACGGCTAATTCGAGAAAAAGGCTATTCTGCCATCAGCGCCGTTGTTTTATCCCTCCCCCAATGCTTGACGCACCGAGGCTGAGTGCAAGGGCCGGTGATTACGTCTATTTAGCCTTACTCAAGTCCTGCTTTTATCTCATCGCCAAGGCCCGATTTTTTAATGTGTTTAACGAGGGTCTTGGTGCCCAGCGACTTGATCACTGCCTATCGCCTTTAATACAGCGGCGACGCCGTGTTCATTGACGATTTCACTCAGTGCGGCGCTATTTTCCTGGGGGGACATAGCCTGTACCAATTTCAGCAGTTTACGGTCCTTTACGATTTGTACGGCATAGGCTTGTCGTTGTTCCTTATTCGGAATTTTCTTACTGCTGCCGAGTAACTTCGACGCCCCGGCACCGGCCAAGCTGCCTAAGATCTTGATAATGTCGGCAATGCTCAGTGTTTCCGAGGTGGTGGTATCTCCACCGCCTATTGCCGAACCTGCGCCATTGCTGGGTGTGAAGTGAATGAAATCATTTTCGTCCAACTGCTCATCGAAGCACAGGGTGAGTTCAATCGCCTCACCCGGTTGTAGGCAGGGTTCGAAGTCGAGATGTATTTCATCGCTACTCTCGGTGGGGTCGGGCAGCTCGCCGTCGAGTTTGGTGCGCCGCCAGCCGCCGGTTTGCAGCGGACCTTGTGCGCTATCGCTGGAGGACCAGTCGCGATTCTCGGTTTTACCGTCGCTGCGGGCATTCGGCTGTGTGGTCGCAGGGGTAAAGGTGCCCGCACGGGGCTTTCCTTCTCCCCCCGTTGAGTGGCTGCCGCGTCGGATTCGAATGCCATCTTTGACACCGTCATCCCTATCGTCAGCGTCCGGCGACTCGGGATTGATATCGGGATCCAGGGCTATTGCCCCGGGAATGAGGGCGCCACCCTTGTCCTGGGTCGAGATGGTCAGGTCGCAGACCGGAACACTGGTGTTAATCAGGAAAATAATGGAGTAGCACCAGTTATCGCCGCTTTTTGAACCGTGTCTTGGGCGACCCTGGTAGACCACGCTACCGTTCATTTCGAAGGTGCTCGACATACGCTTATCCTCATTTATTATTATATTGTTGTTTTTTCAGCCTAAGGCAAGTCTCTACTAGCTTCAAATGCGGGGGTCTTTGATGGTGATTTTAGTGACTGGTTTTTTAACAATGCTGGTGTTTACATTACTAGTGGTACTTGACACAAATTCACTAAGGCTTGCTCTTTATAAAGGCTATGAGCCCTTGATTTGCTGTTTTTCTGTCATTGCTCTTGCTGCCTTGCTGGTTATCGTTTTCATGGTCATTTGCAGCCATAAAAAATCTATCATGGATATATGTCTTGGTTCGCTCATAACCGTTATAAAATCCCGGCAGGTAATTGAGGCCTTTTCAACCGAGGGTTTTTTTTGCAACTCACCGGTGAGGCATTTCTTATGCAGGGAATCTTTCAATTCGGTACGTGTTCGTGGCGTGTCTGTAACGGGAGTTCCAAAGACCTGATCTTCAATCAAGTCAATGGTATAAGCGGCGAAGCTGAGGGGCTTTATTTCGGCTGCAACCATGGTAGAAGTCGCCACTGTGGATAGAGATATCACCATCAATAGGGCGAGTGTCATCTTTTGCATGTTGTTGAAACCTTCTATTTAAGTGTCTAAAGAATAAGAATGAAGGGGCCACACAAGGGTAAGGCCTGCAATCTGTGCCGGTTGATGTATATGGATCGGCAAATGCCTAAAAGTCTTTGGTATTACATGTCAGCTTGGCTACGGCCTTAGGTTGACCCGAAGATCCATATCACTTGACGCCGATGCTCAAACAAGCGCTCGGGGTCATTTTGATTTTAGCGTTCTGATGGCGAGGTCAATTTTCTACTGCTACAGCGATGATGAGCAGGCTTCTCGTTGGAGTTCACCTGAGGTCTAGCGCTAATCAATGGCCTGTTCATTTGATCTGCCCTGGGAATACACTCGAGCTTCTCGGCAGGCGCGGGATTCTAAAGTAGGCGGGGTGGAGTCGCTGTGATCCAGTCCCTGAAATACAAGTCTGAATCGAGCGGTTTATAGTGAGCTTCCAGCATCAATCGGTGTTTATGTTTCAGTAATCAAAATGCGATTTAACATAATATACATTATACGCAATTTTATATTAGGTGCCCCTAAGCCTCGTCGGACTAATTTAACCACGGTCAGTAGATAGAGGCTGTTGCTTAATCGATGGAATATATAAGCTATCAGTGATTATTACGGGGTGTCATGATTCATCACTTACTGTACTGACCAGGTAAAGCCAGAGCACACCGGCAATGCCCGCGATAAAGGATGCGAGAAGAATGCCGGTTTTGGTAATGAGTAATAAATCGGGGCGCTCGCTAAAACCGAGTTGAGCGACAAATATTGACATGGTGAAGCCGATCCCGGCTAGCAGTGAAACGCCGGCGATCTGAGTAAAACGCGTGTCTTTCGGTAGCACCGCAACATTGAGCTTGAGCAATAACCAGCTAACGCCGGTAATACCGATAAACTTACCGAGTATTAAGCCCAGCGCTACGCCAACAAATGTAGGATGAGCCAGTGTTGAACCCATAGAGGCAAGCTCAAGAGGAATGCCGGCATTGGCTAAGGCAAAGATGGGAATAACGATGTAGGCCACTGGCATATGCCAGGCTTGCTCAAGGCGCTGTAATGGCGCCTGTACTCTATTTATTCCGATCTCAAGGCTGCGAACGACGGCACGCAGTTGATCGTTGGTCATAATACTTTTATCGGATTGCTGAATCTCATCAAAACGATGCATTAGTGCTTTAACCTGGCTACTGAATCGCTCGGGCTGATATTTAGGCATCGCCGGAATACACAGGGCCCCCAGTACCCCAGCCAGGGTTGCATGCACACCCGATAGTAATACGGCATACCAAAATAACACCGACACCAGAAAATACGGTAGGGTTTTACGGATGCCGGCAAGATTGAGGGTGACCAATACAGCGAATAGACCTGCAGCTACTGTGAGTGGCCCGAGGGCAATCGTTTCAGTGTAAAACACCGCAATCACCACCACGGCACCGAGGTCATCGACTATCGCTAGGGCAACCAAAAAGGTAATCAGGGCTTTGGGTACACGCCTGCCGAGCAATGCCAGGGCGCCAATGGCAAAGGCAATATCGGTGGCCATGGGTATGCCCCAGCCTCGTGCGGCATCACCCTCGGGGTTTACCATAAAATAAATCAGTGCCGGCACGACCATGCCACCAATGGCTGCGCCAATCGGTAACACGGCATTGTGTAGGTCGGCCAACTCCCCCACCAGTATTTCACGCTTTAATTCTAGGCCTACCACGAAAAAAAACATGGCCATTAATCCGTCGTTTATCCAATGATGCAAGCTCATGTCGACGGACCAGGTACCAACATTGAGGCTGACAGCCGAGTGTATAAAGTGCGCATAAGTCGTTGCAAAGGGGCCGTTGGCCAGAATGAGTGCGACCAGGGCTGTACCCATTAGCAACAGACTACTGGTGGTTTGGCGGTGTATAAACTCTTCAAAGGGCGTTAAAACTTTATCAAAAGCCTTTTCCCAGGGTGAGTTAAAAATGCCTTTTTTGGCGCTGCTATTTTTACTACTGCCCTTCGTCGCTTGTTGTGAGTCGGCCATTTTGCTTCCCGTGCAGGTAGGTGGTTAATTAAACGTAATCGATAGTGATTAATCAGATACTTATACGCTAGCGTAAAGGCCTATCCTCCTACCTGCAAGTGCAATGCCCCGCCTTGACAACTCCTTGTATTGGCTTCGATCAAAGACGGATGGGGAGTAGGCTTGATTCTTTTTAATGGGGAGTAAATGAGGGCTTGGGTTAAAGAGGGAAATAACAGGGGATGGTAGTCAAACTGTGCTTGGCGACCATAGATATGACTTGGGCTGATGTAGTTGAGGTCTTAAATAACCCTGAATTCAAGTAATAAATGCCGTGCAGACGTACATACACCCTATAACACCGGGGCTAGCGATAACTTTTCAGCCCCGGTGTTAGCAATACTGCCTAATCCCGTTGTGGGGGCCAGCCAGGGTAAACAGCTTGGGGAAGCCGGCTGTCTGTATGCCCAGTAAAGTACGCGGGCCATTGGCCCACTTGTCAGTGAGCTTGGCGCCATCTTTACCCGTGATGTCGATGCGCTTCAATGAACTGGTCACCGTATCGAAGCCAGTAGCGTAGATGATAATATCGAGATCATACATTGCATCACGGCACTTAACCCCTTCCGCTAGGATCTCTTCGATAGGTGTGTACTTCAGGTTGACCAATTTCACATTGGGTTTGTTGTAACACTCGAAGTACTTAGCTTCCATAGGGACACGGCGGGAACCAAAACCGTGGTCTTTGGGGATCAGGCTTGCCGCTGTTTTGGGGTCGTTAACCCGGCCGCGGATCTTTCTGGCAATAAAGTCGGTGATTAGCTCATTGGCTTTGGGGTGGTCATAATATCGTGGCAATTGCCCAGCCAAATACCGAAACCCGGCTCGCCATATCTCTTTTCGAAGAAGGCCTCCCGCTCTTCGCCCGACACATCAAGGGCTTAGGCTCGTCAAACTTATGATGAAAGGCACCAAAGGTGTCATTACATTCATTAAAAACCTGCTTATAGTTAGCCTTAATGTCCTGCATTTCCTCGGGGCTGAGCGGGCCATTTTTCAGCGGTGCACACCATTCGGGTGCCAGCTGGAATACCGTCAGGCCTAGGCTACGAATAACACACGACGGGGATATTGCATGCAACTTGCCAGGCAACTACTATTGAGCAGCCTCTTCGAGGCACTTTCTTCTCACACTTAGAGGTTGAAACAATGGGCCAAAGTCGACAATCAAGAACAATAGATAAGCCCCAAACGGAAGCCGAGACAATTTTAAAGGCACAGAAGGATGCCTACTTCCAGAACCCCTACCCCTCCTTGCAAGAGCGCCTAGAGAATTTACGCAAACTTGAAAGCCTGCTTGAAAAAAACACCGACGCGATTACGGCGGCTATTTCCGCAGACTTTGGCCACCGCAATCCCACCGAAACCAAAATGGTCGAAATATTTGGCTGTTTAACCGCCTCTAGGGACACTCGGAAAAACCTTAAAAAGTGGATGAAAGCGCAGCGCCGCCACACCTCGATTATGTTTTTCACCGGTAAAAATGAGGTGATTCCCCAGCCCAAGGGCGTGATTGGGATTGGCACGCCCTGGAACTATCCCCTCTATTTATCCATCGGCCCGGTCATTAATGCCCTCGCCTCCGGTAATCGTTGCATGGTCAAGCTTGCCGCCAATTCGCAAAACCTCTGTCGCCTGTTACAGGGCTTGTTTCGCGACGCCTTTGGTGATGACACCGCGGCCTATTTACCCGGGCTCAGTGGCTCGGAGTTTTCCAGCCTGCCCTTCGACCATATTGTCTACACCGGCTCCGCCGAAAGTGGTATCAATGTGATGACCGCCGCCGCGCAAAACCTCTGTCCGGTGACTCTCGAGCTGGGTGGTAAATCACCGACCATTATTTGCGATGACTACGATTTACACGAAGCCGTGAGCCGCATAATGTACGGCAAATACGTCAATGCTGGGCAAACCTGTGTCGCCCCCGACTACGTCTTCGTACCCCGCCACAAACGCGATGACTTCGTGCGTATTGCTAGTGAAATCATGCGTGAACGCTATCCCGATACCAATAAGGATGATTACACCTCGATAATCGACGAACGCTCCTACACCCGGCTTAAAGACACCCTCGATGACGCCGTGGCGAAGGGTGCCGAGGCGGTGCAGTTAACCAGCGCCGATTTTAACGATGAGTGGCGTAAATTCCCCCCCCATCTGGTGCTGGATGTTAATGAAGAAATGCGCATTACCCAGGAGGAAATATTCGGCCCCCTCTTCACGGTCATGAGCTATGAGTCCTTGGACGAGGTGCTCGACTATATCAATACCCGCGATACACCCCTGGCCCTGTATCTCTTTAGTAATGACAAGGCCACGCAGGAACGTCTGTTTTACGCCACCCTTTCGGGCGGTGTCACGGTCAATAACTGTATCTTCCATGTGCTGCAGCACAGCATTCCCTTCGGCGGCATTGGTGCCAGCGGTATGGGCCATTACCACGGTTACGAGGGCTTTATGGAAATGAGCAAGCTGCGCCCGCGCTTCACCTTTCCCAAGGTTGGCAAGCCGGAACTGTTCTATCCACCCTACACCAAGGCCCACGAACGCCTATATTGGCTACTTAATCGTTTGAAACTGTAGCCCCCGTAAAGAGCGCGCTTATTTTTCTTGGATATAAAAAAGCCCCCTTACAAGCACTGTAAGGGGGCTTTTTTAATGCGGCT
>MAAT01000013.1 GCA_002162815.1 Gammaproteobacteria bacterium 53_120_T64 | reverse complement strand
AAAAGCACCACGGCACTGCAGATCCAACGGGTAACAATAATTTATTCGCCGATGCTGGCGATGTTTACGCGACACCAGTGTCGCTGTTGACAGATTTCGGTATGAGTAAGGACGGCTTTGGTTTTTTGACGCGTTTTTCCTATACCTATGATTACACCATCATGAACAAGGATTGTACCAATTGTTCACGCCCCAATTTTTGGCCCAATGCCGCAGGTGGTGCTGCATTTCACCCGGATGATCCCGCCAATTTGGGTTTTACATCTTCACAGTTGGTCGATGGTATTGCCGATGATGCGCAAAACCTCGCAGGTAATAAATTCACTCTCTACGATGCCTTTGTCTATGGCAGTTGGGAGATCTTCGGTGGCCACCCCATCAATCTCCGCATTGGTAAGCAGGTCATTAACTGGGGTGAAAGTAATATCCAGGGCGGTGGCATTAGCCAGATGATGAACCCTAAGGATTTATCCAAGGCGACGACACCGGGTACCGATGTTAAGGAAACCTTGATACCTCAGGAGTCGGTGTATTTGAATTTCGGTTTTACCGATAATGTCAGTCTCGAGGCCTTCTACACCTGGAACTGGCGCGATTCTACCTTTATCGGTGTCGGCACCTACTTTAGCCCCTTCGACTTTTTGGGTTCCGGCTACAACCCTGATTTGTTTATTCGTGGCATTGAAAAGTCCGGTGAGCAGGAGCCAGATGGTGGCCAGTACGGTATCAATATGCACTTCGTCATTCCCTCGTGGAACTATGCCGATTTGGGCTTTTACTATACTCGCACCCATGCGCACAGCCCTTATATCGGTCTAAATGAAGATTATGTAATCCGTGACGACCCTGCTCGACCGGGTGTCGATACCTTGGCGGGTTATCAGTGGATCTATGCTGAAGACCAGGATACCTATGCCGTTTCTTTAAATGGTGAGGCCTTTTGGGACGGTTCCTTCGCTCTGGAACTCAACCTGAAGACGGACTTTTTCGATACTCGTGAGTGTCGTAACTTGTTCGGCATTAGTGGTGTTGAAGTACCTGGCTTTGGTGGAGCTCGCGTTGCCGATATCTTCCAATTTCCCGGTAGCTACGCGACCCAAGAAACTCAGGGCACTCTTCCAGGCTGTGACGTAGGCAATTCGGATGTCTATACCCTCTTGGGCAACTATACCCGCTCCGTGGGTACAGATTTATTCGGTGCCGATAAGATCAGTACCATCCTCGACGTCTCCATGGTGTGGATCGATGGTATGTCCTTTGGTGATGCTACAGACCGGGTAAATGATAGCCCACAAGCGCCTGGTAATCAGACGGTCGATCCAGGTCGTTTTGATGGTGTTGATGCCTTGGATAGACCTCTTACCGATTTCTCCTGGGGTTATACTGCAATTGTTGCGCTGGAATACAACGATGTATTTGCCAACGTCAATGTTAGTCCCACGGTGATCTTTGTCCACAACGTCGAGGGTTATACACCCTTCCAGGGCGGCGCCATGGTTGAGAATCAGCGCACTTTGATTGCTAAGCTGGGTTTTAGCTACCTTTCCAGTACAACTGTAGATCTACAGTATGTGACCTGGATTGGTACTGCGGGTACCAGTGACGGTCGCGATAACGTCTCCATTGTCTTTAAGCGCAGCTTCTAACAGGGGGGGGTATAACAGAACAGAAAACAATAATAGAGAGGGCAGTGATACAGAGGCAGGGCTGCTACTACCGGACTGGCGGTAGTCCTGTCGCTGGTAAACGAAATTTAGAAAATACTATAAATATAATAATGGAAGGTTGTAAATATGTTTAAACATAATGAAATCAATAAGATAGGTCGGGTCAAAGGCCTTGTCGCGGCGGGTGCTTTTGCCCTGTGCGCGGCCTCGCCAATGGCCCTGGCTAAAGTGTCGTCCGAGGAAATTGCAAAACTGGGTGTTGAGGGTACCGAGCTGACACCGGCCGGTGCACAACGCGCTGGCAATGCCGAGGGCACCATCCCCGAGTGGAAAAATGAGCGGCTGCAGGCACCGTCGGATTTTGTCGTTGGTGAGTTTCACACGGACCCATTTCGCGATGACAAGGTGCTGTTTAAAATCACCGCACAAAATTACAATGAGCACGCGGATAAGCTGAGTGACGGCCAAAAGGCGATGTTTAAGACCTATCCCGATTGGTATATGAATGTCTATCAGACGCGCCGCTCAGCTGTCTATGCACCCTATATTTACGAGGCAGCCCTGAAAAATGCCGGGACTGCTGAGGTGGTACTAGCACCAGAGAAGGGGCAGGGTGTTGTTGGTTTTAAAAATGCCCATCATTCCTGGGCCTTTCCGATCCCTCAAAATGGCAATGAGCTGCTGATGAATCAGGCGACTCGCCCGATCAATGTCTGGGTCGATAGCATGGAGCAAACGCTGGCCATTACCTCGAGCGGTAAATACACCATTAACCAACTCTCGGTACAGCAGCACTATAAGTACAGTGATCCGGATATCCAGGACTTTGATCCCGAAACCGATCACTTGCACTACTATCAAACCTTACTGGCTCCAGCAAAAGTCGCTGGTCAGGTGGTATTGGCGAAGGATCCGGTCTCCTTCACCGAGAAGTTTCGTGGTGCCTGGGCCTATAGTCCTGGCCAGCGTCGTGTTAAAAGAGCACCGCAGATTGTATATGACAATCCTCTGACGGCCAGCGATGGCCTCGCGACCACAGATCAGAAGTGGGGTTTTAATGGCCCCAACGACCGATTTAATTGGAAAAAGGTGGGTAAAAAAGAGCTCTATGTGCCCTACAATGCCTACAAGTTACACGCGACGAATGCCGGTCCTGAAAACATCATTACCTCCGAAGGTCGCTTGAATCAGGACTTTGCGCGCTATGAGTTGCACCGCGTATGGGTTCTTGAGGGTACGCTAAAAGAGGGCACTAGCCATGATTACGCGAAACGCGTTATGTACCTGGATGAAGACTCTTACTTCATTATGGTGGTCGATGGCTACGATCGTCGTGGCGAGATCTGGCGCTACTGGGAAGACCACGATGTTATGTACTACGACATTGGTTTTATGGCTCCGGCTGCTGAGTTTCAATACGACATGCAGGCAGGTCGTATGCTAGCCCTTCTCTTTGATAAGAAAAATCCGCCAGACTTTACTGGACGCTGGGAGGATAAGTACTTTACGCCAGCATCCATTCGGCGCAATGGGGTAAGGTAAACCACAGCAAGACAAAAAGGCAGATGGGGACATCTGCCTTTTTTTGTTTTTGGGTTTGACGTCGTATCGCTATTGAGATCTTCCTTGGCAGCCTCGAAGAGTGGTATTGGTTGTTAAGGGGTCAAAATAAATAGAGTTTGTAATGGCTATAACTTATAATATGTAAATCAGTTGTCATTTTGGGGCTGGGTAAAACAACAGTATAAGTTGTGGCAAAACCTGTGAGTAGTAGATGACTGAATACAGCTGGCTGAGACCGAACGAGGGGTGGAGAAGTTGAAGTATTTCCAAAATAGAGCAAAAGTTTCTGGTTTAAAATTTCCGGTTGTGGCGTTGATGTTCCGCATATTTGTGGGTATCACGTTGTTAGCGACAACAAGTGTTGCTTTATCTGAGCAGTCCCTACAGCGGCCTGTTATGAAGTCAAAGCTAGCCAAGCACATATTATTGACAGACTCTGTGCGCAGCGGTGAAAACTATTTTGCGCCAGGACTGTATGGCAATATCATTTATTCAAAAGACGGTATTGACTGGCGACAAGCAGAGACACCGACACAGGCTTTACTGACGACGATCTTTTTTATTGATGAAAACGAGGGTTGGGCCGGCGGCCACGACACCTTGATTTTACATACTACCGATGGTGGTAAAAATTGGGATATTCAGTACGAAGACCCGATCACGGGTGGCGACATTCCCAAGCCCGTGTTAGATATTATCTTTAAGGATAAAAACAACGGCTACGCCATCGGCGCCTATGGCTTAATGCTGGTAACGACCGATGGTGGCGCGAATTGGAATACTGTCGACACTGCTTCTGGCCTCTATGACTTGCTGGAAAGTAAGGAGATGGAACCAGAACCAAATTTTAATAGCATGATTTTATTTCAGGATAAGCTGTTAATTGCCGGTGAGCTTGGCACCCTGCTTTTATTTGACGATAGTGTCGAAGGCGATGAGCGCTGGCAGGTTATGGCGTCTCCCTACACGGGTTCCTTCTTTGGCGTCAATCAGCTGAGCTCGGGTGAGTTATTGATTTACGGTTTGCGGGGCAATATATACCGATCAAGCGATAACGGCGACAGCTGGTTAAAAATTGCAACGGGAACGGTCGCCAATATTTTCCACACCTTTGAATTACCGGATAATAAGATTGTTTTGACCGGAGCAAGTGGTACCTTGATGATAATGGAAAAGAGCGCGTTGGTGGCCGAAAAGGTGCCCTATAAATACTACGATTCACTAATGTCAGTGCAAACAATAAGAGATGGTGAATTGCTGTTATTTGGCAGCTCGGGTGTAAAGATAATTTCTCTCCGTTAGTGTGTTATTGAGTAAATACATCAGTAACTTCATGGGTTTGTAACAACTGTGCGCGTTGACTCGCGGCGCTAACAATACCTTTATTGGCAAGATATAAATCAGGGCAGGGGTAGTAATAATGCTAAAAAGTAAGATAACGGCCTGGGTTCAGGATAGGCTCTTTTCCAACCGCATTTTAATATTGTCAATATTTTGTCTGGTGACTCTATTTATGGGCTACCACGCATCGTCACTGCGAATGGAAGCCGGATTTGAAAAGTTGCTGCCCTTAAAGCACGGCTACCTGCAAACACTGATCAAATATAGAGAGGAGTTCGGTAGTGGCAATCAATTAATTATCGCGCTGACTCAAGATGAAGGGGATATTTTTAATGCCGAGTTCTTTGAGGCGTTAAAGGCGGCGAATGAAGAGGTCTTCTTTTTACCCGGCGTAGCACGACACACGGTCACTTCTATTCTGACCCCCAATGTACGCTACATTGAATTGGTTGAAGATGGCTTTTCCGGGGGCAATGTCGTTCCCGCTGAGTTCCGCCCCACAGATGAGTGGTGGCCGGTACTGCGCAATAATATTATTAAGTCGGGGCGACTCGGCAGTTTAGTGGCCAACGACTTTTCCAGTGCCTTGATTCGTGTTGAATTGCTGGACATGAATCCTTCGACGCGAGAGCCTCTCGATTACCAGAAGGTGTCTCAGGACCTTGAAGAGAAAATCCGCAATAAAATTGAGACCGATAAGATTAGCGTGCGCATTATCGGTTTTGCCAAGTCCACGGGAGATATTGCCGATGGTGCTCGGGTGGTTATGCTGTTCTTTGGTGTCACCTTTATCTTTACGGGCCTATTCCTCTATAACTATACCGGCTCGATAAAAGCCACTCTGTTGCCCTTGGTGAGCGGCCTGGTTGCCGTAGTTTGGCAAATGGGTCTACTACCGTTGATGGGTTTCAGCCTCGATCCCATGAGCATCTTGGTGCCCTTCCTGGTGTTTTCGATTGCCGTTAGTCACGGCATTCAGAAGATTAATGCCTGGTTGTGGCAGACCATGTATGGCGGCGTGGAAGATGACTGGGGTAATGCGATTGACCCGAAGCCCGAAAAAGCGGTCGGCGTTAGCGGCATGGTGGGTGCACAGCGAGCGTTCCACGCGCTGTTCATTCCGGGCATTATCGCTTTGATCAGTGATACGGTAGGCTTCTTAACCGTACTGTTAATTGATATTGGTATTATTCAGGAAATGGCCATCGCTGCCACTCTCGGTGTGGCATCGATTATTTTCACTAATATGGTACTGCTACCGATTCTGCTGTCTTACATTAATCCGTCCAATCTCGATAAGCTGCGGACCAAGCATGAACGTGGCGAAGTACGCCGGGCCAAAATATGGCGTTTACTGGGTAAACTGACCCACACCAAGCCATCGTTAGTAGTTATTGGTTTGTGCGTGATGGCCACCATTTGGGGTGGCATTGCTAACAATGATTTGAAAATCGGTGATTCGCAGACAGGTATTCCCGAGTTGCGAGAAGATGCGCGCTATAACGTCGATAGCCGGGTTATTACCGAACGTTTTTCGGTCGGTGTTGACAAGCTTAGCCTGGTCATCGAATCGCAAGACAATGCCTGTGTTGATTTCGATGTCATGAATGAAATTGATCGCTTTGCCTGGCATGTGCGCAACTTGCCGGGGGTGAAGTCGGTGCGCTCATTGGTCGATAATATGAAGGTGATTTTAACGGCGAATAATGAGGGTAGCCCCCGCTGGTTCGCCTTGTCGCGCAACCCCAGCACCATGTCATCCTCCCTCTATCACATGGGTGCCGGCGGCGATGAGTTTATGGATGCCGCCTGTAAGGCGATGCCGATCAATATATTTACCATCGATCACAAGGCAGAAACCATCAATAGCATTATTAAGGGCATTCACGCCTTTGAGTCTACGCTGCCGATAGAGAGGTTTAACCCTCTGCTGGCGACGGGTAATGTGGGCATTATTGCGGCGACTAATGACGCCGTTGAAGAGGCGCAATTGCCGATTATGTTTTGGGAATACAGTGCGATTATTGCCTTGGCGATTGTTACCTTCCGCTCCATTGGTGGCATGCTCTGCATCGTACTGCCCTTAACCATGGTGTCGATACTTTGCTACGCACTGATGGCGATTCTCGGCATCGGTCTGAAGGTAAATACCTTGCCAGTTGTCGCCCTGGGTGTTGGTGTCGGGGTGGATTACGCGGTGTATATCTACAGTAAGCTGGGTCACTATATTGAGGAGGGCGAATCCATTGAGGATGCCTTTATTCATGCCATGTCGACCACCGGGCGCCCGGTTATTTTCACCGGTGTGGTACTGGGTGTCGGCGTTGGCGCGTGGATCTTTGCACCCCTTAAATTCCAGGCCGATATGGGTATTATGTTGACCTTTATGTTTGTGGTTAACATGCTAGCCGCGATTATTGTAATGCCCGCACTGGCTCGTTGGTTACTGGTGCCGAAGTACAAGGCGGCTCAGGCGGCGCTGGCGAATGGAGATGGCCCGCAACATCACTGATTGACCGCACAATAAAAAGCCCGCTAATTGAGCGGGCTTTTTATTGTGCGGAATTTATACAGTCTGTAAGTTGCCGTTTGAGGAATTTAAAAAATGGCGGGCGACGCGGGATGTTTTTTACCATGAGCGAATAGGCGGCAAGCTGCAGCCTATTCCGACAGCTAGTTTTGACAAGGATTGACCGACAGAGAGTCGCTTGTGCTGTCAATCTAGGCAGAAGGGTGTTGCTAGAAGATGGTGCCCCCGGAGAGATTCGAACTCCCGACCAATCGGTTCGAAGCCGATTACTCTATCCAGCTGAGCTACGGAGGCGTCGGTGGATCTAGATTCCGCCACGTTGGCGGGCCGCTATTGTGCCAGCTTTAGCGGGTAAAAAGCCATCGGATTTTATGCGCTGGCGAGAAAAGCTTTAAGGCCTTTTGGAAAAAGGCCTATTACTAGGCTGAATTGCCGAGTCACTGCTTTCGTTGCTTATTTTCCCTGCCACTTGGGCTTGCGTTTTTCGGCAAAGGCCGCAGGTCCCTCTTCAAAATCGGCGCTGCTGATGAGTGCTTTTACTGAGGGCAGCGAGTGCGAGTCTTTGATAGCACTTTGAAGATCGAGCTGATCGAGCCCTTGCATAACCGCATTTTTACTGGTGCGTATCGACACCGGTGAACACTGCAAGATCATCTCTGCCCAGCGTCGCGCTTCGGCCATTAACTCTGCCTGGGGCACCACCGCATTGACATAGCCTAGCGACATGCCCTCGCTAGCGCTAACATGGCGGCCGGTGAGTATCATGCCCATCGCCGGTTTGAGGCCGATTTGACGGGGCAGGCGTTGCAGGCCACCAGCCAGTGCCGCGAGGCCGACTCGCGGCTCGGGCAGGGCAAATTTAGCGTTGTCAGCGGCGATAATCAAATCACAGGCGAGGGCGATTTCAAAACCGCCACCCATGGCGACGCCATTGACAGCGGCGATAATCGGCTTGTCGCAATCAAAGCGCGACGTCAATCCAGCAAAGCCGGTCTCGGGGGTGCCGCGCTTGCTGCCGCTGGCATGGTATTTCAGGTCATTGCCGGCGCTGAAGGCGCGCTCACCGGCGCCGGTAAGAATAGCGATCCATTGCTCGGGGTCTTCGGCAAAAGTGTTAAAGACCTGCTCGAGCTCGAAGTTGGCGGGGGGGTGCAGAGAATTCATCACCTCGGGACGATTGATGGTCACGGTAAGTATGTGGCCATCGAGTTCGGCGCGGCAAAATTCCAGGTTGTCATAATTCATAACGTGCTGTCCTAGCTATTTATTATTGTCGTGGTGCTTTCTTTCAAAGTGTCGACGTAAAGGCCTGTGCCAGGGGATACTGAGGAGCACAGGCCTTTACCGGGGTTTTTAATTGGGCGCGGGTGTCGAGCGGTAGAGGTATTCGATGACGCCGTTATTCATCTGTTCAACCAAGTGGCCATTATCCTCGAGAATATCGCAGTGGCCGATAATTTCCGACATCACGGGGACAATCTGCGACTCCCAGGCCTTTGGGAAAAGCTCTTTGCCAACGGCCATGGGTGTCATCGGGCCACCCGCTTCGAGAATGCGACTGATCTTTAGCAGGCGTCGATCGGTCGACAGGCCATAAGACTTAATCAGCTCGAGGTGGTCGGTAATGGGGGCGCCATGGGAGGGATAGGTGACGCGAGCCGGGTAGGGCGACACCTTGGCCAGTGAATCCTGATACTCGCTCAGTGCGCGGGGCCGTACATCACCTTTATTGCGCGGCATTTGGGTCAGGCAAACCGGGGTGATATCGGGCAGCAGATGGTCACCGGAAAAGAACAGTTTTAGGTCTTCCTGCCAGTAAACCACCTCGTCGGGACAGTGGCCCGGGGTGTGTATGGTTTTCAGATCGAAGCCGGGGATGGCGACAATTTCGTCATCCTTTAAGAGGTGATCGGGCTCCATGGGGTGGTAGCGGTCGGCGATTTTTGCCCGGCGCGAAATGGCTTTGTCGGCCAGCGCTCTATCGACACCCCACAGTGCGTAGTAGTAGAGCTCTAACTCTTTACGCTCGGGTGGTGGACGCATTCGTTCATTCGTCAGCCACAGGTTTTCGTGGGCCCAGAGCTGGCAATTGGATAGTTCGTGAATGCGTTGCGCTTGCCCGTAGTGATCGGTATGGCCGTGGGTGAGGAGGATTCTATCAATGTCCTCGACCCGTAAATCGAGCTCGGCGAGGCCATCATTGAGGGCCTGCCAGGCTTCATCCGAGCAAATACCGGTATCGATGAGGATTAGCTCGCCGCCGGCCTGCTCGGGGAAAATCAAATAACTGTTGATATCGCCCAGCCCGGGATAACCGGTGGGTGTGGGTATGCGACCAATTCTGCTGGAACTCTCTTCTTTGCTAAAGCGTTTAACGCCAACTTCTTCTTTGCTCATTGTTTGTTTTAGCGGCTTACAGGGCCGCTACCCATAATTGTCAGCCCATAATCATGACCAAAAGTGAGGCAAATGGAAAGCAATTCAATGCGCTATCAACAATCTTCCCGGGCGAGCTGTACGCGAGGCTTAGATCAATGAGCGCTGGCCGCCGTCGATAACCAGGGTTTCACCGGTGACAAAGCCGGCTTTCGAGGTTGATAGGAAGGCAATTAATTGGGCGATTTCATCGGCTTCACCAAAGCGTTTCATGGGGATGCGCGAGACCACCAATTTTTCGACCTCGGTGCCGGCAAAGTTATCACCGACCATATCGGTTTTAACAAAGCCCGGCGCCACACAAATGACCCGTATTTGATCGCGTGCCCACTCCCGGGCGAGGGCGCGAGTCAGCCCTTCGATACCAGCCTTGGAGCTGCAATAGGGTGAGTTATTGGCGACGCCGGTAGAGCCGTAAGTGGAGCCAACATTAATAATCACGCCGCCACCTCGGGCCTTCATCACCGGCTGTGTAGCGCGAGCCAGTACCCACGGGGCCACTAGGTTGATGTTCAAGACCTCACGAAAACGCTCGGGCGATATGTTTTTTGCCGCCGCGCCCTCGGTAATTCCGGCATTATTGACCAGCACGTCAATGCCGCCATGCAGCTTGCAAACGTCATCGACCAGTTGCTGTAGGTCGCTGTCAATGCCGACATCACCGGTATGAACACTGGCTTTGCCGCCGGCGGCTTCGATCAGCGCCACTGTTTCATCGAGCTTGGCTTTGTCGCGGGCGAAACAGGCGACGCTAAAGTCGTACTCGGCCAGGGCGATGGCGATGGCGCGGCCGATGCCTCGACTGGCTCCGGTGACTAGTGCGACTTTATGCATAGGGTTTTCCTTAAAGTAAGTTGTGGGTATCAATCAATTATTGTGGTTGGGCAGTGCTTCGTTAATCAGCACGCCCTGTGTTGTCAGGGCATTAATTTTTGCACTATCCATGCCCAGCAAGTTGCTGAGTACTTCAATATTGTGTTCGCCAAGGTAAGGCGCATCGAGCTCCAGGTCATTGTCAAAGGCAGAAAAGCGCAGGGGCATACCGGGCATTTCAAAGCTCCCGGCCCCTCTGTCAGTAACGGTACGCACCGTGCCGCGTTCCTGCATATGGGGATGTTCCATGACTTCTTTAATGCTGAGAATGGGCGCTACCGGAATATGTTTTTCACCGAGCATTTTTATGGTCGCCGCGTCACTCTCCTGAGCCTGCAGCCAGCCTTCAATAATGGGGGTCAAAATATGCTGATTTTGCGCGCGGATCGCATCGTCAGCAAAGCGCGGATCGTCGATCAACTCGGGCATACCTATGGCGTCACAGAAGTCGGGCCAGCGCCGTAAAATCGCAATCAGAATGATGTAGCCGTCCTTGCTTTTAAACACACCCAGGGGGCCGACGGCACTGTGATGGCGACCGGGCTTGGGGGTATAGGCGCCGTTGCTGGCACTGATGGTGCCGACATTCATTTCGTGGCAATGGAAGTAGCAGTCGAGCAGGGATATGTCGAGGCGTTGCCCGGTGCCACCGGTAGCGCGGTGATAGAGGGCGCCGTTAATGGCCGCCAGCGCATGGGCACCGGTCATGGTGTCGCCCAGCGCGGCGAGGGGAATATAGGGGCCGCTCTCTTCGTCGCCGATCATGCCGGTAATGCCGGCGTAGGCCTGGCCGATAAAGTCGTAGCCGGGCAGGGTGGCGAGGGGGCCGGCCTGGCCGAAGGTGGATATCGAGCACATGATGCACTCGGGATTAATGTGCTGTACTTTTTCCCAGCTCAAGCCCAGTCGGGCAATGGCACCGGGGGCAAAATTTTCGAGCAGAATATCGGCGTGCTTGACGAGGCCGTAGACAATCTCGCGGCCCTCGTCTGTTTTCA
Organism: Gammaproteobacteria bacterium 53_120_T64; assembly: GCA_002162815.1. GTDB lineage: Bacteria > Pseudomonadota > Gammaproteobacteria > Pseudomonadales > Porticoccaceae > Reddybacter. The sequence continues at coordinate 14,367 of MAAT01000013.1, read as the reverse complement.
TATCGACACAGACGCTTTTTTTACCGCGGTTTTGCTGAATAAAATAAACACTGCGATCATTAATCTTGAGTCCAACCTGGCGAATTTGTTCGCCGAAGGGGGCCAGCTCTAGCTTGATAATTTCGGCGCCCATCTCCGCCATCATGCGGCTGGCACTGGGGCCGGCAACATGTTGGGAAAAATCGAGCACGCGAATGCCATCGAGAATGTGTGTTTTTTGCATGGTACAACCCGCCTTTATAATAAATTATTTGTTTGGGGTTTAGTGCGTTGAGCCAGTCCTTTAGAATACTGAAATCGATTTTAAGAGCTATCGCCGGTGAGGGATAGCAAAATAACGTTATTATTTTTTAATACAGAGGTGGATGGAAAATGGGTAATTTATTAGCAGGACAGGTCGCTATTGTCACTGGCGCGGGTCGAGGCATGGGTCGCACCCACGCACTGGCATTGGCCGCAGAGGGCGCCAAAGTCGTGGTCAATGACCTCGGTGGCTCTGTGCTCGGCGCCGGTGATGACGCCAGTCCCGCAGATGATGTGGTTAATGAAATCGTCGCCGCCGGTGGTGAAGCAGTGGCCAACTACGGCAATGTGACGAGCGTCAGCGATGGCGAGGGCATGGTACAGCAGGCGCTGGATGCCTTTGGTCGACTCGATATCGTGGTTAATAACGCCGGTAATATTCGCAACCAGCTGTTTGTCAAAATGAGCGAGGAAGAGTGGGACAGTGTGATTGCCGTGCACCTCAAGGGGCTGTTCTCGGTCACTAAACAGGCGGCGGACATTTTCCGTAAACAGGGCAGCGGACGCATTATCAACACCGCATCCGAAGCGGGCCTCGGTGGTTATGCCGCCTCCAACTATGCCGCTGCGAAAGAGGGCATCGTCGGCTTTTCTCGCACTCTGGCTCTGGAGCTAGGACCCTACAACGTCACCACTAACGCCATTCGCCCCCGCGCCGGTACGCGTATGGCCGGTGCCGTCGATATGAAAAAAGCCCTGGAAATGGCGCGCGCTGGCAAGCTGCCACTGCCCGAGTTTATGTATGAAATCGAAGACATGAGCGAAGACTCCGAGACCTTTGCCCCCGAGCAGGTTTCAGCGCTAGTGGTTTTCCTTTGCACCGCTGCCGCCTCCCATATTAATGGCCGCGACTTTATTGTCGGTGGTGGAGAGATCACCCTGGTCTCCCTGCCCGTCAAAGAGCGCAGCATCTTTAGCGACACGCGCTGGACTCAGGAGCAATTGCAGGAGTTGATGCCGAAGACCCTAGCCAAGGGGCTAAAGAATCCGGCGGCACCACGTAGCTAGCGCCTACTGAATAGGTTGTTTATAAAAAGACGGGCTCTCCATCTATTGGCGAGCCCGTCTTTTTTATTGGACTGTGTTAGCCTAGGGCGCGGTATTGATTGAACCGGTGTTAAGTGTTTATTTCAATAAAGCCCGCAATTCGGTTTTCAGGATTTTTCCGTAGTTATTTTTCGGCAGTTGTGCGACAAAGTGATAGTGCTTGGGGCGCTTGAAGCGGGCCATATTGTCGAGACAAAAGGTGTCGAGTTGGGCTTTATCGAGCCCTGCCGAGTCGCGTTGCACCACAACGGCGATAACTTCTTCGCCCCAGTCGGGGTGTTCTTTACCGATCACGGAAACCTCGATAATGTCAGGGTGCTCGAGCAGTATCTCCTCCACCTCGCGGGGATAAATGTTGGTGCCACCGCTAATGATCAGATCTTTCGAACGGTCTTTTAATGTCAAATACCCCTGTGCGTTGAGCACGCCCATATCGCCGGTGTAGAGCCAGCCGTCGACGATGGTTTTTGCCGTTGCCTCGGGGTTTTGCCAGTAGCCGAGCATCACGGTATCGCCGCTGACCAGTATTTCGCCAACCTCACCGTCGGGTAGTGCATTGCCCTTTGCATCGGCAATGCGAATCTCAACCGGCACCTGGGCAGAGCCAACGGAGGCGAGAAGCTCGTCCAGTGGTAGGTCATCTCGCCCGAGATGGTCGCCACGACTGAGGCAGCTGATGGTCATCGGTGTCTCACCTTGGCCGTAGATCTGCGCAAACTTATTGCCAAAGCGCGCCATTGCCGCTTTCAAGTCGGCGACATACATCGGGCCGCCGCCATAGATCATCACTTTTAAATTGTCGGTATTTTCATCTTTTGCCGCAGGGGTTTCGACCATGCGCTTAATCATCGTCGGTGCGGCAAACATCGATACCTGGGGGTAGTGGCCAATGAGCTGGAGAATTTCTGCCGGCTCAAAGCTGCCACTCTGGGTGACAACCTGATGGGCGCCCGCGGCGATATTGGGGAAGGCGTAGAGGCCGGAGCCGTGGGACATGGGAGCGGCGTGTAGTAGGGTGGCGCCGGACTCAATGGTGTCGACACTGGCGAAGTAGCTTTGCGTCATCGCCATTAAATTGCGCTGGCTGAGCATCGCACCCTTGGGCTGGCCGGTGGTGCCACTGGTGTAAAACAGCCAGGCGATGGCGTCGGGCTCGCACTGTTGCAGGGCTAGAAGTGGCAAATCATAGATCTGCTGAAAAGCCCTTGAGTTAACGCTGATAAACGATTTCAGCGTGGTGATGGTGTTGGCTAGTTCGCCGATAGTTTCGTTGAAATCATCGCTAATAAACGCGTGAGATGCCGTGCTGTTTTCCAGAATGTAGGCGAATTCCCGGCGGTGGAGTTTGGCGTTGACCGGTACCGCGGTCAGCCCTGCGTGCAGCACGCCAAACAAAACCTCGATGTACTGGGGTGAGTTTTTCATCACCAAGGCAATGCGCTCACCAGGTTGGCAATTCAATTCATTGATTAAATAGCTGGCGATGGCGGCGACTCGCTGGGCGAGTGTGGCGTAGTCGCAGTGGGGCTCAAGCCCGCTAGAGAGGGCTCTGTGCGCGGGGAAACGGCGGGCTGATTTTTCAAGCAGTGAGGCAATATTCATGGGTTACATTCACAGGGTCAGTGGGCGATGGAAAATTTGAATCCGTCAATAACAGGCCGTTTGTCAGCTCGGTGCTATTTTTCTACGCGAGTATCCGTAAATGAATAGCCCTGAATCAACTCTGAGGTTTTCTCGTCAGTACTTATTTCAGTAAATTTAATTTTAGTCTTACCGATTAACTCGTATAAATATTTGTCGGCCTTGTCGTGGACACCATTTTGTTTTTCGTAAAAATATTCACCCTCTATCCACCAGGTACCCTCGTTAATTTCGGTGCTGCTGAGTACGTCATATTGATAGCTTTCATAAACGAGTTTGAAGGTGCCGTCTGCGGCCCTTGTTTGTACCCAGCTATCTTTACGAATGTTGTTTTTATGGATGTATCCGCCTGTCCATTCGCCAATAAATTTATCGAGATTGAGCGTTTGGTTTTCAGCGTAAGAATGTGCGCCGAGGCAGCTGAGTAAGAATGTTAAAAGTAGGGTTTTCATCGGGGGCTCCAGAGGGTAATAGTCTGTTGGCTTATTGCTAATAGGGCTTATTGCGCGTCAAAAGACTGCCCGCTAATGCCTTTGCTGTCTGGCCCCAGTAAATAGAGGTAGGCGGGCATGATTTCTTCGGGGCTGAGTAGGGTGCCGGGGTCTTCTGCCGGGTAGGCGACAGCGCGCATGGGGGTCCGCGTGGCGCCGGGGTTGAGGCAGTTAACGCGAACATTACAGACCCCGTCAAGCTCGCCAGCGAGTACCTGGGCGAGCCCCTCGGTGGCGAATTTTGACACCGCATAAGCACCCCAGAAAGGACGACCTTTGCGCCCAACCCCGGAGGCGGTGAAAACGATGGCGGCGTCATCGGCGGTTTTCATGATGGGCAGTAGGGCCTTGGTGAGCAAGAACTGGGCGTTGAGGTTGACCTGCATCACCTGCTGCCAAATTTGCGCCTGGTAGTTGGCGATGGTAGTGCGTTGGCCGAGCTGCCCGGCATTGTGCAAGAGACCGTGTAACTCACCAAATTCCTGTTCGATATTACTGGCCATGGTTTGATAATCCTGCTCGGTAGCGCCTTCAAGACAGAGCGGATAAATAGCCGGGGTCGGTGAGCCTGCACTTTCTATTTCATCGTAAACCGCTTCGAGCTTCTCCACCGTGCGACCCAGTAAAATGACCGTTGCGCCGTGAGCCGCGAAACTGATTGCCGCCGCACGACCAATGCCACTGCCGGCACCGGTAACGAGAATAACCCTGTCCTGCAGGCATTTTTGCGGTGGGGTATAGGTTTTGGGTTGTTGAATGCTCATGGTGTCGGTCTTTTGTTGGGTTGGCTTGTTGGTTGAGTTGGCACAGGTGCTGTTAATTATTGGGCAATCACTAAGTCGAAGAGTTGTCGTGAGTCATCCACCAAGTGGTCGGCGCCCCAATCTTGCGGGCGTTCAGCCTCGTCAATATAGCCAAAGGCAGCGGCGATGGTTGCTGTGCCTGCGTTGCGGCCGGACTCGATGTCGCGCAGGTGGTCGCCGATAAAGACTGTGTCGTGGGGGGCGACGCCGAGTTGCTCGCAGGCCAGTAGTACAGGCTCTGCGTGGGGCTTGTTGTGCTCGACGTCATCCGGACAAACTACGGATTGTGGTGCCGGCTGCAGAGCGAGGCCTGCGAGTATCGCGTGGGTAAAGCGCCGAGGTTTATTGGTGACGATACCCCAGGGAATGTCGCGCTGGCCGAGGGCTTCGAGCAGTTTTTTCAGGCCGGGAAAAAGGCAGGTTTTCTGTGCCAGATGTTCAGCATAAATATCGAGAAATTCTTCCCGCAGTGTCTCGAAGTTGGCGTCATCTTCCCTGCAGTCAAAGGCATAGCTGAGCAGCCCGGCGGAGCCGTGGGTGATAATGGCGCGAATGTCTTTTTCGGCTAATGTCGGCCGCTGGTGTCGCGTTAATATCAGATTAATTGCGGTGGTAAAATCGGGCGCGGTGTCGAGCAGGGTGCCGTCGAGGTCAAACAATACGGCTTGATAGTTTACGGGAGACATACACGGCGTTCCTTTTATAGCGGGGTTGGCAATTGGCTGTCGGGGCGCTTGAGTTGAAGCCTAGCTAAGCCGGTTTGCGGGCGTGCAGCAGGTAGTTAATGCTGACATCGCGCTCGTTGAGGCTGTATTTTTTACTCAGCGGGTTGTAAACCATGCCCGTCATTTCGGTGACGTCTAGACCGGCCTCGCGTGCCCAGCGGGTGAGTTCGGAGGGGCGAATAAAACTGCCGTAGGTGTGAGTGCCTCGAGGTAGCATATTAAGCACATATTCGGCGCCAACGATGGCGAATAAAAAGGACTTGGGATTGCGGTTGATGGTGGAAAAATAGACATCGCCACCGGGCTTAACCAGTTGCATGCAGGCCTTAATGATGGAAGACGGATCGGGCACGTGTTCGAGCATTTCCATACAGGTGACCACGTCGTAGCTTTCCGGACTTTGCTCGGCCAGTTCTTCGGCGGTGATTTGTTGGTAGTCGACCTCGACACCCGATTCTAGGCTGTGCAGGCGAGCGATTTGCAGTGGCGTTTCGCCCATGTCGATGCCCTTCACCTGGGCGCCGCGCTGGGCCATGGCTTCGCAGAGGATGCCGCCACCGCAGCCGATATCGAGGAGGGATTTTTCCGCCACCGGCGACAGCTGGTCTATCCAGTTGGCGCGCAGGGGGTTGATGTCGTGCAGGGCTTTGAATTCACTGTTTCTGTCCCACCAACGGCTGGCGAGAGCTTCAAATTTGGCGATTTCCGCCGCATCAACATTGTGGGTGCTGGGTGAATCGTTGGGGCTCACGTATTTGTTCTCCAGGAGTCTTTTTGCATACAGCTTTCGTGGGGCCTGTGTTGAGTGCTGTGAATTAGCACTCGGCCTGAATTTTTTGCTGCCAAATTTGGGCTTTGTGAATCAGCTCAGCCTGGTCAAGGTTGAGTAATTGACCATCTTTTACCAGTAACTTACCGTCGACCCAGGTGTGACTGACGTGGCTAGCACTATCGGTATAAAGCAACTGGGAAAAGGCATTATACAGGGGCTGGCTGGCGATATTGTTAAGATCAATGGCGACCAGGTCGGCGGCCTTGCCGACTTCAATACTGCCAGTAACGTCGTCAATGCCCAGCGCTCTGGCACCATTAATCGTCGCCAGCTCGAGTGCCTCGTGGGCGGGCAGTAGCTCGGGGTTGCCCGCTATGCCTTTGGCGATGAGTGCGGCGGTGCGTGCTTCGCCGAGTAGGTTGAGGTCGTTATTGCTGGCGGCGCCGTCGGTGCCTAGGGCGATATTAATACCGGCTTTCTGCAGGGGTTCTATTGGGCAAAAACCGCTGCCGAGTTTGAGGTTGGATTCGGGGCAGTGAATAACGTGGCTGCCGCTCTCTGCGAGCAGCGCAATATCGCTGTCGACCAGTTGCGTCATGTGTACGCACTGGGTGAGGGGGGTCAGCAGGCCGAGTTGCTGCAGGCGCTCAATGGGACGCAGGCCGTATTCGGCAATACTTTGTGTCACTTCGCCAGCGCTTTCGTGAAGGTGGATATGAATGGCCGCGTCGAGTTCGCCGGCGAGGGTGGCGATTTTCTGCAGCGCAGGGTCGTTGACGGTGTAGGGGGCGTGGGGGCCAAAGGCGATACTGATACGCGTGTCGTCGCGGTATTCGTCGCGCAGCGCCAGGCCCTTGTGAATGTACTCATCGGCATTGCGTGCCCAGGCGCTGGGGAACTCGAGGATGGGGAAGGCCAGCTGGCACTTGATGCCGGTGCTGCGCGCGGCGCGGGCGGTTTGGTCGGGGAAAAAGTACATGTCGCTAAAACAGGTCGTGCCGCCAAGCAGCATTTCGGCGATGGCGATTTCGGCACCATCGAAAACAAACTCTTCGCTCACCCAACGGCTTTCCGCCGGCCAAATGGATTCGTTGAGCCAAGTGTGCAGGCTTTGGTCATCGGCGTAGCCGCGCAGCAGTGACATTGCCGCGTGGGCATGAGCATTGATAAGGCCGGGGATGAGTAGTGAGTTGGGCAGGTGGTAGCACTGTTGGGCGCTGTAGCGTTGCTCGGCTTCGGCGCTGGGCAGTACGGCGATGATTTTGCCATGGTCGATGGCGATACTGCAGTTGCGCAGCACGGTGTTGCGAGGTATGACGGGGATCAGCCAGCCGGCATTGATCAAGATGTCGATGTTTTCTTCTGGCATGCTCTACCTTGGCCACTGGCGCAAAGCGCGGAGTATAGCCTACTGGCTTAGCTGACTGCTTGGCCGCGCTGAAATAGGGGCGGGGAGGAGTTCTATGCTACAATTTCGCGCTTGTGTGTCGGCAAAGTGTGCGCTGTTGTTAGGGCGCCGCACAGGCTGGGGCAAGACGGGAATTTCCAGGAAATAAGTTGGTATGGTTGAGACAGCCGAACAAGTAGTACCGGTCAATATTGAACATGAGCTGAGTAAGTCCTATCTCGATTACGCCATGAGCGTGATCGTGGGGCGTGCTCTTCCCGATTTGCGCGATGGCCTAAAACCTGTGCATCGGCGCGTTTTGTTCGCTATGAGCGAGCTTAATAACGACTGGAACAAGCCCTATAAAAAGTCAGCCCGTGTGGTTGGTGATGTGATTGGTAAATACCATCCCCACGGTGACTCCGCCGTTTACGACACCATCGTTCGCATGGCACAGTCGTTTTCCCTGCGCTATCCGCTGGTTGACGGTCAGGGCAACTTTGGTTCGGTTGATGGTGACTCCGCTGCGGCGATGCGTTACACCGAAATCCGCATGTCGAAAATTGCCCATTCACTGCTGGCTGACCTCGATAAAGAAACGGTCGATTTCGTCCCCAACTACGATGAGTCGGAGTGGATTCCCGACGTACTGCCGACGCGAGTACCGAACCTGCTAGTGAATGGTTCCTCGGGTATTGCCGTGGGTATGGCGACCAATATTCCGCCCCACAATCTGCGTGAAGTGATCGCCGCCTGTCTGGCGCTGATTGAAAATAAAGACATCAGTATCGATGAGCTGATGACACTGGTACCGGGGCCAGACTTCCCCACCGCCGGTATTATCAATGGCCGAGCCGGTATTCTCGAGGCCTATCGCACCGGGCGCGGGCGCATCTATATTCGCGCCAGGGCCGAGGTTGAGGTCGATGCGAAGACCCAGCGTGAGACCGTCATTATCAGCGAAATCCCCTATCAGCTGAACAAGGCCAAGCTGATCGAGAAGATCGCCGAGTTGGTCAAAGACAAAAAAATTGAGGGCATCTCCGAGCTGCGCGACGAGTCCGACAAAGACGGCCTGCGCGTGGTGATTGAGCTGAAGCGTGGCGAGATGGGCGATGTCTTGCTCAACAACCTCTACGCCCAGACCCAGCTCGAAAGTGTGTTTGGTATTAATATTGTCGGCATCGTCGATGGTCAGCCGCAAACGGTTAACCTCAAGCGCTTGCTGGAAATCTTCGTGCGCCACCGCATGGAAGTGGTCACCCGTCGCACCACCTACTTATTGCGCAAGGCGCGGGAGCGGGGCCATATTCTCGAGGGCCTGGCCGTGGCGATAGCCAATATCGACCAGGTGATCGTCTTGATTAAAGGCTCACCGACGCCGGCCGATGCCCGCCAGGGCTTGCTCGACATGGGTTGGACCGCGGCAGAGGTGCTGCCCTTTTTGGAGCGTGCCGAGGGCGCCTGTCGTCCCGATGAATTAAGTGCTCAGTACGGTCTGCGCGACAACAAATACTACCTCTCGGAAGCTCAGGCCCAGGCCATCCTCGAATTGCGTCTGCACCGTTTAACGGGTATGGAGCACGAGAAGTTACTGGCGGAGTATCAGGTAAAGCTCGACGAAATCGTTGAGTATCTGGAGATTCTCGGTGACAGCGATCGTTTGATGAGCGTCATTAAAGAAGAGCTGGTCGCCATCGACGAAGAGTTTGGCGATGATCGCAAAACAGAAATTGTCGATTCGCGCCGTGATTTGACCATTGCCGATCTCATCCCCGAAGAGGATCGCGTGGTTACCATCTCCCACGGTGGCTACGCCAAAACCCAGCCCCTGGATGACTACCAGGCTCAGCGCCGCGGTGGCACCGGCCGCTCGGCAACCGCAGTGAAAGATGAAGATTTTGTCGAGCATCTGTTGATTGCCAATACCCACAACACCATTTTGTGCTTCACCAATGCTGGTAAGGTCTACTGGTTGAAGGTGTTTGAAATACCCGTTGCCAGCCGCAATGCCCGCGGCCGGCCGATGGTGAATTTATTGCCCCTCGACGAGGGCGAGCGCATCACTTCGATGTTGCCGGTGGAAGAGTACCGCGACGACCAATATGTGTTTATGGCAACGGCCAAGGGCACCGTGAAGAAAACCCAGTTGTCGGCCTTTGCTCGTCGCCGCAGTGTTGGCTTGCGCGCGCTGGAGCTGGAAGAGGGCGATCGCCTGATCGGCACGGCGATAACCGATGGCGAGTGCGACGTGATGTTGTTTTGCTCCAGCGGTAAAGTGACGCGCTTTAATGAAAATGATGTGCGGGCCATGGGCCGTACCGCGAAGGGTGTGCGCGGTATGCGTGTGCCCGAAGGCGAAGAGCTAATCTCGTTGATTATCCCCGCCGAGGACAAAACCATTTTGACCGTCTGCGCCAAGGGTTACGGCAAGCGTACCTCGCTGACCGAGTTTCCCAACTACAAGCGCGGCGGGCAGGGCGTGATCGCCATTCAAACCTCCGAGCGCAACGGCAGCTTGGTCGGTGCGGTACAGGTTGATGCCAGCCATGAAATTATGTTGATTTCCGATCAGGGTACCCTAGTGCGCACCCGCGTTGATGGCATTCCGACACTGGGTCGCAATACCCAAGGCGTGCGTCTGATTCGTGTGCGCGAGGATGAGACCCTCGTCGGTGTCGCCGATATTCAGGAGGAAGACCCTGAAACAAGTTTGGCTGAAGGCGAAGAAACAGAAAGCGCTGTTAACACAGACCCTGATGCCGCGCCTACGGAAACAGGGAATGACGATGACTGATGACACAAGTGCCGCTGGCTCGACTGTCGATCTGCCCGCTCTGCGGGATCAGATAGATAGCATCGATAAGCAATTACTGGCGCTCATTAGCCAGCGGGCGCGCTGTGCCCAGAGTGTTGCCGAAGTGAAGATTGCCAGTGGTGACGCGGTTTTTTATCGGCCCGAAAGGGAAGCCCAGGTGCTGCGCAAAGTGATGGCGGCGAATGCCGGCCCCCTTGACGATGAGGAGGTCGCTCGCCTGTTTCGTGAAATCATGTCGGCCTGCCTGGCTTTGGAGCAGCCTGTTACCGTGGCTTTTCTCGGCCCCGAAGGTACTTTTACCCAGGCCGCAGCCTTAAAGCATTTCGGGCACTCGGCGGTGAGTCGACCGATGACAGCCATCGACGAGGTGTTTCGCGAGGTCTCATCGGGCGCGGTGAATTACGGTGTAGTGCCGATTGAAAACTCGACCGAGGGGGTGGTGAACCACACCCTCGACAGCTTTCTTGAATCTTCACTAAAAATTTGCGGTGAAGTTGAACTGCGCATCCACCACCACTTTATGCTTGGCGCCAATACTAAGGCGGAGAATATTACTCGGGTTTACTCCCATTCCCAGTCGTTGGCGCAGTGTCGCAAATGGCTGGATGCCAACTACCCGGGTATCGAACGCATTCCCGTGAGCAGTAATGCTGAGGCGGCGCGCCGTGTACAGGGTGAGTGGAATTCGGCGGCGATTGCCGGCGAAATGGCGGTGCAACTGTATTCGCTGGAAAAAATTCATGAAAAGATTGAAGACTATCCGGATAATTCGACGCGTTTTCTGGTTATCGGGCGAGATGATATCCCCGCCAGTGGCGACGATAAAACCTCGGTTATTGTCTCGGCTCACAACGAGCCAGGCGCCTTGTATCTATTGCTGGAGCCCTTTCAAACACACGGCGTTGATTTGACCCGTGTTGAGACTCGCCCGGCGCGCAGTGGCACCTGGAACTATGTGTTTTTTATTGATTTCGTCGGTCACCAGAGCGATGAGCACGTTTCAGCGGCCCTAGCTCAGGTGCGTGAAAGAGTGGCCGATTTACGCATACTGGGTTCTTACCCAGGCGCGGTACTTTGACAGCCTAGCCAGTTGCTTGAGCTGCCCATATTTCATGTCGGTACACTGCCCTATGTATTTAAGCCCCATTAAAAACTCAGTAAGTTGTGTTGGCCGGTTTTATGTCTGACAAGGTCATATCGCCGACCAGTACTACAGCATCTGCGGGCCGCTTGCTGGTGATTGGCCTGGGGCTGATCGGTGGCAGTCTGGCCTTGGCGGCGCGGCAGCGACATTTGTTTAGCGAAGTAATAGGTGCCTCGCGCAGCCCTGCGACCCTCGATAAAGCCATTGAGCTGGGTGTGGTCGACCGGGTTGAGAGTGATTTACCGGCGGCGCTTGCGGCCTTGGGCGCGGGCGATATTGTTGTCGTTGGCGTGCCGACATTAGCGGTGCCAAAGATTATTACCCAATTACAAGAATACCTCTCGCCAGAGGTAAGCTTCACCGATGTGGCGAGTGTTAAAGGCAGCATCGTCGCTGCGGTTAAAGATATCTACGGTTCGCTGCCCGCACAGTTTGTCCCGGGGCATCCCATTGCCGGCTCGGAAAAAAGCGGTGTTTCGGCGTCCTTGCCCGATCTTTACGATGATCATCGGGTCATTCTTACGCCGCTGGCGGAAACGGGCGAGGCCCATACGGCGCGCGTGACAGCCATGTGGCAAGGCGTTGGTGCCACGGTGTGTGAAATGCCGGTTGAGGAGCACGACGAGGTGCTGGCCGCTACCAGCCATTTACCCCATTTGCTGGCCTATTCGCTGGTCGATACCTTGGCCGGCATGGAGGAGAATCGCGAGATTTTTCGCTACGCAGCCGGTGGTTTTAGGGATTTTACGCGTATAGCCGCGAGCGATCCGACCATGTGGCACGACATTACATTGGCCAATAGCAGTGCCATTGTCGAGGTGCTGGATAGCGTCACCGACCATTTGCAAAGCTTGCGCACAGCGATTCTCGCCGGTGATAGCGAACACCTGCTCGGTGTGTTTACCCGGGCCAAAGAGGCTCGTCATCACTTCCAAATCATGCTCGATAACAAGGCGTATCTGCAAACTATGGGCTCCACAGAAATTCAATACCGCGTAGAGGCGGGTGGCGTACTACAGGGTCAGGCCCGAGTACCCGGTGACAAATCAATTTCCCATCGTTCCATCATGCTCGGTTCCCTGGCAGAGGGCGTAACAGAGGTGTCTGGCTTCCTCGAGGGCGAAGATAGCCTGGCGACATTGCAGGCCTTTCGCGACATGGGCGTGGTTATTGAGGGGCCGGATAAGGGGCGAGTAGTGATACATGGTGTCGGTCTACAGGGCTTAAAAGCGCCTGCTGGCCCGCTGTATTTGGGTAACTCGGGGACCTCGATGCGCTTGTTGGTGGGCATCTTGGCAGGCCAGGCTTTTGATAGCGTGCTGACCGGTGATGAGTCGCTCACCGGTCGTCCGATGAAACGTGTCGCCGACCCCTTGGCGCTGATGGGTGCCGAAATCGAAACCGCTGAGGGTGGCACGCCGCCGCTGAGCATTCGTGGCAATTGCGCCTTGCAGGCGATTGCTTACAGGTTGCCAATGGCCAGTGCTCAGGTTAAATCCTGTGTCTTGCTGGCAGGTTTGTATGCCAATGGCGAAACCCGCGTCACCGAACCCGCGCCGACCCGAGATCACACGGAGCGCATGCTGAGAGGTTTTGGTTACGGTGTTAAAACCGATGGCGCCGAGGTCACTCTCGGCAGTGGTGGTACCTTGCAAGGCGGGCTGATTGATGTGCCGTCTGATATTTCGTCGGCTGCTTTTTTTATGGTGGCCGCGTCGATAGCCGAGGGCTCGGATATCACCCTCAGCCATGTTGGCATTAACCCAACACGCATTGGTGTGATTAATATCTTACGGCTTATGGGCGCAGATATTACCCTCGACAACGAGCGCCTGGCAGGCGGTGAGCCGGTGGCTGATATTCGCGTGCGCTCCGCCGCTTTGAAAGGTATCGCCATTCCCGAAGATCAAGTGCCACTGGCGATCGATGAATTTCCTGCGATCTTTATAGCCGCAGCCTGTGCCGAGGGTACAACGGTTTTGACCGGCGCTGAAGAGCTGCGCGTCAAAGAGAGTGATCGGATTCAGGCAATGGCCGATGGTCTTGCAATTCTAGGTATTTCTGCCGAGCCGACAGTCGATGGCATTGTTATCGAGGGCGGTCAGTTGCAGTCCGGCGAGGTTGACAGTTTGGGCGATCACCGTATTGCGATGTCCTTTGCGATCGCCGGTTTAAGAGCCAGTGGCCCCATTTTAATTCGTAACTGCAACAATGTCGCGACCTCCTTCCCGGGCTTTATCGACTTGTCTAGCGCGCTGGGCTTGGCGGTGAGTGAGGGCAAGCAATGAGCAGTATGAATATGCCGGTAATTACCATCGATGGGCCCAGTGGCTCTGGTAAGGGTACGATTAGTCAATTGTTGGCGAGCAAGCTGGGCTTCAACTATCTAGATAGTGGCGCGCTGTATCGCCTGGTGGTGATGGCGGCCAAGCGTCACGGCGTGGCGCTTGATAATGTCGAGGCCTTGGCGGTGTTGGCGGCGCATATGGATGTGGCTTTTGAAATGGATGACAGCGGTGGCTCGCCCAAAGTGGTGCTGGAAACAGAAGATGTATCCGACTTGATTCGCGGTGAAGAGCTCGGTGCTCAGGCCTCGTTGGTGGCGGTTTTCCCCGAGGTGCGCAGCGCGCTCTTACAGCGCCAGAAGGCCTTTGCCCGCGAGCCTGGCCTGGTAGCCGACGGACGCGATATGGGCACGGTTATTTTCCCCGCCGCCGAGGTCAAGGTTTTCCTCACTGCCAGCGCCGAGGCGCGGGCTGAAAGGCGCTATAAGCAGTTGATTGAAAAGGGTGAAAGTGGTAGTCTCCGCGACCTCGTTGAGAAGGTTGAGAGCCGTGATGAGCGCGATAGAACCCGCGCCGTAGCGCCTCTCCTGCCAGCGCAAGATGCGGTCACAGTAGACAGCACGGCCCTGAGTATCGACGAGGTTCTCGATGCGGTCTTGACGGTCGTCGCTCAACGGCTAAAAATTTAAGCGAGAAGCTTGAGCAAAAAATTAACAGGAGTCATTGGCGTTCATGCCAGTATCGCACCAGTGTGCTCCTTAATGTGAATGACCCGAGAGTCTGGCGACTCGGCTGTGGGCCTTGGTTACGAGCACTAGCTGCGAGCCATAAAGCCCTTTAAAATAGAGGTATTTCCCGGATGAGCGAAAGCTTTGCTGAACTTTTTGAAGAGAGTTTATTAACGGTTGAAATGGCACCTGGTTCAATAGTAACCGGTGTTGTTATCGATAT
>MAAT01000052.1 GCA_002162815.1 Gammaproteobacteria bacterium 53_120_T64 | reverse complement strand
CTCGCCCTGCCACTCAAAGCCCAGCCAGCGCACATCGGCAATAATCGCCTGCACGAACTCATCGCTTTCCTTATCGGGATTGGTGTCGTCAAAGCGCAGGCGGCAAATACCGCCAAACTCCTCCGCGAGGCCAAAGTTGACGCAAATCGCCTTGGCGTGGCCAATGTGCAAATAGCCATTGGGCTCGGGCGGAAAGCGGGTCACCACTTCCTTACTGACAGAAGATTGCAGATCACTCTTTATGACTTGCTGTATAAAGTTGAGCGGCTTGTCGGTGGGGCTAGAATCGTCCATTGTCAGTCTTCAGTTAGTGGGTAAAGTAAAGAGTATCGTGGCCAAGTGTCGAGCAGCGGGCCTCGGTGGTGTTCGGCCGCCAACAACATCGAGCGCCGTCATCATGTTGCTGCTGAGAGGCCGAGCAGCCATGCTTTGACAGCCAAGCCCAATAAAAACATCGCCAGCGGTGTGCTTAAAAACACTAGGCCCGACAGTAAAGTAAAACTATCGCGCGGCTTACCTTTGTACGTCGCGTAAGCACACAGCCCTAGGCCCAGAATCGCAAAAAACACCAGGGCCTGTATGGCCACTAGGGACAGTAACGCCACAGCTAAGAAAATAAGCGTTAAAACCAGGGTTCTTTTGTACATCCTTACGCCTTTAACAATGTGTCACCAAGCCAGCGCCGGGCAAAATCAGGCGCGAATTATAACGGCCTCGGCCAGCTTTGATAAACCGATTATTCCAATCTTCCGGTAAAGCCCTTATCATCGCCCTCCCAGGTAGTTCTCACCCCACCACCCGTCCCACTCACCAGTGCAGGCCCTATTATGATTACTCTTCACACCAACCACGGCGACATTGCCATTGAACTGGATTTTGACAAGGCGCCGATTAGTGCCGCCAACTTCCTGCAGTACTGTCGCGATGAGTTCTATGCCGGCACCATCTTTCACCGCGTCATTCCCGGCTTTATGATTCAGGGCGGCGGTATGAACGAAGATATGAGCGAAAAGAGCAGCCGCGAGTCGATCAAGAACGAAGCCGACAACGGCCTCAGCAACGACCTTGGCACCCTGGCCATGGCGCGCACCATGGTGCCCGATTCCGCCTCGTCCCAGTTCTTTATCAACATTGCCGACAACCACTTCCTCAACCACACCGCACCCACCGACCAGGGCTGGGGCTATGCGGTCTTTGGTAAGGTCGTCGACGGCATGGACGTGGTCGACCAAATCAAGGCCGTGGCCACCGGTAATAAGGGCCCCCACCAGGATGTGCCCACTGAGACCGTCATCATCGAGAGCACCACCATCTCCGAGGCCTACGCGGCGCTATAACGTGAACGGGGACGGTCGTTATAGATGCATCGAGCGACCTCCCCTTTGACCACCCTGTTTATTTCCGACCTCCACCTTTGTACCGAACGGCCCAAGGTTAACGCCGCCTTCTTCGACTTTTTGCTCAATACCGCCGTCGAGGCCGAGGCCCTGTATATTCTCGGTGATCTGTTTGAAGCCTGGATTGGCGACGACGATCCCGCCGCCCTTTCCCAACAGGTGATTCGCGCCCTGCGCACCCTTACCGACGGCGGCACTCGCTTATATTTTCTCCACGGCAATCGCGACTTTGCCGTTGGCAAACGCTTCGCCCGCGAAACCGGTGCCACCCTACTAACAGATCACGCCCTCGTTTCCCTTGGCAGCGAACAAGCCCTAATACTGCACGGCGATACACTGTGCACGGATGATCTCGCCTACCAGAAATTTCGCCGCCGCATTCGCAACCCTTTGTTGCTCGGTTTGATGCGCCGCCTGCCTCTAAAGACCCGTCAGAATATCGGCATTAAGGGCCGCGAAAAAAGCATGGCCGCCAACAGCAATAAAAGCGCCGACATTATGGATGTCAGCCCCGCCAGCGTCAGGGCGATGATGGCGCAGTACGGCGTGACAACAATGATTCACGGCCACACCCATAGACCCTGCTGCCACGAGCTGGTGCTCGATGACGGTAAGGCGGCGCGGCGTATCGTGCTGGGCGACTGGGGGAATCAGGGCTGGATGGTGAGTGCCAATGATGGAGAACTAAAGCTCGCTTCGTTTGATATCTGTAAACCTGTACAAAGAGAGTAAGGTTGTGACTAGATAGTGACAGTGTATCTTTCTACACCGCAACAGTATTTGAGTAGCTTGCCAGGATTTTCGTTACTTAAAGTTGCTATTAAATTGTGACTGAAAATCTGGAATAAGACTATCCAGCCGCTCCAGTTCATCATATATTTCATTTTGCTGATCTTCATCTTCGATAGATTCAACTTCCGAATCAAGCCTAACTTTATAAGCCTCTAGGGCTTGAAGGACTAAGCTCCATTCTGAGGCGATGGCTTTAAAGCTTATGGCATTAGGCATTGGCTATCTCCGCTGGAGTTAATTTTACACATTTAGACTTATCAACACCAAACTCTTCAAGTAAGCCAAGGTATTTTTTGAATGGCATTTCTTCGTCCGGCGCCAACATAAAGTGTCCTTTATGATCCGGCCTCATATCTTTTACAATCCTTAAGCCACCAGGTGCAGCCCCCTTTTTTATTTTCCATATGTTTTTCCCCTTACGTTTCATTGTCGATGTAACAGAGCTGAATGCAGAAAAACCATTTCCATTCGCTTTGACAATTTTTATTCCATCAACCTCAACAATCAAGCAGTCTTTAATCCCTCTCGCTTCGGAAAAGATGGCGACCCCGCATTACCCATTCGATATAGATCCTCATGAAGAGAATTTATATCCATAATGTATAAATCTTCTTGAATGACCAACTTTATAACTCCTTTATAATATGAAGGTACTCTAGTTTTCCTGACAACTAACTCAACGGCGGCCCGGAGTGAAAGCGAAATTCCTCACAGGGCTCTTCGATTAACTGTTTTTCCTTTTCTGCAAATACCGCAATGCGCTGATCGACGTCAATGGGCTCGCTGTGAGCTGCGGCGACCTCGCGGGCCAGGGTCAGATAATCCTTAAAGTGGCGCGCCTCCGATTTCAGTAAGGAGAAATAAAACGCCGCTAGCTCCTCATCGAGATGGGGCGCCAGCTTGGCAAAGCGCTCGCAGGAGCGCGCCTCAATCAAGGCACCGGCCACCAGGATATCGATCAGGCGCAGCGGCTCCCAGGTCGATACCAGTTTGCGCAGCTCACCGGCATAATTAGCGGCGGGTAGCGATTCGTAGACGATATCGCGCTTTTCCATCAGTGCGATCACCTGCTCAAAATGGCGCAGCTCTTCACGAGCCAGGCGCGACATTTTGTGCAGCAGTTGATATTGCTCTATATAACGGAACATTAAATTGAGGGCGGTGCTGGCGGCCTTTTTTTCACAATTGGCGTGGTCGAT
>MAAT01000003.1 GCA_002162815.1 Gammaproteobacteria bacterium 53_120_T64 | reverse complement strand
CAACTGCCGGACGCGTTGGATCGAGGGAGTATGCTCCCAATAGTCCTCACGCACGGGGTTTAACCAGATAACCCGGTCCCAGGAGTCGGTGATACGGTCCATCCACTCGGCGCCGGACTCTTTGTTGTAGTACTCAACGCTGCCGCCGGGGCTTTCAATTTCATAGGGCGACATGGAGGCGTCACCAACAAAAATTATTTTATAATCTGAGCCATAGGTGCGCAGCAGATCATAAGTTTCTGTCTTTTCCTGAAAACGGCGAAAGTTATCGCGCCATACAAAGTCGTAAAGCATGTTGTGAAAATAATAATACTCCAGATGCTTAAACTCTGTTTTAGCCGCGGAAAACAACTCTTCACAAATCTTTACATAGGGGTCCATCGAACCACCGGCATCAAAGAAAATTAACACTTTTACAGCGTTTTTCTTTTCGGCCACCATTTTAATATCGAGCAAACCCGCGTTCTTTGCGGTACAGCGAATGGTGTCATCGAGATCCAGCTCTTCCTCGAGGCCGACGCGAGTAAACTTGCGCAAGCGACGAAGGGCCACTTTAATATTGCGCGTACCCAGTTCAACAGAATCATCGAGATTGCTGAACTCCCGCTTCTCCCAGACTTTGAGGGCTTTCTTTTGCTTGCCCTCACCACCAACGCGAATACCTTCGGGGTTGTAACCGTCGTTACCAAAGGGCGATGTCCCCCCCGTACCGATCCATTTATTGCCACCCTCGTGCTTACCCTGTTGTTCTTTGAGGCGCTCTTTAAAGGCTTCAAGCAGCTTTTCGAGGCCACCAAGACTTTCGATCGCCGCCTTCTCTTCATCCGTTAAGGACTTCTCAAACTCGGAGCGCAACCAATCTTCGGGGATCAGCGCTTCTAGAAAGTCCTCAAGGGTATCCAGTTCCTTGAAATAGAGGGAAAAGGCGCGGTCAAACTTATCGTAATTGCGCTCGTCCTTCACCAGACAGGTACGAGACAAAAAATAAAAGTCTTCCATATTCGCAAAGGCGATACGGTGCTTCAGGGTTTCCAGCAGGGTCAGCAACTCATTAATCGATACCGGCAGGCCACCCTTGCGCAGTGCGAAAAAAAAGTTGAGTAACATTACTTGGCATCCCTTCGGGTCATAAAGGCCAATCGCTCGAGCAGGTGAACGTCTTGCTCATTCTTCAATAAGGCACCGTACAAGGGCGGAATGGCCTTAGTCGCATCACGCTGTTTAAGAATACCGTCGGGGATTTGATCCGACATTAGCAGCTTCAACCAATCGACCAACTCTGAGGTTGAGGGCTTCTTTTTCAGACCGGGGATTTTCCGCACGTCAAAAAAGATGTCGAGGGCTTCGTCAACCAGCTCTTTGGTAATGCTGGGATAGTGAACATCGACGATTTCCTGCATGGTGTCACGGCTGGGGAAGTTGATGAAGTGGAAGAAACAGCGACGCAGGAAGGCATCGGGCAATTCTTTTTCATTGTTACTGGTGATGATCACAATGGGACGCTGTTTAGCGACAACACGCTCGCCGGTCTCGTAGACGTGGAATTCCATCTTGTCGAGTTCGAGCAGCAAGTCATTGGGGAATTCGATATCAGCTTTATCGATTTCATCAATCAACAGCACCACTTGCTCGTCGGCGGTGAAGGCCTCCCAAAGCTTACCCTTCTTGATGTAGTTGTTAATGTCGTGCACATCGTCATTACCCAGCTGGGAATCACGCAAACGGGATACCGCATCGTAGTCGTACAAACCCTGCTGGGCCTTGGTGGTCGACTTCACGTGCCAGGCGATAAGCGGCATGCCGAGGGCACTGGCTACTTCTTCTGCCAGCATGGTTTTCCCCGTGCCCGGCTCGCCCTTAATCAGCAGTGGACGCTGTAGTGTCACGGCTGCGTTAACGGCCATTTGTAGATCATCGGTCGCTACGTAGCGCTCTGTCCCGGTAAATTGCATTGTATTCCCCCTAATTATGAATAAAGTGTTTGAGTGGTGAGTGCTCTAATTTTTATAAGCGAAAGCCGTACATTCTAGCGGCTCCACCGCATTGACGCCATCCCCTCATATAGACCATTACCATCGATAGAAAGGTGTATCTGCTTGCCCTGGCGCTTCAAAGGTCTCGCCCACCACCGACACACCTAACTACTACAGACAAATTATCGCTGCTAAGATGCTCTGCATCAGCTTCCTCACTCGGCTCGTTTTCAAAACCACCGGATCAGATAATATGCCCGCGACCACCCCCAGCAATACCTCGAGCGACAGGGCTTTCTTCGGCCACCCCAAGGGCTTATTCGTCTGCTTTATGACCGAAATGTGGGAGCGCTTTTCCTACTACGGCATGCGTGCTCTGCTGATTTTTTACCTCACCCAACATTTCCTGTTCAGCGATGAAAAGGCCTACCTTATTTACGGCGCCTATTCCGCCCTAGTCTATGTCACACCAGTCATTGGCGGGGTCCTGGCCGACCGCTACCTAGGCTCTCGTAAAGCGGTAACTTTTGGCGCCATCTTACTAGTTTTCGGTCACCTCGGCATGGCGATAGAGGGGCCGCCAGCAAGTGACATAAGTACAGGCATCAGCCGTGACCCCCTCTACCTGCAAATTTTTTACCTCTCCCTGGCCTTTATTATCTGTGGTGTCGGCTTCCTCAAAGCCAATATATCGACCGTGGTTGGCGCACTGTATAGCCGCGACGACCCACGCCGCGACAGCGGCTTTACGCTATTTTATATGGGCATCAATATTGGCGCCTTTTCGTCCTCCCTGCTCTGCGGCTGGCTCGGCCAAACCTACGGCTGGAAGTACGGCTTTGGGCTGGCGGGCATCGGTATGCTCCTCGGCCTCACCGTCTTTCTGAGGGGCCAACAGCACCTCCTAGGCAAGGCCGAACCACCCGCTGGCGCACAACTCTCCGCTCGGTTTTTTGCTGGGCTCACCCGAGAGTATCTCATCTATCTCGGCGGCCTGGCAGGCGTCTTCGCCATCTGGCAGCTGGTACAACACCAGGCGCTGGTCGGCCAGGCCCTAAGTGGCTTCGGTGGGCTAATGCTGGCAGTCGTCATCGGCTATGCCTTTCTCAAGTGTGAGCCCGTGGAGCGCCACCGTCTCTTCGTTGCCGCCACACTCATCCTTTTTTCTGTGTTGTTCTGGGCCCTGTTTGAGCAGGCCGGCTCTTCGTTGAACCTGTTTGCCGACCGCGCCGTCGACCGTGTTTTCTTGGGCTATGAACTTCCGGCATCGGTATTTCAATCCTTCAATGCCTTTTTTATCTTCCTGCTGGCCCCGGTGTTTTCCATTCTCTGGACAGGTCTCGCCGCCCGTGGGCGCGAACCCTCAACACCCGTAAAATTTGCCCTCGCCCTGTTTCAGGTCGGCCTCGGTTTTCTGGTGCTGGTGTTTGGTGCCAGGCTCGCGAGTGAGGGGCAGGGAGTGGGCATGATCTGGCTAGTACTGATCTACCTCCTCCACACCACTGGCGAGCTTTGCCTATCGCCGGTTGGCCTTTCGATGATTACGAAGCTGAGCGTACCGCGCATTGTCGGCATGATGATGGGCGTGTGGTTTCTCGCCTCGGCGGGCGCCAACTTTATCGCCAGTAAAATTGCTCAACTAACCAGCAGTAAAACCTCCGCTGGTGAAGTCCTCAGTCAGGCCGAAGCCCTAGTAAGAACACTAGAGGTATACAGTAATGTCGGCTGGTTTGCGGTGGGCATTGCCGTTTTTCTGCTAATAATATCGCCCCTGCTGCGCAAGGGCATGCACGGTATTCACTAGAAAAACCCATCAATGAATAAGGAACGCCAGGGCCCTCCCTAAATGCTCGAGTCCTGGACAAGCAGAAACACAAATATTAGTCGGCTAACGGACACCCCTGCGACGCACCGCCGATGAGGTAAAATACTCATCGCCTGCACGCCAGGAAAAATCCGGGGCTTTACTCTTGCCGATCAGTAATGCCAGCATGCGGTGAGCATCGAAATCGTATTGTAGCTCCGCAGCTCTGTGTATCGAGCCGACGTCATAATAGAAGATTTGGTGGTCTTCCCAATGACGCCAGAGGCCTCCACGGCGGTCATAATTATCGGCCAACATCACCTCCCAGGAATCTTCATCGAGATAAAACACCCGCTTTGAATATTCATGACTGGTGCCTTCCTTGAGCACTGCCTCAATGATCCAAACTCGATGTAACTCGTAGCGCGCATAGTCTTGATTAAACCGGCCGCTAGCGGCAATCACCTTATCTGGCGTCACCTCCTGAGCGAACAGCTTGTACGGGTTGTAGGGAACAAATATTTCTCTTTTTCCCAATAACTTATAGCTAAAACGATCCGTCGGGCCATTAAAACCAAAGACTTGGTCCGTCGTTCCCAAACCATCCGAAGCGGTCATCGGGTTGTCATAGATAATCTGCGGCGCGCGCTTAACACGGCGCTGCCCTGGGCTATAAGACCAGGCTTTGCGGAAGGTATCCGTGAAGGTAAGAGGCTCGAGGGCGAGAACAACCTGCCCTGCCACTCTAGCCGGGCCCGTTAATGTTTGTGAGTAAAACAATACCGTGTCCATGGGTCTAGCGCTGAGATCTCCCTCTGCAACCTCGATATCGCTCCATTTATTATGAAATTCAACATCCAGGTGACTCACTTCATAGCTACCGTCTGAGGCAACCGGTATCGTGACCTCTCGCGATTTATTCCAGACTAGACGTGGCCTTGACTGGTGGTTAAGCATGGCCTCATCCGCGTTATGGGGAATGGGAAAGGCCCAAGCTCGACGCGCACCGGTAAAGCCAATCATGCCCATATGGCTATCTGTTTCCCTGAATTCACTGCGTTCCAGGTTTTTCAACGCGGCCTCATAGACGTGGGGCTTATAAACGGCTGAGCGCCGCGTCGGATAAACATTCATAAAATAATCATCATAGGTCTTAAACATTTTCTGCTGACCTAGAGATAATTTATCGACATACTGCATATAATTTTCAGAGGTGAGTTTAAGCCGCACCTTATCCGCCGCAAAGGGATCGGGGTGGAAGGTGCCCGGGAGAAAATCTTCGGGGAGGGGCAGTACTTCATTTTTCCATTCGGGAATCGTACCCTCGGCGTTTCCTGCTCTTACAGCCCCGCTGGGGGTGAGTAAAGTACCCTCGAGACCAATGCTACGCCGCTCTTTCGATGTCACGGCTGCTTCGGCATAACCGCCATTTAATACACTCATAACCAATAGCAGCGAAAATATCACTACCTGCTTCAATAAAAACATTATTGATACCTCAGCCACACAGCCTCTCAGGTCATCCGGCAACGCCAGTACTCACAACAAAGCCCTATTCAATTGAACCCTAGAGAAAGCAGCAGATACTAACGGGACAGCTCACTGGCTTCGCGTCGACTTTAGGGCCTCCATTTCCAGCTCGACTCGCTATTCAGCGGCTCGCTCAACCGACACAGCTGTATGGAACGATGGGTTAAAAATCGAGCACGAGGTGACCAACACCCCGTACTCAAGAAGGTAATTACCGCTCGACTAACGCACACCTCTTCGACGCACCGCTGAGGAGGTAAAATACTTATCCTCGGCACGCCATCCAAAGTCTGGTGCCTTGCTCTTATCGATCATCAATGCCAGCATGCGGTGGGCATCGAAATCGTATTGCAACTCGGTAACACGATGAATAGACCTTACGTCGTAGTAGAAGATCTGATGGTCTTCCCAGTGACGCCAAAGCTCACCACGGCGATCGTAGTTATCCGCCAACATAACCTCCCAAGAGTCTTCATCGAGGTAAAATACCCGTTTGGCATAATCGTGGTTAGTGCCCTCCTTCAACGAAGCCTCCACGAGCCATACTCGATGTAGCTCATACCGCGCATATTCCTGATTAAAACGCCCGTTATCGCCAATGACCTTGTCCGGCGTTGCCGCTTGGTCAAACAAACGGTAAGGGTTGTACGGCACATAAACCTCTTTGCGACCCAACAACTTATAGGAAAAACGATCCAATGGACCATTAAAACCAAACACCTGGTCTGTAGTACCCAGACCATCGGCCGCCGTTAAGGGGTTATCATAGACAATTTGCGGCGCTCGCTTAACGCGACGCTGGCCAGGACTATAGGCCCATGCCTTGCGGAAATTACTGGTGAACGTCACCGGCTCTAGAGCAAGCACAACCTGACCCGCCAACTTCGGGGGGCCGGTGATGGTTTGACTATAGAACAAGGTAGTATTCATCGGCTTAAGCTTTGGATCATCCTCGGCATATTCAATGTCACTCCACTTATTGTGGAATTCAACATCGAGGTTATTCAGTTCAAATGTACCGGAGGATGTGACCGGAATGGTGACCTCCCGTGATTTGTTCCAAACTAATCGAGGTCGTGACTGGTGATTAAGAATCGCCTCATCACCGTTGTGGGGAATCGGGAAGGCCCAAGCCCGTCGCGCACCGGTAAAACCAATCATCCCCATATGGCTATCGTTCGATATAAACTCGGTGCGATCGAGGTTTTTCAGGGCAGCCTCATAGACATGGGGTTCATAGACCACCGAGCGCCGAGTCGGATAAACGTTCATATAAAAGTCGCCATAGGTCTGGAACATCTTCTTCTGACCTTCCGACAATTTATCCGCATGCTCCTGATAATTTTGTGCGGTAATCTTTAGCCGCACCTCGTCAGCCGCAAATGGGTCGGGGTGGAAAATACCCGGAATAAAATCTTCGGGTAAGGGAATGGGGTCGTTTTTCCACTCGGGAATCGTCCCCTCTGCATTACCAGCGCGTATCGCGCCACTCGGCGTTAACGTCGTGCCGTCAAGACCAATCGTTGCTTTCTCTTCTGCGGTCACTGCCGCGCTAGCATAGCTTCCATTCAGTGCGAACACGGTAAACAGCAAACCACAAAAACCTACTTGTTTCAGTAAATTCATGAGTCGAACCTCCACCATTTTGGTTATATCCAATAACTGAGTAATGCCGGGGTAAACACAGGAGAGATCGAAATAATCCCAAGCCTGAACTGTGAAAACCACTCAGGTTGAGGTAAGAGTAGTACAAATAAAAAAAACTGCTGGAGCTGATTTAAAAGGGAAAAAGGCTTATCTAGCACCCTGTCTTAACGGTGGAAAACAACGACTAACGGTCCAACAAAAAAGGGGCGCTTATTAGGATAAAAGACTATGTATCGGGCGCAGTTATTATTGAATACGCTGCCAAGTGGGTACAGCTAGCACGTTTAAAACCCCATCAATAGCAATCTATTTACGGCCCGTCCTCTGCCGTAGCAACGCCACCCTGACTCACTCTATTTTTTAATAACTGCCAAATACAAAGGTACAAGCCAAAGAACACAGAAAAACTGAAACCGATGGGTAGCAATACCCGGCGGACACCGTGCTCCATGGTCGGTTTAATCAGCTCAAAGGCCGCTGTCGCCCAAGCGGGGGCGAGATAGCTCACACCCTCATACGGGAAGGCCGGCGTCAGCAGCAGGGCCAAGATAAGCATTCGCAAAAGGCCCCGGAGGAGGTGCCAGGACACAGGGCGCGTCGCCCACCAAAGAAGTGGCATCAGCATCAACACCCCCATAACATAGGCAACACAGCCCCAAATATAGTTTTCCGGTGTATACATAGTTGGTCCCAGTTATGCCCCTATTATGTCCTTCATTCTCTTGTTTTTCTCCGACGCGGTAACTCTCCGCACCCACGCTCAATCCACCCAGTGGACAATATGCTCCTCAATGCTGTCCGGGTGGACATGGGCTTCGGAAATCACCCGCCCACGAACAGAGATACCGGCCTCATGCACCGAGTCGGGATTGCCCGATACCAGGGGGTGCCACTCGGGCAGGGGCGCACCTTCGTGGCGCAGGCGATAGGCGCAGGTCGATGGCAGCCAGTTAATGCGCCCAACCCTATCGGCGCTGAGCTGTATGCAGTCTTCCACTTTGTGAAAACGTTGACTGTAATTCTGGCAGCGGCAGTTTTCCGTATCGAGCAATTCACAGGCAATACTGGTGAAGTAAACCGCATCGCTATCGAAGTCTTCCAGTTTAACCAAACAGCAGCGTCCACAACCATCGCACAGCGCCTCCCACTCCTGGGGATTGAGGTCCTCGAGGGGCCGGTTTTTCCAAAAGCCCGATGCTAATTCGGCCATTACAGCTTCTCGTTGCGTGCTCTCACAACACGCATATATTCGTCACTGCTTGATGCCACTTGTAGGTAGTAGCCCTGCTTATCGAGCTCAGACAACACCTCTTTAATATCGGCCTGAGCCAACTTGCGCTGCGGCGTCAACTTCAAGGTCATTGCCGTCTCAAGCTTGCCGAGGTGCTTTAACAATGCCTCTGGCACCACCTCAAGATCTTTCTCATAGGGCACGTAAAGATAGCAGTCACTTTTGTTCAGGCTTCTATAAATTTTACACAGTACAGTCATATCAACTCTTTATTTATTACTAGTCAGACTTTTCAGCAGCCTGTAGTTCACTGGCATGGCTCAGCAAAGCTTCACCAACAACCTCATAACGCCAGCCATTCGCCAGCACCTCGGGCAGTTGTACTTGGCCGTAGGCAATGGAGCGCACTAGGAATTCAAGGTCGACCTTGCGCGCCAGCACCTCTGGGGCCAGGCTCAATGCTTCCGCCTTCGCCACCACGAGCTGACGGCAAGACTTCAACATCGAGCCATGCTCACGGGGTATGGCCTTGGGCAGTAACGGCGGAAAGTCTTTGCCATCACTGGCATCAATGCCGGCAAACACCGACAACACTTTATCGCCGTATAAACGCTGTGACCGCGGATTGAGTATATTCGCACCCGTCAACTGCGCCATGTTTAAGGGCGGTTTTAAAAAAGAGATGGAGAGTAAATCTTTATCGGCAATAATACGGCCGCGAGGGCGATTATCTTGCCGTGCCACACCTTCACGCCAAGTACTCAGGGCCTGCAGAATAGCCAAGCCGCGGCGATCCAATTTCCAGGCGCCCTTAACACGGATGTAATAGCTTTCTGGCGGTACAGCGCGGCGCGCATTCGCCAACTTGGTGAGCATTTCATCTTCCACCCAACTGAGCCGCTGTTGACTCTCAAGTTGCTCAACCAAGGACCGGTAGACGGGTAGTAAGTAGTGCACATCTTCTGCGGCATAACTCAGCTGTGACGCGGTCAAAGGGCGCTGCAACCAGTCGGAGCGAGTCTCGTGCTTATCCAGCTCAATACCCGCCAGCTTACTCACCACACCGCGGTAGCCGACAGAAAACCCCAGCCCGCAATAGGCGGCTGCGGTTTGTGTATCAAAGAGGGGGTCGGGCAATTGCCCCAGACTGTGGGCCAAGGTTTCCAAGTCCTCGGAGCAGGAGTGCAGCACCTTGACGACCTTAGGGTTAGCGAGCAGATCGATCAAGCCCTGCGGCTCTGGCAGCGCTAATGGGTCGAGCAGCCAGGTGGTTTCACCGTCGCAGAGCTGTATCAAAGCCAATATAGGGTAAAAAGTATCGGTGCGGATAAACTCGGTATCCAGGGCGATAACGTCAATTTCCTGCCAGCGTAGTGCCGCTTTTTCCAGCGCAGCGCTATCGGTGATCATGATCGGGGAGGTATATTCGGTGCTCAAAATGGCCTGCTCAACATTAATTTCGAATGGGTTTAATATGCGTCGATTAAAACACTACGTTTAAATTAAAGTACGACTGCTAAAGGCGTGACTCAAGGTACCGCCGTCGACATATTCCAGTTCACCCCCCAGGGGGACACCGTGGGCAATGCGCGACACGCCCACACCCAAGGCCTGGGCATGAGTACCAATGAAGTGGGCCGTCGCCTCCCCCTCCACCGTTAGGTTAGTAGCGAGAATCAGCTCTTTAATATTCTCATCACTGAGGCGCTGTAAAAGTTGGTCGATGCCAATGGCCTCGGGGCCAACACCGTCAATCGGCGACAAGTGGCCAAACAGCACAAAATAGCGGCCGCGATAGGAGCCACTCTGTTCGATGGCGAAGAGATCGGCCGGGGTTTCCAACACGCACAATAAGTCGGGCTGGCGACGCTGATTGGCGCAGATTTCACACACCGACGCCTCGGTTAACATGCGACAAAGTTGGCAACGCCCTACACGCTCAACCGCTTGTTGAATTGACGTTGATAAACGCCCAGCGGCGCGCGGGTCTTTATCGAGTAGGTGCAGAGCCATGCGCTGGGCGGACTTCGGACCAACGCCGGGCAGGCAACGCAGAGCATCTATTAGCTCGTCAATGACGGGGCCAAACATCAGTCAGCGCCCCCTCTGTAAAACAAATAAACCTAAGGCCACAACAACACTCATTAAAAGGGCATTTTAAAGCCGGGGGGCAAACCCATTCCGGCGGTCAAATCACCCATGATGGAACTGCTTTTCGCCTCAATTTTACGCACCGCATCATTGACGGCGGCAGCTAACAAATCTTCCAGAATTTCTTTATCTTCTGTCAGTAAGCTGGGGTCTATGGTCACCTTGCGCACATCGTGGCGGCCGGTCATTAGCACCTCGACCATGCCCGCGCCCGATTCACCCTTGACTTCAGTTTTTTGCACGTCCTCCTGTAACTTCTGCATTTTGCCCTGCATTTCCTGGGCTTGCTTCATCATATCGTCCAGCTTCATCACTTACTCCTGACTTTATTCATGCTGTTCACTGCTGTACTTGTACGGCGAACGGGCTTCATTAATAGACTATTTTACTCAACACGATTCTCACTCTAGCGTTGCGTCAATCGGCACCACACTTGCTTCGTTCAGCGTTGCGCCAAACCGCTGCTCCAGTGCTTTGGCAACGGGGTCCTCACGCAGGGCTTGCACAGCCAAAGCCTGACGCTCAGATCGTTTGCGCAAACGGTAAAGATAGGGTGTTTCAACATCGACCTGACCAATCACAATTTCAACCTTTAGCGGCTGCTGAAAATACTCAGCCAGAGCGCTCCCGAGGCGCTGTTGATAGACCGGATCATAGACTGCATCGTGACCTTTCTCCAAGCGGAATAATAACCGCTGGCCATCGTTGTCCGCCAAGATGGAATTTGCCGCCACCGTGGCCAACAAGCCCGAAATAGGCAAGGCATTACAGAGCACCAGCCAGCGCTCATTATCGAGATGACTCAAAGGATAGTCGTCGATTGGCGCCATGGCGGCCTGTCGATTATCGACCGCTGTAAGTTGAGCCCGATTTGGACTGGCTTGTTGTTGAGCTCCGTATAAAACGTTAGGCTCGGCGACAGCAGGGGCAGGATTCTCACTACGCTCTTGAGTGGGCGGGATCTGGGCAACTAGCGCCGCATTTTTCGAGTCCACGTTAGCCGCTTGCTCTAAGGGCGGTCGTTGTATGTCAGGTTGCAGAACAGCCTGAGGTTCTATCTGCGTATTTGGCTCAGATACCGCATCAACATCAGTAGCCGGCTCGAATGCTGGAACAGTGGGCAAAGCTTGCACCGCCGCATCCAGCGCTTCAGGCTTTTTTACAGGCTGCGTCTCCTCCC
Organism: Gammaproteobacteria bacterium 53_120_T64; assembly: GCA_002162815.1. Lineage (GTDB taxonomy): Bacteria > Pseudomonadota > Gammaproteobacteria > Pseudomonadales > Porticoccaceae > Reddybacter. Next base: position 19,426 of record MAAT01000003.1, on the reverse strand, counting down.
GAACAGGGGCTACTTCGAGCATATTGCCCGATACTCGCGCAGCACTACTATCGACCGACTGCACAGGGCTACCCGCTTGAGGCACAGACGATACCGGAGGGCTCGCCGGTACTGTCGGCGCAGGTGCGGGTGTCATCGCCATCTCCGGCGCGGGCTGAAAGGCCAACAAACGCAGCATCACCATTTCAAAACCACTGCGTGGGTCGGCGGCCAGCGCTAAATCCCGCTTGCCGAGTAGCGATATTTGGTAGTACAACTGCACCTCTTCACGGCCAAGGCTGGTCGCCAGTGCGCTAATCACCTGCTGATCGCCGAGGCTATTATCCGCAGCCTCCGGCACGACCTGAGCAATCGCGACGCGATGCCACACCGAGAGCATTTCACTCAGGGCGGCGCCGAAGTCCGGTGCGTGTTCTGCCAGCATTGCCACTTGAGCCAATACTTGCGCGCTATCGCGTGCGGCGAGGGCCTGGCAAATGGCGATAATCCAGCTGCGATCGATACTGCCGAGCATGGTACTCAACTCGGTTTCACTGAGCTTGCCACCGCCGTGGGCAATCGCCTGATCGGTCAAACTCAAGGCATCGCGCATACTGCCATCGGCGGCCCGGGCCAGCGCCCACAGTGCCGCCTCTTCACAGGGCACTTGCTCTTCGCCGAGCACAAATTTCAAGTGTTCAACAATGCGCTCGGGACTGAGGTTTTTCAGATTGAACTGCAGGCAACGGGATAGGATCGTCACCGGCAGCTTTTGCGGATCGGTGGTCGCCAGTAAAAACTTCACATGAGCTGGCGGTTCTTCGAGGGTTTTTAATAGCGCGTTAAAACTGTGGGTCGAGAGCATGTGGACTTCATCGATCAAGTAGACCTTGAAGCGCCCATGGCTGGGCATGTACTGCACATTATCGAGCAGCTCTCGGGTGTCTTCGACCTTGGTGCGCGAAGCCGCATCGACTTCAATCAAATCGATAAAGCGTCCATCGGCAATTTCGCTGCAGGCACTGCATTTTCCACAGGGAATCGAGCTAACGCCCTGTTCACAATTCAAACACTTGGCAAGAATACGGGCAATAGTGGTTTTACCAACGCCACGGGTGCCGGTAAACAAATAGGCGTGATGCAAGCGGTCATTATCGAGGGCGTTTATCAACGCCTGTAACACATGCTCTTGCCCCGCCATTTCGGCAAAGGTACGCGGACGCCATTTGCGGGCCAGCACCTGATAGCTCATCGTATATTTGCCTCGATAGAATAGCGCAAAGGAAAACCGAACATTATACGGAGATAGCAGGACTCGGGTAGCTTATTCAAGTAGATCGATGCTATTGCTATATAAAATAGTAGCGCGTCGCTCGACTATGAACTGAGCGATTTACCCGGGCAACGAGTAAAGGAAAAGAGGGATAGGTGGCGGCCCTCATCAGCCACACCCCAGCACACGAAGTCTCTGCTACCGTTGCTCCCTTCCGGGCCTGGCGGAGTTTACAGAGGTTCATTGCGGGGGGACCGACAAGGGCCACCATAGCGGGGCGGATTATGGTGATTTCATCGGGCGAATGCAACCGTAGAATTGCCCCCGCTGCACGATTTTTATAGAGTGCCCACCACCTAACAAAACAGGGTGAATTGCCTCGGTGGAGATTTTCTGACAACAACGCCTGCACCGCAACTAGGCCTAGGGGTGGCAGACAAATTTCTGCAGGTGTACATCACGCCCTGTGTACTACACGGCAACCATTGGCAAACATGTCGAGGGATCTGAACAATGCACGACACCATTTTCAGCGTCCCAAGCACCTTCTTTAAAAGGCTCGCGCTCTTACTCCAGTGCTGCCAGCTTAGCGTGCTGGGCCGCCGGCAACGGCCGTAAAACCCCTCGCCATACGTCTTGATTCCCGACGTTCACAGATCGAGACCGATACAATGAAGCCGGTCTACTTCACCGTGATGGTGATCACTTCTGACACCAAGGGCGGGTTGTGGGGAACATGCATATGGTTACCCAACACCAATTGCAAGGTGTGTTGACCCGAGCTCAGCTCGAGAGTTTTTTCAGTTTGCCCACCACCGAAGTGCATCACCTCACCACCCAGGGGCTTATTAAGGGCCGGTAATTTTTTGCCATCGACCAGTAAATGATGGTGGCCGGTATTGGCCTTATCAGTACCCGCCGGAGCGACACCCATGCCCTGCAAGCCAAAGGTCACGGTAACTTTATTCGCCAATTCGGCGCCATCGAGTGGCGCAATAATATAGACCCGCGCGCCCTCCGGCGAAGTCGAGATCGGCAAGCTTTCGGCACTCACGAGTGCGGGTAGTAATAATAACGGCAATAATTTTACGGGCATAAATTTCATCGATTTTTTTCCACAATAATTGATTGAGCAAGCGAAGAGTGACCCCATTCGACCTGTAGGCCTGATAAAGGGGAACATAGAAAACACGCCAGGTCTAGAATTGAGCGACTTTCACGCGTCATCAAATCAACGCGGCCCTAATCGCAAGCTCTTTTCAATCGCTATATTGACCCCGGCAGCGGGTCTTTCCAACCTTATATTTCAGATAAAAACAACACGCTCAGCCCAAAAATCGCATTTTAAAAAAGTGCCCCAGAATTTATAGCCAAAAATATCTCGTAAAGACTTTTATCGCCGCCAGAAAGCAAGGTTAATGGTCGTGGTTTATTTGCCTTCAGGCCCCATCAACAGCGCTTTTACACGGCGCAATACATCGCCATGAAACGCCACCCAAATAACCACTAAAGAGCCAGGCCCCGCCCTCAGAAAACATCGTATTACCGGCCCTAGCATCGACAAGATTGGTACTGAGCGCCACTCTAGTGCAGTATCGGCAATCATGTTTAACAACCTACACAATAAAAACCTAACAGCAGGGGACGCGCCATGAAAATCAATTCCGTTTTAGGCCCAATCGATGTTGAAAGTCTGGGAACCACCTTGATACACGAACACCTGGGCATTGGTTGGCCGGGTTGGGAGTTGGATCACCAGGACTTTGACCGCAATCAAGCCAGTAAAAAAGTGGTCGACAAACTCAAGGAACTGCGCGATTTAGGCATTTCCAGCTTCGTCGATCCCTGCCCCATGGAACTCGGTCGCGACCCCGAATTTGCCGCCGAAGTGTCGGAAAAATCGGGCATGCAAATCATCATCGCCACCGGCCTGTATAACGACGCACTGGGCATACCCCAGCACTTCCGCCTGATGGACATTGACGGCATCGCCGAACAGTATGTCAATGAAATAGAACAGGGCATTGGCAACACCGGCATCAAACCCGGCATTATCAAAACGGCCATCGGTGGTATCCACGGCATTACCGAAGCGGGGCGCGGCATTCAGGAGAGTGAAATAAAATGTTTGCGCGCCGCAGCACGCGCCAGTATCGCCACCAGCACCCCCATCCTCTGTCACAACGACGAAATGGAACCCTTGGGGCGAGAAACCCTGGATATTTTCGAAGAAGAGAGCGTCGACTTTAATAAGGTGCTGATTGGCCACGCTTGTGGCGTCGGTGACATGCGCTATTACTTCGACATTCTCGAGCGTGGTGCCTGGCTCGGCTTCGACCGTTTTGGTATCGAGTCGATTGCCTCGGATAAGCTACGACTCGCCTCCCTGTTCGGCCTACTCAGTGTCGGCTATGACCGCATTATGCTCTCCCACGACTCCATTCAATGCTGGCGTGGCCGTGATACGGGCGTATTGGATAGCATGATTGCCTCCTCGCCCAATTGGGATACCAGCCATATTTCACGCAATATACTACCTGCCATGCGTGAGGCCGGTGTCAGCGACGAAAAAATTGATACCTTAATGGTGAAGAATCCCTGCTGCTATTTCAAAAAATAGGCCCGCCCCTACTCATGTAAATGAACCCGATCATCGACGCCTACCGTGTCGGTGATCGACATTTACCTGCGCCACTATCGCCCCCCCTGTTAAGTCACACTAACGTTAAGCCCACGACATACACTACAGCCTTTACCGTAGCGATAAATAGAGCCTCGCTACCAAGCCGTAGCCCTTCCAAGCGTAACGGCGTCACAAAACCACCGTTTTTATACAAATGTGACCTTTTGTGTCAGCACGGCCTTAGGAACAGAAACAGGAAAGAAGCCATCAACACGTCACAAAATCAATCGACTTATGTCAATAAGTTCATGATTTTAAAAAAATTACAGCACACTCCACAATAAAAACCGCCGAACTCTCAAGATCTTGGCCCTCAACTTGCTTTGACTAGGTACAGGGATAGCAAGATGCAAGAAGCAGGTAGCCTGTGCAATTTGTCAGTTTCAGCAGGCTCCACGACAAGGCAAACCCGTGGTAACACGGAGACGCAAAGCCAGTGCCCCGATAGAAAATGGGGGTCGAACGGTTGCCGAAAGGAGTCGCGCTAAAGCGCAAAACTTCCTCGGTATTTCTAACTAACCTTCTGAATAGTGAGAATACCCATGCACAAGCACATCATTAAGTCCGCTCTATTATCGACCGCAATCTTAACCGCACCTGCCATGGCTGCGGGGCTCATTGTTGAAGAAAGTGCCGATGCCCAAGCCTTAGTCAACAGCCTACTGGGCGCCAATATTGAAGTCAGTAATATCTCGCTATCGAGCGTCGCCAACTCCGCCGGCATGTTTTCGGGTGGTGAGGAGATCATTGGCTTCGACAGCGGCATCATCCTCTCGAGCGGCCGCTCCTCCTATGTGGTCGGCCCCAACTACAGTGATTCGCGCACCCAGGCTAACTATCAGCTGGGTGATACCGATTTGAACAGCCTTATCCCCGGCTATACCAGCTACGACGGCACGGTACTGGAGTTTGACTTCACCCCCAACAACGACGTCATTTCCTTTCAGTATGTGTTCAGTTCAGAGGAGTACAACGAGTGGGTCAACAGCTCGTTTAACGACGTCTTCGGCTTCTTTCTCGATGGCGTGAACATTGCGACACTGCCCGGCAGTAACATGAGCGTCTCCATCAACAATGTGAACGGCGGCAACCCCTACGGCTATAACGTCAGCAATCCCCAGTACTTCATCAACAATGACCTCAGCGATGGTGGCGGCCACATCAATACGGAGATGGACGGCATGACCGTGGTGCTCTCCGTGCAGGCCACCGTCACCGCCGGCGCGTCTCACCATATTAAACTCGCCATTGCCGATGCCGGCGATCATATTCTCGACTCCAACGTCTTTATCAAGGCCGGCAGTTTTATCGATGCCGTGTCCGACATTGACAGCGATGGCATTGCCGACGGCGAGGATAACTGCCTACACACCCCCAACCCTCTGCAGGAAGACTACGATGGTGACGGCGTTGGTTACCATTGCGATGAAACTGCTCCGCCCCCAGCCCTAGACTTTGTAAAAATGACCGGTGGCGGCAGTGTTGAAAACGGCAAGAGTAACTTTGGCTTTAACATTCAAAGTACCGCGACGGGTATTGCCGCACACCTAGTCTACAACCGCAAAAATCGCGGCAAGGCCAGCCAGGGTGACAGCCCCCTGCAAATCAAAATCAACGGCAATATTGATCAAATCAGCACAGTGGCCGATGGTACGGGCGTCGAATTCATTGCCCCCTGTACCGTTCGCACCCTGCTCAATGGCAGCGACCGCGTCGCCAACCTCTGCCAGGTACGTGTGGTCGATAGCGGCAAGGGTAAAAAATCTGCTGCCGACGAGTTCACACTGGAAATTATTGAGGGGCCCAGTGCCGGTTATCACTCGGGCGACAGTGTAATAGCGCGAGGTAATATTACCGCTCACCAGGAGTAACATTTCCACTGCCAAGTAATCACCATTGCCAATACCACGGAAAAGGGCTGCCAGATAACTGACAGCCCTTTTCCGTGGGCGATAGGATTAGCCGACTCTTGTTTACCCCACTACACAGCACATTGCCAAAACACGCACGACCCAGCCATAACGTAAAAAGAGGGGGCACTTCAAAAAGTCGTGTATCAAGGCCAATATTTGAGCACAGAGCCGTACTCCGAAGACGATGCGCCAAAGCGCTCAAGATTTAGCGAAAACAGCGCTCAATTAAAACCCTGTCTTACAATGATTAACTATCACTGCTAGCCACACCGGGAGCTTGAAACAAACCCGTCAGCATGGCCTTCTCATCACGATTCAAAATATCTCGCGAGCGAACTGGCTGGACGAAATGGGGCTTCGATGTGGAAGATCCAAGTGCGATCCGCCTAGCCGTACAGCGGCGTTCGACAGCCCGTCGATCAAGGGCTCGCCGATCGACTCGGGGCCACAATAAATAGTGTCTTTTAATATTGCGGTTCCACTTGGGACTAGCAAAAGTAACACTTAGCAATCGCCTTTCATCTAAACGGCGCTCACTCCCTCTTCGCTTACTTTTCCTGACTTCCTTGGCATCCATGCTGACTTCCATATCTAACGACTAACATGACTTCTCTATTCCTAGCGCGAGTATACGTAAAAACCCGGCGGCGTCATATCCGCTCCCAATATCGGGATATTTAACACATTATTCTGACTGAGCCTTAAGCACCGTATAAGCGCTTAAAACGCGCTGCATCAAAACCATTCATGCGAGCCTTACCGATCAAAATTATCGGCACACCCTGGCCCTTCATTCTTGCAAAGTCTTTTTTACCCTTACTTGAGGTTTCCACATCGTACTCGCGAAAAGCAATATTATTCGCCTTAAAGTACTGTTTAGCGCGTCTGCAAACACCACACCACACCGTACTATAGATAACGACAGAGGGACGACGCATGCCCTCTTTTTTCAGGCGCTCTCTATGGCGCTGTTCGAGAAAAGCAGCTTCGGTGACATCACTGCCCGGATAAGAATTAATAATCAACTTATCGCCAATCTTTTCAGCGACTCCCGAGGCAGGAGCCTTATCAGAGAAGTGCACCTGCCCCTGACTATCGATCCATTTATACACTTGCGCAGTGGCCGACAGGCTAGCCGTGGCAAAAGTGAATATCAGGAATAACCGCAGCCAGCACACCAGGCTCTGAGCTTGCAGGGAATTATTGACTGGCAGCCCTATAGTGGTGGTGTTGGATTCAACGTCGAAGTGCATCAGCTTAACTAAGGTCTGCAACAAGACAGTCATCAATATTGACACAATTCGCCGGTGCTTCACTACGCGCCACACGGCGAATATTTTCTGCCACTCGAGCGGCGATACCCTTAAAGCTCAAATCTGTTGCACCACCAATATGCGGTGTGGCAATGACATTGTGCTTGAATAGCGGATCATTCGGGTCAACCGGCTCCTGCCAAAATACGTCGAGCCCGGCACCGGTAATCTGTTTGTTTATCAAAGCGCCCAACAGCGCCTCGTAGTCAATAACACCACCGCGAGCCACATTGACCACAAAGGCCGTTGATTTCATGAGAGCAAACTCCGCAGCGCCGATTAAACCCCGCGTATCATCGTTCAAGGGTGGCGCTAGAATAACGAAATCCGCTTTCGGTAGCAGGTCATGAAGGGCCTCACCACGACAGTGTTCAGCAAGGACAATCGCCCGCTCCTCGGCACTATTTTTTGGCCCGCTGCGCGATACCGCCAATACCTCCATCTCGAAACCGCCAAGGCGACGCGCCACCTCTCGTCCGATACCGCCATAGCCGACAATCAGTGCCGTGCGCCCCTTTAGCGACCAGCCCGTGGGGCCCGCCACTACGCCATCGCGAACATTTTGCTGCGCCTTGGGGAATTGTCGAGCCAGTGTCAGCATTAACATCACCGCCACCTCAGCAACGGACTCGGCGTTACCCGTGCCCGCTGCCGGCACATTCGCAACATAGACACCCTGCTGACTGGCTGCAGGTATATTGACCGCATCCAAGCCGGCGCCGAACTGTTGCACCAACTTGAGCTTGGGCAGAGACAGTTCCGCCTCGCCAAGTGGGGTGATGGCCGGAATCAGCACATCGGCATCTCTGCCCACAGTAACGATATCCTCGGGGGCACAACAAACAATTTCGCAATCGGGCAACAGGCCTTGCAACATGCGTTGAATGGCACTAAAACCTTGTCTGCAGAGTACTATCTTCATGTTTCCCTTCCCTGTCTTCGCACTGTTCAAAGCGCTAATTATTGTTTTCATAATTCGTACATTGTGTCATGTTAAACAAAATCATCGGCTGACGCACACCCGCAGATACGATCAATTAAGCCGTCAATATTTTACAGGGGGCTTATAGGTTGCGGGGTATAAAAACAACAAGGAACACATAAATGAGGAAGACTCGAACAGGCACAAACCTGAAACAGGCCGTGCGAATAAGCTTGGCTGCCCACTTGCTCGTCATCGGCTTATTCTCCTTACCCGCCATCAGCGCCGACACGATATCGCTGCCACCCGGCAAGACGATGGCTGCCACCTGTGATGGGCCACTGAACATACTACTGAGCAATGACGACGGCTTTAATCAACCCGGGATTCTCGCCCTGAAACAAGCCCTGGGCCACGCTCAACACCGCGTTGTCATCGCTGCTCCCGCCAAAAACGCCAGCGGCAGCAGCGCCTCCATAAGCTTTGCCCCGGTAAAAGTAGAGCGCGTGGAGGCCGATGTCTACGCTGTCAGTGCTAGCCCCGCTACAGCCGTGGTGCTGGCTGTCAGTGCGCTACATCCCACTGCAAGCCCTCCCGACCTTATTATCTCTGGCATTAATAAAGGTGCCAATCTTGGCCCCGCCACTGGCATCTCGGGTACCGTTGGCGCCACCACTGCGGCCATTGAAATAATCGACCCACCGATTCCCGCTATTGCCATTAGCACCGATCCCCTGGGCCCCGACTATAGCGCACAAGAAAACACCGAGCATTTACAGCGTATCTCAAGCTTTATCGCCAAGCTGGTTGAACAGTTAAAACAACAGCAGTGTAAAAACGGCTTACTGTTACCGCAGGGGCTGGCATTAAACATTAACTACCCCGCGTTACCCCGCAATAAAATCAAAGGCATTGCCATGAAAGAGCAGGGCCAGGCACCCTACTTTACAATTTCTTACCAACCGTCAACAGAACATAAAAATATTTTTTTACCGCTTGTTAAAACCCAAGCGATACGTCATGACAACACACAATCGGACACCCTCGCCTACCATCAGGGCTATATCACCATCGTACCGATCAATGGTAATTACACGAGTAAAAGCCCCGCCATCAAGGCCCTTATCGAGCCGATAATATTAAAATTAATACCTTGAAAAACCTAACGTGGATTCAACAAGCCGCAGCGAAAGCTGCGGCTGAAGAAGGCTAAAGCCGCTTTATTCAAAGATCGAACGGGCAATAATTTCTTTCATGATTTCGGAGCTACCGGCATAAATACGCGATATACGCGCATTGGTGTAGAGGCGACAGATCTCATACTCATCCATATAGCCCGCGCCGCCGTGAAGCTGCACACCCTCGTCCATCATCCGCCCCTCCAGTTCACTGCAATACAGCTTGGCCTTGGCCGCCATATCGCCACTGAGTCGCCCCTGGTTGTGCATTTGCACGCAGTGGTCGATATACACCTGGGCCATATCAATTTCGGTGCTTAACTGGGCCAATTTAAAGCGGGTATTTTGAAAATCGGCAATGCGCTGGCGAAAGGCTTTGCGCTCGACCACAAAGTCCCGGGTAATTGCAAAAGCGCGCTGGGTGCAGGCCACATAACCCACCGCGCCAATCAATCGCTCCTCAGCTAGGCCCTGCATTAAGTAGTGAAAACCCTTGTGTGCATCACCGAGCACATTGGCCTTGGGCACTTTGACATCGTTAAAAAACAACTCGGCGGTGTCCTGTGCCTTGAGGCCCATTTTTTTGAGATTGCGCCCACGCTCAAACCCGGCCATGCCTCGCTCGATAACGAACAGGCCAATATGGCGGGGGTTATCGGGATTGGTCTTTGCCGCAACGATCACCAGGTCGGCATTAATGCCATTCGAGATATAGGTCTTCGAGCCATTCAGCAGCCAGTGATCGCCCTTATCCTGGGCATTGCTTTTCATGCCCGCCAGGTCACTGCCGACATCGGGCTCGGTCATCGCCACGGCGAGAATACTCTCGCCCGACACCGCACCGGGAATAAAGCGCGCATGCTGCTCGGCATTGCCAAAGTGCATTAAATAAGGCCCCACCAAACGGCTGTGCAGGGTATGGAAAAAACCCGCCTCGCCATAGGTCGCGTCCTCCTCCATCATAATTTGCTGGTAGCGAAAATCCTCTATGCCCAAGCCGCCGTGCTGCTCGTCGGCCCAGGTTAATAAATAGCCCTGGGCGCCCATTTTTTTAAACATTTCACGGGGCACAATACCGGCTTCGCGCCAACTCTCGCGATAGGGCTCCACTTCACTGCGCAAAAACTTACGGTAGGCATCTCGAAATATGGCCTGCTCTTCATTGAAAATATCACGTTCCACGCGGTACACCTCATGTTGCCTGAATAGTAAAAACTAGGGGATTTCCACGATAGTACGTGCTAAAGCCAATGGCCGCAGCGCTATATAAGACCCGGCAGTTTTACCCTGGCTTAATGATTGCAGCCCCCTTGATGTCGGCCCGCTTGATGGGTGCGCCTCTATCAGCACCTGCTAGAGAGCTCGCCCGAACATAGGACTGAACATAGGCCTCCAGGCACGCCATTTCAGAGGGCTCGAAATACAGGCCCAATTTACTGCGCCGCCAAAGAATATCCTCACCACTGCGCGCCCATTCATTAGCAACAAGATAGTCAACCTCGCGCTGATATAAATTGGCGCCGAAACAGCGGCCCAAATCGCTTATTGCGCCAGCATCACCCAGCACCTCAGCCAGTTGCGAGCCGTAGGCTCGGCCGAGGCGACCCAGCAGGGCCTTAGGCAACCAAGGGTAGCTGTCTGCCTGGCATTCTAACCATTGCTCGTAAGCACCCTCACCCTTGCCGGCGATATCGCCACCCACCAGTGCAACCTCGGCTGTCCAGTTTGCACCCATATGGGGCAGGAAGGGCTGCATTCGCTGCAGAGCCGTTTCGGCCAATTTTCTATAGGTGGTGATTTTTCCGCCGAAGATACTCAGCAAAGGTGCTTTTGCATCGCCGCCCAGTCCCAATTCAAGAATATAGTCGCGGCTGATGGCGCTGGGCTTAGCCGCGTCATCATCACATAAGGGCCTGACGCCGGCATAACGCCAGAGAATATCGGCGCTGCCTAACTGTTGAGTAAAACAATTATTCACGGCTTGAAGAAGGTAGGCCTCCTCCCTCTCATCCATTGCGGCCACGGCAGGGTCGCCACTGTATTCGGTGTCGGTGGTGCCCACCAATGTAAAGTCCGTGCCAAAGGGAATCACAAACACCACCCTGTCATCATCGTTTTGCAACAGATAGGCCTGGTCTCCCGAATACAAACGCTTAACAATAAAATGGCTGCCCTTCACCAGGCGAATCTGTTGCGGAGACTGCTGCTGGAGCTGCACCTCAATAAACGACTCGGCCCACGGACCCGCCGCATTGACGAGTACCTTGGCACGATATTGCTGACACTGCCCAGTATTGCTATCTTCTAATTCAACATGCCATAGCCCCTCGCGGCGCACTGCCGACCGACAAAAGGTGCGAGTCAATATACCGGCACCCTGCTGACGTGCCTGTAGGGCATTGGCCACGACCAGCCGCGCATCATCGACCTTGCAGTCATAATATTGGAAGCCGTAGTGAAGATTATTATTGAGCGGGTTATTTTCATCGACCAATAGCGGTAAACCTGTCGACGCGGGCAGCTGGCCACGCCGCGCCAAGTGGTCGTAGAGAAAGAGCCCGCAGCGAATCAGCCAACGGGGGCGTAAGTGGGGACGGTGGGGCAAAATAAAGCGCTGTGGCTGTACGAGATGGGGGGCCTTGCGCAGCATGATTTCACGTTCGACCAAGGCCTCGTGAACTAGGCGAAAATGCCAGTGTTCGAGATAGCGCAGGCCGCCGTGAATTAATTTACTGCTGGCCGAGGAGGTTGCACTGGCGAGATCACCGCGCTCACAGAGCAACACCGACAGACCTCGCCCCGAGGCATCGGCGGCAATACCGGTGCCGTTGATTCCGCCACCGACAATCAGTAGATCCAGTGCATCAGACATGCCGTCATCATCGACCATCGCCCCCTTCCCGTCCAGAAATTTACCGCCCGCCAATAAGCAGACACGCAGGTGTAGCAATGAAATAACAAAAAACCGCCATACTGTTACTCAGACAGATCTCACTAGGCGACAGATAATGACCCCCTACACTCTTAGTATTGACCAGGGAACCACCAGTACTCGGGCGATTATTTTTGATGCCCAAGGCCGGATAATTAACAGCGCCCAGCGGCCGTTAAAACAGCTTTACCCCGCCGATGGTTGGGTCGAGCACGATCCCGAGGAAATTTGGCAGGCCTGTATTGAGGTCGTCCAACAAGCACTTAAAAATGCCTCTTTACAGGCAGGTGATATCAGCGCCATCGGTATTGCCAACCAGCGCGAAACCACGATTGTCTGGCATCGCAAGACTGGCAAAGCCCTGCACAACGCCATTGTCTGGCAGGACCGACGCACCACAAGCCACTGCGAGGAACTCAAGACAGCGGGTCATGAGCCCTTAATTCAAGACAAAACGGGCTTGCTGCTCGACCCCTATTTTAGTGCCACGAAAATTGCCTGGATTCTCGATCATTGCGACGGTGCCCGCACCCTAGCCGAGCGAGGAGAGCTGGCCTTTGGCACCATCGACAGCTTTTTATTGTGGCGTTTAAGCAAGGGTAAAAGCCATAAAACCGATGCCACCAATGCCTCGCGCACCAGCCTGTTTAATATTCACCATCAACAGTGGGACGACGAATTACTGGCACTGTTTAATATCCCCAAAAGCCTATTACCCTCGGTGGAAGACTGTGCCGCCGACTTTGGCCATAGCGACGCGGCTTTATTTGGCACCCCCATCGCGATTGCGGCCATGGCGGGCGACCAGCAAGCCGCGCTCATTGGTCAGGCCTGCACCCAAGCCGGTATGATGAAAGCCACCTATGGCACCGGCTGTTTTATAATGCTAAATACCGGCCCTAGGGTTCTGCACTCCACACAACGGCTACTCAGTACCGTTGCCTATCGCCTGAATGGTGAAACAAGCTATGCCCTTGAGGGCAGTATTTTTATGGCCGGCGCCGCCGTACAGTGGTTGCGCGATGGCTTAAGCATTATCGACAAGGCCGAGCAAACAGAGGCTCTGGCGCGGCAGGCAAACCCTGCTCATAGGGTCTATATGGTTCCCGCCTTTACCGGCCTCGGCGCCCCCTACTGGGATCCCGCTGCTCGCGGTGCGTTATTGGGTTTAACCCGCGACAGCGGTGTCGAAGAAATCGCTGCCGCCACGCTGCAAGCCGTCGCCTATCAAAGCAAAGACTTGATTGACGCGATGCAACAAGACGCGGATATCAGTGTGCAAAGCCTGCGTGTCGACGGCGCCATGGTGACAAATCAATATCTTATGCAATTTAGCAGTGACCTGCTGAATATCTCGATACAGCCCTCGGCCATGCATGAGGCCACCGCTGTCGGCGTCGCTTATTTAGCCGGCCTGCAGGTGGGTATTTACGATTCGCTGGCAAGCCTGGCAACACGGTGGCGCAGCCAGCAGACTATCGAGCCGAATATGTCAGTGGCCTTAAGACAGCAGCTCTATACCGGCTGGCTTGAGGCTGTCGGTCGTATAAGAACCCATTAACCAACAACCATTACCACCCCCTTTAAAGCAGTTGTTAGACGCATTAATCTGCAACCATCTCACTAAAAATTGTATTTAAAAGACAGTGCAATATTATCCCTATCGTAATTGGCAGCGTTATCACCCAACCAGGTCGAGTAGCTCACCTTCATCGAGGCGCTGGATAAGTAGGAAAAGTTCACACTCGCACTAATCGCCCGCTCATCTTCCGACAACCCCCCGGCGGCACTCGGCTCACGACCCTTGACATCGTGAACCCAAACAAGGGAGGGCGATATTTTTATATTGGCGACCACATCCTGATAATCCAGTGTCGCCACGGCAATATAACCCCAGGAAAAATCGCTAATCTCACTGCCAAAGGCGGAGCCACCGTCACTGCCCAGCTGATTAATCTTTTGCACCTGCAGATCAACCATCAAGCTAACCTTGTCGGAGCCGAGAAAACCATAATTAGCCGAATGATTGATACTACCCAGCAAGGTCAATACATCGGCACTTCCGGTTGGACAGGTCGCACATCGACGCGTATCAAAAAAGTCCGGTTTATAATTGAGTTCGCCCTGAAAAGAAATTCCCAGCTTACCGGGAATTAAGCCGCCGACGGAAATGCCGTAGGTATCCTGATCCTCGGAAAAAACCTTTTCATAACCGCCAGCCGTCAAACCACCCAATACCGGGTCGGGCACATGGTAGTGCTTATCAATACTCAAAAAAGGACTGAAGGCGTGGGAGCGAATCCAGTAAATACTCAGGTCGGTACCATTCCAGGACTCCATATAGGTCGACATCGACAAGCCCCACTGCCCACCACTAGGCTCATTGCTGACGCTACTGCCTTTATAAGGTACACCGGGTTCTATATCTGGATTGTAACCCGCGCCCAGTAAGTCAAAGGGGCTGAAAAATGTTGCGGTCGGTATAAAAATGGACTCTCGCCAGTTCCACACATAATAGGCTTCGACACCAATATTATCGGTCAAGCCAAATTGCGCATAGATCGACTCCTGGGGCATCAAGGTTTCCTTAATCTCTGTACCTGGGGTTGTCAATTTGGCGAGATCGACAGGGTTCTGCATTTGACTGATGCCGCCGCCAATAATATTACTCTCCCCCCAGGAGATAACCTGTTTACCGGCACGAATATTCAATGGGTGATCGCCAAAGTGCCAAGTGTTAAAGACAAACAGATCGAGCAAGCGCAACTTATTACCCGCCAGTTGTTGCGCGCTGTGATGAATGCCATTGGCCATCATCCCCTCGGTGGGGCGATCACAGTTACTGCAATCCTTCGCGGCTATGACCGGGTCGTAGATGTAAGAGAGCCTTCCAAAAAAACCGAGGTCACCCTTACTGCCACTGACATCGACAAGTAGGGATAAGGGCGCGCTATAAATATCACCGCCGCCGGAAAAAACCCGCCTGTTTCCCGATGCCGAACCCTGTTGCCCGGTTTGGGTACGCATGGCACTACTGGCCGTAAAGCTCGAATCGACAAACAACAAAATATCCCTATCTTCAAAGCGTATTTGCAACGCCTGTGCACCGACAACAGTAAATATCGACACCAGTAATAACAGGCTACAAAGATATTTATGATCAGGAAAAAATGTCGGCGCTGTTTGGCTTGCGGTGTCAAAGCTGCTGCGCTGCAGTGGAAAATCAATATTAAACAAGAAGTCTCCAGAATTATTATTTTTACGCAGACACTATCAGCGCTTCGCCTTCATCTTCAGCCGGCCGGGAATATAGTAGCTAGCATTTTGGTCAAAGGAAAAATCGAAGGGTGAATAATCATTGTCGACATGACGTAAATAGTAGCGTTCCGTATCGAGCTTGTAATAGGTATCCAGCGTCGTATAAAAAACCTTCGCCTCGTAATAATTAATATGGTGGGCCTCACTAAAGCGGTGCACCTCACCTTGCTCATCGTAGTGCTCGGCAAACATCACACGCCAAGAATCTTCATCCAGATAATAGCGACGGCGCTGATAACGGTGGCTGCTGCCCTCTCGACGGGTCGCCTCCACCACCCACACTCGGTGCAGTTCATAGCGCGCCAGCGCCTGATTGATATGTTTTGCTTGAACAATATCGTCAACCGCCGTGGCACCACTGTGCAGTTGGTAGGCGTTGTAGGGCACGTACATTTCCCGCTTGCCCAGCAGGGTCCAATTGAATTCGGTAATGGGGCCGAGCCACATATCGCCTTGATCCCAGATATGGATACCAGCGGAGCCCGACATCGGCTGGTCGTGACTGATCATACTCGAGCGTTTGACGCGGCGCTTACCGGGGCTATAGGTCCAGTTGCGACGCTCCTCGTCACGACTGTTTAGCAGAAAGTGATACAGGTAAATCGCGCCCGCATTTTTTGCCGGGCGCAGGGTATACATCACCGCCCGGGTTTTTATATTGTTCAAATTTTCCAGCGTACTTCTGGGGTCGCCGTACATGTATTCAATTTCATGCCCAGATACACCCAGCTCGTAACTGCCATCTGTTGCCGTCAACGCCGTGGTGAAATAGCCTCGATAGCCACCGCCCTTGTAACTCAGACGCATATTCCACATCGCCTGTTCGCCATTTTCAGGCTCGGGAAAGGGAATACCTCGGACGATACCAGCGATACCGGCGCCGTCGTCAACCACCTTCGCCTTGCCCTGGTATTTAAGGGTTTGCTCAGCAATGGTGGCAGGATAAGACACACTGCGGCGACTGGGGAAAACCCGTAAATGATAACTGTTGGGATAACGGGCCAGCATTGCCCGGTGGCCGGCGGAGATCTTACCCTGATATTGCGCCACATTGCTCGAGTCGATGGTAAATAGCGGCACATCGCTGGCGAAGGGGTCGGGGTGCCAGTCACCCGCTCGATAGCTCGCCGGTGGGCTAACAATACCTCCCTGCCAGGGTGGAATAGAGCCCTCCTCGTTACCCAATAACTCGGCACCAAAAAAGCTTAATGCAGGGTTTTGTTGAGTTTCCGCAAGCAAGCTCAGCGACAATATTGCCAGTAAAGGCAATAGGCATAATTTATACATAAAAGGCTTCCGGCGAGAACCGACAGCGTGAAAGCTGCCAATATTTTCTACAATATCTCGCGACAATTGCCCCTGATTGCGGGGCTTTATTATTATAAGCAGCCTTAAATATACCCCAGCCGTCTAGGCTTAGCGAATAACGCTATTTTTCGATCAGGTAAATACCATCCTTTTCAATGCGAATAATGCGCTGTTTATACAGGCCGCCAATGGCTTTTTTAAAGGCCCCCTTGCTCATCCCGAAAAGATCGGCGATCAATTGAGGGTCAGATTTATCGTGCACCGCAGCGTAACCAGCCTGCTCTTGCAGGTGATTGAGAATTGTCTGCGTGTTTTTGTCCCGCGCCTCGCGCTCGTGCTGCAGGCTCAAGTCAATCTTACCATCGGGACGTATATATTTAATAAAGCCCTTGATTGATTGACCAAAACTTAAACGCTGATAAACCTCGTTCTTATACAGCACACCCCAGTGGCGATGGTTAACAATGGCCTTGTAACCGAGTTCGGTACTGTTGGCGACGATCAAATTAACCGTCTCTTGCGGCTGGTAGGCATCGCTCGCATCATCGCTGAGAAAACTTTCGATTTTCGATGAGGCGACAATGCGCCCGTCCACCCTGTCGAGATATAAATACACTAGGTAAAACTTACCCACCTCCATCGGCCGGTGCTGCTCGGCAAAGGGTACTAACACATCTTTATCCAGCCCCCAGTCCAGAAACACGCCGACACTGGTGCTATCTACCGCTTCTAAATAGGCAAACTCGCCGACACAGGCCTTCGGTTTTTGCGTAGTGGCGAGTGGCCGGTCCTCCGAATCGAGATGAAGAAAGACTTCAATGGAGTCACCAACGGCCAAGTTATCCGGTGCGTACTTGCTCGGTAGTAAAACAGAATCGAGCTCGTGGGCATCCAAATAAAAGCCGAAATCGACTCGCTTAATCACCTCTAAGACACAGGTTTTACCAATATTACTCATGCTTCTCCTTCACACAGCCAGCAACCCAATTTACTCGCCATTATAACCGCCAAAGAACAGCAGCCGTAAGTGCTTAAAGCAATGCCGTGGCAGTACTTATTGAAAGGCACAGGCTGTTAACCAAGTCTCAAACCCTCCAATTTGAAGTAGCCCCGATCCTTTTGCGCTATTCATCGCCACCGCCATCCACTACTCTCCAAGCCGTTCTAACAGCTTGATTGATGGGCGCTGTCGGGTATGACGGTACACCGTTTATCGCTATAAACCCCGCAGCAACCTACCTTTTTATACCACCGGAGACGGCTAGCCGCCCTTGATAAGACCACTATGCAGAAGACACTAAAAAGTGTCACGGATGACTTATTAGAGACTGACCGACTCATTTATCTTCTGGAGTCAGATACCAGCGCAGCCGCCAAACGACTCGTACCGCTGATAGATGCGAATTTTGCCGTACGCTTATTTACTTCGCTAGAGGCTCTGTCTATCGCCCTCGAGGAGTTGACACCTGCTGCCATCCTTATCAACACCTCATTCCAGGGACAGGCGAACGCGGGTATTAGGGCTATCGCCAACTTAAAGCAGCGGTGTCAAGCTATGCCCGCTGTCGTATTTATTGCCGCTGACAACAGTATGGCCACCCGCCTGGCAGCCCTACGCGCCGGCGGTAAATATTTCCTGCCGCAAACACTCGATCACCAAAGCCTTTTCAGCACTCTCGATCAACTGCTGGCAGAGAACAACAAAACCCCACGCTATAAAATATTACTGATCGATGATAGCCCCGCCCGGCTCGACCACTACAGCGATAATTTAAGTGACCAGCGGCTAGATCTGCGAACCCTCAGTCAACCCTTGGACGCTATCACAAGCCTAAACACCTTCCCGGCTGACGCCATTGTCACCAGTCTCAATATGGCGGATTGTTCGGGCCTAGAATTGGCACAACTTATTCGACAACACGGCGCTTACACCGGCATACCCATTATTTGCCTTGCCTCCCCAGATGAGGAGCACCTACACCTGCAAGCTATAAGCGCCGGTGCCGATGCCTTCTTCAGTGACGCGATAGAGCCGAAAACCCTCGTCGAAGCCATTATTGCCAAGGCAAAACGAGGGCGCTCCGGTATACAAGTCGACCAAAAATTACAAGAAAACCTCAGCCACAGCGAGTTTTTTCATTGCGCCATGGACCAGCACAATATTGTCAGCATTACCGATCTGGGTGGGCGAATTACCGAGGTCAACGACAGATTTTGTGTCATTAGCGGCTATCAACGCGAGGAATTAATTGGCCGCAACCATCGCCTGATTAATTCGCAGTATCACGACACCGCATTTTTCGAAACCATGTGGCTGACCATTAGAGCCGGTAAAGTCTGGCACGGTGAAATCTGCAACCTTAACAAAGACGGCCAAGAATACTGGGTCAACTCAACGATTGTGCCCTTTTTGGATCGCAAGGGTGAGCCCTGGCAATACATTTCCGTGCGCACGGATATCAGCGCTCTACGTATCAGCGAAGAACGCCTACAGAATGCCCAGGACTTTGCCAATATTGGCACCTGGGACTGGACAATCGGTACTGACGATCTGCATTGGTCGGAGGGAATCAGTCCCCTATTCGGCTATCCAGCGGGGCAACGCAA
>MAAT01000022.1 GCA_002162815.1 Gammaproteobacteria bacterium 53_120_T64 | reverse complement strand
AGTACCGGGCCGAGGGCCGAGCGGCCATCGCCGCGCCGGGAATAGGGCGTTTGCCCGGCACCCTTTAATTGAATGTCGTAGCGCTGGCCATCTTTGCCGATGGTCTCGCCCAGTAAGATCGCCCGACCATCACCCAATTGCGGGTTCCAGCCACCAAACTGATGGGCGGCATACACCGTGGCAATCGGTTGGCTATTCGCGTGCACGGCATTGCCGGCAAAAATGGCCAGCGCCTCGGGGCTCTGCAATTCAGCGGCCGACAAATTGAGTTGCTCGGCCAGTGCCGGATTACTGCGAATCAGCGCCGGGGCGGCCACCGGTGTGGGCAGCTGAGCCGTGTAAAACGGCTCGCCAAGTTCGCGGTAACTGATCTGTAGGGGTGTGGAATCGAAAACAGCCATGATTTTCCCGTTGCTAGTTTGAGAGTCGCAGTGTTAGATAACGCCGCTGCCTTACCCGCCATTATCTAACAACTACTCAACAGCGGCCACGCTATTCGGCCCACCCCCACAGCGCAGACCTTTTCTGCCCCAGTCGCTTACTCGGGAATATCCTCGTCCACCAGCACGCCGCTCGCCTGTAAGGCGGCGATCTTCTCCGCCGAGTAGTCGAGATATTTCTCCAACACCTCGACATTGTGCTCGCCCTTATAGGGCGCCTCGAGCTCGTTTTCATGGGGGTAACCGGCGAAGCGTAGGGGCATGCCGGGCATTTTGAAGCTACCCGCACCGCGCTGGGTGACAGTGCGCACGGTGCCGCGCTCGACCAAGTGCGGATGCTCCATGGCCTCTGGCACACTCAGCACCGGGGCCACCGGAATGCGCGCCGCCTCGAGTTTGGCAATCGCCGCCGCATCACTGTCATGGCTCTGCAGCCACTGCTCAATAATCGGAATCAACTCTCTGCGGCGGCGAATTCTGTCATTCGGGTCGGCAAAGCGCGGGTCGGTTTTCAACTCCGGCATCTCCATAACATCGCACATCCGCTCCCACTGGGGCGGTGTGGCAATAATAGTGATATAGCCCTCCTTGCCGTTAAAGATACCCATCGGGCAGCCAAGGCGATGGTGGGAACCAGGGCGCTTGGGTGCCAGCTTACCGTCACTGGCACTGTAGTAGCCGACGTACATTTCGTGGCAGTGGAAGTAGCTGTCGAGCAGGGTGACATCGATAAACTCCGCCTCACCGCCCATGGCGCGATGAAACAGCGCCGCGTTAATCGCCGCCAGTGCGTGGGCGCCGGTCATGGTGTCACCCAAGGCGGCGGCCGGTATGCTCGGTGCTTTTTCGGGGTCGCCGATTAAACTGGTGATACCGGCATAGCTTTGACCAATGTAATCAAAGCCCGGTAGCTCCGACAGCGGCCCGGTTTGGCCAAAGGTGGAAATGGAGCACATGATGCACTCGGGGTTTAACTCATGCACCACTTCCCAGCTACAACCCAAACGGCCAATGACACCGGGGGCGAAATTTTCAATCAGGACGTCGACCTTTTTAATCAGTCCGTACAGTATTTCTTTGCCCTCCTCGGTTTTCGCGTCGATACACAAACTTTTCTTGCCACGGTTTTGCTGCAGGAAATAAATCCCGCGACCGCCTTTTTTATAGCCCATATCGCGAATTTGTTCACCGTAGGGCGCCAGCTCCACCTTAATCACCTCGGCACCCATCTCCGCCATCATTCGTGTACACGAAGGCCCGGCGACGTGCTGGGTTAAATCGAGCACGGTAATACCATCGAGCAGGTGTTTTCTTTTCTTTGTCATAACGACCCCTAATCATCTAGTGCTGTTTTTACAGCTGTTATAGTTTTAGTGTTTTTCTTAACAATTAACCTGGAGTTTTTTATCACTAGAGGCGACTTTTTATTTTAATTACTTAAACGCGGACCTAGGAATTTATCAAAAAAATAACGGTTTTTATTATTTTGGACTGGCGAGCTATTAAGGCCCCTTCGTTTAACGCAAGACCACATCAAATAGCTGCACCCCAACCTTTTCACCCTGCCTTAGCGCTTGTTCACCCGCATCAAGCAGAATAAAACAATGACTGCGTGCAAAGGAACTGAGCGCACCCGAGCTTTGTTGTTGATCTGGCGTAACCACCAGCTCGCCATCACTATTCGTCGTCAGGCTGGCGCGTAGAAATTCAAGACGACTACGATTGCGGCGTATATCGCAACTGACCCGAGCCCAGAGCACCAACGCCGGTGCCGCGACCTCGCCCTGCATTTGCTGTAATACCGGCAGTACTAATTGATAAAAAGTGACCAGGGCGGACATCGGATTGCCCGGCAAACCAAAAAAGGTACTGTTGGCCAGCTTGCCAAACATAAAGGGCTTGCCCGGTTTAATGGCCACTTTCCAGAAACCGATATCGCCCTGCTCGCTAAGTAGTTGCCGTGTGTAATCCGCCTCACCGACTGAAGCCCCGCCGCAGGTGATGACCACATCGGCGGCGGCATCGGCCTCTCGATAGGCTACCCGCAACTGCTCGAGGTCATCGGGGATGGCGCCAATATCAACCACCTCACAACCCAACCGTTCAAGCATCGCCCTTAAAAAATAGCGATTGCTGTCGTAAATCTCCCCCGCTGCCAGCACTTCACCCGGCGCACGCAATTCACTGCCATTGGCAAACAGCGCCACGGTTAAACGCGGCTGCACGGCCACTGCGGCAATACCCAGGGTTGCCAGTAGGCCGATGTCGACCGGGCCAAGACGGTGCCCGGCCCTAAACAGCGTTTCACCCTGCGCAATATCTTCACCGGCATAGCGCACATTGGCCTGGGGCTTAGGTGCCTTCTGAAGACCAATCGTGGCACCGTCTGCCACTACGTTTTCCTGCATCACCACGGTGTCGCAACCGGCCGGCAATTCGGCCCCGGTCATTATGCGAATGCATTCACCCACGCCCACTGCGCCGGCAAAGGGCACCCCGGCCAGTGCCTTGCCGACGAGCTTGAATTCACCTTGCTCGCCAACACTGTCGTTAAGTGCAGAAAAGTTAAAGGCATAACCGTCCATCGCCGAATTATCCGCCGGCGGTGCATTAATCGCCGACACCACATCGGCGGCCAATATACGCCCCGGCAGGTCGGCTAAGGGCACAGGTTCAACATTAACCAGCTGACAAGGCTGCGCCGCCAACATATGGGCCCGCGCTTGATCGAGGCTTAATAAGGCTGGAGAGTTTTTCGCGGGTTGCGAGCTTGTTGTCTGTTTATCCATTTTGAATGCCGTCTCTGTACTATCAATAGCGGGTTTTTTAATCGGTAGAGCTACCACACACCGGGCAATCGGCCCATTGCGGCAGTTGAAATGTTTGCCACTGGCTATAGGCACCGTCAAACAGCATCAGCTTGCCGACCGGCACCGTGCCAACACCACTTAATAATTTGATGGCCTCCAGGGCCTGCAGGCTACCGACGATGCCCACCAGCGGTGCCAACACCCCCGACTCCACACAACTCAATGGCTGCTCGCCAAAGCGTTGACTGAAACACTCATAGCAAGGCGCAGACGCCGTCATCGGGTACACCGCCACCTGGCCCTCAAAGCGAATCGCGGCACCGGAAACCAGCGGCGTTTGCGCGCGATAACACAAGCGATTGAGCTGGCGTCGCGTTGCCAAGTTATCCGAGCAATCGAGCACCGCATTACAGTTTTCTATTTTTCCCAGCAGAGCGGCATCATCCAGGCGCTGCGCCACCGTTTCGATAACGGCAGCGGGGTTTAAATATTGCAGGGTATCGAGAGCAGAGGCCACTTTAAGGCGACCGATATCGCTTTCACCGTGCAGTACCTGGCGCGGCAAATTACTCAACTCGACACTGTCGTCGTCGACCAAGATCAAACCACCGACGCCCGCCGTACAGAGGTATTGAGCCGCCGCACAACCGAGGCCACCGACACCCAATATTAGTACCGTACTCGCGGCTAGCTGCTCCTGGCCATCGAAGCCAAAGCTCGGCAGCAATAACTGGCGCGTATAGCGTTTACGCTGGTATTCGCTCAGGCGATCAGCCACGAAGAAACTCCATTAATAAGTAAAAGACCACAGCATTGAAGATACGCTGCAGCCTGTTTGACGCAAACTGTATCCATTTTAGAAGGCATAATCTAATATGAACCCGGGCTCGGCAATCAAGTCTGCCGGGGCCATATTAACATTCATTTATCTCTGCCCAGGCGCAATTAATAACAACGGATAATAGCGATGAAACTCTACGATTTCCCCAAAGCCCCCAACCCCCGCCGCGTTAATATTTACCTAGCAGAAAAAGGTATTGATATTGAAAGAGTCGCCGTCGATCTCTTTAAGGGTGAGCAACTGAGCTCCGAGTACCGGGCGAAAAACCCCGCCTGTGATATCCCCATGCTCGAGCTCGACGATGGCACCTGTATTAGCCAAATCCGCGGCATCTGTCGCTACTTTGAAGAGAGTAAGCCCAGCCCCTCCCTAAGTGGCACCACTGCCTCGGAAAAAGCCACGGTCGAAATGTGGGATCACCTCGCCTTTATGAACGGTATCTTGGCGGTCGCCGAAGTCTTCCGCAACAGCGCCGAGGGTTTTGCCGACCGCGCCGTCGTGGGCCCGCACAATTATCCACAGTTGCCCGGATTGGCCGAGCGCGGTGCCCTGCGTTTGCAGAACTTTTACACCGACTTTGACCAGCGCCTTGCCGACAATGACTACGTCGCCGGCAATTTTTATTCCCTGGCCGATATCACCACGCTGGTGGTCTGCGATTTTGCGAAGTGGATTAAAGAAGACATTCCCGCCAACTGCACCCACCTTCAAGCCTGGTATGACAAGGTTTCACAGCGCCCTGCGGTGCTCGCCAATCCTTAATAAGCGGCCAAGCTAAATCGCCAGAAACAATGTCAGCCTATTGACACTTACTACACACCCAAGCCCTGTGATACATTACAGGGCTTGGGATCGCGCCTGCTAGCCACTACAATAGCCCCTTATCACTTACGGCTATTCGTTGGCGTATATATCACACAACACTAAAACCCCTTAGCCCTGCTCACGGGTTTTATATTAAAAATTAAAACTGCACAACTTTGACAATTACTCGACTGGAAACCTGACCATGACTTTAGATGCACGAGAATTTCGCGACTCCCTGGGTGCTTTCGCCACCGGTATTACCGTTGTCACCGCCACTGGCGCCGACGGCACCAAAGTGGGCTGTACCGCCAACAGCTTCTCATCTGTTTCCCTCGATCCACCTCTGGTGCTGTGGTCCATTGCCAAAAACGCCAATAGTTTTGACGCCTTTAATGAAGCCAAAGATTTCGCCATCCACATCCTCCACGAGGGTCAGGAAGATATCTCTCGCCTCTTCTCCACCAAAGAAGCCGACAAATTTGGCCAGGCAGACCACAGTGAAGGTCGTGCCGGTGTGCCCGTATTAAACGACTATAGCGTACGCTTTGAATGTTCCACCGAGTCCCTGTATGAAGGTGGCGATCACATCATCATCGTCGGCCGCGTACACGCAATGGATAATGCCGATAAAGAGCCACTGGGCTTTTATAAGGGCCAATACGCCAAAATTGACGTCAATAAATAATATTTAACACCTCGCCTCGGGAAACTGTGCCATGACCACGCCTTTTAATGCCCTGATTATCGACAAACACGATAAAAAGGTCAGTGCTTCCATCCAGCAAATCAGCCTCGCCGACTTGCCGGACGAAGAGGTACTGGTCGATGTCGCCTATTCCACCGTCAACTATAAAGACGGCCTCGCCACTACCGGGACCCTGCCCATTTGTCGCAAATTCCCGATGGTCGGCGGTATTGATTTAGCGGGCACCGTGGTCGAATCAAAAAATCCGGCGTTTAAAGCCGGCGACCGCGTACTGGTCAACGGCTTTGGTTTGTCCGAACGCTACTGGGGCGGCTATGCCCAAAAGCAGAAACTGAAAGCCGAGTGGCTGGTGCGCGTACCCGAGGCCTTTAGTCTCGAAGAGGCGATGGCCATCGGCACCGCAGGTTACACCGCCATGCTCTGTGTGCTGGCACTACAGGACTGGGGCGTAAGGCCAGACGACGGGCCTATTGTTGTTACCGGGGCTGCCGGTGGTGTTGGCACGGTGGCGATTATGCTGCTGGCCAAGTTGGGCTATGAAGTCACCGCCTCAACCGGTCGTGTTGACGAGGCTCGCCCCCTGCTCGAAGCACTCGGTGCCAAACACATTATCGCCCGTGACCAGCTCGCCCGCGACCCTGGGCCACTCGAAGCGGAAACCTGGGCTGGTGCCGTCGATACCGTCGGCGATAACACCCTCGCCAGCGTACTGGCACAAACCCGCTACGAAGGCATAGTTGCCGCCTGTGGCCTAGCAGGCAGTACTAACTTACCCGCCAGCGTGATGCCCTTTATTTTACGCGGCGTGACACTGCGTGGCATCGACTCGGTAATGGCGCCCCTCGAGCGCCGCCAGCGCGCCTGGCAGGGTCTCGCCGAGCTGGTTGATCTCGAGCTACTGCGCCAAATCTACAGCGTCGAAGCCCTCAGCAAAGTACCGCAACTCGCCAGCGATATTCTCGCCGGTAAAATCAAGGGCCGCGTGGTGATTGACGTGAATGCCTAGCAGGCAGCTAACAAGCCTCTCGCCATAGCGGCAGAAAGCGATGGCGCAGCGCAGGCGATGCACGAAGACATGGCCTGGATGTGGAATACTTGGATGAAACCCTTTGGCCAAGGGCTGCCGGAACTATTAGTCGACGCCCCGGAAACCCTAAAGCGGCGCATTGCAGAGCTCGGCTAGAAAGTCCCCCTCGATGAGATTTTCCTACTTTTGCCCCAGGGCATATTGCCACCGGAGCAATTAAATGCCCGATCGAGCTGCTTGCCCGGGAGCTGATGCCCCATTTCAGTAATATTTAAGCAATGAAAAAAAGCCGGGCAATCGGGCAGCGCAAATGTATTGCCGAAAGGCCCACTACCCCACTTCAAGCTCTGTCCATCAAGAGTGAGAGCTGCCGCTGTACACGTTATTAACTTTTAATTTGTGATCGCTCGGCTGGCCCATGACAATAAACTCATTGGGATCCAGTGCACCGCTCACCAACGCCGCAAAATTCGAGACCCCATTCACAGCCGAGGGATGTTTGAGGCGCAATTTCACATCACTTTGAAGGGCACAGACCGTCGACTCGCAGTTTTCATGAGCCTCACTTCCCAGAGCGATCACTTTTTGCGTCAGATCAATTTTATTATTCACCACCCATTTATCCAGTGAGCCATCGACCTCATCCAACCAAGCCAGAGTCTGCTCACAGAGCTCCTTAATAGCGAAGGCCTTGGTGCGCAACTTTTTACTGCGCTTACAGGCATAGGCGTAATCTTTAGTGACTCGCACATAGGCCTCGCAAATTTTCCCCTCATTGGCATAGCCATTAAATTTCACATTAAATTTACTGGTCGTGGCATTCAGGCTTTTTACCGCATCGCTCACCTTCCAGCGATAGCGATCCATATCCTGTACATCCAAATCCTTCCAACCAAATTTAGTCTTTTTTTCATTACCTGCCGCAGAGGCAATTTGGTATTTTTTACGGTGATAATGCTTGGCCATGTCGTAAGCCTTGTCGACTGCGGCGGACAGCACATCGCGCAGTACCGGCACCGGTATCTGCTTCAAAGCCATTGCCCCGCCCTTCGCCAGGGCTTTGGGAATACTGCTGGCTTTACCCATGCGTCGCATGGAGGTGCCCTTGCTCGAATGTTTTACTCGCGACCACATCGACGGGTTCTTTGCCAATTCCTCACCCATCGCCCATAAATTTCGATTTGCCATGACTCTTCTCCAGTAGTTTTTTATCAATCGCTCAATCACACCTTGAGCAAGTCGTCCTTAATAAACTCAAATAACTCACCGTACTCTGCCCGCCAAGGCGGGGTAGAATTTCAGCCAATTAACACCGTGGGGCAACCCACTACAATGGCACCGCCATGACCGCAGCTATCGCCCATACGCGCGGCCGGTTTACCAGCAATGATCACGGTCGCGGAACCGGCGGCAATGGTGTCTGGCGGGCCGACGCACACCGCCATATCTCCCACGCGAGCGGCGGGCATGCCGCCAATTAACACGGTCATTTCCCCCAGTGCGATGGGACCACCAACGTGGGGCACGACACCGGTCACCATCGGACAAACGTGATTATCGCCAATCCGAGCAGCTGGCTGGGACATTGCTCTACTCCTTCTTTAAACCGGTAAATGTGTCATAAAATTGCGCTTTCTTCCGGGACTTGGCCCGAGCCGCCTGCCGCTAAATCAAAGCCCTGGCGCATAAAAAGCTGATAGCTTGCCGCCATCTGCTTGGGGCCAGCGGCAACGGCGGCCAGGGTAATACCCGCCGCCACTGCATGGGCGTAGAGAAAATCTGGGGGAGCCACAAGAGTGGCATCGTCGTCGAGCATATTGCCGGTACACCAGCTGGCGGCGGTTGCAGACCAAGCCGCAGCGGATTTCTTTTTTCTGCCATCACCGAGTTTTTTTGCCGCCTTACGGTTCAGTTCACTGGGCTCTCGCACCCAGAGTTCAGTCGCCACCACACAGGCGGCATCGAGCTTGTCCTCGGGGCCCAGCTCTTTCCTAACCGCCAGGCAAACCCACCACACTGCTTCTCGCTTCGGTAGTGCATGGGCGAGCATGGTCACCGCATCGTGATATTTCTCTTCGGCCAGGAGCTTGGCGATGACTTGCACCGGCGCATCCTCAAGCACAGCGACACACTCTGCCTCATCGGACAGCTCAAAATGCTCTGTCAGCTCACCCGCGGTGTTAGCCTTAATTCGATTCACGTCAGACATCTGCCAGATCACTGCTAATGTTATTGCACACCGCGTTCACCCTTCTAGTTCCATTTTCTCTCGTTTATTACTTGTCCGTGCCAGTAGTAAATTCTATCTGTAGTGAACTCAATTAATCATCGTGACACCGCCTTTGACGGTTAAAACGCCTCCGGCTTTGACCTCCGCAGTGGCACCGCCTTCCAGTTTGGCAGCAATATTGCCCTTTAATTCCACATTGGTATCGGCTGTACCTTTAATGGCCATACCCTTCATGGTAATACCACCGGCATCGATAACAATTTTATTGGCACCGACCTTCAAGGTAATACTGGTACCCGCCTCAAGCACACAGTTATTGCTGATAAAGATGTCTTGGTTATTGCCAATGGTCTGTGTTTGGTCATTGCCGACGTCGAGTTTCTGGTCATTGTGTATCTCGCCAGCCTCGTCGTTCATCACCAAATAGTTGAGGTCCTTACCAGCCTTCAGGTAAATCTCCTCTTCACCTTCCACATCGTCAAAACGAAATTCATTACTAGCCGTTTGAAAGCCACTCTGGGTTTTACTGTATTGCGGCGCCACATTGTCGGAGTTGTAAACCGCACCGTAAACCAAGGGGCGGTCCGGGTCACCGCCGATAAACTCAAGTACCACTTCAGAATCCACACGCGGTACAAACACCGCCCCCTGCCGCTTACCGGCATAGTTTTGCATCACCCGCACCCAGCAACTGTTCTCATTCTCATCCCAGTAAAAGTGGACTTTCACCATCAATTGCGGGTCGCCATCACCGGGGCTATCTCCGGCCTTCACCTCCGTTACCGTGGCCAGTTGTGGGCCGTTGATACGCAGGCGATTGAAGGGCGGAGAGGGGTGGGGATGAGCACCTGAAGTGGAAGGTATCGCAACAAACTCATTGCTGTAATAGGTATCAACACCGTTATCCACCGCATAGTGGCCGACACGCGTCAGTAGGTATTGACCGCTTTCGGATGCCAAATCGTGCTTGAGGGTAAAGCGCCCGCCGGCAAAAAAGCTGCAGCAATTGCTCTCGCCATGGGCAATATCAAAACTCGCCTCTTCGGCTTCAAGGATCAGTTCGGCGGTTTTTTTCTGGCTAAAAGCATCGCCGTACTCGGCCAAGCCCTCGGTATATTTATAGGGCACGGCACTGTCGTGAATACTGCGCTTATATTTACTGATACTCTTCAAACGTTTATTGCGGGTGGCAACGCTAACGTTCTGCCCCTTACCGGCATCCGACTCGAGATACCCGGTCATCGCCACATTGCCGGTGTGTAGTTTGTATTCCCTTTGCCAGCTGGTAATGCGACTTAGCTGGCCGACCTGTCCCAAACCTGTGGCAGCCGCCGCGACATGTTCAATATCGGTCTCTGCGCAATCACCATAGCGACTGTGGCTTTCGGCAACGACCATGCCGTGCTCTGACTCGTCCTGGGTAAAGTAGTAACTCAGCCCCTCTTCCGCCAACAGTCGCGAGAAAAACTCAAAATCGCTCTCCTGATATTGAATGCAGTAACTGCGAATATCGCCAGGCTGGGCATGCTGATAGGAAAAAGCCCCCTCATACTCACCTTGTAAACCCCAGATAATGTCGGCACTGGTCTGTTCGGTATAGATGGCACTCTTTTCATTGAGGCTCATAAACCAAGCGCCAGGCACCACTATTAAGCTATACGATCGCAGCCCGTCAAGCACCGCGCCGGCTTGAAACTGACTGACATGGCCATGAATATAACGGGTATGTTCGGTGTGGTAGTGAATGGAGGCAGAGACGACCTTGCCGAGCAAGGTCTCTGGGGTGATTTCATGGTCCTCAGAGACCAACTCGAGTTCAAATTGATATAAGGCAGAAATAGACTCCTGGCCACGCAATTCGACCAGACGAAAAACGTCCTTCCCCGCAGGCGTTGTTATACGCAGTAAACGACCATCTTGACTTAAGGTGGACATGATTCCAAACCTCTTTGCACTCGCGCCCAGCCCCTAAAAGCAAGGTTCGCACTCGCGTTCATACCCAGGGGCTGTGCCACGTGTTGTGCGTAACACCTAATACTCAATATAAAACGCGCAGCCCTAAGGAAGCTGCGCACAAAGGAGCACTTATAACGGTGTACCCATCGCTAAATCGTAACCGACTTTCATGCTCGTGGCATTTACACCACTGCCATCGACATTACTCAGGTCCAGCATGATTTTAGCGAAGCTCAGTGAGACACTTTCGTGGGGTGAGCCACCGCCGTCAGCCGAGACACTGTAGGAACTGACGAGGCATTGTTCCAACTCATAGGTGGCATAGGTCTGCACTTCTTTGGCACCGGTTCTAACAATGTGAATCAATACTTTCACACCCTCGGAGCCCGCTACTGAGGCCTGAAACAAACCACCAGATGCAGCATCCATCGCCTTACTTAAAGACACTTCACTAATACTTGGGCGAGTGGCCTCGCGCTCTTGCATGCCACCCACTTCCATTGAGATGCCACGGCCAACACCGAATTGAAAACTGGAAATATCAATCCAATCTTCGTAGCCCTTGGATGTGACGCTTCCTTTAACGGCTAGACCATCGTAGTTCATATAAATCGCCATAAGATTATCTCCTTATCTGGCTTTAATTAAAGTGCAAGTATGGAAAAACTTGCGTGTTAAAAACATGTTTAAGCTGATCATCATTAGCCCGGCAAACAGGCTGTTTTGATCCGGACAAAAGCATTTAAGCAGAGAAAGCACCCTCTGCAAAGAAGGATTTCACCGCTAAAAACTCACTCTGGCACCAATAAAGTAAAACGCTCTACAGCCTTAGTACGTTCTTCCTTACAATCTCAGCTGAGCGACATATACCCGGTGCCGCTTGCCCCGCTATCACTCGCCATTCAGTGTTTTCACCCTGTATGGTCTTTACGACTTTCACTCTGGCACCCTTTAAATAAAAATAATTAAAATTAATTTTTATGACTTACGAGCCTAAAGCCCGATTGGGTTTAAATTCGCTAATATCGAGAAACCGATAGCTAGCCTTAATACCTAACAGGATGCCCTGCTTCAGAAAAAACGCTTCGCTTAAGTACTCGCCGCACCGGGTTCATCACTCGCCGCCTCCTTGCGCGGGCGACCTCGCTTCAAGGGCCGCACCCGGCGATCGGCAATTTGCTCAATCTGATCTTTAAAGCGATCGCCACCCAGCACCCGACCCAGTTGCACGGTCTCGGCAATATAGGCCAGCAGACCCGGGTCAAAGGCATAGCGAAAGAGCTGGGTGTAGGCTTCAGCGCGCTCGGCCGAGTCATCACCCAGGGTCTCGTACAAACTATGGTCTGTAATTAAGTCATTCAGCTCGGTACCCGAGTGATGGTGAAAGCTTGACCAGGGGTAATCCTCCAGCTCCTCCACCCCTCTAAGTTCGAGCGGCCTTAATTCAACAAAGCGATAACAGCTCAAGAGATAACTATTGGCATCGATCAAGCTACTTTTATAACGCCCCTCCCACAGACTACCGCTGCGCTGATAGCGATGATTGGCATACTGCACATAACGCCGCCCGAGGGATTGCATCATCGAGGAAATACCATTCGGCACCTTAGGGGTCGCCAGTATTTGCACCGAATTGGCCAACAGCACATAGGCGTGAATGTCGCACAGGTATTGATCGGCAGCGGCTTTTAAACTTTTCAGATAAAAGCGGTAATCTTCACTGTCGTAAAAGCAGGCCTGATTGACCTTGCCCGTCTGTACGATTAACTGGGGAATATTGATCAAATTGAGACGGCGAAATCTAGCCACAGACTACCCCTCGCCGACCCTGGGTCACGCTGCTAAAACCCATCATCATGACTGCTCACAAGCAGCTCGTTGGTCGTGCTCTGTCATTATAACGGCCTCTTCCTTGTATTGACGGCAATGTCACTAGCACGCCAGGGCTCACCCCATCGAACTAACGGGCCTACGCATCTTCAGAACGGACGCAATTATTATTCAGCAAGGAGAACAGAGCAAGACCACTACCCACAAAGAAGCTACGTAGCCTTTATGTTTTATCGCCATTGGCCAGAATTTGGCCAAATACCATCACCTTCGCTAGCTACGCCGGCTCACCCCTCTGCACCATGGCGATCGCCGCCAGCAGGTCTGACTCGGTATCCACCCCTCCCGGAACCGCCAATAGCGCGGGCGCGACGTGAATCTTTATACCGTGGTACATAAAACGCAATTGTTCGAGAGACTCCAAAGCCTCCAGTGGGGCGACCTGCCAATTGACGAAACTGTGCAACTGGGCAACGCGATAGGCGTAGATACCAATATGGCGCTGTAAGCTATTGAGCACTGACTCAGTCGGTAATTTTTTTGCCGACAAATGGCCTGAATCGGCAAACTCATCCCGGGGCCAGGGGATGGGCGCACGACTAAAATACAGGGCCGTGCCATCGTGGCCACTCACCACTTTCACGGTATTCGGGTTGAGGAAGACCTCCGTCTCGGTAATGGCCTCACTCAGGGTCGCCACACCGGCATGGCGGTTGGCCGCCAAATTGGTGGCCACCTGATCGATCACCTGGGGTGGTATCAACGGTTCATCACCCTGCACATTGACGACAATTTCATCCTCTGCCAGGCCACATTGGCGGGCGACCTCTTCTAAACGATCCGTGCCGGATACATGGTCGGCTGAGGTCATCGCCACCTCGCCACCAAAGCCCTCGACCACGGTGGCAATACGCTGGTCGTCGGTGGCGACGATCACCCGACTCGCGGTGCTCAATTTCGCCTGCTCGTAAACCCGCTGAATCATGGTCTTACCGGCGATATCGCGCAGGGGTTTACCGGGCAGGCGCGTTGAGGCGTAGCGAGCGGGAATGACAACGGTGTATTTCATAGTTTCTGCACCAACTTGAGCAGGGATGGTAAGCGATCAGTTAAAGGGAAGTGACTTAAACCAGTAGATCTTTGATGCTCTGAAGCAATAGCGCGTCAACATCGGCGGCGACCTCCAGCACCCAGACATTGTCCGGGGCAAAGGCGGTACATTTCACGGCGTCTTTCGAGGTCATCACCACGGGCAGTTCGTCATCAAATTGCAGGTCGGCCGGCGTAAAGGGGTGGTGGTCGGCAAAGGCCTGTAACAGGGGTTCTAGCCCAAGACTTATCAAGGTCGCACTAAAACGCTCGGGGTTGCCGATGCCGGCCAGGGCATGCACCTTGAGCGAACCCGACCAATCCTGCGCCGCGACCCGCTGACCACTGCGCAAATGGCGAAAAAAAGTCGGCTGCAATGACATGGCGATTAAAGATTCGGGGGGAATTGGCAACGCGGCCGAGTCGCCTGGCACCGCGCCATTGAGTACCACCCAATCGACACTGGCCAAACGCCCGGGGGGTTCACGCAAGGGCCCCGCGGGTAAACACTGGCCATTGCCGAGCCCACGGCGCGCGTCGAGCACGGCTATTTCCAGATCGCGGTGCATGCGGTAATGCTGCAGGCCATCGTCGCTAAGTACCACATCGACCTCGAACTCAGCGATTAAACACTCGACGGCGGCCACCCTATCGCTAGCCACAACGACGGGGCAATTGGCCTCGCGGGCGATCAATACCGGCTCGTCACCACATTCCTCGACGCTACTGTCGGCCCCAACCTTGCGAGGCTGTGGCGATGGCTGTCCACCGTAGCCACGACTGACAATGCCGGGGCGAAACCCCGCCGCCCGCAGACGGTGTACTAAATGAATAATCAGCGGCGTTTTACCGGTACCACCAATACTAATATTGCCGACCACCACCACGGGCACGGCAAAGGGCCGAGCCTGATAGCGCTGTTGCAAATAGGCCCGGCGACCCGCCGCCACGCCTCTAAAGAGATAGGACAGGGGCAGCAAGGCCAACGCCCAACTACGGGGTTTATACCAGGCATTTTCGAGGGCGCTCATGGCCCCTAGGCCGCCTCATCATTAAATTGCTGACGGTACAAGGCGGCATAGCGACCCTCCGCGGCCAGCAGCACGGGGTGAGACCCCTCTTCAATGATACCGCCCTTTTCGAGCACCAAAATGCGATCGGCGTTTTCAACGGTACTTAAGCGGTGGGCAATCACAAACGTGGTGCGCCCCTCCATCGCCCCCTCAAGCGCCGCCTGTATGGCGCGCTCCGACTCGGTATCCAGGGCCGAGGTCGCTTCATCGAGAATTAAGATCGGCGCATCTTTCAGCAGGGCGCGAGCGATGGCCAAACGCTGGCGCTGGCCACCCGATAGCATCACCCCATCATCGCCAATCATGGTCTCAAAACCCTCCGGCATCGCCTCGATAAAGTCGAGGGCATAGGCCATGCGGGCCGCTTCACGCACCGCCTCGGGGCTGCAATTGGCCAGCTCGCCATAGGCAATATTATTGTAAATCGTGTCGTTAAACAGCGTCACCTGTTGACTCACCAGGGCGATGTGCCGGCGTAGATTCTTTAAGGTGTAGTCGTTGATATCGTGGCCATCGAGACTGATCCGACCGCTGTGATAATTGTAAAAGCGCGGAATAAGACTCACCAGCGAGGTTTTACCACTGCCCGAGGAGCCCACCAGGGCAATGGTTTCACCGGGTTTTACGACGAAATCAATGTGCCGTAAAACCTCTTCATCATCGTCGTTATAGCGAAAGCAGACCTTTTCAAAACTAAACTTGCCATCGACCCGGTCTTTTTCAAACTGCCCCCGGTCAACTTCCTCCTCGCTATCGAGAGTTTCAAATAAGGTCGTGGCCGCGGTAATGCCCTGCTGTATCAAGCTGTTGATTTGCGTCAACTGGCGCACCGGCTTGGCCAGCAAGGAGGCGGTAAACAAAAATTTAATAAAGCCCCCGGTCGACATGGAGCTGAGAATATCTGGGGTCAGGGCCGTCCAGATCAACAAGCTCAACGCGGCCGACAACAGAATTTGCACCACCGGCGTGCTCAGTCCCTCGGCAATCGCCAGCTTCAGGTTTTGTCGGCGGTTGCGCTGACTGGCCTTATTCATGCGCTGGTTTTCATAGGCATCACCCCCGTAGAGGTGCATCTCACGGTAGCCCGTCACCGCTTCCTGGGCGACATGGGTGACATCGCCCACCGCCGTTTGAATGCGCTTGCTAATCACCCGAAAACGCTTACTCACGAAGCCGACGATGGTGGCAATCACCGGCATCACGATAAGAAACACCAGGGCCAAGCGCCAGTTCAAATAGACCAGGTAAATCAGTAAGCCAATGACTAAAAAGCCCTCGCGCACCACCACCTTAATGGCCTTGGTACTGGCCGCCATCACCTGATTCACATGAAAGGTCAGCTGCGCCACCATGTGACCGCCCATCTGGCCGTCAAAATAGGCACTGGGCATGCGCATGTATTTCTCAAAGACCTCGGTGCGTATATCGTGGACCACCGACTGGGAGACGTAGGACATGCCGTAGTTGCCGACGAGAAAGGCCAGTCCCCTGACTAGGGCCAAACCGATCATCATGGTCGGTAGTACCAGGCGGCTTTGCTCCAGCACCGGGCCGTCGGCCATCAACCACTCCGCCACTTTCGAGGTCAAGCCGGCATCCACCTGCATCATATTGACCTCGGCTGGGATATCACCATCACCGGTGACCACCGTCAGGACATTAATCATGTAACCGAGGAGGTCAATAAAGGCAATTTGTACCAAACTAAAGACCCACAGACCGAGGATGCTGACAATAAAAACTCGCCAGTATTTTTTCAAATAGGCGAGTATGCGCAGGTAGACCTGCAAGCCCGATGGCCCGGCTGCGGCTTTTTGGTTTTTCATAGGGGGATTTTACTACGAGGGTCTGGCGGTTTGGAAAAATACTACAGAAATTTAGCCTTGCCGGCTCACTTTTCTGGGCTTTGGGTGGTGATACTTAAATGCACAAAGCCACTGCGGCCCGCAGCATCCATCGCGGTCACTACAGCTTGGTGACTGGCTTTGGCGTCGGCACGAATCGTCACCGGCCGATCCGTGTTGCCCTCGGCCAATTGGTCGAGCCCTCTCATCAGGGTGAGAACTTTCTGATTCACCAGTGGCGTATTATTGATCGAGTAATGTCCCTCTGCGTCGATGCCAATTTCAATCGCCTCCGCCACTGCCTCCACCGGCTCGCCCTCTGCCTCGGGAAGATGAATCGAAAGGTGGGTTTCCTTGGTAAAGGTGGTGGAGACCATAAAAAAAATCAACAGTAAAAACACCACATCGATCAGCGGCGTCACATTGACCGTGTTATCGGTGGTTTTTTGGCGGCGGAACTTCACTGGCTCTTGCCTTTGCTAGAGCCCTGCGTCCCTTTACTCGAAGCTTGGACTGAACTTTTAAGCACTCCTTGCACATCACTCACCGGCCGATCGCCGTGCAGGGCGTCGATCAGTTTAATCGCCTGATCTTCCATCGTCACCACCAGCGAATCAATACGGCGTTCAAAATAGCGATGACAAATAACCGCGGGAATCGCCACCGATAAACCCGCTGCAGTGGTGATTAGGGCCTCGGAAATACCACCGGCCAAGATACCGGCATTGCCGGTACCCTGTAACATAATGGCGGTAAACACCTTGATCATACCCACCACTGTACCGAGTAAACCAATTAATGGCGTGATAGCAGCGATGGTGCCAAGGGGCGACAGATAGCGCTCCAACTTATGTACCACCTGTGTCGCGGCCTCTTCGATACTGTCGCGCATCACCTCTCGCCCATGGCTGGAATTACTCAAGCCAGCGGCGAGAATGCGACCCAGAGGCGATGAGGTGCGCAACTCCAGTAATTTTTCCGCCGTCACTTCCTCATGTTTGAGCCAGTGCCAAACCTGGGCCAATAAATTATCGGGCGTCACCTTATTGGTGCGCAGGGCGATAAAACGTTCGACGGTTATAACCGCCACCGCCAACGAACATACAATTAATGGCAGCATCAACCAGCCACCGGCAAGTACCAAGTCGTACACTTATTATTCCCCCGTCCGAAAAATTATTCTCACCTTACCACAACCCTGAACCACAAAATAAACCCTCAGTTCGCGTAATCGTCCATTACTAGAGCCGCGTAAAACTATTGCCATTCCCGCTTAATGCCAGTATCGCCGGGCCTGCTCGCGCCATCGACGAACGCGCAATTGCCCATCGCCATCCCAGGTAAAAATTATCGCCCCCGCTTGCCCCGTCACCCACGCTTTCGCACCGTGGCGCCGATAGCGTTCGGCCACCACCTTCGCAGGGTGACCAAAATGGTGATTAAAACCCGCCGCATAGACCACATGGCCTGGCAACAGGTGCTCGACAAAGGCTGGACTCGACGATGTACGACTGCCGTGGTGAGGTGCAACTAAGACATCGATCTGCGCCGGCAACACAGCCCGAGCCAGTAATTTCGCTTCGACCTCATCACTAATATCACCGGGCAGCAAAATCGTTTGGCCACGATAGTGAATTAACAGGACACAAGAACTGTCGTTATCTGAGAGTGGTTTTTCAGGTTTTGAGGTGCCATCGCTTGGCTTCGGTGGCGCGGTGACTGGCCCTGGGTAAACAATTTCAAACACTACTCCCGCCCGCCGCCAGCTTTGCTCGGTTTCCCGGTTTGCTAAAAAATCTTGCTGGTTTGAACAGGGTTCAACACCGTGTATCGGCAGCTCAAGAGGCTGGCCGGCCAGTATCTGCCCCGGACTAAAGTGTTCAAGTAAACCCTGTGTGCCACCGACATGGTCGGCGTCACCGTGACTCAACATTAAAGTATCGAGTTTCGACACCCCCTGGCTGCGCAGATAGGGCGCAATGATGCCACTACCGGCATTAAAACTGGCGCTGTATTTGGGCCCCGTATCGTAAACCACCGCCCGGCCAAGATGCGTTGCCACTACGCTCAGACCCTGCCCAACATCTAGCACCGCGAGCGTAAAACCCCCTTCACCCGGTACCACGCCCTTTTCAGCACCCTCTCTATCTAAAAAAAACTGACCAGACAGTGCCACCGCCAACAGCAAGACCACTGCCATGGCGCGCAGTCCCAAACCCTTAGGCATCAATAACAGTACACCCGCCAATACCATCGCCAGACTGAGTAAGGCACCCTGGCCGGCAGGCAATGACCACATAAAGAAGTCGGCATAGTGCGACAAGTAAGTCATCGCAGCGGCGAAGGCCTCCAGTTGCCAGGCAGCCACCTGCCACACGGTCGAGGCTAGTGCTGGCGATAAAGGCAGAAACAACATTCCGAGTAAAGCCAAAGGCACTACCGCTATACCCAACCAGGGAATGGCGAGTAAATTCACCAGCGGGCTAAGCAATGAAATTTCGCCCTGAAAATAGGACAGTAATCCCGCCAAGGGTAAAAAGATAATGCACTGCGCGCTGCATAAATCCCGTAAATAACTCGCTCGTGGGCGCGGGACAAACCACAGTAAAAAAGTGGCTACCGCGCCAAAGGACAACCAAAACCCCGAAGACAGAGCCGCCAGCGGATCACTCGCGGCGATGAGCGCCAGTGCCCACAGCAGTGCTAATTCGGGCCGCAATTTGCGCTTCAGTAAGGTCGCCAGTAAAAATACCGACAACATAATTAAAGCCCGCTGAGTGGATAGGCCAAAACCCGCCAGCAAGGCATAGCTCAGGGCTAGCCCGCCGCCGACTACGACCGCCACTTGCTGGCGACTCACCCCCGCCCCCAGTGCCGTGAGGCAGCGCCCCAAAAAATTGCCCAGCAACATCCCCAAACCGGCGACCATACCAATATGTAAACCCGAGACCACGGCCAAATGCACGGTGCCGGTAAGACGCATCTGCATCCAGGTCTCGCTATCGAGGCCCTGCTTATCGCCAACGGTCAAGGCTGCCAATAAGGCTTTACTGGCGCTATTCACCTGCAGCGTGGCAATTTTTTCGAGCACCGCCCAGCGGAATTGATCGATGGAATATTGCCCGGTTTGTGCGAGTTTTTTATTCACCCCCTTGGCGCGAATATAGCCCGTCGCGGAAACCTGTCGATGAAACAACCAACCGGCATAGTCGAAGCCCCCGGGATTGGCAAAACCCCGAGGGCTTCGTAGCCTGACCGTGAATTGCCAACGCTCACCCGGGCGCACCGGCTCGCCACCGTACCAACTAAGTATCACTCGCTGTAAATCGCCAGGCTGTACAGCTAACGGCGACACGTCGCCAAGGGCCTCAATGGCCTCTATTTCCACCACGAAACGACTGCGCAAGCTGTTCTGATGAGGCACATCACGCACCACGCCCAATAATACATAGTCTGTTTTATCCAGTGCCAGAGGCAACTGCTGCGCTTGCATCCAAGCACCCCACACAGCCGCCCAGACCAGCCCAGCGGCAAAGACCCATGTGACACGGATGAAAAAGGGACAGCAACGCCGATACAGACACCAAACACCGGATGCGAGAAAAACCAGCGACAACTGCGCTAAAAAGGGCCCGCAAGACCAGCAGAATTCGAATAAAGAAAGACAGGACCAAGCCGCCGATGAGAGTACCGCGACGGAAAATGCCAGTAAATAAAGCCGCATACCACATCCTTGTCGCATGGTTTTACAGTGTAGCTGGGTTTACCTGCTAAGCACTTTGCATCGACGGCGAAGATTGCTTAGCCTTAGGGGATGAAGCATTTAATCATCATTTACCACAGCCAAAGCGGCAATACTCAACAACTTGCCGAGGCTGTCCACGCCGGAGCCAAAGAGGAAGAAGGTCTCACTGTCAGCATAAAAACCGCCTTTAATGCCGGTCTCGACGACTTGCTCGCGGCCGATGGTTTACTCTTTGGCACGCCGGAAAACTTTGGCTACATGAGCGGCGCCCTAAAGGATTTCTTTGACCGCACCTATTATCCGGCCGAGCCCCATCACATCAACCTGCCCTATGGCGTGTTTGTCAGCGCCGGCAATGACGGCAGCGGCGCGGTGCGAGAGATCGAGCGCATTGTCCGGGGCTATCCCCTGCGCCGCGTCGCCGAACCGGTGATCGCCAAGGGAGAGGTTAACCAGCAGCACCTGCAGCAATGTCGCGAACTCGGCCTGAGCATGGCAGCGGGACTGGCGATGGGTATTTTCTAAGCGTTAATACACCAATGAGCAACAAAATTAGGCACAGGGAATATGACAACAGCTTTGGTTTTATCCGGCGGCGGTGCTCGCGCCGCCTATCAAGTCGGCGTGCTCAAGGCGCTGTCCGAAGTATTGCCACGCCACTGCCACAATCCCTTTCCGATTATCTGCGGCACTTCCGCCGGCGCCATTAACGCCTTGGCCATTGCCGGGCGCCCCGGCCCCTTCCGCTTGCGGGCGCGCAAACTCGAGGCCATCTGGCGCAATATGCACGCCGGGGATATTTACCGCACCGATGTCTGGGGGGTGATGAAAAACACCCTGCGCCTGGGTCTATCACTACTCCACAGTGGCTACGGCATCGGTCGCTCCGTGGCGCTGCTCGACAATAGTCCCCTGCAACACCTACTCAGCAACTACGTACGTTTTCGCCATATCGACGAAGCCATCCTCAGCGGTGACTTGATGGCCGTCAGTACCACCTCCATGGACTATGAGACCGGACAATCGGCAACCTTTTTTCAGGGCAATCACGACTGCTGGCAGCGCAGCCGTCGCCATGGTATTCGCACCGGCTTGACTGTCGATCACCTGATGGCGTCTTCCGCCATTCCCTTAATTTTTCCGGCCAAGGCCATCGACTCACGCTACTACGGCGATGGTGCGATGCGCCAACTGAAACCCCTCAGTCCCGCCCTACACCTCGGCGCCGACCGCATTTTTATTATTGGCGTCAGCGATAACCCCAGCCATCACAATGTGGAGAACAGTCCACGCCATTCACCCTCCTTCGCACAAATGGTGGGCCATCTACTCAACAGCGCTTTTATCGACTCCATCGAGAGTGATATTGAGACCCTGGAAGCAATCAATAAATTGGTGCAATCCCGTACTGCAGAGACAAGCGAAGGCTCTTGTCAGGGCAAGGAAGAAAAGAATGACAGCTCCCTAAAATTTATTGATCACCTGTGTATCTCACCCTCGACACCGATCGACGAAATTGCCCAGGAACACTTCCACGAATTACCCCAAACCGTAAAGTTATTTTTGCGTGCCATCGGTGCCACCAAGAAAGGTGGGGGTAGCAGTGCCACCAGCTATCTACTCTTCGAGCCGGGCTTTTGTCGCCGACTGATTAAATTGGGTTACGCCGATGCAATGGCACAAAAAGAAGAAATCGAAGCCTTTTTTGGCCTCGAATAGCGCCATCCCTCGCCAGCCTCTCGCAGAGGCTTGCAGGTTAAAGCGACTTAAAGGTTAAACAAACGATCGAAGTTATCACTGCTGGCCCGAGCCAAGTCCGCAAAGGCAATGCCCTTGATGTCGGCCACGCACTGAGCCACTTCCACCACAAAACGCGGCTCATTTTTTTTACCGCGATGGGGCACCGGGGCCAGCCAGGGTGAATCCGTTTCCACCAATAATCGATCGAGGGGCACCTTCGCCACCACCTCACGCAGCGCCGTGGCATTTTTAAAGGTAACAATGCCGGAAAATGACAGATAGAAATTCATCGCCATGGCCGCCTGCGCCATCTCCCAGCTTTCCGTAAAGCAATGCAGAACACCGGCACAGGCCGGGTCAACGTGCTCTTCGATCATCGCCAGGGTTTCCTGCTGAGCATCCCGGGTGTGAATAATTAAAGGTTTAGCACAGGCGCGGGCAACTTCGGCATGGCGAATAAAGCTTTCACGCTGCCAGTCCATGGTGTCGTCGCCATAGTGGCGATCGAGACCGGTTTCGCCGATGGCTATCACGCGTTCGCCCTGAGCCAGCTCGCGAAGCTCAGCGACCTCGGGCAGGGCATGAGTCTCGGCATTCATCGGGTGTACGCCGACGGAGGCGTAGACTCCAGGCAGCTGGCCACTCATCGCCACCTGCTGGCGTGAGGATTCAAGGTCGATACCCACCGTCAAGACGCGGCCAACGCCACAGGCTGTGGTCGCAGCGAGCAGCTTTTCGAGACAACCGTCGTAGGGCGCGAGATCGAGGTGATCGAGATGACAGTGAGAATCCACCAGTAGAGGAGGCTTGACCGAAAGAGAAGAAGTTACCATGAAGAAAAGCTCATCGAGGGAGATTTAAAAAAAGGTACTATCGAAAAGGGCGGGCAGGAATAGAGTAGAACTACAGAGTATTGGTAGGCCGACCCGAGCTTAGCAAACCCGCCAAATAGGTTTCAATGCGCTGTACCACCTGGGTGCTCTCGGCGGGGAACTGAATGCCCACACCCTGTTTGCGATTGCCCGACGTACCCTTCGGCGTCACCCAAATCACCTTGCCAGTAAGGGGCAACTTATCGTCCTCTTCCATCAGTTCGAGCAGGACGAAAACTTCATCACCAATGGAAAACTGTTTGCGGGAGGGGATAAACAAGCCACCATTTTCCACGAAGGGCATATAGCAGGCATACAATTCATCGGCATCTTTCAGGGAAAGATTGAGAATACCGCTGCGAATCCCTCTCATAGGCAAATAGTGACACTGTGTGGTTAAGAGGGCAGGGTAACACAGGCGGCCTGAGACCGTTAAGACCCCGGCAAACGTTGGCTAAGTCGACTGACTTAAACTGAGAAACAGTTCTTCTAACACCAGCTGCGGGTTTAAATTGCTCTTACTTTCCAGCATCTTGCGGGTCGACAACAGCAGGTCATAAAACACAAATTGTCGGGGCTCGGCACGGCCGCCGCCCTGCGCAGCGCTGATCAATTGACGGCAGTAATAACTCATTAACCACTCCAATAGCTGGCTCAAGGGCTGACCCTCGTAGGCCGCTGCGGCCGATACCGGCGCCGCTTCACCCGTCTGTACCTGTTGCAGTACCCCCTCAAAGCGAGCGATATCATCGAGGGTATTGGCTTCGGCAAAACTCAGCGCACGCAGGGGTCGCCCCCCCGCTCGCGCCAATAGCTTGTCAACCGTGGCGCTGGCACCCCCCAGCTCGCCCACTAACCAGTCGCGCACCAGCGCTGGCGGCGGCAGGCCCTGACTGAACACGCGACAGCGGCTGCGAATGGTGGGTAACACCGGGGCCAGTTGATCGTGTACCAATAGCAAAAGGGTTTTTTCGCGCGGCTCCTCCAGCGTTTTAAGGAAGGCATTCGCGGCATTCAAGGTCATCGCCTCAACCGGCGCCACCAGCGCCACCTTCCAGCTCTGTTGATGGGCGGTAATTACGGAAAATTCGGAGAGCTCTCGGATCGCATTGATAGAAATCGCTTTACCGGCAGCCTCGGGCACCACCCGCTTAAAGTCTGGGTGCGCGCCACTGAGATACAAACGACACTGTTTACATTCACCGCAGGCCACATCGTCGACCGGACTAATGCAAAACAGGCGCTGTATAAAGCGCTCGGCGAAGTGGCGCTTACCAGTATCCTCGGCGCCGCTGAGCAATATGGCGTGGGGCAGGCGCTGGCTATTGAGCAGACGACAAAACTGCTGCCACTGCTCATCTTGCCAAGGCAGGGTCTGATCCAGTGACAAGGCAGACGAGC
This sequence comes from Gammaproteobacteria bacterium 53_120_T64, assembly GCA_002162815.1. Taxonomy (GTDB): domain Bacteria; phylum Pseudomonadota; class Gammaproteobacteria; order Pseudomonadales; family Porticoccaceae; genus Reddybacter. The sequence goes on along the minus strand of MAAT01000022.1, from coordinate 14,967 downwards.
TAGAAACGGCCATCAACCCTCTCCGACAAAAGCATTTAGGGCGGTGACAATATGTTCCTGCACCACAACCAAGGGGGCAGAGGCATCGACCAAGTGATAGCGCGCTGGATTTTCAGCGGCGCGCTCGCGATAGCCCGCGCGCACCCGATCGAAAAATGCCATCGCCTCGCTTTCAAAGCGATCGAGCTCGCCACGGGCACGCACCCGCGACATGCCCAGCTCGGGGTCGATATCGAGAATCAAGGTAAAGTCCGGGTGGAGGCCTGCCTGCACCAGCGTTTCAAGTTGCTGAATGTGCTCGCGGTTGAGCCCGCGGCCAAACCCTTGGTAGGCATAGGTAGCATCGGTAAAGCGATCACAGAGTACCCAGGTGCCCGCCGCCAAGGCCGGGATAATTTTTTCTTGAAGGTGTTGAGCGCGGGCGGCAAACATCAGTAATAGCTCCGCACTCGCCGCCATACAGCTATTATCTTTATCCAATAGCAGCGCGCGAATCTTTTCACCCAGGGCGGTGCCGCCGGGTTCGCGAGTGGCAATATAGGCAATGCCACGCGCCTCAAGCCACTTTTCAATGCAGCGAATATTGGTGGTTTTACCGACACCCTCGGTGCCTTCAACGCTGATAAATTTGCCTTTCGTCGTGTCGATCATAGTGCCGTCAACCTCACCCTACGGGGGTGCAGAGCGGTAGTCTTTACGCCGCCGATTAATTTGATATTGCCTGACTGCCCGCTGATGCTCGGCCAGATTATTGGAAAAATAATGCCCGCCATCACCTCGGGCAACAAAATACAGCGCCTTGCCCTCCGCCGGGTGCAGCGCCGCTTCGAGCGCTGCTCCACCCGGGTTGGCTATCGGCGTTGGCGGCAAGCCCTTGATGCGATAGGTATTGTAGGGTGAGGGCGAGCTTAAGTGCTTGCGGCGTAAATTGCCTGTGTAATCGTCACCGAGACCGTAAATAACGGTTGGGTCGGTCTGTAAACGCATACCCATTTGCAGACGTTTCACAAACACCCCGGCAATGGCCGCCCTCTCCCCCGCCGCGCCCGTTTCCCGCTCTATGATCGAGGCCATAATCAGCGCCTCGTAGGGCGTCTCATAGGGCAAGCCGGGGGCGCGATTTTGCCAGAGTGTCTCTAGCTGACGCTGCATTTGTTGGTGGGCGCGACGCAATAGGCTCAACGCGCTATCACCGGCAGCAAAGCTGTAGGTATCGGGGGCAAACCAGCCCTCGGGATTGCTTGAAGTAATGCCCAGAGCCGTGGCGACGGCAGCAGCATCGAGACGCGGCGTTTGCTGGATGTTTTTTCGCCCCCCCAATAGCGCCAGCCACTCGCTAATGGTCAACCCCTCGGGAAAGGTAATTTGATAGTACTTAATGGCACCACTCTCGAGTTTATCGAGCAGACCCAACACCGTCACACCGGCACTAAATTCATACTCACCGGCACGAATACGACCGCGGTCATTGAGGCGGGCAAACACCTTGAGGGGCCAAACGGACTCGAGCACCCCCTGCGCTGTCAGCTCTGCGGCCAACTGATTGAGATTGGCCCCAGCCGGCACCGTTAGGGTGTAGCCGGTTGCTGGAATATTCAAACGCTCATTCATCCCGCCCTGCAACCACTGCCAAGCGAGGCCAAGAGTTAAGGCCGATAAACTTATCGCCAGTAGCATTAAGCGGCGAAGCATGGGTACACCTCGGCCAAACTGGCGATCACTTTTTGGGTCTCAGAACCCGGTAACTGACTCGAGCCGGCAGACCAGCGGGCCTCACCGACAAGCTCCGATACCGGCTGTACACCTTGCACAGAATTACAGACAAAGATCTCTTCAGCCTTCAACAAACTGTTTAAAGGCAGCGCTTGGATAACAACCTTGTGGCCGAATTCGGGGATAATTTTTTCACAGAGCAGTCGGCGCATAACGCCGGCCACGCCGCACAATGTCAGCGCCGGTGTCAGCCAGCGCCGACCATCGAAAATAAAAACATTACTGCTCAGGGCCTCGACGACATCACCCGCGACATCCAATAACAAACCATCAAAACCCGCATCCAGCTCCGCTGCTGCCAGCACTTGGTCGAGGCGGTTGAGATGTTTGATACCCGCTAAACGCGCATTGTGGGGCAGCGTATACTGACAAATCTGCAAGCGCACGGCGGCCGGCTCTACCACCGGGGCGAGAGGGAAATACTGCAGCACATAGCTCGATGCCTGGTCTTGCTGGCGGTAGCCACGAGGGCCTACGCCAGCGGTCAGCAAGAGCTTCACTATGCCAGCGGCGGGAAAGGCCGCCAGTGCTTGCTGTAAATAAGCCTGCAAGCGGGGCAGATCCAGCGCAATACCCAGCCTCTCGGCACCCTCGCTCAGGCGCTGACAGTGGTAGTGCCACAGCGGCAACTGGCCGGCGGATAGACGCATGGTTTCAAACACCCCGTGGCCATAGTTCAAGCCACGATCATTTAGGGCTAGAGCAGCCTGGGGCTTACCATCGACAAAGCAGGTGCTGGTGACCATAGCGGGCAATATGCCTCAGTTAGGTTGCAGCGTTAAACACGACACACAACAAAGCCACCGCCGCTCGACAGTGTGCAATAGGGGGTATCGGGAAAGGAAGGGGGGTATTAAAACTGCCGCTCGGCGTGGCCCAGCGACAGTTGACACAACAGGCAGTGGAGAATCAGCCAGGATTTTTTTCAATATAGCTGATGGCATCTTGAACACTGGCCAGCTTTTCGGCTTCTTCATCCGGAATCTCGGTGTCGAATTCTTCTTCGAGCGCCATGATAAGTTCAACGGTATCCAGAGAATCTGCACCCAGATCTTCAACAAAGGAAGAATCGGGTTTAACGTCTTCTTCTTTAACGCCCAGCTGCTCGGCAACCATTTTTATCACACGTTCTTGAGTGCTGCTCATGACGATTCTTGCTCCTAATTTGATAGCGATACTTACTTAAACTACTGTTAAAAAATTGATACTGCGCTTATAAAACCAGTCTCTACGAGGGCTGTGCCCTCAAGCACAACCTCACGGCGGCGCATTTTACCTGAAAAATTGCTCGCCGTAACCGCTTTATATCAATCGCGATTATCGGCGCAGCAAGGGGCTATTAAGCCATGTACATTCCACCATTAACATGGATAGTTTCACCACTGATATACGCGCCGCCATCACCTGCCAAGAACGCAACCACCGAGGCTATTTCCTCGGGCTGACCGAGTCGCGCCAGGGGGATGCCCGACAACATAGCCTCGCGACTCGCCTCTGGCAACTCCTTGGTCATATCGGTATCGATAAAACCCGGTGCCACGGTGTTAACGGTAATATTGCGCGAGCCCAGTTCTTTTGCCAGTGCTCGACTAAAGCCCGCAACACCGGCCTTTGTCGCCGCGTAATTGGTTTGCCCGGCATTGCCCATCGAGCCAACTACCGAACTGATATTAATAATACGGCCCCAGCGCGCCTTGGTCATGCCCTTGGCACAAGCCTTGGTGAGACGATAAATGGCATTCAGATTGGTGTCGATAACATCCGACCACTCCTCTTCCTTCATGCGCATCAGTAGATTGTCTTTGGTAATACCGGCGTTGTTGACCAGAATCGTCGGTGCGCCGTATTCAGCCGCTATGGCTTTAACAACGGCGATCACTTCTTCACCGTCGGTGACATTGAGTTTGACCCCTTTGCCCTGAATTTTCTGCTCGGCGAAACGGGCGCTGATCTGCTCGGCGCCGCCCTCGGATGTCGAGGTGCCAATCACAATGGCACCGGCCCTACCCAGTAAATCGGCAATCGCGACACCAATACCACGGCTCGCTCCGGTAACCAGGGCTACTTTTCCTTCAAGGCTCATCTACTTTCTCTCCTCTTAAATCGATCCAGAACACGGAATCCGGCTTAGGTCGCGCAGCTTAACTTTGTGGCTGAGCATCCGCAACCGCGCCCTGTAGATCACTCACTTTATCGCTGGAGCGCATCTGCAATGACTTATCGATGCGCTTACTCAAACCACATAGCACCTTGCCGGGGCCACACTCCACCGCCAGCTCAATGCCTTGCGCCTGTAGCGCGCCGACACAGTCAACCCAGCGCACCGGGCTGTAAATTTGTTCGATCATCAAGGCCTTAATGGCCTCGGGGTCATTTTCTGTCTTGGCGTGAACATTGTGTACCAGAGGGATTTGCGGCGCGCTAAAGGTCACACCAGCAATATCTGCCGTTAACTGCTCGGCCGCAGGCTTCATCAAGGCCGTATGAAAGGGCGCGCTCACCGGCAATGACAACGCTCGCTTAGCACCGGCTTCCTTACACAGGACGATGGCTCTCTCCACCGCAGCGCTGACACCGGCGATAACCACCTGGCCGGGGGCATTGAAATTCACCGCCATCACCTCTTCACCCTCACTGGCCTGCTCACAGCAAGCGGCGAGCTGTGCATCGTCGAGACCCAAAATCGCCGCCATCGCGCCCTGTCCCGCTGGCACCGCCGCCTGCATATAGGCACCGCGCAAACGCACCAGGTTCACCGCAGCCGCGAAATCCACCACCCCCGAACACACCAGCGCCGACCACTCACCGAGACTGTGACCTGCCACCGCGACCGGCATAGCACCCTGCAGCTCCTGCCAAATTCGCCAAATAGCGACACTCGAGGTCAACAGCAAAGGCTGGGTGGTTTCGGTCAGATTGATTTCCTCCTGACTACCCGCCTGCACCAGCTTCCAGAGATCGTAGCCGAGCACCTGTGACGCCTCGGCAAAGGTCTGCTCCACCAAGGGGTAGGCCGCAGCCAATTCCGCCAACATGCCGATTTTCTGAGAACCCTGACCGGGGAAAACAAAAGCGAGTTTTGGGTTTTGCATAATGGATCTCTTCAATGATTAATAGAACGGAGTGGCGATATACCCGAGCCTTGAACCGCTACCAAAGGGCAGTGGCAAAAGCGCCGTTAGCGCAAGTAAGGCCATACCCGAACCACGGCGCACGGTCGACATCAGCGCGCTCTGTAAATAGCGCCCACAAAAAAACTTCCCGAACAGGTGTCTATACCCATTCAAGGAAGTCTCTTGCCATCTCGGCCAGCCCTAGCGCAGCTGACCCAAACAGAGGCTACTTAGTCGTCGTTGCCAGTTTCGATCACCTTGCGACCACGGTAAAAACCGTCGGCGGTGATGTGGTGGCGAATATGCTTCTCGCCAGTGACTGAATCAACCGAAAGCGCCGGGCCACTGCCCAGAGCATCGTGAGAACGACGCATGCCACGACGTGAACGGGTTTTACGACTTTTTTGTACGGCCATTGTTTTCTCCTGAAAGTTTGTCTCTGACAAACTTGTTTCTTACACACCTAAAACTTACAAATTGGTAGGATTGGTCTGCGCCCAAATACCAGCACCACTCAAGCCCACCCCACTACAACTGTCTATTCACTCTCTTTATCTGTCGAATCCGCTTTGCCAGCCAGTTTCAAATCCCCCAAAACAGCAAAGGGGTTTTTCTTCTCGGCCAGCGGCTCCTCAAAATCACCGGTGGAATACTGGCCTGATGCCGAGCAATCCGCCTGATCGTGATAAGAGACAATCGGCAGAGCCAGCAACAACTCTTCCTCAATCGCCTCGTAGAGGTCGGCGCTACCGGATTCATCCAGCAACCAACCTTCAAACTCTTTTGGTAAGCTCTCGAGCTGACCCTCACTAACAACAATCGCCAGATCCATTTCGGCCCGGAGTTGGTAATCCAATGCCGATAAACAACGCTGACACTGCACGGAAACCACAGTATGTAGCTCGGCGGTGACCATGCGGTAATTACTTTCATCGCGAAAGAACCGCACCTTACCGGTCATTTCACGCTGAATTGACACCACCGCAGCCGCCAAACGCGGCAGATCCTCAGGCATAATGACACCTTCATAGGTGGCACCCTGTGTACATGCTTTAAGGGCATCTACTTCACGAGGAATAATGCTGGTTTTCGGGGCTGTCGACATAGGCGCGCAATTCTAGGGATATGACCTTGATCTGTCAAAGCAAATCACACATTTTCGCCCCTTGCTCCCCGCTCTCGCAATAGCGCCCAACTGACCATAGAACAGCAGCTGAATGATGAGATTACTACTTGCCTCTTCCTCGCCCTACCGCCGCGAACTACTTTCCCGCCTGCAGGTCCCCTTCGACTGGCAAGCACCGGAGGTCGACGAACAGCCTCTAGCCGGAGAAAGCCCGCAACAACTGGCTTTGCGCCTGTCATCGCGCAAGGCTCAAGCACTTGCCAAGAGCCACAGCGAGCACTTAATCATTGGCTCCGACCAAGTCGCCTCCTGCCGGGGCCAGAGCGTCAACAAACCCGGTAATCACGCCAAGGCCCACCAACAACTGCGAGAGCTATCCGGCCAGCGCGTCGACTTTTATACCGGTCTTTGCGTACTCGATAGCGCAAGTGGCCGCAGCAGCGCCGATACGGTCACCACCGAGGTGGTGTTTCGCCCGCTCAGCGATACCGATATCGACAACTATTTAAGCTGCGAGCGACCCTACGATTGCGCCGGTAGCTTTAAAGCCGAGGGCCTGGGCATTAGCCTCTTCGAGAGGATTAGCAGTGACGACAACACCGCCATTATCGGCCTGCCCTTGATTCGCCTGCGACAAATGCTCGAACAGTTTGATTACCGTATTCTAGAAAACCTCGGTTGAGCTAACTTTTCAGCGGGTGACGGCTCAAGCAATAGCGTAAAGCCAGCCAGCACTAGGGCGCGGCGCCACTCAAACACTTGCTATATATACCCTTGGCAAACTCCACAACTGCCTGCTCTTTACTCTCCAGCGCCTCATGTACCGGGTATCCGTAGGCCAAGGCCAACATCAACTCACCATCCGCACCGAGCGATACCAATACTTCAGCAACAGTCTCTCGTGCTGCCCCCGATTGCCGGGCCTGCATCACGCCCTTCGCCGCATCACGCAAACCCGCACAAGCCCCGTCACTATCCGCCGAGGCAACCGCCAGACTGTCGACCCGCTTTGCCGACGAATGGCCGCCAATATCCAAGGCATCAGTAATCCCAAACATCACCACAATCGAAGCCCCCACAATCAGCCCTCCGAAACCCATACGTTTTCTTTGCACCATACAACCCACCCATTACACGCAAATATCAATAGCCCCATAACCGCAGGCTTTCACTTCCAATCGCGCTGCATAGTGCTGCCAGAGACACGACAGGGCAACAATAAATAGAAAATTCAATAAGCCCATGTCCTGCGGCAATGACAAGCAAGGGGTAAAGGCAAGCCCAGCGAGGTAGATCAACCAGTCTATATCAACGACGAACTCGCGAGTAAGGGCCACAGCCATTAACACAGATGCCTAAGTAATCGCCCGAGCAACAGCCACTTATGCAGCGGCTTTCTTACTACGAACCTTACCAGCAGCCACCTTTTTACGCCGTTTCCGGTAGGCCGGTTTGGCAGATTTTACGCCTTTAAGCGCCAGCGGCAAACTGGCACAACTCTCTTCTATCAAACCATGCAAACTGGGGATCAGGCTGCCCATGAAATCAGCGTAACTGGCCTGCTCTTCGACAATGCTATTTAACAGAGACTCCCAACGAGCCGTCATATCTGGCAGGGTGGTCGACGTTGGCAAGCTGTTAATCAGGCCACAGCCCGCCTCTGTGGCACGAATCTGCTTACCCTGACGCTGTAAAAAGTGGCGCCTGAATAGCAGCTCAATAATGCCCGCGCGCGTGGCCTCCGTACCCAGGCCGTCGCTCTCCTTGAGCACCTTGCGCACCTCACTGTCGGTGACAAAGCGAGCGATGCCGGTCATTGCCGCCAATAGCGTTGCATCGGTAAAGGCGCTGGGTGCCTGGGTCTGTTTTTCAACACACTCACCCTTCAGGCACTGCAAAATATCGCCCACCTTCAAGGGTGGCAAAGACTGGGCACTGCCCCGCTCCCCTTTTGACGGCTCTGTTGTCGACTCACGCTTGGTAGAATGCGCGGGCTTAGCGCTTTGCTCTACATTTTTACGACCGTCGCCGGCCAACACCGCCTTCCAGCCCAGCTCTTTGACACATTTCGCCGTGGCAGAAAAACGCCCCCCGGCAATCACGATATCTATGCTTGTATTGGTAAAGGTATGGTGAGGGTAGAATTGCAAAATGTACTGCCGTGCTATCAGCTCATACAACTTTGCCTCACTACCGCTCAAGCGGCCCGCCGGCAGGGTTTTTAGCGTCGGAATAATCGCGTGGTGGGCACTGACCTTGGCATCATTCCAGGCCTTACCCTTAACGGTGCAATCCGCACCGTTCACAGCCCCCTGCAACTTGTCCGCCATCTGGCCAATGGCCGCTAGTACGTCCTTTGCCTGGCGGTGATGTTCGCGGGGCAAATAGCGACAGTCCGAGCGCGGATAGGTAATCAGCTTGTGTTTTTCATACAAAGACTGGCAGCCATCGAGTACCTGCTGGGCGCTCATGGCAAAACGCTTAGCGGCATCAATTTGCAAGGCCGACAGGCTGTAGGGCAGTGGCGGTGCCTGTCGCCCGGGTTTGTGCTGCACCGTTTTGACCTCAGCGCTTTGCCCGCTAATGCGGCGCACGACATTCTCGGCCAGGGCGCGGGATAGCACCCGACCCTCCTCATCCATTTGCGGCCGACAGGCCTCACTGGGCTGCCATTTTGCGTGAAACGTCGCACCCGACTTTGCAGCCGAATCCACCTGTAAATGTGCCAGTACCTCATAAAAAGGTTTGGAAACGAAAGCCTTAATGGCCTCGTCACGCCGCACCACCAGACCTAGCAAGGGTGTTTGCACCCGCCCGACCGACAAGACCCCGTCATAGCCAACCTTGCGCCCCTGCAAGGTCGATGCACGAGTCAGATTAATGCCGTACAGCCAGTCGGCACGAGAGCGCGCCAGGGCCGAGGTCGACAAGGGAATAAACTCACGGTTATCACGCAAGTTATCCAGTGCTTTACGCACCGCCGCCGGATTCAAATCATTGATTAACAGGCGCTGTACTGTCGCCTGTTTCGCCTTGCTGACCTTCAGGTAATTAATCACCTCATCGACCAAGAGCTGGCCCTCACGGTCGGGATCACCCGCATGCACAATGGACTGCGCCTGCTTCAGTAACTTGCGCAATACCGCCAACTGTTTACGGGTCGACGCCTTCGGTGCCAACTGCCATTGCTCGGGGACTATTGGTAAATCCTCCGCCGCCCATTTTTTATATTGGGGCTTATAGACATCCGGCTCGACCTGCTCAAGCAAATGACCAATACACCAGCTGACACAGTCGCCATCACCCACCCAGATACAACCGTCACCACGGCGATGGGGCTTGGGCAGCACATCGGCAATGGCCCGGCCGAGGCTGGGTTTTTCAGCGATATAAAGCTTCACACGGCACCACCACTGTTTGCTTGAACAGTAATGGTAGTAGATCAGATTGGGTATTTCCAGCTCTGAATTTATCGGCAACTCAAATAAAACTTAGCTGAATAGCCGACTGCCAAAATTGAAGGAACAAGCACGCAATCTCGCCAGACAATGAGATTGCTCGCGCTAGCCATCATTAGAGCGACTGCCTGCAGGAAATACTGCAATGCAAGGCCAGCCCCCATGGCCACGCATTAGCACTACGAACCATGCCCACCCGCACAGGATTGAGGACGATATAACGCGCCAACTCCAGCAAATAGCGATGTTTGTCATGCAAAATCGCTTTGTAGCGCCCCTGAAAAACACACCCTGTTCGAGAATGCGCACGATTAAAGTTTTGTGTGTACACCGTTTAGCTGACGCATGCCTTTGGACAGGTTTGCATCCGGCGTCTCTACCAGCAAATGATAGCGGTTCGACATCAAGCAGTAGGCATGACAGCGCCAGTTGTGTCTTTCGCAGACATCACTGAAAACTGACAGAAATAATGAGCGATCATCATCAGTTTCAACAATATCTTCCCGACGATCACCCTGCAAGGTAATGTGGTACAGCGCACCGACAAACTCTAAACGCGGTGGTCTCGCCATCTCCCACACCTTCGTACAGCGATTGTAGGAAATAGCAAGACCCCATTTTGCTCTATAAAATAGATAGCTTGATCAGGGCTGCCTTTGGCTATTTTTTCCTTGAAAATCCAATGCCAGCTAACCCAAGTCCTAGTAAAGCAATTGAGGCTGGCTCAGGCACCACGCCTGTCACAAAGCTCACATTATCCATGCCGAATGCATCATTTGATGAGCTGGTATTTTTAAAAACCAGGTAATCCGCCATTTCATTTGCATCAAAAGAAAAGCCATAAAAACTATCAGGACCTCCTGCAGTTGTGCCTAGCACTCCAAGAAGATTATTGCTAGCATCATAAGCGCTGATTTTCGTATCCCGGACACCATCTGAAATACGAGAAAAAACAGCACCCCACGCGCTCACCGAGAAATCAAAATCAACACGTATAGTCTCTGCGCCCCTTAAATCACCGAGCAGATATGGGGTATTGTTCGCAGAAAAAAAACCACCGGCCTCGAGACTTCCGGCATCGATTATATTAGAAGTCGAGCCATTAAGACCTGGCTGACCTGTAATCTCCATATTATTCACAGCAACGGTTACATTTTTAAACGTTGCATCAGTAACAAATGAATCAAAATTCTCAGTACCTGACGCCGGCCCTACCGCATTATTCCAGGTAGTTTCATCCGAGTATGAAAGCAGGGCTGCTTGAGCAGATAACCCCACTGCAATACCTACAATAAGCGCTGAAGCTTTTATAATGTTCGTCATTTCTCTATACATATCGTAAATCCCTTGCTAATTGATTATTGATTATTGATTATTGATTATTGATTATTGATTATTGATCATTGATCAACTCAAGCCAGCAATATAGTTATTGCCGTAATTGATATTGAAATTGCATTACTCTAGCCGCTCCATAGCCTTTAATAACCAAGCAGGCACAGTTGCATCTAGCTATCGCTAGCCTTCCATATAATAGAAATAATTAATAGCAAAACCATTGTTTTGGAAGCCACCATTTTCGACACTCACCCTAATAATAAATTATAAAACACAGCAATTATTAGAAATGGAAAAATCACTGCTGCTTAAGCAAGTGCCATTCGGGCCTACCCCTTTTCATGCTCTACCACCATATCGGCGAAGACCCTCCTGACTCCCAGTACCTGCGCCGAGCGGCCACGAAGTAATGCACCGTGGTAAGTCTGATTTCGGACAACCTTATAATGGCCGCCCTTATTAAATCGAAATCATTTTACTTTTGAGAGATAATCTACAATACTCTCCATGTCTTCGTCACTAAGGGCGGCAATCATAGGCTTCATTACCATAGACAGCCCATTGCTTCTTTTTCCGCTTTTAATATCTTTCATTTGATTTAATAAATAGACTGAATTTTGCCCGCTTAACTTTGGGTACATAGGTGCTATAGGCGCTTTTCCTTCAAGGCCATGACAAGTCTGACACAATTTTTGTGCATATAACGCTTTTCCGTCGGCTACGGCTACAGTTGATGCAAAACCTAGAGAAGACCCTAAAACCACACTTAACGCTATCTTTTTAATAACCATCATTTTGGAAACCATCATTTTGGACACCCATCCTAATAAGAATAAATTATAAAACACAGCTGCCCTTAGGACAAACCCATCCTGAGTAATACTGACGTCCCTGAGCATACTGGGACTACAATCATCAAGCGCACTAAGGTAGCAGCCCCATGACCATTGAACTTTGGATGAATTTTGAACACCCATCCTAATATCTTAGCTGGATGTCTTTATGTGTGGTTCAGATACTATTTCACGACACCAACACCCTCTACTTGCTTGACTGTTTTTGCCTCTGAACGCTCAATCATTTTGACAATTGCAGACTGAATCACCTGGTCTTCTCTAGCGTCAGACTTACTTTGAAAGCACTCTTCCATTGGTGCTACTCCCTCCTCGGCTACAAATGATACGACTACCTGTTCTGCTATTTCTGCGGTGCTACCAAAATACGAAATGGATATTTCTGGGTATCCTTGAAATCCCATCTTTACCTTTTTAGCAATTCTCTTTTTAGATTTTTCTAAATTCATGATGATTTCTCAGATTAAGGTATAAGGTTAAGCTCAAGCGCCGCTTTATCGGTCGATTTGGAGGGTAAATTCAGGACACCCATCCTAATATCAACAAACTATAAATCACCGCTTCCCTTACGACAAACCCATCTTTTCTAATACTGAAGACCTTAGCCATACTGGGGTGAACGTCATTGAGTACTCTCAGGTAACAACTCCATCACCAAGGCCAGAAGCGAGCAAGTTTCACTGGAGGCGACCCCCTACTATCATTGCGTTTCACACTGTGTGCGCAGGGCCTTTCTCTGTGGTGAAAGTTTTGAGCACCGCCCGGAGTGGGTTGAGGATAAGCTACTGGCTGAGGTCTTTTGCATTGATGTGGCGGCCTATGCCGTGATGTCGAACCACTATCACGTGGCCTTACATATTAACGTATCGCAGGCTGGAAAATTAAGTGACCTTGAAGTCATTCAACGCTGGCATCAGCTGCTTAAAAGGGTAGCCTGCTTAGTCAGCGTTACTACCGTGACGAGATACTGCTCAAGGCCGAGCAAGATGTTCTAGCAGGTATCGCCGCTACATCGCGAAAACACTTACAGGACATAAGCTGGTTTATGTGTCTGATCAACGAAGGCATCGCGCGCCAGGCTAACAAAGAAGGCCAATGCGCGGGGCGTTTTTAGGAGGGTCGTTTTAAATCCCAGGCTTTATTGGATGAACAGGCACTATTTGCCTGCATGGACTATGTCGGCCTCAACCCTCTGCGCGCCACAATGGCTAAAACACCTGAACGTTCACACCACACTTCCATAAAAAAATGCACTATCAAGGCCAAAACGGCCCGCCAGATCAACCATCCACAGCAGCATAAAAAAAGCCTGATGAACTTTGCCGGCAACCCCCGCCAAATCATGCCTGAAGGGCTGCCTTGTCGGCTTAGCGACTATCCGGAAGTGCTCGACTGGACCGGGCGTATCGTGCGCGATGATAAACGAGGGGCCATGGACAAGAACATTCCTCCGCTATTGACCCGCTTAAACATCACCGCCGACCACTGGCTGACCCTTAGCACCCAGTTTGAGGGCTGCTTTGGCCGTGTGATTGGCACCCTGCAATACCTGAAACAAGCCTGTACGGCTCTGCACTATCGCCGTACTCCGGGTATGAGCAACTGTAAATTGCTGCTTGAAGGCGACTGATCGACAAGTACACTGCCAGCCCAGACCTCAAACCTTTCTTATACACAGATAGAACCTAGCGGCACGACTGAACACCACGCAACAACCCACTCTCTGCCGTTTCACATCAATCCAGCCTATTACTCACCGTAAAACCATTGCAATGAATAAGCAAAATAATGGCGCTACTGCCAGCTTATGCCACAGGCCTTATTTAAGATGTCAATTGTAGATGGATGTCCTTATGTACTTCCCTGTTTCGCCTTGCTGACCTTCAGGTAATTAATCACCTCATCGACCAAGAGCTGGCCCTCACGGTCGGGATCACCGGCATGGACAATGGACTGCGCCTGCTTCAGTAACTTGCGCAATACCGCCAACTGTTTACGGGTCGACGCCTTCGGTGCCAGCTGCCACTGCTCGGGGATTATCGGTAAATCCTCCGTCGCCCATTTTTTATACTGGGGCTTATAGACATCCGGCTCGACCTGCTCAAGCAAATGACCAATACACCAGCTGACACAGTCACCATCACCCACCCAAATACAGCCATCACCGCGACGATGAGGCTTGGGAAGCACATCGGCAATGGCCCGACCGAGGCTGGGTTTTTCAGCAATGTAAAGTTTCACACAGCACCAACTACTGTTTGTTTGAACAGCGATAGTAATGGATCAGATAGGGTATTTCCAGCCCTGGCTTATTCGTCAACTCAGCTGAAGACTGACTGTAAAGCCGACTATCAAAACCTGAAGGAAGCACGCACGTAATACCTGCAAGGAATGAGACCGCCTGTACAAAAGATAACTAGGGTGGCGGCCTGGTGGCAAATGCGCCAACGCAAGACCTATCCCCTTTTATCCTAGGCGAAATACGCGAATTCCACCGGGGCCAAAAATGTAGACCACCTCGTGAAAGGCCGGCTATAGAGAAGCAATCTCATCTGTCGCGAATGATTTTATCTTGTCATAAGGGCCAGAGCCTATACGACCCCATTTTGCAATAACCATCATAGCGTCCGTACCGGCAAGAAAAGATCAAGCTCAAAACTTTCATCGCCTGTCAAAAATTGATTGCGCTGATAGCAGGCAAAAACGGGGGTTAGGGCCATTTTGTAGGCACTACGGGGTAGCCATTCATAGAAGAGCTTATGCAATACCGGAAGCAGCTCACCATAGTGCCCCCGCACATGAACCTGGGCGTGAAGACCACCCGGAATGGTCATAATGCCGACCCCCTGTCGTCGCCAGTTACCAGCGGGCACCGAAATACAAGCCACATAACGACACTGGGCTAGGGGCACCATATTGGGGTTTGAATGATATAAACCAATCATTTGCTCAGCATTCCAAACGACACCTTCTTCCTCGGCCCATTCCTGCAGGCGCTGCCAAGCATGGCTGATAGAGCGCTCGTAACCCTGATGCCGCACATAGGCCACCCGCAGTGGCTCGCGTCGGGTCATGCTTACCTGCGGCAATTGTATCGAGCTAACATCACGCAGCTGATCGCTTAGCTCAGCATCTTTATGCTGTCGCGAAATTTGATGTTCAAAATCGCGATAACCACCATCTCGCCAGCTGCTCGGCGTGTCGTCAAACCATTCTTTAAAGCGCTGGGTGAAGTTAGACGGCGACACAAAACCACAACGCTGAGCGACTTCAGTAGCGGACAAATCACGGTGAAACACCAGCAT
>MAAT01000063.1 GCA_002162815.1 Gammaproteobacteria bacterium 53_120_T64 | reverse complement strand
CTCAATGACCGCAAGATCACTTAATTGCGCGGCCTGCGATGCATTGATATGCAAGACCACGTGATAGTGGTTCGACATCACCGCATAAGCCGCCACATCCATGCAAAAGACTTGCGCCAAGGTGAGTAATTTATCCTCAACCCAGCCACGGCGGTGTTCATAACTATCACCACAGAGAAAAGCTCTGCGCACACAGCGTGAAACACAGTGGTAGTACGGGGTCGCCTCGAGTGAGACCTGCTCGCTTCTGGCCTTGGTCATGGGGTGCTTACCTGAGTCCGCTCAATGGCATTCATTCCAGTATGGTCAAGGACGTACTTATTACTAAAGATCGATTTTCCCTACAAACTGCTTTATTTTATAGCCAATGGTTATTTAGATGGGTGTCCTTTGTGGCCATACTTTGTGGCCTTCTCCCTGATATGAATTCATTGTTTCTTCCTTGCGAAACCTAACGCTTTGCTAAACGGCGCGCGTTAGCGCGTCCAGTGGAGGCCGCGCTTTTTGCGGCCGTAACGATGTTTGAGCAACTTGTTAACTGCCGCCGGCAAGAGTTGTCATGGTAGAGTAAATTAATTCGGCAGCAGCCTCTAGAGATTGCCTTTGACCAGAGCTATCTCGGTGCTCTTTCGAGTAGGCAATATCCTTTTCAATGTCAGATTTAATACTAGCGTAATTCTCCGGAAACAGGTCCTTGTGCATCTCTAGAACGATAAGACCACTCTTGGCCACACCTTCATTTATACCCTCTTCCCAGTAACTTCTGAAAGTTGGATGCTGAGAAATAAATGACTTTGCCGAGGCTCTTAATTGAGTCATCTTTTGCGTCTTAATATATTCTGGTTGAGTAACCTTATAGTACTGATATGAAAAATATGATGAGGTGCCAGTTAAAAACACAACCAGCAATAACGATACCGAAAGTTTTATGGACTCCCTGCCTTTAGAAATGCTAAATATCAAAGAGATTAGTGATGCTATGGAGCCCATAGCCCCTAAAATCACACCGAATATTTCAGATCCCACTGGATTTCCTTTAGGTAGTTAACGCCTTGCTCAGCGGTGAGTTAAACTGGCGCTTTTTTTGCTGGGGTTTTGGCAAAAAAAGTGACAGTTTGACGAGTCCGACTGCAGCAACTTGTTAGGTGCGATACACTTCAATTGCATTGCATGTTTCTTTTAATTGTTGATTGGCATCAACTGGCTCACTAATATTCTTTCGCTTAAGTATTTTTGAGTACTCAGGCCATTTTAAGGAAGGATTACTATCCAAAGCATCAATATGAGTTTTCGGTACGATCTTAATATACCCATTCTCTTTGTTCTGTTTATTTTCTTCCCAAGATGACATTCCTACTTTGTCTACAGCTTGAAAAAATGCAAGACGTGTAAAACCTCCGACTCCAGACTCTTTCATGGCAAGATAGAATATTTCATCAGCCTCTTCTTTTGAGCAAATCTGGTTCCAATATAAGTAGTCATGAACTATTGCAGCAAATAAATATTGGCCTACCCTTGGAAACATTGGACGCAATTCAGGAGGAACACTAGCAAAGTCCGTTACAAAGCCAGCTGGAACAATAATTTTTTCATTTGTATTTCCAATTTCATATACAAGAGGACCTCGAACAATCCAATATTCCACATCAGAAAAAGGTTGTAACGTAGGTGATTGTTGAACTGCACATGAACACAGTAAACTAATCATTAATAGAGTGTATATTTTTTTCATTGCTCAACTTCCTATTTACACTGGCACCTAACAGCGAATTATAGAGCCAGTGGCTCTATAACACTTTGGCTCTTGTTCACAGGGCTTAACGCAAAGCGAATGTGCTTATTACCTGCAAAAACAATAGCTTGGGTATTTGTGGTTATTTGAAGAGCTGACATATAGAGCCATCCTTTACGATGATGATGTTTCCCTCTGGCCCACTATCATATTCGGGCATCCTTAAAAATCAATCACTTAGCGATTACTTTCCGGTGAACAAGAGCCACAGGCTCGTGATCTTGGGAATTAGCGACATGTGTAGCATGGACAACACCGCCTATGACAACAGTAATGGCAAAATGGAGTCATGAAGAGGGAAAATAACGGGGTCGGGTCTTGCCATTAAGCACCCTGCGCCAAGGCAATCCCGGCCCCTCCATTAACTCAATGAACAATATCCAATGCCCCGCCATCAATGCGAATATTCTGCCCATTAATAAAAGCCGCTCGATTGCTGGCAACAAAACACACCAGATCAGCCACTTCCTCACGGGTAGCGATGCGCCCGGTGGGATTGGGAAAGCGCTTGGCGACAATGCGTCGCTCAATAGTCTCCCAGTCGTCTTCCCAACCCTCACGCTTGGCCTTGGCGCGAAAGGAGGCCTCAATTTCGGGGGTGCGAATATAGCCCGGTGAAACGGTGTTGACGGTAATGCCGGTGCCGGCGAGTTCTTTGGCCAGGCCCACGGCGATATTGGCCAGCGCGCCCTTCGAGGCGTAGTAGGCGGGGCGCAGTTGATTGGGCTGGGTCGAGCCAACGGTGCCAAGTTGAATAATGCGGCCAGCGCCGAGTTCACGCATTTGCGGTGTTAGCAGGCGAATCATGCGTGCCGCAGAGAGCACATTCCTTTGATACATATCGAGCCAGTCATCGCTGTCGGCGTCGGCCCAACGTTTCTCCACGGCGGTGCCGTAGTTGTTGACGAGAATATCGACACGTCCGGCGGCGGCGAGAGTCTGCTCGGCAATTTGTGCACAGCCTTCCTCCGTACAGAGGTCACCCCACACCGCGAATTGCACGGCGGATTCGGCGACCACGTGGTCGGCACTGCCGGGTTCAAAGCCGTGGGCAATCACAGTGGCGCCCTCGTCGGCGAGACGCTGGGCGATGATTTGTCCGGTGCCGCGATAGCTGCCGGTGACCAGTGCTAATTTGCCTGTTAAGCCGAGTTCCATTTTGCTCTCCAATTAATTTTATGCGGACATCCTGCGACAGGGGCTTGCTCAAGCGCAAGTGTTAACGCTTTGGCGTGATTGTTGGGAAGCGTCGCTATTGGCGAATGCGTAAGGCTAGCTGCGGTTTAAGCGGCTTTACTACGCCTATACTCGCTAGGTGAAATACCAATCACCTGCTTAAACAGTCGAGAGAAATAATAGGCATCTTTATAGCCGGTTTCGAGGGCGATCTGTTTCACCGAGTTTGCCGTACTATCGAGCAGTTGGCAGGCGTGCTGCATTTTTAAGTGAATAAAGTGCTGAATCGGTGAATGTCCGGTGAGCTGTTTGAATTTCCGCGTAAAGTGGTATTTCGACAAATTGGCATCGTCCGCCAGTGCCTGCAGGTTGACGTTGTCACCGAGATGTAAGTGCATCAACTCTTCAACCTTGCCCAGATCAATGGCCTGCCCGTGTTGGGGCTGGTGGCGCTGGGCGGTGTAAGCGATAAAACTGAGCATTTGCTTCAGTTGGCAGGCACTGTGAATATAGGCATCGGTGGAGTACCCGGTGCGGCGCAGTGCGAACAAGGCTTCAAAGTCGGCAATTAAGCGGGGTTGCAGGCCGATCTGGGCGAAGGGGTCAGCGGCGCAAATGCGCCGGCTGTACTCCCGAGCCAGGGTGCCACTGTAGTGGGCCCAGTAGATGCTCCAGGGCTGTTTGGGGTCGGCGCGGTAGCTGTGGGCCAGACCCTCGGGCAGGGAAATAATATCGCCGGCCTTAATCGCCCATTGGCGCTTGCCGGCCTTGAGTTGACCGCGGCCTTCCGTACAATAAATTAACAGGTAGTTGGCATTTTGCTGGCGACTCATGCGGTGGCCCTGGGCGCGGGGATAGAAACCCGTGGCCAGGGGGTAGAGATCCTCTGAGAGTGGGTCGACGGCCATGGCCTCGACCAAAAATTTCGGCGATAAAAGACGAATACCTTTAGGGGGCAGGGGCCAGTCGGAGGTGAGTTCTACTCTTTTCATAATAAAAACAGTGGGATAATAAAGTTTCGGCTTATGGCTTCAGCTTGATTGTAGAGCAATATAGTCCATCATCTGGGCAATATAGTGAATTTTTATTGTTGCTTGTTTATGCTTATATAGTGGTGAGTTGGTATGGCGCTAGTGGGCCATGCGCAAAGACACGAAATTTGAAATACGCCGGGCTTAGCACTGACGCAAGACGGCACGACTAACCGAGGTTGATCATGGCATTTCCAAAAACAGTACCCTTATTTATTGGCGGCGAGTGGGTTCAGAGCGAGAGCACTCAGCGCACCCAGGTTCTCAACCCAGCGACGCAGGAATTGCTGACCGAGGTGCCCGCCGCGACCGATGCCGAGATGGATCGCGCCATCGCTTCGGCCAAATCCGCCTTCGAAACCTGGAAGGAAGTGCCCGTGCCCCAGCGTGCGCGCATCATGCTCAACTATCAGCACCTGCTGAAAAAGCATCATGACGAAATCGCTGAAATTATCAGTCAGGAACTCGGTAAAACCTTTGAAGACGCCAAGGGCGATGTCTGGCGTGGTATTGAAGTGGTTGAGCACGCCGCCAACGTCGCCAGCTTGATGATGGGTGAAACGGTTGAAAACGTCGCCGGTAGCATCGACACCTATTCTTTTGTGCAGCCCATCGGCGTGTGCATGGGTATTACGCCCTTCAACTTCCCGGCGATGATCCCCCTGTGGATGTTCCCGCTGGCCATCGCCTGCGGTAATACCTTTATTCTCAAGCCCTCCGAGCGTGATCCATTGACGCCGACGCGTTTGGTCGAGTTGTTTGAAGAAGCGGGTGCACCGAAGGGCGTTATGCAAGTCATTCACGGTGGTGCCCATCAGGTGGACTACCTGCTCGAGCATCAAGATATTTGCGCCGGTTCTTTTGTTGGTTCGGTGCCCGTGGGCAAGCATATTTACACAAAAGGTACGGCCAACCTGAAGCGTATGCAGTGCATGACCGGTGCTAACAATCACATGGTGGTGATGCCCGACGCCAACCGCAGCCAGGTGGTGAATAACATCATCGGCTCTGCCTTCGGTGCTGCCGGGCAGCGTTGCATGGCGATTCCAAATGTAATTTTGGTCGGTGCCGCCAAAGAGTGGGCGGCCGATATCGCCGCCGCCGCTGAGAAAATCCGCCCCGGCATTTGGTCCGACAAAGGTGCTGCTTACGGCCCGCAGACGAATTCCATGGCGAAAGAAAAAATCACCGCAGCCATCGCCAAGGCGAAAGAGCAGGGCGCGACTTGCCTACTCGACGGTTCCGATTGCGAGGTTGAAGGCTACCCCGATGGCAACTGGATCGGCCCCACCATCTTCACCGATGTCAGCCGCGATATGAGTGTGTATAAGGACGAGGTTTTTGGCCCGGTTCTGTGTCTGCTGACGGTCGATACCCTCGACGAAGCCATTGCCGCGATTAATGAAGACTTCCGTGGCAACGGCACGTCCATCTTCACCGCCTCCGGTGGTGCTGCGCGCAAGTATCAACACGAGATTCTGGTCGGCCAGGTGGGTATTAATGTCCCCATCCCCGTGCCGCTGCCCTTCTTCTCTTTCACCGGCTGGAGGGGTTCTTTCCACGGTGATCTACACGCCTACGGTAAGCAGGCGGTGCGTTTCTATACCGAAACCAAGACCATTACCGCGCGCTGGTTTGATGAGGAAGAGGCCGGTGGCCCGAATATGTCCATTAACTTAAAATAAAAAGCCTTGAAATAAGTGAGCCGGGCTTTTAAATATTAATTATGGCTATTAATTATGGACGTTAATCGTGGACTTTAATCTCAACGAAGAGCAACGCGCTTTTCAGGATGCGGCACGCGCCTTTGCCGAGGGCGAAATGGCCCCCCATGCGGCGCAGTGGGACGAGGAAAAAATCTTTCCCCGTGACACCATCGCCGCTGCCGGGGCCATGGGTTTTTGCGGTATGTACAGCCCGGAAGCCCAGGGCGGCATGGGCATGTCGCGTCTTGACGCGACTATTGTGCTTGAAGAGTTGGCCGCTGCCTGTTCTTCCACCGCTGCGTTTATCTCCA
>MAAT01000072.1 GCA_002162815.1 Gammaproteobacteria bacterium 53_120_T64 | reverse complement strand
CCTGAATCTGGCGCATGGCGGCGATCTGGTCGCGATAGGTGGCGGCGTCTTCAAAGGCCAGTTCGGTACTGGCCTTGTCCATGGCCTGCTCCAGCTCTTTCATGAGTGAGGGATTCTCACCGGAGAGAAACATTTGCGTATGGCGGACGTCGCTCCGGTATTCGTCCTTGTCGATCAGGCCGACACAGGGCGCGTTGCAGCGTTTGATTTGGTACTGCAGGCAGGGCCGGGAGCGGTTTTTAAAAAAGCTGTCCTGGCACTGGCGCACGCGAAAGGTCTTCTGTAAAAAGCTCATGCTCTCACGCACCGCCTGCACACCGGGAAAGGGGCCGAAATAAGTGCCTTTGCGGCGCTTTGCACCCCGGTGAAAGGACAGCCGAGGGAACTCGTCGTTACTCGAGAGGAAGATATAGGGGTAGGACTTATCGTCGCGCAGTAAAATATTGTAGGGCGGCTTATATTCTTTAATCAGGTTTTGCTCGAGTAACAAAGCCTCAAGCTCGGTCTCGGTAACCGTCACCTCAACATCGGCGATGCGCTTCACCAAGGCCTGAGTTTTTGGCGCCAGGGCGCTTTGACGAAAATAACTGGCGACGCGCTTGCGCAGGTTTTTCGCCTTGCCGACGTAGAGCACGGCGCCATCCCCAGCCAGCATTTGATAGACACCGGGGCGAGAGGTCAGGCTTTTCAGGAAAACAGCGGCATCAAAAGACATAGGCAGTGGCAGGGCAGTCGCGCTTAAATAATTTCATCCGGGTCGATCAAGCCGTACTTTACGGCCGTCAACGTTAGCTCAACATCGTTATGCACATTGAGTTTTTCAAACACCCGGTATTTATGGGTATTAATGGTCTTCGGGCTGACATTCAGCACCGCAGCCACTTTATTGGGGCGGTGGCCACTGCAGATCATTTGCGTAATCTGTAATTCCCGCTTTGACAGGCGCGCAAAGGGCGAGGCTTCCTGCCCGGAGGCCAAACCATTAATCACCAACTGCTGGGCGATAGCCGCACTAACATAGACCTCGTCGGCGAGCACCTTGTGCACCGCCTGACGTATTTCATCGTGCTCGGCATTCTTGGTGATATAACCCACGGCACCCGCCTTTAAGAGCTGGGTCGGGTAAATCTCATCATTAAAGGCACTAATCACAATGACTTTAAGATCGGGGTTAGACGCCAACAAGCGATCCGTTGCCTCGAGACCGCCCATGCCAGGCATGCGAATATCCATAAACACAATTTCAGGCTGCAATTCGCGCACCATGCCCAGCGCCTCTTCGCCACTGGCGCATTCGCCCACGACAACGACGTCCTCAATATCGTCAATTAAACCGCAAATCCCCATGCGGACGAGATCGTGGTCATCGACCACAATGACTTTATGTAACCCTTCGCTCACTGACTCCAACCCCTTTGTAACGCTATGATGGCCCGCCTGCCGAAAAACTTATTCCTGCGCGGGCAAACCCAGTAGCTGCGGCTCAATCACTAAAAGAATACCAAAGCGGCGTTGAATATCCACAATAATATCCTCGGCCAATTGCAGTAGCTGCCCGCCACTGCATGCCCCGCTGTTAACCAGCACCAAGGCATGCTCGCTGTGTACGGCACAGTTCTGTCCCACCGCACCCTTCCAACCGGCGCGGTCAATTAACCAGGCCGCCGGGACTTTAACCGAGCCATCGGCTTGAGGGTAACCGGGCAATTGTGGGTACTCGGCCTGCAATTTTTGCCAGTACTGTTTGCCGAGTACCGGGTTTTTAAAAAAGCTGCCGGCGTTGGCTTGTACAGCCGGGTCCGGCAGCTTTTGGCGGCGAATAGCACACACCGCCGCGCTAACGTCTGCGGGGCTAAACTCGTCTTTTCGGTCATCGCCTTGGGGTCGCGCAGACAGTGCCGCCGCCAGTGCCGGATAGCTTATATCCACATTCGGCTCGGTATTTAAGGCCAGCGTTACCGAGGTGATCACAAATTGCCCCGCCGCGCCCTGTTTAAAGATACTGTCACGATAGCCAAAGCGGCACTCAGCCTTATTAAAATGCGCTATTTTCCCGCTACTAATTTCAAGCGCTTGCAGGCTGACAAAGCGCTCGCTGAGTTCCAGGCCATAGGCGCCGATATTTTGTATGGGCGCGGCACCGACTAAGCCGGGAATTAACGACAAATTTTCGAGACCGTAACTTTTCTCAGCCAGTGTGTGTTGCACAAACCGGTGCCAGTTTTCACCCGCTGCAGCCGTCCAGTGGACACACAGGCCATCGCCCTCCTGCGCGCATTCGATGCCACGGGTCGCCAGGTGCACCATCAACCCGGAGATATTCCCTCGAAACACCACATTACTGCCGCCGCCCAATACGCTTACCGGCAAGTTATTGGCCCGTGCATAGGCCAGGGCCTCGGCTAGGGACTGATTATTGTCGACGCGACAAAAATACTCCGCTCGCCCCGGTAGGGCCAGCGTATTCAGAGATTGCAGATTAACATTGGCGCGAATCTTCAAGGCCTTAACTCAAGGGCGGCAGATTGACTAAGCGCGACCGCAGGTGGGCCAACAGGCCCTCACCAGCCTGCTCGATCATATCCAGTACCTGTTCAAAACCCTCTTCGCCCCCGGCATAGGGGTCGGGCACCTCATGCTGAGTCCCCGGGCCGAAGGGTAGAAATAAGCTTAAACGGCCCTTAAAGGCAGGCGGGCGCATGGCTTGTAAATTCGTTAAATTGCTGCCATCCATCGCCAAAATATAATCAAAATGGCTGAAATCGTCCTCACTGACCTGCCGTGCCCGCAGCTGGCTGAAATCATAACCGCGCCGTTGGCCGGCAGCGATTGTGCGCGGGTCCGGCTGTTTGCCCAAATGCCAATCGCCGGTGCCGGCGGAGTCGACACGAATACAGCTATCCAAGCCCTGCTCAGCCAGCAGCTTTTCAAACACGCCGTGGGCGGTGGGCGAGCGGCAAATATTGCCCAAGCACACGAACAGAACTGCTATTTCAACTGTTGCCATTGACGCCCCACTGCACCACTTATCGCTAAACCGACACCGCTGCCGGCACCTGCTTTAAATAACCACGTGCATCGATATTAACACGCCACCGGCCTGTAAATTTCACCAACACGGCTAAATAATAACATTGCAAGTCTGGCCGCATCTGGCCGCAACACTCTGTATAATGTTGGGTTAATTTTACGAAACTGATCCAGCACGGGTGTGGCCATACCAGCTTACCTCCCGAGCTGGCAGGCAATCCGCAAAATGGATGACAACGGATTTTACAAGTATGGGATTATTCAAAAACTGGCTAGTACTTGCGAGCTTTCTCGCTTTAGTCGGCTGCGCAGGCTCACCAAGTACCCCCCCGCCTGTGGCGGCGCCACAGGCGCCTATCTTTACACCTGAATTAGGCCTCAGCGATTCTCAGCGTTTAAGCAAGGCGATAGCCCTACTCAGCAGCGGCAACAACGTCGGCCAGGCCAAAGTGGAATTACAGGCCTATCTCAACCAAGTGCCCAACAGCAAAATTGCCAACAGCCTGTTCACGCAAGTTGACACGCCCATCGGCGAGTATTTTCCCGCTGAGTTTGTCGCTATCACGCTTACCAATGGCGAGTCACTGTCGACCATCGCTAAACAATACCTCGGTGATGCCCTGCAGTTTTACGCTCTCGCGCAATACAATAATATTGCCAACCCGGGTAAAACAACTATCGGCCAGGTTATCCACGTACCTCTCACCAGCAAAGCCCAGGCCTTTATTGATTTTAAAATCAACAAAGGTATGGACACCTCCAGCACCGAGCAAGATCACCAGGCCGGCAACGAATTCAAAGACCAGAGCGGCCCAGCCGACAGCGATGTCCAACTAGAAGTCGCCACACTCACCGGTATCGCGCAAATGCGCTTATTACTCGCCGAAAAACACTACCAGGCTGCGATACAGGCCTATGAGCAACTTCAGCCCGCCAATAAACTCAACGACAACGATACCCGAGCATTGATTGCGGCCTACCGCAAAAGCGCCATCGATAACGCAGACAGTAATCCGGTACTGGCCTCTACCTACTATCAGCAAACCGGCCGCCTAATTGCCCAGGGCGGAGACCGCTTACTGGCACTGGAAATGTTTGACCTCAGTTTACAGCTCGACAGTGACAACGAGGCCTCGCAGCGGCGCTATGTCAGTCTTAAATCGGAGCTAACCGACGCCTATCACCGCGATGCCTCTCTCGCCTTTCGACGCCAAGAACTTGAAAGGGCAATCACCCTGTGGCAAAAATTATTGATTATTGACCCCGAGCATGTCCACGCCATTAACTACCTGGTTCAGGCGCAACGGCTTAAAGATAAACTCCAACTCCTCGAGTGAGAGCGCTAAGAGCCAACGAGCAAGATCGGCAATCAGACCGCGGGCGCGCAGTGCCAAAACTGGCGAGCCGCAGGTAGAGCCCTGTATAAGCCACACAGTTCAGGCGCGACGCCAACAAGCCTGGGTGAGTGACAAGGGCTTAGACGGGAACGCCAAGGATGGCGGTAATACCAGCGAAATTAGCGTCAAGCTGCCAGCTTGCACGGATGCCACTTATTCTTTATAGCGCCGGTTTTACGCTAGCGACCACCCTGTATTTTCGTCAAATTATCGCGAATTAAACGACTTCTTTGCAGCAAGCTCTGTGCCGCGTCATCGGGCTCATAGCGTAGCGATATCTGTAAATATTCAATCGCCTTATTTAAATCACTGCGCATTAAGCGACGCGCGTGTTGATAATAACTGCCCGCCAATTTTTTGCCCAAGCTAGCCAGCTGCTCCTTGGCAACAAGGTCTTTACTCCTGATGTTAAGCGCATGCTGATACTGAGCATCGGCCTGAGAGAGTTGACTGGCAACCAGATAGGCCTGAATTCTGCGCACGTGAGAGCGCAGGCGCTGATCAACATCACGGTAGGCTCGGTCATTCGCCACCACCTCTTTACTGGCCGCAGCCGGCCGTTTTGTCTTGCTGACATTGTCATGCTGAGACTTATTCATCTGTAAACTTTTTATTTTTTTCAGCTGCACTAGGGCTTCAGAGTGCAGCGGTCGTGCTGCCAGGGTTGTTTCGAAGAGTTGTCTGGCACGTTTTTGACGGCCGGCGCGCAGGGCCGCCAAGCCTTTGCTATAGGCGACTTGCGCCTTTTTTTCTAGCTCGACTTGCAGGGCGGCGACTTGCTGGAGCGCCTGTGGGTCGGCGGGAGCGGCAAGCAACAGGACGCGCCAGTGGTCAAGTGCCGAGGCCAGCTCACCGTTACTGTGATCGGCCAGAGCCATTGATCGCTGTTGCGCAATAAACGGCGACAACGTGTCAACGGACAACGATCCACAGCCCTGTAGCAAGAGTATCGCGAGCAAAGTACTGAGTAAAATTAGGCGGCTGTTCATTACAGTGGCAAAACCTATCGAGCCCGAGACGTTGACAAGAATTTCTTAAACTGACGCAAGGTGTGGTTGTTATAGATCATCGTGCGCTGCAGCAACAGTGGGTCGGCATAGGCCGTATTGGCTCCGCGCTTCACCGTCACCGCCAACTGGTAATTCGACTTTAGCATGTGCTCGACAACATGGCGGCTGCTATCACCATAGGGATAGGCCAACAGCGTCGGCACCTGCCCTAGGTGTTTCTTAAGGGTCCGCGCCGAGGCGTCGATTTCCACGGCAATACGCTGGCGATGCTCGACAAGACTTTCCCCTTGGGTATCAAAGGACAGGCTCGAGTGAGTTTTGGTGTGGGACTCGACATCGATCACGCCACTGTCGCGCATGGTTTTAATTTGCTGCCAGGAGAGCGCGGCCGAGCCACCAATAAAATCGGTATAGACAAACAGTGTTGCCGTAAAACCGTATTTTTTCAAAATAGGATAGGCGTAGGTGTAGACCGAGCGATAGCCGTCATCGATGGTGAGTACCACCGCCTTCGGCGGAATAGCAGAGTCACCCTGTAAGATTGCCCGCATTTTTCTTAAGGGGATGACCTGGTAGCCCGCCTCCGATAAAAAACGCATTTGCCGTTCAAAGTTCTCGGCCGACACTTCTAAGCGACGCTTGGCCTCGGAGCCCTGGGAAAACTGGTGGTAACATAAAATGGGAATTAAGCGCGCACTATGATTATAGATTGCCGCCGGGTTGAGCGGGCTTCGCGGTATTGACACAATCTCGCCCGCTCGAAAGGCCGAGCGACCATTGAGCTGACTAATTTGCCAGGCGTCAAAACGATCCGCCAAGTGCTCCACAGCAAGCTGCTCAGCGCTTGTATCATCGCCGAGACGCAGCAGTTTGAAACGCGAGTCCTGCGCCAGTACGCCGGCACCGAAGGCTAAATTGGCGCAGA
The DNA here is from genome assembly GCA_002162815.1 of Gammaproteobacteria bacterium 53_120_T64. GTDB lineage: Bacteria > Pseudomonadota > Gammaproteobacteria > Pseudomonadales > Porticoccaceae > Reddybacter. Next base: position 24,240 of record MAAT01000072.1, on the reverse strand, counting down.
GAAAATAAGCACCGAGCAAGACCAACACCCTGCACACTGCTGACCGACCCCGTTTAGTCAGCATCGGCTCAGGACTCGGGGCGAATTTGAATCACCGTAGCGTCATCGAGCGGCAGTTCATCTAACCCGATCTCAGCCAAGGGCTCTGCGTCGGCCTCGCCTTCCTTTTGCCGGGCATCTGTTGCGGCATCTGTTGCAGCATCAGCCTCAAGTTCAGGCTCAGGCTCGGACAGCTCAGCATCCGCGACCAATCGCGCACCGACCTCTGCAAGCGGAAATTCAGCATCGTCCTCATGCTGTTCACGATGCATTTCAATCTGGAGTTTTTCCGCCAGGGCATTAAAGGCATTGGCAAGGGCACCAAATTCATTTTTCCAGCTCCGTGAGACACGGGCACTGTAATTGCCATCGGCATAATCTCGCATCGTGCGCGTCACCAGTAAGAGGTTGCGCGCCACCAAGCGGTTGAGGAAGTAGGCCGCCAATAACACCACCAGGGTCACCGAAATACCTAACACCAGCAATACCCGCCGTGTCACGGACATCACGCCTGCCAACTGCGCCTGAGACACCGACAATTTAAGACTACCGATGCGCGTTTCATTAAAGTGGATCGGCGAATCAAAGGTATAGACACTGCTATTGCCCTCCCCCGCTTCATAAATGCCAACATCTTGGCGCGTGATCAGCAGCGCTGTGCTATCGAGGGCCGCCCAGGGCTTGCCCACCAGAGATTTATCGGTGCTACTGCGCACTACGGAGCCGAGGTCAACAATCGTCAGTGCCGCAAAAGACTTCCTTTTATAGGCCTCGTCCGTCAGCGTCTCAAGTCCTATCCAGTCTTCCCCGAGCAGGTGAATGGCGCTCTCTGAGGCGATAAAGGTCGCCAGCGAAACACCGGCACTGATCGCCTGGTCGGTGAGTAACTTGCGTTGCACATTAAACACCAGGGCGACACTGATGATCATCACCAAACCCACCACCGCGCCCATGATGCCCGTCCAGCGCACCTGCATCGGCAGATAACTCTGCTCGTCCTGTTGATCCTGTAGCGTGCGATGCTCCTTCGACAGGGCGTCATAGAGCTCGCGGCCATTTTGAAAACGCTTCGCCACTTTTTTATTCAGCAAGCCATTAATAATACTTTGCAGGCCCTTGGGCACCCCCGGCGCGCACTCGCGGAGCGGCGGTGGATCCTCCTGCAAAATCTGTAGGGTCAAAGTTGCCATCGATTGCCCATCGAAGGCTTTGCGTCCGGTCAACAGCTCATAGAGGATGACACCCAGAGAAAATAAATCTGAACGGCCATCGAGCACCTCGCCCTTGGCCTGTTCCGGCGACATATAGCGCGGCGTACCCATAATCGTACCCACCTGGGTACGCTCGGCGATGTCGGAATTTTCTTGTTTGGCGATACCGAAATCCGCAATTTTTATATTATTTTTTTCGGCGTCATAGAGAATATTCTCCGGCTTGATATCGCGATGCACAATGCCGGCAATGTGAGCGCAGTCGAGAGCACTGGCAATTTGCATAGCAATTTCAATGATCGCGCTATAGGACAGCTTCTCGCTTTTATCCAGCACGTCGGCCAGGGTTTCCCCGCCCACTAGCTCCATCAGAATATAGGGCAGTTCGTTGATTTTGCCGACATCATAAACGGTGACAATATTCGGATGATTTAAGGTTCCGGCTGCGCTCGCCTCTTTTAGGAAGCGATTCAGATATTCCGTCTCATCGATCAAGCTGTCCTTGAGGATTTTTATGGCACCGATGCGGCCAATCTGCGGGTCATACGCCTTGTACACCTCGGCCATAGCTCCGGTGCCTAGCAGCTCCCGAATCTCATATCGACCGACATTATTTCCAGCCACAACCATAGGAAAACCTCCACCTGTTCAACGCCACAGCGCAGCAAAACTGAAAAGAATATTTAAAAATTGGCCGCTCGGGCACCCTTAAAAAAATCTTGGGCTCAAGCCCATATTATCTAACCCGGGTTCTAAAACCCGAGGTGTCCGCACCACAGATCTGCGTACTTACCCAAAAATCAAAGCTGCCTTAGCATGCTTTAGCACGTATTTTAACCGGGCTATAGGGTAACCCAAGGACTATCCCCAGTCACCAAGTCAAGGCCAAACCTCGTCGCGATCGGCGCAATTGAATGGAGTGAGCAAACCACGGGCAGGTTTCAAACTTGCTGCTATTTAACCGAAGGGCTCTAATTGAAAGGGCTAACTTAGGTTTATTTAAAGAACTTGCGTAAACGCTGCCAGAGGGAACCCCGACTCGACCTCGTTGGCAACACCCCCTGGCGCCGCACCGCGCCACTCGCGCCGCCATCAATCACCGCCACCGTTATATTATCGCGACCGCCACCCTCTAGTGCCGCCGCAATCAATTCCGCGACCCGTCTATCGGCCCCCATCTCCGAGGCCATAATCCCGGAGATTGACTCCGCACTCACCGCATCATTGAGACCGTCACTGCATAAAAGTAAACTTTCGCCAGCACCGAGCGAGCCCGCCAAACTCGACACCTCTAGCGCTGCCTTCGAGGCCATGCCAATGCACCGAGTAATAATGTGACGATTGGGGTGGCTCGTACCCTCTTCGCGGCTTATTTCACCACGACTGACCATCTCCTCGACGACGGAGTGATCGCGAGTCAATAAGCGCAGTGCGCCATTCCATAAATAGGCGCGGCTATCCCCCACCCAGGCAATTTGAAAATCGCTACCCTGCAACGCGAGGGCAACCACGGTGGAGGCCATATTGGCACCGCCCTGCTCACTGGCAATAGCCTTGCAAACTACCGCGTGGGCCTCTTCAACCGCAGCCACTAAATCACCTCGACCGCGGTAGCTCGCCGCGATGGTACTGCGGGTCAACTCACTGGCAACCTCGCCGCTATCGTGACCACCGACACCGTCGGCCACCAGCCATAAACCGATGTCTGGTGCCGCTTCAAAACTATCCTCGTTAAGCTTTCTTACCTTGCCACAATGGCTATCGACAGCAAATTTGGGCATACCCTACTCCATGGAAACTTGCAAAGAACTTGCATACCAGCACCCGATGCAAGGACAAGCCAATATTTAAACAGCCCTGCGGGGCGTAAACTACCACAACACACCGACCTCAGACGAGGCCAAAACTCAAATCACCCCCAGTTTTATAGCGACTTTACTCACCGGTGAGCAGCGCGCCGCAGCTTTAGCAGGCCCGTTAAAAAACAGCTTTTAAAAGAAACAAGCAACGCTATCGCCGACAAACCACTTTAAAGTAGAATGCATAAATTCATCAGTGCTTAGCGACATGAAAATACTACTCACAGTCATCACTGCTCCCCACGCCAGCCCCCTGCTCGACCAGGTTATCAGCCTCGGCGATGGTGACGGCATCGGCCGCAGTGCCAGTAACGCCCTGATTTTGGCCGACGAGCAACGGGTCATTTCTTCGCGCCACGCGCTCGTCAAGCAAAAAGACAGCACATGGCTACTGATTGACCAGAGCACCAACGGCACTTTTTACAATGAACTGCCCGAGGCCATCGGCAAGAACAATAGCCAGGCCCTGAGCAGTGGCGACCTTGTTAAAATCGGCGATTATCAATTCAGCATTGGCTTCAGTCAGCCCTCAACTCTTCCCGATGGCCTTGAGCACGCCAGCTTCCTCGACAACGTTGACGCCCCAGCGAACATTCCCGCCCCCACTCTTGACGCACCGATAGCGATAGCGCTGGCGCCCCCGATGCCACCAGCAGCCATCGCCCAAACCCTGCCAGACACGCCGCAAGCGATTGACCAGCCAGATGATTTTGATCAGTGGCTCTCGCCCACCACCGGCACGGCAGCCCCCCAGCCCTGGGCGAGTAGCCACACCGATGGCCTATCGAGCGGCAAGGCCTTGCATAATGATGGTCAGTTTAGTTCTGGCGAGGAGATCAACCCCGACCCTCTAGCAGCTCTCGAAGCCGATACTGCCAGCTGGTCCGATACCGCAACGAGTAGCGACAACGACAATCAGTGGTGGCAGAGCGAACTCGATAATGTCCCTGCTCACCAGCAGGCCATGCCGGCCGTCAACATTGCCGTACCCGAGCCAGCCAGCCCAGCCCCGCAAGCGTTGACGCCTGCGCCAGCAGAAAGGCCCGCAGAGATAACGGCCGTCACACCAGAATCTACAGCATTGGCCGAACTTCTGGGCCTGCGCAACCTATCGGCCCAACAGCAGGCCAACCTGGCACCGACCAGTGCCGCTATTATCCAGCAGACCACTAAGCACCTACTCAGCTTGCTGCAATCACGTGCCAGTATCAAAAATGAACTACGCACCTCGCGCACCATGATTCAAACCACCGAAAACAACCCGCTGAAATTTTCCGCCAGCAGCGCCGACGCCCTGCAAGCCTTATTTGCCAGCACCAGCGATTCTTTTTTGCCCGCCGAGCAGGCCGTAAAAGAAAGTTTCGAAGATATTGCCGACCACCAAATTGCCATGCTCTTCGCCATGAAGGCCGCGTTTAATGAGATGCTTGGCAACTTCCACCCCACTAAATTAGAAGCCACGTTCAACACCTCGGGTAAAGGCCTGTTGGCAAGCCTCAAACCAAGGCAGTGGGAAAACTATGGCGCGCTCTACCAAGAGTTGCAAAACGACCCGGAAACAAGCTATAACCAGCTCTTTGGTGAAGCCTTTGCTCAAGCCTACGAAGCAAAACTTCTCGACTTAAAAGCCAGTCGTCGCTTCGAATAACGTTAAAAAAAAACGGATCACTGGGATCGCAGCTCCCAGATCAAACCAGAAAGGATTTCCACTTCTATGAGACGCCAATTGCTCGCCAAACTATCTTTTATCGCACTGCTAAACCTCAGTCTGTTGGGCTGCGGCGGCGGTGGAGCCGGTGGCATGTTCAGCAGCGAAACCGCTGTTGAACTGACCATTATCAGTGCCAAAGATCTCAACCCCGACCGCGACGGGCGCCCCAGCCCCGTTATTATCAAGGTCTTCGCCCTCAGTGACGAGCGCCAATTTAAACGCGAAGACTTTCTCAGCCTCTACGAAAACCCCGCCGAGCGCCTCGGCTCCGACCTGCTCGACAGCTTTCAGCTTAAAGAGTTTTCCCCCGAGGAAACCCGCACCGAAACCCTGCTGCTCAGCCCGGAAACCCGCTTCATTGGCCTGATGGCTGAATACCAACAATACGACCGCGCCGAAGCTCTGCTGACGCTGCCCATTAAAACTAATAAAAAGTCGAAATTTACCATTAAGGCTGAGCGTTTACGCATCATATCCGCCGAGCAATAATCCAGTAGCCAATAGCGAAGCTCTTTTCATGTCCGATAGTAATAAGGTCGTGTGGTCGGAAGGCATGTTCCTCCGGCCCCAGCATTTTCAACAGCACAACCGCTACGTCGAGCGCTACATAGAGGCTCGCAGCGCACCACTGGCCGCCTATTTCCACGGTTTCAGCGAACTCCATATCGACCGCGAGCCACTGCACCTGGGCAAGCTTTCGATCACCTCGGCGCGCGGTATTTTCCCCGACGGCACCCCCTTTAGTATTCCCGACGGCGAAGAACTGCCGCCGGTGCTCGATATTCCCGAAAACATCAGCAACGAGACCGTCTACCTGTGCCTGCCCCTGCGCCGCAGCGGTATTATGGAAACCCTGCGCGACGAGGACGACCAGCCCCAGGCGCGTTTCCAGGCCTACAATTACCAGGCTAGGGATACCAGTAGCGCCTCGGGTGAAGAGGTACAGATCCAAATTGGCAAACTCCGACCCTGCTTAAAGTTGGGCTCGAAGGACCTCAGCGGTTACGCCATCCTCGGCGTTGCGCGCATCACCGAGAACACCGCCACCAAGGCGACCGTACTCGACCAGCACTACATTCCGCCCCTTCTCGACTGCCACATTGGCGCGCCCATCAAGGCCTATTTTGAAGAGCTCAACTCGCTGCTAAAACTGCGCGGCGACGCCCTCGGTGGCCGGCTCAGCGATAGTGGCCGCGCCGGCTCCGCCGAGATCGCCGACTACATGCTGCTGCAGGTGATTAACCGCATCGAGCCCCTGTTGTGCCATCTCAGTCTGCAACAAAAGCTTCACCCCAACACGCTCTACACCGAGCTCGTACAAATTGCCGGCGAGTTATCGACCTTCACCGCCGCCGACAAGCGCGCCCCCGTCCTACCCGCCTACCAACACGACGACCTCGCGGGCTGCTACTCGGGAGTGATCGCCGTATTGCGCCAGTGCCTAAGCACCGTGCTCGAGCAAACAGCCACCTCCATGGATCTGGTCGAACGCAAATACGGTATTTATGTCGCCGCCATTAACGACCGCAGCATGCTCGACAGCGCCACCTTTATTCTTGCCGCCAAGGCCGACATGCAGGGCGACCTACTGCGCAACCGTCTGCCCAGCCAGGCCAAGGTTGCCGGCGTCGAAAAAATTCGCGAGTTAATCAGTGTTTCACTACCCGGTCTGCCCCTGCGGGCACTCCCGGTTGCACCCCGCCAAATCCCCTATCACGCCGGCTTCGCCTATTTTGAAGTGGAAAAAAGCGGTGCTGTTTGGGAGGCCATGAAGTCCTCCGGCGGCTTTGCCGTCCACCTCGGTGGCGAATACCCCGGTCTCGTACTCGAGCTCTGGGCCATCAGGAATTGACGCCATGAATGACATCGATAAAACCATCTTGATTCAACCGGGCAAAAGATCGGAGAATATCGACGCCACCATTATGCTCCAGCCCGGTGCCCGCCCCGCGCCAGCACCGAGTCCGGCCGTAGGCGGCATGGCCCCCGGCGCCACTGCGCTGCCCTTCGAGGAACATAGCCTTGCCGCGAATGGGCTCAACCCTTTAGTCAGCGCCGCCTCCGTCATTCTCACCGTCGGTCACCGCCTTAGATCGCTGCTGGAACACGACAATGTGCAGGGTCTACAGCGGCAATTAATCGACGCGATTAAAGCCTTCGAAAACCGTGCCAAAAGCCGCCAGGCCCCCGCGGAACAGATCATTTCTGCGCGCTACTTGCTCTGCACCATGCTCGATGAAATTGTCCTCAACACGCCCTGGGGGGCAAGTAGTCCCTGGAGTGCCCACTCGCTGTTAAGCCAGTTTCACAATGAAACCTCGGGGGGCGAAAAATGCTTTGTGGTGCTGCAACGCATGCTAGAGGCCCCGGCCCAGCACCTCGACGTGCTGGAACTATTTTACGTGGTACTCAGTCTCGGCTTTGAGGGCAAGTACAAGCTCGACCCCAGGGGCCGGGAAAATATCGAGCACATTCGCACAACGCTGTACCAGAGCATTAACAATTATCGCGGCGAATTTGCGCCCGACCTGTCCGCTCACTGGGCCAGCCAGGCCCTACAAAAACGTTCGCTGTTGCAATATATTCCGCTCTGGGTGATCGCCAGCTGTGTGCTGCTACTGCTAACCCTGACCTTCTCTGGCTTTCGCCTGTGGCTCTACCAGGCCACCGAACCCACGGCGCAGCATTTGCAAAGCCTGATGTCTGAAACGGTAATAACAACACCGCGCGACCAGCCCTAACGCGCGCACGACAGATAATACACCGCAGCCACAAGGCTGCCTTTAAAACACGATTATTCGAGGTAAGGCATGGCAAAGGTGTTCAACAAGCTCAACAACCGTTGGGTTATTGGCATCATCGGTGTCATTGCGCTCAGCGCACTGGTCTGGTTTGGCGCCTCTTATATTAAATTCGGTGACGCCAATACCAGCCTCGCGCACAGCACCCGCTGGATCATTATCGCGCTGATTTTCTTTACTTGGCTGACCCTCTCTCTCGTGCGCTGGGGGCTGGAGCAACGCCAAAACGCCCAGTTGATGGACGGGCTTGAAGAAGAGGAAGCCAGTAACACCGTCGACCCCACCGAAGAGCGCAGTGTCGAGGAGTTAGACTTAATCAAAGGGCGCTTTAAAGAAGCCCTAGCGGTATTAAAAAAATCCCGCTTTAAAACCGACAGCGGTAGTAAAACCCTCTATCAACTTCCCTGGTACATTATTATCGGCCCCCCCGGCGCCGGTAAAACCACCGCCCTGATTAACTCCGGTTTGAATTTCCCCCTCGCGCAAAGTCACGGCGGCGGCGCCCTCAGTGGCGTCGGTGGCACCCGCCACTGCGACTGGTGGTTTACCAACGACGCCGTGCTGATCGATACAGCCGGGCGCTACACCACCCAGGACAGCCACCAGATGGTCGACAAAAATGCCTGGGCGGGATTTTTAAAATTATTAAAAAAATATCGCCCGCGCAGACCCATTAATGGCGCCATTGTGGCCATTAGTCTGCAGGAATTAATGGCGCAAACGGCCGATCAACGCCAACACCACGCCATCACCATCCGCAGTCGTATCGACGAATTACAGGCACAACTGGGTGTTAACCCGCCCATTTACCTGATGTTTACCAAGTGTGACTTGGTCGCCGGCTTCAATGAGTTTTTCGCGAACTTCTCCCAGGCCGAGCGCGAGCAAGTCTGGGGCATGACCTTTACCTCCGGCGAACAAGTCGAGCCCGCCGAACGCTTTGCTCTGGAGTACAGGGGCCTGATGGAACGCCTCAACCAGAGGCTACTCGGGCGCATCGACTATGAGCGCAATCTCGACGCGCGCAGTCTGATCCACGGTTTCCCCGAGCGCATGGAAACCCTGGCTGGCAATTTACAGGAGTTTATTGCCACCACCTTTGCCGCCAATGCCTACCACGACGCGCCGACGTTACGCGGCGCCTACTTCACCTCCGCCACGCAGGAGGGTTCACCCATCGACCGGATGATGAGCGCCGTAAGTGCCAATTTTGGCCTGCCGCGCAGTGTCACGGCACCCCAGGTGGGCAGTGGTAAAAGCTTTTTCCTGAAACGCCTGCTCAATGACGTGATCTTTCCCGAGGCCGAGCTGGTCGGCAGCAACCACCGCTTTGAAACGCTGCTACTGTGGGGCCGTCGCGCCTCTTACGGCGCCCTCGCCCTTCTCAGCATTGGCTTAATCGTCGCCTGGACCAGTAGTATTACCGGCAATCGCGGCTTTATGAAAGCCGTCGCCGTTGAAATTGACAGCTACCAGCAAGCCGCCAACCGGCAACCATCGGGCCGGGCCAACCTGCAAACCAGTCTGCAAATCCTCAAGCCTCTGCACCGCGCCAGCAGCATTTATGCGCAAAACCAGCACCCCTGGCTCAGTGGCCTAGGGCTCTACGATGGCCGCGTCGACACGGCTGCCAAAGCCCTCTACCAGGACAAACTCGGGGTCTACTTCCTGCCCCAACTGAGCCACGCTCTGGAGCGCGAACTCGCCAGCCTCAAGGCTAAAGATCCGCGTCTGGCGCAAACCCTGGCGGTCTACCTGATGCTCGACGACGAGTCGCGGCGCGACGCACAATTAATCAAAACCTGGGGGCAGCAATATTGGCACCGGCAATTCCCCGAGAGTGCCGAGCAGCGCCAGCAATTGCAGAGCCATCTCGACACCCTGCTCAGCGCACCCCTGCCAGCGGCCAGCAGTGACCCGCGCTTAATTGAACGTACGCGCCTCAAGTTGAGTCGTGTAGCCATGTCGCAGCGACTCTACCAGCAATTGCAAAACAACCATGATCTGCGCGTTGACCTCTACAGTGAGATCGGTGGTGACAGTGAAACCGTGTTTGGCATCAAACCCGACAGTGCGCTGTTCCAAAGCTCAGCGCTGTATACCAAGGCCGGGTTTAACAACGCCGATTACAGCGCCGACTCCGAGCTGATCGAGCAACTGCACCAGAGCAGCTGGATCTACGGTGACAAACAACTCTTGCAATACAGTGCCAGCGAGCGTGAAGAGCTGAGCCAGCAGATCGAGCGCGCCTACCTCAGCGACTACACGCGACACTGGCAAACATTTCTCAAGCAACTCAATATCGCGCCGTTTCGCAATCTCAACAGCGCCGTTGAGACACTCGGCCAGCTCAGTGACCCGAGCTATTCACCGCTGTTAACCACCCTCGAATTAGTCGCTGAAAACACCCGCCTGCGCCCCGCGCTACCCACTCAAACCGGCACCTTTGCGAAACTGGCGGGCGCCTTGCCCGACAGCCTCAAACCGACCCTGGTCGACAAACAGTTTCGCGAGCTACAGCGCCTCACACAGGCCAGCGGCGATCGCCCAGCACCCAGCCAACAGGCCATTGAGGCGATCACCGAAGTCAAAGAGTTTATGGATGGCATTGCCAGTGACGGCAATCCGGGGCAGGCCGCCTATCAGGTGGTGCGCGCACGCTTTGTTGGCGCCACCAACCCCCTGCAAAAACTGCGCAGCCGCGCCGGGCGCTCCCCACAACCGATGCAGCACTGGCTCGAGCAAATTGCAGATAACAGTTGGCGCGTACTGCTCTCTGCCAGCAGTGGCTATCTCAACAGAGAGTGGCAGCAGCAGGTCTACAAGCCCTATCAGAACAGCCTCGCCAATCGCTACCCATTGGCGGGCGATGCCAGTGAAGAGGCCTCGCTGGCCGATTTCAGTGAATTCTTCGGCCCCGATGGCATTGAACACAACTTCTTCAAAAGTTATCTGGCGAGCTTTATCGATACCCGCAAGTGGCAATTGCGCAGTGTCGACGGGCGCAGGCTACAAATTTCAAATCAGGCGCTGGAGCAACTGCGCCGCGCCCATCAAGTGCGCAAGGCCTACTATGCCAAGTCTGAGCAACTGGCCTTTAATTTCCGCCTGCAGCCGAGCAAGCTCGACGGCGGTATCAAGCGCTTCACACTGGAACTCGGCAACGGCCGACTCAGCTACTCCCACGGCCCCCAGTTGAGTAAAACCTTAAACTGGATCGGCGGTGAACACGACCGCGCCCGCCTCTTATTTGAAGACCTCAATGGCGATGTCCACCGCGCCTCCTACGATGGCGACTGGGCCTGGCTACACCTACTCGACGCCGCGCAACTGCGCCCCGGCGGTCGTGCCAACAGTACCAAGGCGACCTTCTCGGTGGGTAGCCGCAAGGCTCAGTACCTACTGTCGGCAAGCAGTTCTGCCAAACCCTTCAACAGCCAGTTACTGCACGGCTATCGCTGCCCACAGCGCCTATAAAATGAACACGCCCTCAGCACCCAAGATCGGCCTGTATGGCAAAGCGCCCGCCCACAGCGATTTTATCGACCGCCAGTTGCCCATGGCCTTTATCGGCAACTGGGACGGCTGGCTACAACGCTGTATTAGCTGCAGTCGCGAGCGACTCGGCGATAGCTGGCTCGACCTGTATCTCACCAGCCCAATCTGGCGTTTTATGCTGTCCCCCGGTGCCATCGACCCCCAGGGCTGGTGTGGCGTCGTCAGCCCCAGCGTCGATAGCGTGGGGCGCTACTTTCCTCTGACCATCGCCATGCCCCTACCGGCGGCGACCGGCCTGGCGCTGTTTTGCCAACACAACGAGGTTTGGTTTCAAGGCCTCGAAACGGTGGTGCTCGACGCCCTGCAAAGTGGCCACGATGCCGATCAGCTCGACGCGCAACTGCAACAAATTGCGCCACCGCTAGGCAATACTCAAAACCCCGGTGACAACCGTAATATCGCCCTCTCCGCCAGTGGTTTTAGCAGTGCCTTAGCGGCCCAGCTCGACGCGCAACTCGGCCAACACTACGCCAGCCATAGCCTCTGGTTTAGCATTTACACCCAGCCGGCCATGCAAAATTTACTGCTCGCCCAGGGCATGCCCAGCGACGAACAGTACACCGCAATGCTCGACAATCAATGGCAGCAATGGGGTTGGGGGCAAGCCAACGCCAGCAATGACTGGGGCTCTTGAGCAGGCTTTATTAGCGCTAATATCGGCCGCCAAAAATGCCGTTTCAAAAGCAACCTAATGTGCTTTACAATCATGGCGGCTACGCTTTCACAATTACGGAATTTAATCGCCAGGGAGCTCTAAAACTATAATGACATCGCCCGCCGTCATCGATATCGAGGCACTGAGCCAACCCATCTCCGACGACTGCCCTCAGGGCAGTGATATTCGTCTCGATCGCTCGCCCAACTCGGCTTACTACCGCATTAAAGACGCCAGAAATGGTGCCCGCGCCGCCGAGCGCGCCAATTTATTTGACGATGATGCCAGTGTCGATACCCTCGCCCTGTGGCAACCGGTACTCGACACCGCGCCGCAAATCCTCAGCGAAACCAGTAAAGACCTCGAGGTACTGAGTTGGTATATCGAGGCCCTGATCCGCTTTTATGGCTTGGCCGGCTTGCGCGACGGCCTCACACTGACCCGCGAAATCGTCGAGAAATACTGGGATAATCTCTACCCCGAGCCCGATGAAGACGGCCTTGAAACCAAGATTGCACCGCTCACCGCCCTCAACGGCGATGGTGGTGAGGGCACGCTGCTGGCACCGATTCGCAATTGCGCCATTACCACTCTCGGCAGTGATGGCACTTTCAGCTACTGGCAATACCAGCAAGCCAGGGATGCCCGCAAAATCGCCGACGACGATGAGCGACAGAGCCGCCTGCAGAGCATGGGCTTTAATCTCGACAGTATTGAAAAAACCGTCGCCAGCGGCGATAGCGCTTTTTACATCGCGCTGATTGGCGACCTGGAATCTTGCTGCGAGGCGTTTCAGGGTCTCAATGAGCTGATGGCCAACTACTGTGCCCATGAGGCGCCACCCAGCACCTCGATTCGCGAGCTCCTCGAGGAACTGCTACGCACCGTGCGCTTCCTCAGTAAAGACAAACTGGCCCAGCTCCAGGCCAGTGAAGCGGCGGCGCAGGTAGAAGCCAGCGCCGCGACTGAAGCGTCAGCCACCCACGACACAGCCAATAGTGCCCCGCCAAGTAACGCCGGTGCACCGGCAGCCCAAATGGCAAACGCTAGCAGCGGCGCCATTCAGCACCGCGAAGATGCCCTCAACCGCCTGCAAGATGTCGCTAACTATTTTCGCCTCCACGAACCCCACACCCCGCTATCACCGGCCATCGAACGCATCGTTGGCTGGGGGCGCATGAGTGCCGCCGAATTAATGATGGAGCTGGTGCCCGATGACAACGCCCGCGCGATCTTGACCCAGCTGACCGGCATTAAACTCGATGGTAGTGAAACGGCCAGCTATGTGGCGCCACCGCCCATTGCCAGCCCCGCCCCAGCAACCAGCAATACCTGGGCGGAGGAAAAAAACGATGCAAGAGATTCATGGAATGACACACCAAGCAGTGAAGACAACGATGATTTAGCCTGGTAAATAAAGGCGCTGACAAGGGCGTAGGCCCTTTGAGTATCAGTATCCAGGTTCACCCTGAACCTCAATTAATACGTAAAGGAGAAAGACATGGCTGACAGTATCCACGACAAACTAAAAAGGGTGCGCAAGCCACGCGTACATATTACCTACGACGTTGAGACCAACGGTGCCGAAGAGAAGAAAGAACTGCCCTTCGTAATGGGTGTTATGGGCGATTATTCCGGTGACAACAGCGACAATAAAAAGCCCTTAAAAGAGCGTAAGTTTGTCAATATCGACCGCGATAATTTCAATGAAGCGATGGGCAAGGTCAACCCGACCTTGAACATGAAGGTTGAAAACACCTTGAACGCCGACGACAGCGAGCTCTCCGTCAATCTCGAGTTTAATTCCCTCGGCGACTTTGACCCCGCAAAGGTGGTTAATCAGGTCGAACCCCTCAAGCAATTGATGGAGGCGCGCAATAAATTAAAAGATTTACTCAGCAAGGCCGACCGCTCCGATGAGCTCGAAGCCCTGCTTGAAGAAGTCCTGCAAAACACCGACAAAATCGCCTCTATTTCTGCGGAAATCGGCGACCGCAAAGACGGAGATAAGACATGAGCAGCGAACTCGATAGCAGTGTCGGCAGTGCCAGTGGCGAAGCGGAAGAACAGTCCCTCAGCCTACTCGAGCAGGCTATTGGCGCCACTAAGCAAACCAAGCGCGAAGATGCCAGCGACCTGATCGGCAACCTCACCGCCCAGGTCATGCAGGGCACGGTGACCTGGGATCGCAACCTCACCCATACCATTACCTCCGCCGTCGATGCCATCGACGCAGCCATCTCCAAGCAGTTGGCCGCCATCATGCACCACGATAAATTCCAGAAGCTCGAGGGCTCCTGGCGTGGACTGAATCATCTGATAATGAACAGTGAAACTAGCACCACACTGAAAATTCGCATGATGAATATGACCAAGCGCGAGCTCTTTAAGGATCTCGACAAAGCGGTCGAATTCGACCAGAGTCAAACCTTCAAAAAAATCTACGAGGAAGAATTTGGTATCGCCGGTGGTGAACCCTACGCCGCGCTGATTGGTGACTATGAGTTCAGCAATCACCCCGAAGACATCGACCTGCTGAGCAAAATGTCGAACGTCGCCGCTGCCGGCTTTGCGCCCTTTATCTCTGCCGCCGGCCCACAGATGTTTGGTTTCGATAGTTACGAAGAGCTCTCCAAGCCCCGCGACCTGGCCAATATTTTCAGCTCTCAGGAATACATTAAATACCGCAGCTTCCGCGACAGCGAAGATTCCCGCTTTGTCTCGCTGGTAATGCCGCGCGTGCTATCGCGCCTGCCCTACGGTGAAAACACCAAGGCCGTCGAGGAGTTTGGCTACGAGGAGTTCAATCAGGACAGCTCTGGCATGTCCGTCGCCACCGATCACGATGACTACTGCTGGATGAATGCCGCCTACGTGATGGGCACCACCCTGACCAAGGCCTTTGCCGAAAACGGCTGGTGCACAGCCATTCGCGGTGCCGAGGGCGGCGGTAAGGTCGAGGGTCTACCCAGCCACGTGTTTAAATCCGATGACGGCGACACCGACCAAAAATGTCCCACCGAAATCGGCATCACCGACCGTCGCGAGAGTGAATTATCGGGCCTTGGTTTCCTCCCCCTGTGCCACTATAAAAATACCGACTACTCGGTCTTCTTCGGTGCCCAAACCACGCAAAAACCCAAGGTCTATGACGACCCCGACGCCACAGCTAACGCCGCCATTTCATCGCGTCTACCCTATATCATGGCCACTGCACGCATTGCCCACTACCTGAAAGTCATGGGTCGCGACAAGGTCGGTTCCTTTATGGAAGCCAAGGATGCCGAAATCTGGTTAAACCGCTGGATTGAGGGTTATACCAACAGCAATGAAAGTGCCAGCGCCGAAATGAAGGCTAAATTCCCTCTCGCCGCCGCGCAAATCAGTGTTAAAGAAACCCCTGGTGCACCCGGCTCCTACAGTGCTGTCGCCTATCTCAAGCCCTGGCTGCAGATGGAAGAGCTCACCACCTCACTGCGTATGGTTGCCACAATTCCCGGCGCCAGTTAACACCGCGAGTCGAAACCCCTACTGACCGGCATTCACGCCAACCAGTAGGGGTCTGTTACGATCTTATTCGGCGCTATCGCGAGCCCGCCTCTACTCATCCACTACGGAAATCCGCGCCATCGTGTCAGAAGCCCCTGCCGATCTCGATAGCTTACTCGAAGGTCCTTGCAATGCAGACGCAGAGCCGCGTAGGCAAGACGACATTACGCTGAGTAGTGACATGCTTGGGGCTTTTATCGCGCAGCCCGATCCCGGCCAAGCTCTGGCTCTGTGGTTAAAGGTACTCGCCAGCGAGCCCGACAGACACCAGTCCGTGCCCATAAAACTCTACTTGGCACGCTACATCGCCCTGCTCGACCAGCGTATCAACGAACAACTCAACCAGATTTTGCACCAGGAAAAATTCCAGCGCCTCGAGGCGCGGTGGCGCGGTCTGGAGAAATTGGTCGACGCCGCCAAGCAGTATGGCAATATTAAAATTCGCTGCCTCGATGTCAGCTGGCGCGAGGTGGCTAAGGATATCGACCGGGCCGCCGACTTTGACCAGAGCGCACTGTTCAATCTGATCTACAACCAAGAATTTGGCATCGCCGGCGGCCAGCCCTACGGTGTGCTACTGGGTGACTACCAAGTCAGCCATCGCCCCTCACAGCAACACCCCACGGACGACATCAATACCCTGCGGGGCATCGCACAAATTGCCGCAGCGGCCTTTGCGCCCTTCATCTGTGGTGGTTCGGCGGCACTGTTTGGTCTCGATAATTTCGACAAGCTGGCGCAACCGATTAACATCGACAATATTTTTAGCCAAAGTGAATACCACGGCTGGCGTGGCCTGCGCGCCATGGAGGATGCGCGTTTTATCGGCATTGCCCTGCCCCAGGTGCTGATGCGCGAGCCCTACACCCACAAACTCCTGCAGCCCGGCAGCCTGTTGTTCAATGAAGAGGTCAACTACAAGGACAGTAGCCGCCACCTCTGGGGCAATGCCTGCTACGCCCTGGGCGTGGTGTTAATTCGCGAGTTTGGCGATGTCGGCTGGTTTTCCCATATTCGCGGCGCCCCTCGCGACCACCTCGGCGGCGGCCTGGTCACCGAATTTCCCAGTCTCGACTACGGCACCGACAGCTCGGCCACAGCGCAAAAAATTCTCACCCAGGTGGTGATTACCGACAATAGGGAAAGACAACTCAGCGAGCACGGCTTTCTATCCCTGTGTGATTGCTACGACACCCCCTTTGCCGCCTTTCTCAGCTGCCCCTCCCTGCAACAGGTAAAAACCTACACCAGCAAAGCCGCGACGGCCAATGCACGCATGGCTGCGATGCTGCAACAGGTACTCTGCGCCTCGCGCTTCGCGCACTATATCAAGGTAATGATTCGCGACAAGGTGGGTTCGTTTACCAGCGCTAAAGAGTGTCAGCAAATGCTGCAGGATTGGCTGAACCAATACACCACCGGCCGCGATGATCTCGCCTGGGACGCCCTATCCCGCTATCCCCTGCGCTCGGCGCGCATCGAGGTGCGTGAAAAACCCGGCATGCCGGGTATTTACACCAGCATTATTCATCTCAAACCCCACTACATAGTCGACCAACTGGTTTCCGAATTGCGCCTCACCAGCGAATTGCATTTACCCAGCTTTGGCACAACCTAAAGCAGCGCCCCATGAGTGCCATAGACGACGATAAAAAACTCCTCGCCCCACTCCTCGATCGCTTGAGCAATGCCGGTAATCACAGTGGCCAGCGCTCATCCCATCAGGTGCTCAAGCAACTGCGCGAAAGCGTGCGCCACGATCTCGAGCATTTATTTAACACCCGCTATCGACGTCTTTCCGCGCACCCCCAACACCCCCATTTGCACGCCTCGTTGATCGATTATGGTTTGCCCGACATTTCCACCATCAACCTCAGTGAGAGCAAAAGCCGCCAGCTCTTTTGTCGCGATGTTGAAACGGCCATACTCACCTTTGAACCGCGTATCCGCAGCGTTAAAGTCAGCAGCGAACAAGGTGTTAACGCCAACGACCCGACCATTTGCTTTCGCATTGAGGCCAAGCTCCATGCCAATCCGGCAACGGAAACCATTATTTTTGACTCGGCCTTAAACCCCGTCGACCACAATATTAACCTCACAGAAATAGGCTGAGTTCAGACAGCATGAGCGATAAATTACTCGACCACTACGAAAAAGAATTTGCCTTTTTACAGGAGTCCGCCGCCGATTTCGCGCGCCAACACCCCGGTTCCGCCGGTCGCCTGCAACTCTCGGCGGACACCGTTGACGACCCCTTGGTCGGGCGCCTCCTCGCCGGCACGGCCTACCTCAATGCGCGCATCCAACAGAAGCTCGACGACGAGTTGCCCCAGCTCAGCGACGCCATGCTCGACACCCTCTACCCCCACTACACGCGTCCCATTCCCGCCATGACCGTGGTGCAGTTTCAAGCCGAGGCCGACCTCGATGCCCTGGCCCACGTCGACAGAGGCGCCCTGCTGCAGACCTCTGCCGTCGCCGGTAACAGCTGTCACTTCACCACCAGCTACCCGGTCGACATTCACCCCTGCCAAGTTACACAGGCGGCACTTAATACACGCCCCTTTGTGGCGCCGGGCTCGGCCGCCATGAAAGGTGCCGCCGGGGTGTTGCACATCGCCCTGCAAGGCATTAGCAAAGATTTCCGTTTTGGCGATGCCCCACCCGAGGCCTTGCGCTTTTTTCTACGCGGCCAAAACCAGCACAGTTTCCCGCTCTACGACTTACTGTTAAATAAGACCCTAAAAATTGCCCTGGCACGCAGTGAACACGATGAGCAGCCCATTTTCATTAACAGCAGCTGCATTCAGCCCGTTGGCTTTGAGGAAGACGAGGGCTTGCTGCCCTACCCCAGCAACGCCTTTATCGGCTATCGTCTGTTGACCGAATTTTTTGTGTTTCCAAAAAAGTTTCTGTTTCTCGATTTTCAGCAACTGGCTGGCGCCATCACTGCAGATTTTGGCAATGAGCTCCACCTCTACATTTATTTATCCGAGAGCGATGAGGAGCTCGAACACCACCTCAGTGCCAGTAATTTTGCTCTCGGCTGCAGTCCCGCAGTCAACCTCTTCCCGCAAACTGGCGACCCGATTCAGCTCGACCATCTGCAACACCAGTACCGCATTGTGCCGGACGCGCGCAGCCCCGAGGGCATGGAGGTTTACAGCATCGACAGCGTCAATGGTCTCGACAGTGACGCTAAAGTGTATGAATACACACCCTTTTATGGCCGCCAACACCGCCACCATGAAGGTACTCGTGGCAACTACTGGCACGCCCAACGCAGCGCCGTCACCGAGGGCGAGCACCTCAATGAAACGGCCAGCGAGATGGACATCACCCTAGTCGATCTCGACTTCAACCCCTATACCGCGAAAGATCAGACCCTGCAGTTGAGCCTCACCTGCTTCAATCGCAATCAACCACAAAAGCTGCCCACCGGTAATTCCCAGCCCTGGCTCACCGAGGTCAATGGCAGTAGCCCGGTAAGCCGCATTGTCTGCCTAGTCGCCCCGACACCGACCCTGCGCCCGCTGCTAAAGTCCGGCGCCTATTGGCGACTGATCTCCCATCTCAATCTCAATCACCTCTCCCTGGGCGATGGTGAAAGCGGCTGTCAGGCCTTTAAAGAAATCCTGCGTTTATACGACTTCAGCGATTCGCCCAGCACCCGAAAATTGATCGAGTCCCTGCGCGACATGCACACCAAGGCCATTACCGCACCGATACAAGCTGGCAGTGGCATTGCCATGTGTCGCGGCACCGAAATACATATCGAGCTCGACCCGGTAATGATGATCGGCACCAGCCCGCTGCTCTTTGCCTCGGTGATCGAACGCTTTATGGGCCTCTACTGCTCACTCAATTCATTCACCCGTTTAATTACCACCTTGAGCGGCAAAGAAGGGGAGTTAAAGCGATGGCCACCACGCGCCGGCGACAAAGCCCTAATCTAGTCGAGCGGCTCTGCGCCGAGCCCTGGCGTTTTAGCTTTCAACAAGCGCTGCGTATTCTTGAGGCCGCCGTCTGCAGTGACGAGCCGCAGCAGGCTGGCTTTGCCAGTGAGCCCGTGGGCGGGCTAACGCCGCCCCACAAAGAGCTGGTGCATTTTTCCAACCGCCCCTCGCTGGCCTTCAGTCCCGCCAATATCAGCGCCATTGAGGTCGTGGATTCAGACCCCGAAAAGGGCCAACAGCAATGGCATATGACGCTACAGTTTATGGGCCTGGCCGGTAGTCACGGCGTCATGCCCCACTATTTTTCGGAGCTGCTACTGCAGCGCCTGCGCGATAAGGATGAGGCCCTCGCCACCTTTATCAATATTTTTGAACACCGCAGCATCTCCCTGTTCTACCGCGCCGCCGGTAAATACCGCCTGCCCCACCAATATGAAAATAGCCGTCGCCAGCCGCGTAAAGAGGACGATGCCTTTACCCATGCCCTGGCCTGTTTATCGGGCCTGGGCAGCCCCCAGCTGGCGGCGCAGTTGCCCTTCGACAAGGAAACCATTCTTGGCTACAGCGGCCTGTATGCCAGGCCGATTCGCTCTGCCGCCGCCCTCAAGGGCATGCTCGAACACCATTTTGGTCTGCGCGCAGAAATCGAACAATTTTGCGGGCAGTGGCAGGCTCTACCCGAGGATATCGTCAGCCACCTGCCGGGTGAGGATTACCCCGACGGGCAAAACAACTGTCTTGGGGTCAATGCCCTGCTCGGCACCAGTTGCTGGCAGGTACAAAGTAAATTTCGCATTCGCCTCGCCGTTATGGACTACCCCAGTTTTATGGAGCTCGCCCCCGGCAGTAAAAAACTCTTGGCGCTACAGGGCTTTATCGACTTTTTTGCCGGCACCGAACTCGACTACGAAATTTGTGTGCAGCTACGATGGCAGGATGCCCGGCCCACGCGCCTCGACAACACGGTTGGCAGCGAGCCGCTACTGGGCTGGAATACACCGCTGGGCAGTCATTCCGACACCGCTGACAATAATAAACCGATTGAAATACTGGTCTCCAAACACACTCTTCCCGCCGACGCCGGCCTCGCAATGGCCGTCTAGGCCGCCCCTCTTTCTGTAACAGGACTGACACCATGTTAAGCATCAATCTCAAAGCACTGATCGACACCATGACCCCGCTGCTGCGCGACGCACTCGAGGGCGCGGCGGGGCTCTGCCTGGCCCACAATCAATACAATGTCGAGATTGAGCACTGGCTATTAAAACTCCTCGACAGCAGTGACAGTGATTTCATCAGCCTACTGGAAAAGCACGACGTCAACCCCAGCCACCTGGCCCGAGAGCTGGCCAATAGCATTGCCCGCTTTAAGAGTGGCAGTAGTCGCCCCCCCGCCCTGTCGCCGGCCATCGTCGATGCCGCCAAGAGTGCCTGGTTACTGGCCTCTGTCGACTACGGCCACCGCCAAATGAGTTCTGGCCACCTGCTCGCCGCGCTCTTACTCGATGAGCAACTGCGCCGCCAGCTGCTCGACTCCTGCCCCGAACTCAGCTCCGTGGCCCCCGAGTCAATCCGTGAAACGGCCCGCGCCATTATCGGCAGCACCGGCGAATCGGCCGCCGCGCTCACCGGCACTGGGCAGACGGCCGACCCTGGCTCGGTCGCCGCCAGCAACGCCCCCGCTCTGGACAAATTCACCATCGATCTCACCGAGCGCGCACGCCAGGGTGAAATCGACCCGGTGCTCGGCCGCGACGAGGAGATTCGCCAGTGCATTGATATTCTCTCCCGCCGCCGCCAGAACAACCCGATTCTTACCGGTGAGGCCGGTGTCGGCAAGACCGCCGTGGTTGAGGGCTTTGCCCTGCGTATCGCCAATGGCGATGTCCCCGAACCCCTGAAAAACGTTACCCTGCGCACCCTCGACCTCGGTCTACTACAGGCCGGTGCCAGCGTCAAAGGGGAATTTGAAAACCGCCTAAAATCGGTGATCGAAGAGGTCAAAGCCAGCCCCACCCCGATCATTTTGTTTATCGACGAGGCCCACACCCTGATCGGTGCCGGTGGCAAAGAGGGCCAGGGCGACGCCGCCAATTTACTCAAGCCCGCCCTCGCCCGAGGTGAGCTGCGCACCGTTGCCGCCACCACCTGGGCCGAGTATAAAAAGTATTTTGAACGCGACCCGGCCCTGACGCGACGCTTTCAAGTGGTCAGTGTCGAGGAGCCCGATGAGGAAAAAGCCATATCGATGATGCGCGGCATCGCCGGCTCACTGCAGGCCCATCACCGTGTGCCGATACTGGACGAGGCCATCATTGCCTCTGTGCGCCTCTCCGGCCGCTATATTCCCGGCCGCCAATTGCCCGACAAGTCGGTGAGTTTATTGGATACCGCCTGCGCCCGCGTCAGCCTCGGCCAAACCGCCTGCCCCGCCGCCGTTGAAGATGCCCAGCGCAATATTCAACAGTTCAACAGCAACAAAGCCATGTTAGAGCGTGAGAATGCCGCCTACGGTGTGCACGACCAGCGTCTCGAAGAATTGCAAGGAGAGATAAGCGCAGAAGAGGAACGCCTCGACCTGCTACAGCAACAGTGGCAAGCCGAGAAGCAACTGATCGCTAAAATTCGCGATATTCTGCAACAGATTGACCAGGACTTTCAGCAGCAAGAGCCAATGGCCGCCGAGCAACTGGCCGCATTGAAAGAACAGCTACAGGGCCACCACCGTGAACTCGCTGACATCCAGGGCGAGACCGGGCTGATGCAAGCCAGTGTCGATGAACAGGCCATCGCCGAGGTCATCGCCAACTGGACCGGGATTCCGGTCGGCAAAATGCTCGGTGATGAGATCAATGCCGTGGTCGGACTGGCCAAGACCATGGGCGAACGGGTGATTGGCCAGGACCACATTCTCGAAGCCACCGCCCAGGTAATTCGCACCGCGCGCGCCGGCCTCACCGATCCGCGCAAACCGATTGGCGTCTTCCTCTTCGTCGGCACCAGCGGCGTCGGCAAGACCGAAACCGCCCTGACCCTGGCCGACCTGCTCTACGGTGGCGAGCAGAACATCACCACCATTAACATGTCGGAATTTAAGGAGGAGCATAAGGTCTCGACCCTGTTGGGCTCACCCCCCGGCTATGTCGGCTACGGCGAGGGCGGCATCCTCACCGAGGCGGCGCGGCGCAAACCCTATTCGATTATCTTGTTGGATGAGATGGAAAAAGCCCACCCCGGGGTGCAGGATATTTTTTATAATTTATTCGACAAGGGCACCATTAAGGACGGCGAGGGCCGCGATATCGACTTTAAAAACACGGTGATTATTATGACCTCTAATGCCGGGGAGGATGCGATTCGCGCCATTATGAGTCAAGAAGAGGAGAAGCCCGATCCCGAGCTCTTGCTCGACAGCATTCGTCCCGAGTTGTTGAAGCACTTTAAACCCGCCTTCCTCGGCCGCACCAATCTCATGGCCTTCTATCCCCTGGAAGATGAAAACCTGATGAAGATTAGCGCCATCAATATGCGCCGCATCGAAAAGCGTGTGCGCAATCATTACGGTGCCGAATTTAGCTACGACGACGATGTCTTAATTAATATTGTCGCCCGTTGCCAGGACGCCGATACCGGTGCCCGCAATATCGAAAATATTCTCACCCGCACCCTACTGCCCGAATTAGCCAGTGAATGTTTGAGCCGCATGGCGCTGAACGAAGAAATTAACAGCGTGCACATTGGCGCCACCGAGGACGGGGGCTTCAGTTATCAGCTGCAGTAGGCCTGCTGGGTAGTTGTCCCCTTAACTCAGACTCTAGTGTTGTTACGGACTATAACAACACTAGGGAGTATGGGGCCTAGCGAAGGTCGGAAAAAAAGACTTGCCTAGGTGCCGCAAAAGGTCGCCTTTACCTCTTCATCGGCGGTTGGCGCGATGGCAAGGTCTTGGTTTTCTTCACTGTAGGTGAAGGGCTTGGCCAGCACATCGACCAGGCGGTGAAAGCGAGTGAAGTCCTGCTGGCGAGTCGCCTCTTCGATAGCCGCCTCAATTTGATGATTGCGGGGAATAAAGGCCGGGTTTTTGCCAACCATTGTGGCGTGAGCCGTAGCGGTATCGATATTGTCTTGAGCCAAGAGTTGCCGCCAATTTTGCAGCCAGGGCTGGAAGGCTGGCGGCAGGGTAAAAATAGTGGCCGCCAGCTTGGCTTCCTGATCGGGCGCCAGTTGATCGCCGAGGGCGCGAAAGGTCAGGGTATAGTCGCAAGCCTGCTCGGCCATTAATTCTAAGAGCTCAGAA
Source organism: Gammaproteobacteria bacterium 53_120_T64 (assembly GCA_002162815.1). Taxonomy (GTDB): domain Bacteria; phylum Pseudomonadota; class Gammaproteobacteria; order Pseudomonadales; family Porticoccaceae; genus Reddybacter. The sequence goes on along the minus strand of MAAT01000072.1, from coordinate 604 downwards.
AACAACTGGTTCACCTCGACACTGGCGGTGGCAAAGCCGAGCTTGGCAGCCATTAAACCTTGGTAGGTTTCGCCAAACACGGTGGCGTAAGCCCCTAGAGCGGCCTGGGCTTTATTGATCGCCTCGGCTTCGACATCATCCATTAAGGGCAACAGTGCCTGGGCCAACCAGCTGAGGTTCCAGTGGCCGATATCGGGCTGGTTAGCGTAGGCGTAGCGGCCCTGAGTGTCGATGGAACTGAAGACTTTTTGCGGATGATAGACATCCATAAAGGCACAGGGACCGTAGTCCACCGTCTCACCACAGACCAGCATATTGTCGGTATTCATCACCCCGTGAATAAAACCGACCGCCATCCACTGGGCGATCAAGCGGGCCTGGGCTTTGACCACACAGGCCAGTAGCGCGCTATAGGGCTCACTACTCTCACCAGCCTCGGGGTAGTGGCGATCGATGACGTAGTCGGCCAGGGCTTGTACCGAAGCGCTATCTTGTTGTGCGGAGAAAAACTGGAAGGTACCAATGCGAATATGGCTACTGGCAACACGGGTTAAAATCGCCCCCGGTAAGAAGCTCTCCCTGACCACCCGCTCACCGGTGGTCA
>MAAT01000048.1 GCA_002162815.1 Gammaproteobacteria bacterium 53_120_T64 | reverse complement strand
CCAACGAGGCGGATTTTAAAACCAGCCTGCCGAATTTTGCGGTCGACAAACTGGTGGGCAGCAATATCGATGTCTTCCATAAAAACCCCGCCCACCAGCGCGGCATCCTGGCGAATTTGACCACCACCATCGAGACCGAAATCCTGATTGGCTCGCGTATTATGCAGGCCATTGTCAGCCCCATTATTGACGATGTGGGCAAGCGTACGGGCACGGTCGTGGAGTGGTCTGATCGCACCGAGGAGGCCCAGCGCATTGAGACAGAACGGGAATTGGCGGTGGTCACAGCGCGCTATCAGGCCGGCCTAACCCAGGTCAGCACCAATATCATGATGGCGGATGTTGACTACAATATTATTTATCTCAACAACAGTGCCACTCAGCTGTTTAGGGCCAATGAGGCGGACTTTAAAACCACCTTGCCTAACTTTAATGCCGGCAGCCTGATCGGTGAAAACATTGATGTCTTTCATGTTAATCCCGCCCACCAGCGCGGTGTCCTGAATGCCTTGACCGTGACCATTACCGCCGACCTGCTCATTGGTACGCGCAATATGCGCGCCGTGGTCAGCCCGGTGAATGATGAATCCGGCGCGCGCATCGGCACCGTGGTCGAATGGCTCGATCAAACCGACGAGCTGGCGCGAGTAAAGGCAGAGGCCATCGTCAACGCCGAAAATGCACAAATCAAAACTGCCCTCGACGAGGTCACGGCGAATGTCATGATGGCTGACGCCGGCTTCACGATTAACTATATGAACAAGGCGGCGACGCGTTTGTTTGCCCGCAATGAAGCGGAGTTCCGCACCGACCTGCCGAATCTTGATGCTAAACAATTGTTGGGTACCAATATTGATGTCTTCCACAAAAACCCCGCCCATCAGCGCTCACTACTTGGCGGGATGACACAGACAATATCTGCTCAACTCGATATCGGCGGCCGGGTGATGGAGGTGATCGCGACACCAGTTAATGATGAGCAGGGCGTGCGTCAGGGTTATGTTGTTGAGTGGATTGACAAAACCGATCAGGTGACTGCGGAGAATGAGGTCGACACCATTGTCACCGCTGCGACCAATGGTGAGTTTAATCACCGCATTGATGAAGTGGGTAAGGAGGGCTTCTTCGGTCGTCTTGCCGGTGGTCTCAACCAGGTGATGGGCACCACCGAGACCAGCCTTAACGATGTCTTGCGGGTGCTGCAAAGTCTCGCCGCTGGCGACCTAACCAAGAGCATAGACGCCGACTACAAGGGCTTGTTTGGTGACTTGAAGGCGGACCTGAATATCACTATTAGTAAGCTCGGTGAGGTCTTGGGCAACGTCAATAACAGTGTTACGAATATTGCCAACTCCGCCGAAGAGGTCAGCTCTACTGCGCAATCACTGGCTCAGGGCGCCAGTGAACAGGCGGCCAGTGTGGAGGAGACCAGTGCCTCAATCGAGCAAATGGGCGCCTCCATCGACCAAAATAATGAAAATGCCAAGGTCACCAATGACATTGCCTCCAAGTCGGCGCGCTCCGCCGAAGAGGGCGGTGAGGCGGTAGGCCAAACAGTAGGTGCGATGAACGATATCGCCAGTAAAATTGGCATTATTGAAGACATTGCCTACCAGACCAATATTCTCGCCCTCAATGCGGCGATTGAGGCGGCGCGGGCCGGTGAACACGGCAAGGGCTTTGCGGTAGTCGCGGTCGAAGTCAGGAAGCTTGCCGAGCGCAGTCAGGTGGCAGCCTCGGAGATCTCTACTCTGGCCAGTAGCAGTGTCACCATTGCCGAAAAGGCCGGGACATTACTCGATGAAATCGTCCCCGGTATTAATAACACTGCGGAGCTGGTACAAGAGATTTCCGCCGCCTCCGATGAGCAGGCAACGGGGGCCGCGCAAATCGGCGAGGCCATGGGCCAGCTCGACAAGGTCACTCAGCAAAATGCCAGTTCCTCGGAGGAGCTCACGGCGACCTCGGAGAGCATGCGCAACCAGAGTCAAAACTTATTAGAGCAGGTAGGCTTCTTCACACTGAATACCGACGGCAGCAGTTCGAAAGCAGCCCCTGTACGCGCCGTTGGCGGGGGAGGCTCGGTCTCTAAGCTGGGCTCCTCTTCGAGTGCCGATCATTTTGGTAAGTTTGACTAGGAGGCGGTGATGAGCGCATTAAGTGAGATGCAAGAAGGCGGTGACAGGGCGGCAGGTCAGGCTGTAGCTGGGGTGCAAATAAACCAGTTTCTGACCTTTGAGCTGGCGGCAGAAATCTACGCGATTAATATCCTGTTTATTCGTGAGATTATTGAATATGGCAATTTGACACAAGTGCCGATGGTGCCCGATTTTATTGCCGGGGTGATTAATTTACGCGGCAGCGTGGTGCCAGTGATCGACCTGTCGAGCCGCTTTGGCCGCGATGAAACCTTGATTACCAAGCGTACTAGCATTGTGATTATTGAAATTTCTAGTAATAACGAAATGCTTGAAATCGGCATTATGGTTGATATTGTCAACGAGGTATTGGAGATGAGTTCTGACGCCATCGAGGATGCCCCCAGTTTTGGCGCCAGTATCCGCACCGATTTCATCTCCGGCATGGGCAAGATAGATGGCAAGTTTTTGATTATTCTCGATGTTGAACGGGTCTTGTCTCTGGAAGAGTTGTCGGTGGTGACTGAGCTAACCATTGGCAGTGAAAGCGCGGCAGAGTAGCTTGCTCGTCGGGCATTCGCTCGCGCCACAGGCCTTGTGCTCAATCTTGTCAGTGGGGTGCATGTTGTGGTGCTGGTGGGGCATGATTTCCGTCGAGGCGGCTGTGCCGCAGCGGGGTTGATAATTTCTTTTTATAGGGTGTTAAATGCGGCCTTTAAGTACGCAAGAATTTAATTTATTTAAAAACCTGATTTTTGATATCGCCGGTATCGATCTCAAGGAGAATAAAAAAACTCTGGTGGCATCGCGCCTGCAAAAGCGCTTAATTCACTATGCTTTAAACACCTATAGTGATTATTTTACGCTGCTGAATGACGATAAAACTGGCAAAGAAAAGCAGGTGATGGTCGACTTGCTGACCACTAATGAGACCTATTTTTTTCGTGAGCCCACCCATTTTGACTTTCTGACCGATGTCTTGCAGCAGCGACCGGCGGGTGGGCACTTTCGTATCTGGAGTGCCGCCTCGTCGAGTGGTCAGGAGGCCTATAGTATGGCGATGATCCTAGCCGATAAGCTCGGCAAGTCGCCCTGGGAAGTGGTGGGTACGGATCTCAGCTCAAGAGTGTTAGAAACGGCGCGTACGGGTGTTTACAGCATGATGCGTACCGAGGGCATTAGCCCCGATTATTTACGTCGCTTTTGCCTGAAGGGCAGTGGCCCCCACGAGGGCGAATTACTGATTATTCCGGAATTGCGCTCGCGGGTGACCTTTAGCCACGCGAATTTGAATGCGATATTGCCCAATATCGGTCAATTTGATGTGATTTTTTTGCGCAATGTGATGATCTACTTTAATGACGATACCAAAAGAACCATCATTAAACGCATACTTGAGCGTTTAAAACCCGATGGTCATTTGATCGTTGGTCACTCGGAGTCTCTCAAGGGTTTAAACGATAGTGTGGTGGCGGTTAAGCCAACGATATATCAGCAGAAGGCCGCTTGAATCTATAACTATGCAAAGTAGAGCCATGGCGAAAAACAAGCAAGAAGTCTTTCTTCACCCCGGTGAATATTTTTTTTCTAGTGGTGACCAACACATAGGCACCTTATTGGGTTCGTGTATTGCGATTTGCCTTTGGCACCCGATACTGCACATTGGCGGCATGTGCCACTTTGTGCTGCCGTCGCAAAATAAAGAGTCAGCGAGGGCTCTCAATGGGCGTTATGCCGATGAGGCGATGGCAATGTTTGCTGCCAGTGTGGTCGAGCACAATACCGTGTTGAAACAATACCGGGCCTCCATTTATGGTGGCGCCAATGTGGTGGCCTCGCTAATGAGGGAGGATGAAGACACGATAGGTGAGCGCAATGCGGCCGCTGCAATGGAGTTGTTAATGGCGAGTTGCGTCGATATTGGCATTGTTGATGTCGGGGAGAGCTGGCCACGGCGAATTTCATTTGATGTTGCCAGCGGTGAAGTCACGGTTAATGCTTAAAAATAGGGCTCGAGCTAAAAGTGAGGTCATAGGCTAATGATTCGTGTGTTTCTAGTTGATGATTCGGCAACCGTCAGAAAGGTGGTTGCTGAAATACTAAACTCTGCCAGCGACATTGAGGTGATAGGCAGTGCGCAAAACCCCGTCTTTGCCGATAAGCGCATGGCTCTCGACTGGCCGGATGTGATTGTTCTCGATGTGGAAATGCCGCAAATGGACGGCCTGACTTATTTAAAGCAGTTGATGGCCGAACATCCGACGCCAGTGGTGATGTGTTCGACCCTGACTCAAGATGGTTCGGCGACCAGTATTAAAGCCCTTGGCCTCGGTGCTGTAGAGGTGGTGGGTAAGCCTACGGTGAATCTGGCCGCCGGGCTCAATGACTCTGCTCGAGAGTTGATCGAAGCGGTGAGAGCTGCAGCACAGGCCAACATTAAACGCGTGGTCAGCGGCGTCAATGCCAGCGCCAAACTCAGCCTGAAAAAGCCAATAGCGCCCAGGCCTGTACCGCCAACGCTGAACGAGGCAAAGAGTAAGCCGCCCGAAGGTGCAGGGCGTAAAGTCACATCGGGCTTGGCTGGTGTGGGGTCAAAGGGTAGTAAGCTGATTGTAATCGGTACCTCGACGGGTGGCACTCAGGCACTGGAGGCCGTGCTCTCGCAACTGCCGGTAACGACACCGGGTATTGCCGTGGTACAGCATATGCCAGAGGGCTTTACTAAGCCCTTCTCAGAACGACTTAACGGTATTTGTGAGGTGGAGGTGAAAGAGGCGGAGCAGAACGATGTCCTGCGCCCGGGCTTGGTGCTGATTGCACCGGGGGGCCGTCATCTACAAATACAACGGCGCGGTTTTCAATTTTATGCACGCATTGTCGATGGCCCGCCGGTGAGCCGACACCGGCCCTCGGTGGATGTACTCTTTCGCTCGGTGGCAAAATTTGCCAGTAACAGAGTGCTGGGGGTGATTATGACCGGTATGGGCGAAGACGGTGCTAGCGGTATGAAAGAGATGCATGATAATAACGCGAAAACTGTGGCGCAAAATGAGGCCACCTGTGTTGTTTTCGGTATGCCAGCGATGGCAATCAAGGCCGGTGCGGTCGATGACATCGTGCCCCTCGATGGTATCGCTCGGTATTTGTCAGAGTTTAAGTGAGCCGCCGCTATAACATGTTTTTATTTTACCGATGGCGCCAGTCTACAATAGGAGAGAGACGTGGATGAGCAGCGTAAATTTACCCGTATAAAGTTTGATGCTACCGCCCTGATGATGGCTGAGGGTGAACGCTGGCAGGTTGAATTACTGGATATCTCTTTACGGGGAGCTCTTTTTCAGAGTGCGTATCGAGAGAACCTGAGTGTCGGCGGTGAGGTGACAGCACTCATTACCCTCGCCAGCGAGGGTGGCAGCATCGAGATACACGGTAAAGTGCTGCATATTCACGACGAGCATATTGGTGTGAGCTGTGAACATATGGACGTCGACAGCATTTCCCTGCTACGGCGCATTGTCGAGCTCAACGTGGGTGACAGCGAGCTGCTACAGCGTGAAATAGCGGCACTGATCGAGAGCGTTACTAGCGATGTGGCAGAGAACGATAGCCTGCCCACTGGCGAATAGAATAAAAATCTAAGCTGTAAACTGGCGCTCAAGCGCGGGGTAAGGTGGTCTTGGCTTGGCGGCTATAGAGCGCAGGGCTACGTAGCCAATGTCATTGTCAACTCTCGCTGCTACCCTCTTCCGCATCATCAGTTGCTGTTTCTTTAGGCTGCTTGTGAATGAGGCGGCCGAATAAAATACCGATTTCAAACAGTAGCCACATGGGGATTGCCAGTAGGGACTGCGAGATGACGTCGGGCGGGGTCAATAACATACCGAGTACAAAGCAACAGACCAGTACATAGGGGCGCTTGCCAGCCAGAGCGGAGGGCGTGACCATGCCGGTCCAGATTAAAATAAAGGTGGCGATGGGGATTTCAAAAGCGATGCCAAAGGCGAAAAACAGCTTCAGGACAAAGTCGAGGTAGCTGGAAATGTCGGTCATCACCGTGACATTCTCGGGGCCAACACTGGTGAAAAACCCGAAGATCAGAGGAAATACCACAAAGTAGGCGAAGGCCATGCCCGCGTAAAACAGCATCACGCTGGAGGCAAACAGAGGCAGGACAATAAAACGTTCTTTCTTGTACAGCCCGGGGGCAATAAAGGCCCAGGTTTGGTACAAAATAAAGGGCATGGCTGCAAATACGGACAGCACCATGGTCAATTTGAAAGGGGTTAGGAAGGGGGAGGCTACCTGGGTGGCAATCATCGTTGAGTTTTCAGGCAGATAGGCACGCAGTGGTTCGGACACAAAGCCGTAAATTTCATTGGCAAAGGGAAACATCCCGACAAAAAGCAGCAGCACAATAACCAAGGTACGCAATAGGCGGTCGCGGAGTTCGACAAGGTGGCTGACCATGGGCTGAGTCGTGTTGAGGGGCTCGGCTTGATGATCGTCGGGAGCTGGTGTTGATTCGTTTGGCATAAGTTGTCTTATTGCGCGGCCCTACAGGGCCTTGTTGGCGGCGTTTTCTGTAGTGGCAGCGGTGTCGCTGTTTGAGGACGGGCTCAGGTCTGACGATGCCTCTACAGGCGCGTCGGCGACTTGCTGCTCTTCTGCTTGGCTATCACTGGGGTTTTCATCGCGAGCTGGCGCTTCACTTGGCCGCTCGTCAATAAAGTCTTCTTCGGCCGGGGTTTTCAAATTGGCCGGAATAGGCGCGTCAACGGGGGTAATGGGGGAGCCTAGCCGTCGTGCTATTTGTTGGCGCTCGTCTTCCATACGGCCCAATAACTCTTCGTTATAGAGTTCGCGGCGTATTTCATCGAGGCCGAATTCGCGCTCCATGTCCTGCCGTGCGCCATGTACGGAGCGTTTGATTTTACCGAGCCAATAACCCAGGAAACGCACCGTTTCGGGCAGTCTTTTTGGTCCAATGACCACCAAGCTCACCACGGCGATCAGCATTATTTCGGTAAAACCAATGTCGAACATGGCGTCTGATCCAGGTTTAAACGGGGTTATTCAAGAAAAAACGGAGTATCAGGCGCTCTTGTCGGTTTTTTCTTCCTTGGCGCCAACCTCGGCTTTTTCTTTATTGAGGGTGCTGTTACTGGCGTCTGCATTGTCGTCAGCCTCAAGATTCTGCTCTTTTTTAGCATCCTCTTCCTCTGTGGCAACGGCATCTTTGAAACCTTTTAAGGCACCCCCGAGATCGGAGCCCATGCCCTTCAGGCGTTTGGTGCCAAAAATCAGCACCACGATGGCCAGTACAATCAACAATTGCCAAATACTAATTCCACCTAATCCCATATCTACCTCTGTTGTTGTTTCTCTACTAGTGGCCCGTCGATGTGCAGGAGCGCACTAGGTGTTTTTGCGGCTGGCTTTTTCGTCCAAGCCGGAAATTTCAAAGCGGCGTGCAAGCTCCGCCAAAACGGAGTCGGCATTCTCACCCAAGTGAGACAGCATTACCAGCGAGTGAAACCACAGATCGGCGGTTTCTGCTATCAAGTCTGTGTTGTCGCCGCTTTGCGCCGCATCTTTGGCGGCAATGATGGTTTCTGTGCATTCCTCGCCTACTTTCTCGAGGATTTTATTTAAACCCTTAAGGTGCAGGCTGGCGACATAGGAACTGTCAGCGGCTGCGCTTTTCCGCGCCGCGAGGATGGTGTCGAGTTGACTCAATATATCGTTCATAGCAGCTTCTTGGTTGGTCTTACGTCGATGGACTGTAAATCGCGGCAGGATCTTTAAGCACGGGTTCAACGGCTTGCCACTGCCCGTCTTGGAGAACCTTGAAGAAACAACTGCGCCGCCCGGTGTGACAGGCGATACCGCCCTGTTGCTCGATTTTCAGGATGATGACGTCGTCGTCGCAGTCGAGACGTATCTCGCTAATGGTTTGCATATGGCCCGATTCCTCGCCCTTGCGCCAGAGCTTTTTGCGCGAGCGAGACCAGTACACGGCGCGGCCTTCGGCAACGGTTAAACTGAGGGCTTCGCGGTTCATCCAGGCCACCATCAAGACCTCATTGCTGTCTTTATCTTGGGCGATGGCCGGCACCAAACCCTGCTCGTTCCAGGTGATTTGTTCGAGCCAGCTATTCACGGCGGATTGATTCATGGTGGCCGGGCGTCCTTCGGTGGGTGGGCAGTACCTGTCTATAGGCGCGGGATTATGCCAGCCTTAGGTCAGCAGTAACAGTAAGGCGCCGAGGGCGACCAACAATAAGCCCGGTGCCGTTGCCTGTTGAGCCGCATCGTTCAGTGTGCCGTAAGTGCTGCCGAGCCCTAGTCCCACGAGCAGTGTGCCGACGAGCGCCTTGTTGCGTTGCCGTGGTGGCTGCAGTGGGCTGTTGTTCGGGCGCGCCTTGAGTGTCTTATCGATGCGCTTGACCTGTTCCATCGAATCGACAACCAGTTGCGGCAGGTGGGGTAGTTGTTCGAGCCAGTCGGGGGCGTGACGCTTGACTTGTTTGAGAACTTGGCTGGGTTCAAAGCGCTGTACTATCCAGCGTTCGAGAAAGGGGTGGGCGGTGGCCCACAGGTCGAGATCGGGATAGAGTTGGCGGCCGAGGCCCTCGATATTGAGCAGGGTTTTCTGTAACAAAATCAGCGAGGGCTGGACTTCGGCATCGAAGCGCTGAGCCATTTGAAACAGGCTCACCAATAATTGACCGCAGGAAATATCTTTTAGGGGGCGCTGAAAAATGGGCTCGCAGACGGTGCGCACCGCCGATTCAACCTCGTTGAGGGGGGCATCGGCTTTCACCCAGCCGGCGAGGATGTGCAATTCGGCGACCTGGCGGTAGTCGCGGCGAAAGATGGCGAGCAGGTTGCGGGCCAGATAGAACTGGTCGTCGGCGGAAAGGCTGCCGACGATTGCGCAATCGATGGCGACATATTTCGGCTGGCGAGGTTTCTCGGTGTCGACAAAAATATTGCCCGGGTGCATGTCGGCATGGAAAAAGTTGTGCTCAAACACCTGGGTGAAAAAGATCTCCACGCCACGCTCGGCGAGTATCTTAAAATCGGTGCCAGCGGCTGCCAAGGCGTCAATGTCGGTGACGGGAGCGGCGTAAATACGCTCCATTACCAGCACATCTTGACGGGTGTAGGGCCAATAAATTTCGGGAATGTAAAGCAGCTCGGAGTCGGTAAAGTTGCGGCGCAGCAGTGCGGTATTACCCGCTTCACGTTGCAGGTTGAGTTCGTCCAAGATGGTGGTGCGATAGTCGCGCGCGACCTCGACCGGGCGCAGGCGCTTGCCGTCGGCGAGGTATTTTTCAACCCAGCCGGCAAGGGTGTGCATCAGCGAACAGTCTTGCTCAATCGTCGCTTTAATCGCGGGGCGTACGGCTTTGACAATCACTTCTCGGCCGTCTTGTAACACCGCTGCATGCACTTGTGCGATGGAGGCCGAGGCGAGGGGCGTGCTGTCAAAACTTTTGAACAGCTGGTCGACCGGTTGGCCCAGTGAGCGCTCGACAATGGCGACAAATTGCGCCGAGTCGAAGGGCGGCACATTGTCTTGTAGGTGGTCGAGCTCTTGGCAAATGTCGGCAGGAATCAAATCGGGGCGCGTCGAGAGGAGCTGGCCAAACTTAATAAAAACCGGGCCCAGCTCTTCGAATGCTTGGCGCAGGCGTTGTCCGCGAGGTGCCTCGGGCTCGGGCAGGCGGGCGGCTAGACCGAGTATAGCGCGCACCAGCAGAGGTGGGGGCTGGTGGCTAAGATCGTCAAGGCTAGAGCGCCGGGCAAAGGTGTCGAGGCGGTAGCGCAGACTGATGCGCGCAATTTTCAGAGCTCGTGTCAGGCGCGACATTAGGCTTTACTCACGGCAACAAGGCTTTGAGCTGAGCGCCAATAAAATCCAGCGGAGATTGCGGTTTGTTGTGGCCGTCGCTAGCATCGTTCGGCTGCTCGGTAGCACTGTCCGTTTTATAGGTGGCCCAGCCGCTTTTGCTGCGCGTGACAATATCTTGTTGAAATTGCTGGGCCTTGCGCAGTGACTCCGCCAGCAGGTGGGCGGCTACGTCACCGGTATGTTCGGCGAGCAGGGCTTCCCAGTCGATGTCGATGTCGCGGCTTAGGTTGAGCAGGGTGGGGATCAGCTCGTCTTCATCGTCGAGCTCCACCTGATATTGCTCTGCGGCCTCGATATCGCCAGCCAGAAGAAAGCGGATCAGCGCAGGGGCGGTGCCGCTCACCGAGGCGGCCGATGAGTATTCATCGCTGGGTGTAATGATGAGCTGGTTTTCGGTGAATAACACCGCAATGCTGAGGCGTGGTGCGGTGACGGCAATTAACAGGCTTCTACCGGTGACCTTACTGAGCTTCTGTGGCGCCAGTGGGTCGTATGCAAGTGCGCGGTTGAGTGCCTTGCCGATGCCCTCGCAGGCCAGCGCGATGGCGGTGTCGTTCACGCTTTGATCCCCCGGTGGAGGGCAACAATGCCGCCGGTCATGTTGTAGTACTGACAGTGGCTGAAACCGGCATCACTCATCATGCTTTTTAGTGTTTGTTGGTCGGGGTGCATGCGTATGGATTCCGCTAGGTAGCGATAACTGTCGGCGTCGTCTGCAATCAGTTTGCCGACCCGAGGCAAAACCTGAAAGGAATAGGTGTCGTAAATCTTCGCCAGTAGCGGGTTTTTAGGCTTCGAGAATTCGAGCACCAGTAGGCGTCCGCCGGGTTTTAGAACTCGCAGCATGGAGCGCAGGGCCATGTCCTTGTCGGTGACGTTGCGCAGACCGAAAGCGATGGTAATACAGTCGATACTGTTGTCTTCAAAGGGCAGAAACTGGGCGTCGGTCTGAACGAAGCAAATGTTGTTGAGCACGCCGCTGTCGATAAGGCGGTCGCGGCCGACATTGAGCATGGAGTCGTTGATGTCGGCGAGAATGACCTGTCCTTGTTCGCCGACTAATCGAGAAAATTTCATACTTAGATCGCCGGTGCCGCCAGCGATGTCGAGTACGCGATGGCCGGGGCGCACGCCGGATAATTCGATCGTGGTGCGCTTCCAAAGGCGATGAATGCCGGCGGACATCAGGTCGTTCATGATGTCGTATTTAGCCGCAACGGAGTGAAAAACGTCGGCAACGCGCTCGGCCTTTTTTTCGACGGCCACTTCGCTAAAGCCGAAGTGGGTGGTTTTTTCGGAGTCCTGTTCTGAGCTCATGGCGTCCTCTCAATAACAGCAAGTATGGTACACCGCTCAAGAAACATCTTGCACGGTGAGTCGGATTGTCGATATGGATTGTTAGCCACTGGCTGGCGAGGGCTCGGGGTGTTTCTAGCGCAAATGCCCGAGGTGTTTGCCGACAGTTTTTAAGGTGGGTTTCAATAGGCGTGGTGTGCAGGCGATGATGTGGCCATTATTCAGGTAGTCGTCGCCACCTTGAAAGTCGGAGACTCGTCCGCCCGCTTCTTTGACCAGCAAGACCCCTGCCGCGATATCCCAGGGTTGCAGATACATTTCCCAGAAGGCGTCGACCCGCCCGGCGGCGACATAGGCTAGGTCGAGAGAGGCGGCGCCCATGCGGCGCATGCCGGATGATTGGTCGGCGAGGGCCGCCATACAATCCAGGTAGGCTGGCATATTCTCAAAGGGCTCGCCGCTGAACGGGATGCCGGTAGCATACAGCGCACTGCGGGGCTGCTCGAGGCCCGAGACGCGAATTCTCGAGCCATTGAGCTGGGCGCCACGGCCACGGCTGGCGGTAAACTCTTCTTGTTTGATGGGGTCGTAAACCACGGCGTGTTCAATGCGGCCCTTGTACCGGAAAGCAATGGAAATGGCGTAGTGGGGAATGCCGCGAATAAAGTTGGTAGTGCCATCGAGAGGGTCGATGATCCACTGTGAGTCGCCGTCTTTGCCTTTGATGGTGCCGGATTCTTCGGCTATAAAGCAGTGATCGGGATAGGCGCTGCGCAGTTGGCCGATGATTTCTTGTTCGGCCATGTGATCAATTTCGGTAACGAAATCATTCTGGCCCTTTTCGTCAATCTGTAGTCGATCGATGCGTTGGGATGCCTTGACCACTAGATCGCCGGCGCTGCGTGCCGCACGTAGTGCGATGTTGACCATTGGTTCCATAGGGTGTTCCGCGCCTGGATTTTGAAAGGCGCGCATTGTAGCAAAACCTAGGCGCTGTGACAGTGCGCGCTACGCATATATATGACTATCTTGGCTAAGTCTCTCTGCTATACTTCGCGCCGAAATTTGGGCCCAATATGAGCCAGTGTTATGAAGCAACGTTTTAGCAAAATTCGTGTCGTTTTGGTCAATACCAGCCACCCCGGTAATATTGGGGCCGCTGCTCGGGCGCTGAAAAATATGGGTCTGAGTCGGCTCTATTTGGTGGCGCCGAAAGACTTTCCGGCGGACCGTGCGGTTTGGCGAGCGGCCAGTGCGGTCGATGTGCTCGATGACGCGGTGGTGGTGGAGACTCTCGATGAGGCGATCAGTGGTTGCGGCCTGGTGGTCGGCACTAGTGCGCGCGATCGCCGCATCCCCTGGCCGCTGCTCAATCCTCGCGAGTGTGGTGAGAAATTGTGGCATGAAACGGAGGTTCATGATGTCGCCATTGTCTTTGGTCGCGAAGACCGGGGGCTGAAAAATGATGAGCTACATAAGTGCACCTACCATGTGCATATCCCCGCCAATCCCGATTACAGCTCTCTAAATTTGGCGGCTGCGGTGCAGGTTTTAACCTACGAGGTGAGAATGGCTGCCTTGGCCGATAGCGAGAAGCCGCGTGATCAGCTGCTCGGTGGTGATTGGGATGTGCCGCCGGCGCGGGTGGAAGAGCTGGAGCTGTATTACGCGCATCTCGAGCAAACCCTGGTCGACTTGGGTTTTCATGATCGTGACAATCCGCGCCAAACCATGCCGCGTCTGCGCCGCCTATTTGGCCGTATTCGTCTCGACGCTATGGAGCTGTCGATCATGCGCGGTGTGCTCACCGGCATCCAGAATGCCGCCCGGCGCCTGACCGAGCTGTCTGCCAGCCAGGCGCCTTCTAATAGGGATTCATCTCAGAAGTGAAGGTGCCGCTCTTGTCGCCGTTCTTTATCCGACTAAAATACTCGGGTATTTACTTGACTGAAAAGCTGGGTTATTCGATAATTCCTTTTGTATACAGAAACGCGGTTTGCGTGAGGGCGGATAAATGAAGCTGACTACTCGAGGGCGTTATGCTGTGACGGCGATGCTTGATTTGGCATTGAACGGTAAGCAGGGTCCGGTGAGTTTGGCGGCGATCTCGCAGCGTCAGGAGATATCGCTGTCGTATCTGGAGCAGTTGTTCGCCAAGCTGCGTAAAAATGAACTGGTGGCCAGTGTGCGAGGCCCCGGTGGTGGCTATCGGCTCAGTCGTGATAGCGAACAGATTAATGTTGCCGATATTATCAGTGCGGTCAACGAGTCGACCGACTCTACTAGCTGTCAGGGTAAGGGTGATTGCCAAAATGGTGAGGCCTGCCTCACGCACCAGCTTTGGGATGATTTAAGCCAGCAGATACATGTCTTTTTGAGCGGCATTTCTCTCGCTAATTTAACACAGCGACGCGAGGTTAAAGTGGTGAGTGAGCGTCAAACTCGGGGCGGTCTTGAAGATGCCGGTATGTATTCGGAAACTTTGATTAACGCGAAAGCGCTTAATCTGTAAACAACATCAACAGTATTACCCTCTGGCTTAATTTGTTATTGATATAACGAGGTATTAACAGAGGGTTTGTGGAGTGCTAAAAATGAAGTTGCCCATTTATCTCGATTATTCTGCGACCACGCCGGTCGACCCTCGGGTGGCGGCGCGCATGGTTGATTGCCTAACTATGGATGGCGTGTATGGCAATGCGGCCTCGCGCTCTCATTCTTTTGGCTGGCAGGCAGAGGCGGCGATTGAAGATGCCCGTCAGCAGGTGGCTAGTTTAATTAACGCCGACCCCCGTGAGATTGTCTGGACCTCGGGTGCTACCGAGTCCGATAACCTGGCGATTAAGGGTTGCGCGCACTTTAATGAGCGCAAGGGTAAGCACGTTATAACCTCAAAAATCGAGCACAAAGCGGTGCTCGATAGCTGCCGGCAATTGGAGCGCGAAGGTTATGAAATCACCTATCTCGATCCCTGTGCCAGTGGTTTGATTGAACCCCAGGCCGTGGCCGACGCAATTCGCGACGACACCACCCTAGTCTCGCTGATGCACGTCAATAACGAAATTGGCACCATTACCGACATTGCCGCGATTGGTGAAATTTGCCGTCAACGCGGTGTTTTCTTTCATGTTGATGCGGCACAGAGTGCCGGTAAAGTCAAAATTGACATGGCTGAAATGAAGGTCGATTTAATGTCTTTTTCCGCTCACAAGATTTATGGCCCCAAGGGTATGGGCGCGCTCTATGTGCGCCGCAAGCCGCGCGTGCGCATCGAGGCGCAAACCCACGGTGGTGGGCATGAGCGGGGTATGCGTTCGGGTACTTTGCCAACCCATCAAATCGTCGGCATGGGTGAAGCCTTCCGCATTGCCAGTGAGGAAATGGACGATGAAAATGCACGTATTCTCGCTCTGCGCAACCGCTTGTGGGAGGGCTTTAAGGATATGGAAGAGGTTCATCTCAACGGTACTCTCGAGCAGCATGTGGCGGGCAATCTGAATGTCAGCTTCGCCTTTGTCGAGGGCGAGTCCTTGATTATGGCTTTGAAAGACCTGGCCGTATCCTCGGGTTCCGCCTGCACCTCGGCCAGTCTTGAGCCCTCTTACGTGCTGCGAGCACTGGGCCTCGAAGATGAATTAGCGCACAGCTCCATCCGCTTCAGTATCGGCCGTTTTACCTCGGCGGAAGACGTGGATTACACCATTGAAAAAGTTCTCACTGCGGTTGCCAAGCTCAGAGAGCTGTCGCCATTGTGGGATATGTTCAAAGCCGGTGTCGATTTAAGTACGGTGCAATGGGCTGCTCATTAGGCCCTAGGGCCCGAGAGAGTTGTACAAAAGTCTATTGAATCGGTGTTAGTAAGATGTATTGATGAGTCCCGTTTATGGGGATTCTAACGGAGGAAGTGAATTATGGCCTACAGTGATAAAGTTCTCGATCATTATGACAATCCCCGCAATGTCGGTGTGTTGGACGATAAGGCGCTCAATGTCGGTACCGGCATGGTGGGTGCCCCGGCCTGTGGTGACGTGATGCGCCTGCAAATTCAGATTAACGATGACGGCGTGATTGAAGATGCAAAGTTCAAAACCTACGGTTGTGGCTCGGCGATCGCTTCAAGCTCGCTGCTCACCGAATGGGTGAAGGGTAAGACCTTGGAAGATGCGGCAAAGATTAAAAATTCTGAGATCGCCGAAGAGCTGGCCTTACCGCCGGTGAAAATCCATTGCTCGGTGTTGGCGGAAGATGCAATTCAAGCCGCCATTCAGGATATTCGCAAGAAGCGTGGCGAAGCCTGAATACTTTGAGTAAGCGGTAGAGGAGGTAGTAGATGGCTATATCAATGAGTGATGCGGCTCAGCAGCACGTTGCCGACCATTTGAAAAACCGGGGCCAGGGTCAGGGTATCCGCCTCGGTGTACGCACCAATGGTTGCTCGGGCATGTCCTATGTGCTCGAATTTGTCGACGAGGCAGATCCCGGTGATGAGGTTTTCCCCGCCGGTGATGTGAAGCTTTTTGTCGACCCTAAAAGCCTGCTTTATCTCGATGGCACCGAGCTGGACTTCGTCAAAGAGGGTCTTAACGAAGGCTTTCAGTTTAATAATCCCAACGTCAAAGATGAGTGTGGTTGTGGCGAGAGCTTTAATATTTAATGCCCCCGAATCGATATCGCACCAAGCGCTAGTGCTGTGAACTTAAGCGACGATTATTTTCAAATCATGCAATTGCCCGAAGCCTATCAAGTGGACGGCGTGGCATTGAGTGACAACTACCTCAATTTACAGCGCCGTTTTCACCCCGATCGCTTTGCCGGAAAATCCGCTCAGGAGCAGCGCTTGGCCGTGCAGATGGCCTCCGTTGTTAATCAAGCCTACGATACCTTGCGTTCACCGCTGTTGCGCGCGGCGTATTTATTGGAATTGCGTGGGCTGGATAGTTCGGGTGAAAACACCACTATCAGCGATGTGGCTTTTTTAATGTCGCAAATGCAACTGCGCGAACAACTTGCTGCAGTGACTGGGGTCGCCGACCCCTTTTCCGCGTTGGAGCTTATTGCCAGCGAGGTGGCCGGCCAATTGGAGAGCCTCTATGGCCAATTTGCCGAGCACTATGGGCAGAACACTTATGAGGCCGCCGCTGAGGTTGTGACGAAAATGCAGTTTTACCATAAGCTGCAAATCGAAGTGCTGGACTTGGAAGACGCTTTGGAAGATGGCTAGCCCAATGGCTGCGTTGCAAGCGTTGAAATCCATAGTTAGACAATCATCAAACCGTAAAAAATCCGTTAGATAGGTAACTCCATTGGCTTTATTGCAAATTTCTGAACCGGGTCAGTCACCCGAACCCCACCAGCAAAAGCGTGGGGTTGGTATCGACCTGGGCACCACTAACACGCTGGTTGCGGCGGTGCGAAGTGGCAGTGCTGAGGCCTTGCCAGACTCTAAGGGGGCGGTGCTATTGCCCTCCGTGGTGCGCTATGACGAGACCGGCGTCAGCGTTGGTAGCGCGGCAAAAGCTCTGGCCAGTCGTGATCCGAAAAACACCATTGTTTCGGCCAAGCGCTTTATGGGGCGTGGCCGCGAGAGTATCGACGACAGCGTGTATGACTTTGCCGAGGGCGATGGCATGGTGCGCTTTGTCACCCGGGCCGGCAATGTTAGCCCGGTTGAGGCCTCTGCCGAAATTTTAAAAATCGTTAACCGTCGCGCTGAAGAGGCCTTGGGCGGGCCTCTCGATGGCGCGGTATTGACCGTGCCGGCCTATTTTGATGATGCCCAGCGCCAGGCCACGAAAGATGCGGCGACACTGGCGGGCATAAAAGTATTGCGCCTGCTCAGTGAGCCCACGGCTGCGGCGATTGCCTATGGTCTCGATAAGAATGATTCCGGGCTGATTGCCGTTTACGATCTCGGTGGTGGCACCTTCGACATTTCTATTTTGCGCCTGTCGCGAGGGGTGTTTGAAGTACTGGCCACGGGTGGCGATTCTGCCCTCGGCGGCGACGACTTCGACGCTGCCATCGTTGCCTGGGTGCGGCAGGAAGCGGGGTTGCCTGACAAATTAAGTGCTTCCCAGCAGCGTGCTTTACTGGATCTTGCCCGCGATGCGAAAGAGAGTCTGTCGCAACAGGATATCGTCGCTGTGGCTTTTGAAGGCTGGCAGGGCGAGCTCGGCAGGCCCCAGCTACACATTGCGGTCGATGCTCTTATCGGTAAAACGCTGCGCGCCTGCAAGCGGGCGCTGCGCGATGCTGGTGTTAGCGTTGAGGAGGTTGTCGACGTAGTGATGGTCGGTGGCTCGACGCGGATGCCTCGGGTGCGTGACAAGGTCGAGCAATTATTTGCCCGGCCACCGTTGGTGAGTATCGATCCCGATACCGTCGTTGCCGTTGGTGCCGCCCTGCAGGCAGATGTATTGGTGGGTAATAAGCCCGGCGATGAAATGTTGCTGCTCGACGTTATTCCTCTCTCTTTAGGTTTGGAAACGATGGGTGGTTTGGTCGAAAAAGTGATCCACCGCAATACCACTATCCCCGTCGCTAAAGCTCAGGACTTTACGACCTTCAAGGACGGTCAGACCGCTTTGGCGGTGCATATCGTTCAGGGTGAGCGCGAACTGGTCAGTGATTGTCGCTCTCTGGCGCGCTTCGAGCTTCACGATATTCCCCCGATGGCGGCCGGTGCCGCGAAAATTCGTATCACCTTCCAGGTCGATGCCGATGGTCTATTGAATGTTGCCGCCGAAGAAATTAACAGTGGGGTGCAGGCGCGCATTGAGGTGAAGCCCTCCTATGGCCTGGGCGATGATGAAATTAGCCAGATGCTGCTCGACTCCTTTGCCCATGCCAAAGAAGATATGCAGGCTCGCGCCCTGCGCGAACAACAGGTGGAAGCCGATCGTTTAATTGAAGATATTAGTGCGGCACTGGCGCAAGATGGCGAGCGCTTGCTGGCTGGTGCTGAGCTGAGTTGTTTGAACCAGGCTATTCACGAGTTGGGGCGGGTGCGGCAAGCCAGTAGCGATCACCGCGAATTACAGCGCCAAATTGAGAGTGTCGCCAAGCTGAGTGAAGACTTTGCAGCGCGACGCATGGATTTGGCAATCAAAGGTGCCCTATCGGGTCATCGTTTAGAAGAGTTTGAGGCGGATAAATAATATGGCAAAGGTTGTTTTTTTACCCCATCCGGGAATTTGCCCAGACGGCGCGGTGATTGAGGCCGATAGCGGTGAAACCATCTGTTCTGCGGCGCTGCGCAATGGGCTTGAAATTGAACATGCCTGTGAAATGGCGGCGGCTTGCACCACTTGTCATGTCTATGTGCGCGAGGGTTTCGAGCACCTCGAGCCGGCCGATGATCTGGAAGAAGATTTGCTGGACAAGGCCTGGGGTGTCGACCCGGATTCTCGCCTGAGTTGTCAGGTCACGCTCACGGAGCAAGACCTGGTTGTGGAAATCCCAAAATACACCTTGAATATGGTGTCGGAACGGCATTGATCGTTGATAAATAGAGTGGCGGGAGCGCGCGTAGAATGCAATTAAAATGGGTAGATGTACTGGATATCGCCATCGAACTCAGTGAAACCTGGGCCGATACAGATCCCGCGACCATTAATTTTGTCGACCTGAGAACCAAGGTGATGGCCTTGCCGGACTTTGACGATGACCCCGAGCGCTGTGGCGAGAAAATACTCGAAGCCATACAAATGGCGTGGATGGACGAGCTGGGATAAACTGTCGATGTAGCTAGGATGGCTCGCCAACAATACGGTTTTGTACTTACGGTAGATACCTATGAGTTTTGAGTCGAGTCCGCCAGCAAATAATTATAAATCTGCGCTCTACCAGTCCCTTCTTGAGCACTCGCCCTTTGGCACCTTGGTTTTTGTTTACGGTGTTTGTGTCGAGTGTAATCCCCGCGCCGAAAAAATATTGGCCTGTGAGCGTCGCGTTCTACTGGGCTCCTCTCTGCAGGAGAACCCCCTCGATGAACCCCTGGCCTTAATTGCTCTAAAGCAAGAGCTCACGGTGGCGCTCGAACAAGGTCTTGACAGTTTTGAGTGGCGCCCCGGGCTCGGCCGGAGTGAAGAGAGTCTCGATATCCGTCTCACCGGCAATGCTAGTGGCGAGATCGTGGTTACTTTGCTCGAGCGACAAGGTATTGCGCTACCCGAGGCGGAGTTATCGAAATCCACGGTGCCTGGGTTCACGCTACCTAAGCCCTCTGTTAAAGCGGCAGAGGACTCTAGCCGTGCAGCTAGGGACGTCGCCGAGGCTGCCGCGACAGAAGCGGAATCCGGCACTGCGGTTGAACGCGATATTCTTGAGTTGGATAGCGTAGAGGCCGTTAGCAGTGCGGATACTGCTGGCCGTGATGATGTCATTGTCGAATCTCAGGCTTTGGTCGAAGATCAGGGCGTAGTCGAAGAGCAAGCCGCGCCGCGCAGTCAAAACTTGGCTGTGCAGTCGGTGATTAAAAAGGCCTTTGCCCCGGATGAACTCGATAGCCGCTCCGCCGTGTTGGAAAAACTCGCGGGCCGGGAAATCTATGCGTCCCATCACCCCCTTAATCCAGACCTAGATCGGGATGTTTACTTCGATGCCCTGACCCAGCTGCCGAATCGACAGCTGTTGATAGAAAATTTGCGCGACTGTCTTCTTACAGGGGTTAGTGAGTCGCAGTTGTCGGCACTATTGTTGATCGACCTTGATCAATTTAAGGATATCAATGACTCCTGGGGCCACGATGCCGGCGACCGGGTACTCTTCAAACTGGGTCGCGTTATCGCCGCTCTTGTCGATGAAACCATGCTCTTGGCGCGGATCAGTGGCGATGAATTCGTGCTACTGGTCAAGCATATGGGCGATACGCCCGAGCAGGCCATGGCCGATGGGCGCACTCTGGCTGAGCAAGTGCAGATCGCCATTTCGCAGCCCGTGGTCGACGGAGAGAATGAATTTAGCCTTACCGCCAGTGTCGGTATCGCTCTGTTGGATGAGGGCGATCTGGCCCCCGACCGTGCCCTGCAGTATGCTGAAACAGCGATGTATGAAGCCAAGCGCATGGGTCGCAATGGCATTGCCTTTTATGATCGCAGCATCGGTGAAAAGGCCCAGCAGCAAATCGTGATGAATACGCGCTTGCGTAAGGCCCTTGATAATCAGGAATTCGCGCTCTATGTGCAGCCCAAAATCGCCGTTGACGATGGCCGTGTGGTGGGGGGTGAGGCCTTGCTGCGCTGGATTAATACCGACCGGGTGACCAATATGCCCGCGGAATTTATTCCCCTGCTCGAGGCCTCGGGTTTGATTGTCGATGTTGGGCACTGGGTTATTCGCACCGCCTGCGAATACGTGCGTAGCTTTCTCGATGACGGCTTGTGGGGCGACAATATGCAAATGAGCGTCAATATCAGCCCTCGCCAGTTCAATGACCCCGAGCTGCTCGAGGTCATCGAGCACAGCCTACGCAGCTATGAAGTTGAGCCCAAGCACCTCAACTTTGAGGTGACCGAAAGCTTGATCATCGAAGATATTGATGCGGTGATCAAGAAAATGCTGCAGATAAAAGCCCTCGGTGCGAAGTTTTCCATTGATGATTTTGGTATCGGTTATTCATCGATGGTTCACCTCAAACGCCTGCCCTTTGACCTGCTGAAAATTGACCGCGAATTTATCCGCAATATCCACAGCGATCCCGATAGTCGGGGAGTGGTGGAAGCGATTCTGGCCGTATCGCGACAATACGGCTTGCACGTGACGGCGGAGGGGGTCGAAGACCTTGACTCCCTTGAGGTGCTGCGCTCGGTCGGTTGCGATACCTACCAGGGCGCCTATTTCAGTATGCCGGTGCCAGTTGAGCAATTCCGGTCACTGTTGGCGGCATAAGGTCGATCGCTTTCTTGTCAGTTTGCGGTTCTAAGAGTAAAATGCGACCCCCTTTTATTTCTGCCATTGGTGGTGGAAGTTATTTTCTGGAGTTAAGTATTCATGGCAATAGAGCGCACGCTTTCCATTATCAAACCCGATGCAGTTGCAAAAAACGTTATTGGCGAAATTATCGCTCGCTTTGAAAAATCCGGACTGAAGGTTATCGGTGCCAAGTTGCTACAGCTCTCCGAAGAAAAAGCCGGTGGCTTTTATGCCGAGCACAAAGAGCGTCCCTTCTTCGCCGATTTAGTGGGTTTTATGACCTCTGGCCCGGTTGTCGTGCAAATTCTTGAAGGCGAAAATGCGATTGCCACGAATCGTGACCTGATGGGTGCCACCAATCCGGCCGAAGCCGATGCGGGTACCATTCGCGCCGATTTTGCCGAGACTATCGATGCCAATGCGGTACACGGTTCGGACTCTGCGGACTCTGCGGCAAGAGAAATCGCCTATTTCTTCGCCGACGAAGAAATCTGTCCTCGTTAATACCTACCACATTACTGGGCGCGGTGAGAGCTAACAATGACGACAACCAATATGGGGCTTGACGATTCTGGTATGACTATTGAGCCGGTTGACAAAGCGAGTGTTGAAAAAGTAAATCTACTCGGCATGAGTGAGGACAAGCTCGCCGCCTTTTTTGAAGGGCAGGGTGAGAAGCGTTTTCGCGTCAAGCAGGTGATGCAGTGGGTTCACCAGCGTGGGGTGATTGATTTTGACGCCATGTCCGATCTCTCAAAAGCTCTGCGCGCCAAGCTTGCCGAACTGGCTGAAATCAAGTTACCCGAACTGGTCAGCGAGCAAGTCTCTGAAGACGGTACGCGCAAGTGGTTGGTGCGCGTTACCGCTGGTAGTTGTATCGAAATGGTTTTCATTCCCGAGGGCAATCGTGGCACCCTGTGTGTGTCCTCGCAAATCGGCTGCGCTCTGGATTGTAGTTTTTGTGCAACCGGTAAGCAGGGTTTTAATCGCGATCTCAGTGCTGCTGAAATCATTGGTCAGCTGTGGATAGCGGCAAAATCTCTCGACTCCCTCGATCCCACTAAAGATCGCGTCATCAGCAATGTGGTGCTGATGGGTATGGGCGAGCCCCTGCTCAATTTCGATAATGTCGTCGATGCCATGAACCTGATGATGCACGATTGCGCCTACGGCTTGTCGAAGCGCCGTGTCACCTTGAGCACAGCGGGTGTGGTGCCGGCTCTCGATAAGCTGGGTGATGTCACCGATGTTTCGTTGGCGATCTCACTCCATGCGCCGAATGATGAGCTGCGCAATCAGTTGGTCCCCTTGAATCGAAAATACCCGATCGCCGAACTGTTGCGTTCGGCGCAAGGTTATCTGGCCAAATTACCGGATAAACGTCGCAAGATCACCGTTGAATACACCCTTATGCGCGAGATCAACGACCGCCCCGAGCACGCTCGAGAGTTGGCGGCACTGTTGGTCGATACGCCCTGTAAGATCAACCTAATTCCCTTCAACCCCTTTGATCAATCGGATTATCAGCGGGTGTCGAATAACGCCCTCTATCGCTTCCGCGATATCCTTATTGAAGCGGGTTACACTGTGACGCTGAGAACCACGCGCGGTGACGATATTGATGCCGCCTGTGGGCAATTAGCGGGGCAGGTCAATGACCGAACCAAGCGCAGTCAGCGCTATCGCCAGCAACAGGACCAAGGCCTGGAAGCGGTACGTATTATTCCCGCTTGAGCGAGTATCACGAGTGCGATAAATAGGGAGATGAGATGATTCGACAACTGCTGATAGTCTTAAGTTTAGCGCTGGTTATGGTGCTGAGTAGCGCTTGTACGAGCACCGAAACAAATTCCCGTCAAACTATTGGCAGCAGTTCGGCCAGTAACGCCGCTGCAATTCGTCACGAGGCTGGCAGAGACAAGGTCAAAGAGGCCGCCGAAACCTATGTACAGTTGGGTCTTGGCTATCTGCGCGAGGGCGAGCGACAGCGCGCTCGCTTTAACCTATTAAAGGCTCTCGAGAAGGATGAGCGCTCCGGTGCGGCTCATAATGGCTTGGCTCTACTCTTTCAGATGGAGGGGGAAAAAACCCTAGCCGAGCAGCATTTTAAAAAGGCCATCGCGATACAGCCCGATTTGACCAGTGTGCGTTATAACTACGGGCTTTTTCTGCTTCGCGATAAGCGCTATGAAGATGCGGAAAAACAGTTTCTTACGGCCTCGGAAGATATTAATTACCCGCGCCGAAGTCAGGTGTTTTTAAGTCTTGGCCTGATTGCCAAGCAACTCTCAAAGCCAGAAGCGGCGCAGGCAGCCTGGAAGAAAGCCCTCAGGTTGAGTCCTAAATTGGCGCCGGCCTATCTGGAGCTTGCCGAGATTAATTTTAAAAGCGGAAATTACCCCAACGCCAAGCGCTACCTAGATCGCTATGAGGAACTGTCGCGACCATCGTCACGGGGGCTCTGGCTGGCGGTGCGCCTGGAACATGCCTTTGGCAATAAAGATGCCGAGGCCAGCAAGGCCCTAGCCTTGAGAAACCTCTTTCCCTATTCGAAGGAAACCCTCGAGTACAAAACGTGGTTGAAAATGCGAAAAAAGGGGGTCAGCAGTTTATTTAGCGGTGCTAAAGACACCCTGCAGTACAAGGATTTAATGTCGGCTCAGTGAGGCCGGCACGATGTTCTCTGTCATTGATGATGTATTCCCCCCTCAGTCATTAACGCCGCTGAGTATTGTACGTAGTATTAATTAACAGGTTGAAGATGTTTGCTGAAAACCCGATAAAACGCCGTGTCAGTCGCCAACTTATGGTCGGTGACGTGGCTGTTGGCGGCGATGCGCCGATTGCCATTCAGAGTATGACCAATACCGATACTTGCGATGTCGCGGCAACCGTGGCGCAAATACAGGGTCTGGTCGATGCCGGGGCCGATATCGTCCGCGTCTCAGTGCCGACCATGGATGCCGCCGATGCCTTTGGCAAAATTCGCCAGCAGGTGGCAGTGCCATTGGTTGCCGATATTCACTTCGACCATAAGATCGCCCTCAAAGTGGCCGACCTCGGTGTCGACTGCCTGCGTATTAACCCCGGTAATATTGGCCGCGAGGACCGCGTGCGCGCGGTGGTCGAAAAGGCCCGAGACCTGAATATCCCGATCCGCATTGGTGTCAATGCCGGTTCACTCGGTAAAGAATTAGAGCGTAAATACGGTGAGCCAAGCCCTCAGGCGATGGTCGAATCTGCCCTGCGCCATATCGATATTCTCGATAGAATGAATTTTGATAATTTTAAGTTAAGCCTCAAAGCCTCGGATATTTTTATGACCCTGGCGGCCTATCGCCTGATCGCCGATCAAACCGACTGCCCCCTGCACTTGGGGATTACCGAGGCCGGTGGTCTACGTGCCGGCACGGTGAAGTCTGCGGTGGGTATCGGTGCACTGCTGCTCGACGGCATTGGCGACACCCTGCGGGTGTCACTGGCAGCGGATCCGATTGAAGAGATTAAAGTCGGCTGGGACTTATTAAAAAGCCTGCGCCTACGCAGCAAGGGCATCAATTTCATTGCCTGTCCGAGCTGCTCCCGGCAAAATTTTGATGTCATTAAAACCATGGAAGCCCTGGAGAGCCGGCTCGATGATATTCGCGAACCGATGGATGTGGCGGTCATCGGCTGCATCGTCAATGGCCCGGGTGAGGCCAAGGTGGCGGATCTGGGCTTGACCGGCGGCTCACCCAAAAATCTGCTGTATATCGATGGCAAACCCTTTACCAAAATTATGCCGGACAATTTGGTCGACGATCTGGAAGCTGCGATTCGTGCCAAAGCCGCAGCAAAAGCCGCAGCGCGGGAACAACTAATTGTCAGCGATCACGCTGGCACTGATCAATAAGAGAGAGTTCGCAACTTGAGTAAAATACAATCCCTGCGGGGCATGAGTGACTTGCTACCCGAACAATCGGCGCTTTGGCAGTATCTTGAAGACAAAATTCTTAGCGTATTGCAAAGCTACGGCTACCGGGAGATTCGCTTTCCCATCCTTGAAAGCACCGAGTTGTTTAAGCGCTCCATTGGCGAGGTTACGGACATCGTCGAAAAGGAAATGTATACCTTCGCCGACCGCAATGGCGAGAGTGTCACCCTGCGTCCGGAGGGCACCGCCGGTTGCGTGCGCGCCAGTGAGCAAAATGGCCTGCTCTATAATCAAATACAACGTCTCTGGTATCGTGGCCCGATGTTTCGCTATGAGCGCCCGCAAAAGGGTCGCCTACGCCAGTTTCACCAGTTTGGTGCCGAGGTCTTTGGCCTGCAGGGGCCGGATATTGATGCCGAGTTACTGATCATGACGGCACGCCTATGGCGCGAGCTGGGTATTAGCGAGCACCTCACCTTACAATTGAATTCACTGGGTACGGCGGCGTGTCGGGCGACATTTCGTGAGGCCCTGGTCGTTTATTTGAGCGGCCACAGAGATCAGCTCGATGCCGATAGCCAGCGCCGTCTCGACACTAACCCACTGCGTATTCTCGACAGTAAAAGCCCGCAGACCCAAGAGATTCTCAGTGGCGCACCAACGCTCGATGATTTTCTCGATACGCAATCCCAGGCCCATTTTGCGCAGCTGTGTGCTCTGCTCGATGCGGCGGGGGTGGCTTACGAAATTAATCACAAACTGGTGCGCGGCCTCGACTACTACGGTAAAACCGTCTTTGAATGGGTTACCGATGCGTTGGGTGCCCAGGGCACGGTGTGCGCCGGTGGACGTTACGATGGTCTGGTCGAACAGCTCGGTGGCAAGCCGACGCCGGCGATTGGTTTCGGCCTCGGCGAGGAGCGCTTGGCCTTGTTACTTGACGCCGTGGGGGCTGTGCCTGATAGTGTCGGCCGGCACCTCGATGCCTACCTGGTTGCGGTTGGCGATGTCTCCGAGGCAGCACTGCTGATCAGTGAAAAATTGCGGACTGAGTGCCCACAATTGCGTTTGCAGAATCATTGCGGGGGTGGCAGTTTTAAGAATCAATTGAAGAAGGCCGATCGCAGTGGCGCCGATATCGCCCTGATTGTCGGCGAAGATGAGGCGCAATCGGGTAAGGTAACAATAAAATATTTACGCCAGCATCAAGAGCAAGTGACGCTGTCTATCGACGAGGCGGTTGCCCTTTTAAAGGCCGGTTAAAGTAACAGTGCGGCAAGAGCCGAGTGCTTTGGCGCTGAAGAGTATTGACGCAATTGAGATCTCGCAGTCTTTGTCGCAAGACACTCAATCTAACAAAAAAATGCAATGGAATTAAAACGTGGCTGAACATCTGACCGACGAACAACAACTTGAATCCCTAAAGCAGTGGTGGAAGGAAAACGGCCTGCAGCTGGTGCTGATTGTCGCCCTCGCTGTAGCGGGTTGGTACGCCTGGCAGCAGTGGCAGGGCAATAAAAAAGTGCGTGCCGAAATGGGCTCGCTGATCTACATCGAGATGATGGATATCGCCTCTCGAGCCCCGCTCAGTGCCTTGCTCGATGAGCAGCGTGAGGCGCTGGTCGAGAAGTCGGAGTTATTGAAAAAGGACTATGCCAGTACCCAGTACGCGCACTATGCGGGCCTGCTGTTGGCGAAACTGGCGGTGGCCGAAAAGCGGCTCGACGATGCGGCGCTTGAACTACAGACCGTGATCGATAATACCCAGGGTCAAGAGCTATCTCACATTGCCCGTATGCGCCTGGCGCGTCTGGAAATGGGCAGAAAGAACTACCCCGAGGCGCTAAGTATTCTCGAGGGCGATACCCCGCCGGCAATCTTGGCCAATGTTGCCGAGTTGCGTGGTGATATTCATTTGTTTGCCGGCGACCAAGCGGCGGCTCGTGCAGCCTATCAGGCGGCACTCGACGCCATTGGTAATGATGACCAGCGTCTTAAGGCCTTGATCGAGCTGAAACTGAATCAGGTGCTACCGGCTGCGGTTGTTGTGCCTACAGTAAGCTCTAGTGCGGTAAGTACCGCACCCGAAGCAGACAGCGGTGATGAGTCGTGATTCGGCTTTTATCAGTACTCTGCGCCGTTCTGTTGTTGAGTGGCTGTAGCTGGCTGGGTGGCAATGATGAGGGCGAGGCGAGCCCTCAGCCCGAAGCCAGTGCAGCGGCAAGCTTTGATGATGGGCCTTTTGATGATGAGGATGAAGAAGAAGTTGATAGCGAGCCCAAGGCACTTGGCGATATAGACGCCACGGTAAAAATCAAAAAAGTCTGGCGTGAGTCGATCGGCGCGAGTGACGATATTTATCAGGCCACACTGCGTCCGGCAGTGGCCGACGGCTCTATTTATGCGGCGAGTAATCGGGGTCGCGTCAGCGCCTGGTCCGCGGCGGATGGCGAGCGTCTGTGGCGCAGCGATCTCGATGTACAGCTCTCGGGCGGTGTCGGTGTCGGCGGCGGTTTGGTCGCCGTTGGCACGCCAAAGGGTGAGTTGATTGCCCTCGATGCGACGTCGGGTGAAGAGCGCTGGCGCGTCAATTTAAGCAGTGAAATTCTTTCCGCTCCCGCCGCGCAGGGCCAACTACTGGTGGCGCAAACGCAGGACGGCAAGGTCTATGGTCTCTCCGTCACCAGTGGCGAGGAGCTTTGGCGCTATAGTGTCGAAGTTCCCGTATTGACCCTCCGGGGCACGGCGACACCGCTAGTGACGCCGCGCATGGTGGTTACCGGCTTTGCTAACGGCAAGCTGGTAGCGCTGAACACGGTGACGGGCGCCCTGCTTTGGGAGGCCAAGCTCGCCACGGCCGATGGCAAAACCGAATTGGAAAAAATGATCGATGTGAACAGTCCGGTACTGGCTGGCGAAGTGGTCTATGCCACCAGTTATCAGGGTCGCGCCGGTGCCTTTAGTCGCGGCACGGGTCGCGAGTTGTGGGCGCAAACTAGCTCCAGCTACCACCCACCGGTCTTTGGTTCGGGTCGTCTATTTGTCGCCGATACCGACGATAAGGTGCTGCGTTTAAGGTCTTCGGGTGGTCGAGCGGAGTGGACGAATAGCGATTTTCTGCGCCGTAAACTAACGCCACCGGTGGTGGTGGGCGCTTATGTGCTGGTGGCAGACGGTGAGGGCTTTTTACACGCCCTGTCCCAAGCCGATGGTTCTGCTGCGGGTCGTGTCAAGGTCGACGGTGATGGTGTGTCGGTGGGTATGGCCACCGACGGCGAGCTAATTTTTGTTCAGGACAATGACAGCGACCTCACCGCGTATCGCATTATTGAAAAATAAGCTCGTGTAGATCACGGCAGTTTCAGGTTGCCGTATTGCACGCGCATTTCGTGTAAAATACAACGTCTTGAGTCAACATCAGAGCCTGGGCTAGATAACCCGGGCTTCTTCTGTTTTTTCTAAACCTCTTCTTTCTGATAGCCGCGGCCTATGTTACCAGTAATTGCTCTTGTCGGACGTCCCAATGTGGGCAAGTCCACCCTCTTTAATCGACTCACCCGCAGTCGCGATGCCCTCGTGGCCAACTACTCCGGTCTCACCCGCGACCGAAAGTTCGGTGAGGGTGTGATCGACGAACAGCGCTACATGGTGGTCGATACCGGCGGTATTACCGGCGAAGAAGAGGGCATCGACTCGGCCATGGCGCGTCAGTCAGAACTGGCAATGGAAGAGGCCGACCTGATTTTCTTCATCGTCGACGCCCGCGCCGGTTTAACACCAGTCGATGAAGCCATCGCCCGTCGCCTGCGCCAAAAAGAACTACCGGTACTGCTGGTGGTGAATAAAATTGACGGTGTCGATCCCGATATTGCCCTGGCCGACTTTTATCGCCTGGGTATTGGCGAGGTACACCCAACCACGGCGACCCACGGTCGCGGTGTCAAAACCTTAATGGCAAAAGCCCTCGAGCGCTTTCCGAAAGATGCCGAGGGTAACAACAAGCTCGCCACCGGCATTAAAATGGCCGTGGTGGGGCGCCCCAATGTCGGTAAGTCGACTCTGGTCAATCGTATGCTCGGCGAGCAGCGTGTGGTGGTTTACGATGAGCCGGGCACTACCCGCGACAGTATTTATATCGAGTATGAAAGAAACGGTCAGGAATACACGCTGATTGATACCGCCGGTGTGCGACGCCGTAAAAACGTCTCATTAACGGTGGAGAAGTTTTCCATCGTCAAAACCCTGCAGGCGATTGATGATGCCAATGTGGTGATTTTATTGATCGACGCCCACGAGGGCTTGGTCGAGCAAGACATGCATTTGATGGGGGCCGCCATCGATGCCGGTCGCGCCCTAGTGGTTGCCGTCAATAAATGGGACGGCATGGAAGACGGTGAGCGGGAGTGGCTGAAAAAGGAACTCAAACGTCGCCTACGCTTTGCCGAATTCGCCGATATTCACTTTATCTCCGCCCTGCACGGCACCGGCGTTGGCCACCTCTATAAATCGGTGCGCAAGGCCTATCAATCGGCGACCGACAGCTTGAGCACCAATCGTTTAACCCAAGTACTCGAAGATGCCGTTAGTGACCACGCGCCACCGATGGTCAACGGCCGTCGCATTAAACTTCGCTATGCCCACGCCGGGGGCCGCAACCCACCGGTGATTGTCATCCACGGTACCCAAACCGACTCGGTGCCGGCTCACTACAAACGCTTTCTCGAAAAAACCTTCCGCCGCGCCCTCGACCTACACGGCACACCGATACGTATAGAGCTGCGCTCTGGCGACAACCCCTATGCCGGGCGTAAGAAAGTCAGTGCCAAGGAAACGGGCAAGAAACGGCATTTAATGCGGGGCAAGAAGGATAGTGCCAAGGAGACGGGTAAGAAGCGGCATTTAATGCGGGGTAAGAAAGATAGGCCTTCGCGGTAGGCTTAATACGTTGTTGTCTGATTTTGTGGCCGTTATATCACAAAAGAGGGAAATATTTTGACCCCTGAGTTCAAGTAATAAGTGCTGCGCTCAGCCCATAATGCACCTCGTAAGCCGGTTTCCAGTTGTGGAGCTTACGAGGCATCTAATTAACCTTTTCTACCACTACACCCCGTGCGATTGCCTTGTCGAGTGATGAAGGCCGGCAAGTCGGTCTTCTATGCATGGAAGGCTCGCCCAACCCCGCTCATAACGGCCCAAGAGCAGCAAATATACCGAAGGACACGGGTGCTTTTTGATGCGACCCGCTACAAGGCCATGAAAGTCATGGCCACATTGAAGCTACAAGGCCAACAGCGCGTCGCTTGCAAGGTGACGACGAAGCGTCAGCACAGCGACGCTGTAGCGGCCAACTTATTGAATCAAAACTTTAATCTGTAGTGGTCAAGTTTTTTCGTGCACACTGATAGACACTTTTTAATTAAGCCGCTTCTGCAGCAACGGGCGTTTGGTAGTTGTTGTAACTATGCCCTCGTTGATGATTGTAATATTT
>MAAT01000014.1 GCA_002162815.1 Gammaproteobacteria bacterium 53_120_T64 | reverse complement strand
ATGATGGAGTTCTTATACATCGACAGTGAGCGAGCGGCACGGCGCAGCATTGGCTACGGGGCGCAGCAGGACAATAAATTATTTCAGCTCAGTTATCGCTTTCGTCTGTAGACGGAGACTTCATACCTCAAGAGTTATTCTCAGGTGTGGAGACCGAGCATTAAACTCACACAGAGTACTGGCCAGCAGATATTATCCCCGGTGAGGTGGGCGTGCTGACTGGCTGTGATTGTTCGAGTGAAATTTATGTATTACTGGCCTTTATTGCCGCTAGCTTTGTACAAAAACCTTGTACGGCCGGGTCGCTATTGACAGGGTTTACAATGGCTTTTTTGTGGTGGAATTTACCATGGTTGAGAAAATGGGAGACTTCACCTATGACCTCATCATCCTTCATCATGAAGGGATGATTGACAGCCATGGCAATAAAGCCACACATCCCCTCTACCTTTGTGCCTTGCACGCTTACTTTGCCGTCGTCGGTGTTGGGTAAAAAGCCAGATAATAAGAGATTGATCGACCGTGTTCCGGCAATGACGCCAAGTTCAAAATTGACCGGCCCCAGGTTTTTCGGGGTATCAAAGGCATGTGTGCCAAGCTGCATGCCGGCAGGGCCATTGAGCAACTCAAAACCGGGTACATTTTTCAGCTTATCGACGACCTCACTGCCCTGATTGGGTGGCCCTAGCATGACGACGCGTTTTAAATTGTCGGGGCTATGGTTGTTATAATACTGACGAACCAGGATGCCACCCAGAGAGTGAGTGACAAAATGTAGCGGTGAGGCACCCTGGGTTTTACAGCGATATAAACCCTCATTGACCGCTATTTCTGCCAGCTCAGTAATTGGGTGTTGGGTCGATGGGTAATCTATATTCGCCACGTAATAGCCGGCGGCCGATAGCTTTTTTTCGATTTCATCCATTGAGCTGGATGACCTGGTGAGACCGTGAAGTAGCACCACGCAGGGTTTGGCCAGAGCCGCTGTGGAATACAGCAATATGCCAATTAGCAGAAGAGTGATTTGTTTAGTCATTGTATTATTATCGAGACGTTATTGGTAAATATGCCTTGGAATCAACTTCGCAGTGCCCATCGCAAACACTTCTTACCTACGCGCTGTCAATAAGGCGGTGGGGGGGGCTGCCTGCTATGTGGCTTGTTCATGCAACCTTGTGTCGCTGTTGTAGCAAGGCTTCGTGTGGCTGTCCAGGCTAGTATTTCCAGGCTAGTATTTCAACCAGGGCACCGAGTTCAAATAGTGGCGCAGCTGTATTGCCAATGCTCGAAAAGAAGTTTGTGATGCATTTTCGATACAGGGTAGGTGCCCGCCAGGCGTTTCGCAAGGGCTCGACGACAGCGATTAATGACAGAGCGATCCCTTGAGTCTAACCAATGTTTTCTATTCAAGGTCTGCTGAGATGATATTACAGCGTGTGATGACAAAGCGGCCACGGGAATTTCAAGCTTCCAGCAAAGGTCGCGCCAGTGTTGCTTTCAGGTGTGTAGGTCGTCAATGGCTGGGCTTTTGGCTGCTTACTCTAAGCGCCATGGCTTGTATTAAAGGCTCTCAGGCCGACGAAGCGGGCCCCGACTACCTGAAGGAGGCCGATACCCGTTCACCGCTCGGCGCCGACTTTAAGCTGGCCCCTTATTTGGCAGAGCAGCATTGGCAATTACATCTTCGTTCTTACCTCCTCGACCGCAATATCGATAATGCACCCGATAAACAAGCCCTGGCAGTCGGGGCTTGGCTAACCTGGCGATCGGCTTATTGGCTGGATTTGTTTCAATTCAGCGCCACGGCCTATACCTCCAATCGAGTCGTGGGCGATAAAAACAAAGATGGTTCAGGATTACTTCAGGATGGTCAGAAAAGTTACGGTGGTTTTTCAAATATTTACGCCAAGGTGAAACTGGGCAATGGTTCTAGCTTGCGCCTAGGCCGCTTTGAAATGAATACACCCTATATCAATAAGGGCGATATTCGCATGATACCCAACAGTTTTCAGGGCGCTGTTCTTATTCATAAACTCAGTGAAAATTGGGATGCCGGCGCCACCTATATCACGCACATTAAAGACCGTACCAGTAGCGATTTTGAAAAAGCCTATGATCGCGCCGGGATTGAGGGTGACGAGGGAATAGCTGCGGCAGGACTGCGTTATCACGCTGCTGCTGGCCACAGTGGCGGTGCCTATGGCTATTATGCGCCCGATGTTCTCGAGATGATCTATGCAGAATACAATCATCGTCTCAAGCTTAATGAGCGCGTCGATCTTGTTGTTTCCACGCAGTATACCCATCAATCCTCAAGGGGAAATGAGCTTGGCGGAGAATTTAGCGGCGACCACTACGGCGCAAAATTGTTGTGGGAAAGCCCTGTGGTCAATACCACCTTGGCCTATACATCCTACGAAGGCGATAGAATTCGCTCTGACTGGGGTTCTATTCCGGGCTATACCTCGGTAATGATCAAGGACTTTAACCGCCGGGGCGAAAGAGCCTATTTACTGGGCTTTGATAAAGACCTGGCGGTGTGGAATCTGCCGGGCTGGCATATCGGTAGCAACCTAACGACCGGTGCTACCGACAATAGTGGCGTCCATGCTAGTCCGGATCAAAGCGAGTGGGACCTGAATCTAAAATACACATTTCAAGATGACTTACTGCATGGTTTATCCCTGTTTTTTCGCCACGTGCGAGTCAATCAGAAAAATAGTAGCGGTGCCAATGATGCCAATGATATTAGTGGTATTAGAATGATTGCTAACTACAACACGCGTTTTTAAATTTATGTGTTTATTTCCCCCTGCGCTGGGTGACCGCAATGGAGTTCTTGCCGACTGGTCAATCAAAGAAGAGCTAAGCGATGGACGCTTAGTACAGATACTGCCTGGCTGGGATGTTACCGGCACTAACGTTGATAGCGCTATCTGACTCGTTTACCCCTCACGAGCGTTGATCCCCGCCAAGACGGCCGCCTTTGCGAATTTTCTATTGAGTAAGCTTTGATAGTGGGGCTTCAAGCTCACTACGGCGTGCTATGCAGCACACAAGGCCTCATGAAGGCGAATGACTTCGCAGTATTTCCCTATAGCGCCACTTCCCCGTAAAATTGTCTTTTTCCTAACACGGAGCATAAGTCAGATGGGCAGAGCGTATCAGAATCGCAAAGAATCGATGGCCAAAACCTCTGATATGAAGGCCAAGGTGTATAGCCGCTACGGTCGTGAAATTTATGTCAGTGCGAAATCGGGGGGCACCGACCCCAGCGGTAATTTAACGCTGCGCAGCCTAATAGACCGGGCTAAAAAGGATCAGGTCCCCGGCCACGTTATCGACAAGGCGATTGAGAAAGCCAAAG
>MAAT01000035.1 GCA_002162815.1 Gammaproteobacteria bacterium 53_120_T64 | reverse complement strand
AAGAGGACCTGTTTAAGCTGCGCGCCGACAATGAATTTTATTTAATCCCCACCGCCGAAGTACCGGTGACGAATCTCTATCGCAATGAAATTGTCGATGCCGATAAACTGCCCCTGAAGTTTGTCTGCCACACGCCCTGTTTTCGCAGTGAGGCGGGCAGCTATGGCCGCGACACCCGGGGTATGATTCGCCAGCACCAGTTTGAAAAGGTCGAGCTGGTGCAATTTGTTCGACCCGATAAGTCGGAAGAGGCGCTGAAGGGTTTATTGCGCAATGCCGAAGTGATACTCGAAAAGCTCGGCTTGCCCTATCGCACCGTTATTTTATGTGGCGGTGATATTGGCTTCTCTGCGGCGCGCACCTATGACATCGAAGTCTGGTTGCCCTCCCAAGACAAGTATCGGGAGATTTCTTCCTGCAGTAATTTTCGTGATTTCCAGGCCCGCCGCATGAAGAGCCGCTGGCGCAACCCAGAGAGCAAAAAGCCAGAATTGTTACATACTGTCAATGGCTCTGGTTTGGCCGTAGGGCGCACCCTGGTGGCGGTGATGGAAAACTATCAGCGCGAAGATGGCCGCATTGATATTCCAGAGGTGCTACAGCCACTGATGGGTGGTTTAACAGTTATCGGTTAGGGAGGGCCTTAGCCCCATGGATTACTTACCTCTGTTTCATCGCGTCGCCGCGCGACCCTGTTTGGTGGTGGGTGGCGGTGAAGTCGCTCTGCGAAAGGTGCGCACCCTCTGTGAAGCCGGCGCCCATATCAGCGTTATTGCCCCGGCTATTTGCCAGGGCCTGGTCGATATGGCGCAGGAATATGCAGCGCTACTGAATTTGTATCAGCGGGAGTACCACCGCAGCGATCTTGATGACGTGGTGCTGGTCATCGCCGCGACCAATGATCAGCCCTTAAATGCCGCTATTTCTACTGCGGCCCAAGGGCGCAATATTCCGGTGAATGTGGTCGATAACCCGGCGCTGTGTAGTGTGATCTTTCCCGCCATCATCGATCGCTCACCGATTCAGGTGGCGATTACGTCCAGCGGTACCAGCCCGGTGATGACCCGTTTATTACGGGGGCGCATTGAAGCCCTGCTACCGGGTAATTTGGGCGCCCTGGCAAAACTGGCCGCGCGCTATCGCGGCAAAGTGAAAGCCCTGCTGTCGGGTGAAAATCAACGCCGTCACTTCTGGGAAACGGTACTCGACGGTGCCGTCGCCGAATCCGTTTATACGGGTAATGAAGCTAAGGCCGATCAGCAATTACTGGCCCAGCTTGAGGCCATGGTCGATGAAGAGGCGGCGGGTGCCCAGCCCAAGGGCGAGGTCTACCTGGTTGGTGCCGGTCCGGGTGATCCCGACCTGCTCACCTTCCGCGCCCTGCGCCTGATGCAGCGCGCCGATGTGGTGTTACACGACCGTCTGGTCTCACCCCAGGTCTTGGCCATGGTGCGCCGCGACGCCGAGCGCATTTATGTCGGTAAGCGCGCTGGTGACCATGCCGTAAGCCAGAAGAACATTAATAGTCTGTTGGTCGACTTGGCCAAAGAGGGTAAGCGGGTACTGCGCTTGAAGGGCGGCGACCCCTTTATTTTTGGTCGCGGCGGCGAAGAAATTGAACGCCTGGCCGAAGAGGGTGTCTCCTTTCAGGTGGTGCCGGGTATTACCGCCGCCTCGGGTTGTGCCAGCTATGCCGGAATACCTCTTACCCATAGAGACTTTTCTCAGTCGGTGCAATTTATCACCGGCCATAAGCAAGATTTTAAACTCGACCTCAACTGGTCGAGTTTAGCGGTGCCCAATCAGACCCTGGTTTTTTATATGAGCCTGGTGAGCCTCGGTGATATTTGCTCTGAACTGGTGAAGCATGGCCTGGCCAGCGATACGCCGGCGGCCCTGGTTGAAAAGGGCACCACGCCGCAGCAGCGGGTGGTGATCGGTGATCTTGAAAATCTCGCCGACAAGGTGGCGGGGCTCAAGGTGCGAGCGCCAACCCTATTAATTATTGGCCATGTGGTGAGTTTGCAAAACAAACTGGCGTGGTTTAACACTGAAAAAAACCAAGAAATAGAGCAGGGAGTTTAAGCGTGAGCGACTACGACGTAGATTTATTTGTGATTGGTGCCGGTTCCGGTGGTGTGCGCACGGCGCGTATGTCGGCGCAATACGGTGCTCGAGTGATTGTTGCCGAAGAGCAATATCTTGGCGGCACCTGTGTCAATGTCGGTTGCGTACCGAAAAAACTCTTTGTTTATGCCTCCGCTTTTGAAGAGGAATTTCGCACCGCCGCCGGTTTTGGCTGGACCGTGCCGCCACAAAGCTTTGATTGGCCGACTCTGCGCGATAATAAAACCCAAGAAATCGAGCGCCTGAATGGCATTTATCGCAACTTATTAAAACAGTCCGGTGTCGAGTTGCTTGAGGGCCGCGCCCAGATTACCGGCCCTCACAGCGTTAGGATCAATGGTCGGGAATACAGCGCGGGGAAGATATTAGTCTGCACCGGTGGGCGGCCCTTTGTACCCGACTTCCCCGGTAGCGAACACGTCATTACCTCCGAAGATGCCTTTTATCTCGATACGTTACCCAAGCGTATGGTCATTGTCGGCGGTGGTTATATCGCCGTAGAGTTTGCCGGTATCTTCCACGGCCTCGGTGTCGAAACCCACTTGCTGTATCGTGGCCCCTTGTTTTTAAGGGGTTTCGATGACGATGTCCGCAAACACCTCGCCGAGGAAATGTTGAAGAAGGGCGTGCATCTGCATTTTGAGACGACTATTCAAGAAATCAGTAAAGACCCCAGTAAGACCCAGGAGCAACTGGCCTTGAGCCTGAGCGACGGTTTAACCATGGCGGTTGATAGCGTCATGTACGCCACCGGCCGCAAGGCCAATACCCAGAACTTGGGCCTGGAAACCACGACAGTGAGCTGTGATTCGCGGGGTGCCATTGAGGTCGATGACTACTTTCAAACGGCTGAGCCTTCGATCTATGCCCTCGGCGATGTCATTGGCCGGGTTGAGCTCACCCCGGTGGCGATTCGTGAAGGCATGGCGCTGTCGGAGAATTTATTCAAGGGCGGCTCCACCACTGTCGATTACGATTTTATTCCCACGGCGGTGTTTAGCCAGCCGAATATCGGCACCGTGGGTTTTAGCGAAGCCGAGGCGCAAGAGAAGTACGGCGACATTCAAGTCTTTGAATCGCGCTTTAAGCCGATGAAGCAAACTCTCGGTGGCATTGATGAAAAGGTTTATATGAAGTTAATTGTTGATGTTGCTAGCGACCGGGTGGTTGGCTGTCATATGGTGGGCGAATCCGCCGGTGAGATTATGCAGGGCCTGGGTGTGGCGATTAAAGCGGGGGCGACGAAGGCCGATTTTGATGCCACGGTGGGGATTCATCCGACGGCGGCTGAGGAGTTTGTGACGATGCGGGCGGCGCGTTCGGCTTGAGTTGAGAGAATGCTTTGTGGGATGTGACGCGATTAAAAAAGGCTGCTATTGCAGCCTTTTTTGTTGCAGAGTCATTTGGTCTTAGGCCCCGCTTATTTAACAATGATGGTGTGAATGTTTTGGTGGGTATTGTAAGTGTTACTGTTCTTTTAGCCAGTATATTGGCCTTGTGGCAATATCTTTGCGTGTTATCAATCTTGGGCTTGCGCCATATCATCTCCTCTATTTATAGAAAGTGTCGAATAATCAATGAATTAGAGGTTTATGAGGGGTGGATAGTGCGCAAAGAGAAAGGAATAGGGCGCATGCGCCATATACAAATGTTAGAAATCGAAAAGGATAATTCAGTATGCAAATAGACATTGTCGTCCCTATAGTCTTTCCTGATTATAGAGTCACCGTTGAAATACAGAAAACAAAAGTAGATGTATTGCCGTGGGTGGACTGGGATAACTTTAGCACCCCGAAATATAAAGAGAAAATATCAAATCTTGGCCACGCAGGAGTCCTTTTTATCAATGGCAATAAAGATCATAAAGGACATCAAAGATCATAAA
Source organism: Gammaproteobacteria bacterium 53_120_T64 (assembly GCA_002162815.1). Classification (GTDB taxonomy): domain Bacteria; phylum Pseudomonadota; class Gammaproteobacteria; order Pseudomonadales; family Porticoccaceae; genus Reddybacter. Next base: position 27,802 of record MAAT01000035.1, on the reverse strand, counting down.
GGACATCCACTTATGATTTTCGGTTCAAAAAATAGAGTTGTGCGGCGAACTCTCGTCGAGCTGCCTTCGGTTTTGGTTATTGATTGTTATGAAGCTGTAGGATCAAGCCACTTATCTACCGTAAATACCTTTTGAGACCGAATGTGGTGCAGTGATCCGTAGCGCTGCTAGCTCTTGGCTGCGTGATGGGGGGAGGGTGTTCGGCCTGACTGTACGCGACTGACTAGCCCCCTTCAAACAACAGCTTACAGTTGGACAGGCCGGGTATGCGGCGATAGTTCATTCTTTCACAGGCCTGCTTCAAGTGTTGCAAGGTGCCAATAACACGGCCAAAGCGCCCTTCAAATTGAGTGCTGAGGGTGAGCCAGTTATCGGCGCTGATATTCAAGCGTGTGAGGATTGGCGGGATGTTGTGATCGATAGCACCGCGTTTGTCGCTGCGAACGATGCGCCCCGTCCAGTCGACCAGTTCGAGATAGTCACTCAGACGGCAGGGGAGCCCTTCTGGCATACCTTGTCGGGGATTGCCGGCAAAGCGCATCAGGCTTTTTTCTTGTTGTTGTGGGTGGTTCAGTTGGTGGGCTGTTTTGGCCCGGGTGATGCGTTTTTTTACGGAAGTGTGATGCGAAAGTTCCGGTTTTTTCGCCATTTTGGCCCGCAAGGGATTGAGGTCTACATAGGCCATACAGGCAAGCAGTGCCTGCTCATCTAACAAAGCCTGGGATTTAAAGCGGCCCTCCCAAAAGCGCCCCGTGCACTGATCTTCTTTGTTGGCCTGACGGGCAATACCCTCATTAATCAGGCGCATAAACCAGCTGATATCTTGTAAGCGCTGCCGCCACTCCTTGATAACCCTATCTAGGGCAGCTTGTTCGGCCTTGAGCAACTTCTCGCCACGACAATAGCGCTGACTTAACAGATTACCCTTAAAGAGCTGGTGCCAGCGTTCAATCACTGCAATATCACTCAACTGCTCTGCTTGCGGCGCGTTAATATACAGTACCACATGGTAATGGTTCGACATCACCGCATAGGCAGCAACATCGATACAAAAAACCTCCGCTAGGGCGAGTAGTTTATCTTCGACCCAGCCACGGCGGTGCTCAAAGCTCTCGCCACAGAGAAAAGCCCTGCGTACACAGCGCGAAACGCAGTGGTAGTAGGGGGTTGCTTCGAGTGAAACTTGTTCGCTTCTGGCCTTGGTCATGGGTTGCTACCTGAGTAAGCTCAATGACGTTAACCCCAGTATGGTCAAGGACTTCAGTATTACTAAAGATGGATTTGTCGCAAGGGTGGCTATTTTTTATAGTTGTTTGATATTTAGATGGGTGTCCAATATCGTGTCGTCCAATATGGTGTCTCTTTAGATGGGTGTCCAATATGGTGATAGCAAGGGTGGCTATTTTTTATAGTTGTTTGATATTTAGATGGGTGTCCAATATCGTGTCGTCCAATATGGTGTCTCTTTAGATGGGTGTCCAATATGGTGATATGGTGTCTGTTGGGTTAAAATTTAAGTAAACAGTGACAACTACCTTGAAAGACACCGGTGGGTGTCCCAGCCGGATGATTTTTGAGTCGGGTTTTGACCCTGATTTCCTGCAAGGCCATTGCTGCTTGCCCTCTTCAGGGTTGAATCCGTTGGTCGTAAATTAAAGCCCCGAGGTTTTTTTTTTGCTATGGTGCCGCCTGAAAAAAATTAACGATTAATCGGATATTAGGTGGGAATTATGGGTAATAAGAAAGCTACATCGCCACGTGGGAGTTGGCCCTCTGTTGCGGCATTAATGGCAACCGTCTTTTTATTACTACCAACGCAAGCATTGTCTTCCTTTATTTTAAACCCAGGCAACGTCATTAGCTCAACAATTCCGCCTCACAGTGGAAGCTATACGTCATCGTTTGCGCTCGACCAAAGTGGCCTGTCAGTTGGTTACACCAGTGGCGTTACGGACTTCGATACTTACTTCGCGGGCAATCCAGCGCATACCTTATCAGGAGTGAATACACATTTTCTCAGCTCTAGTTCTGCTCCCGGCACGATTGACTTTGATTTAGGCGCTGTGACGGCCTTAGATGGCTTCGCATTATGGAATTGGCACAATAGCAATGGGGGCGTTGGCGTCACTTCTGTCAGCGTTTTTAGCTCGAATGATGCGGCGTTCACATCTACTACCTCATTAGGTACTTTTGGCTTTAGCTTAGTCCCTACCACGGCACAACTTGTAGAATTCTCAAGCCAAGCAAGTACGCAATATGTGCGCTTATCTCTGAGTGGTAATGGTAATTTGATCGGCTTCGGCGAGCTTGCCTTTGAGCAGGCGGAAGCCAATATACCCGCGCCCCCCATCTACTGGCTTTTTGGCGCAGGGATTTTTGGACTGGTTAGCACAATTAAACGTAAAAAATCGTAATCTAGAAAATAGTTTAGGGATAGGGGTGAGGGCTTGTTGTGGTTTTAGCGTGGGTGTCCTAAGGATGACAGATTTATCCCTTATCTGTCAGTCAACAGCGCGCCTATTAGAGCCGTGTGGCGGTAATCCTAAGATTCAAATTAAATCAGGAAGGACGTCAGGTACATAAATCCGCTTCGATACCGCCGGTAAATTATCCGGCTCATACTTGTAGGCCTTATCGATATTGTCATCGCTTTTACGCGCCTTTTTTATTGCCGCTTTTGTCGCAGCGTAAGAGTCGAGTCGAGTTTTGACGCTGTCATGGAAATTAACCTTTTTTCCTTGCATCAGCTTCGCGATATTGCGTTCAGTGCTACCACGAATGATCCACATACCGCGGTGAGAGTCGTGCTGGAACGCGTTCGGGTCAGTGGGATACTTACTGGCATCGAGTAACTTTTCCACATCAATATGTAGCCCCTTCTCGCTAGCCTGGAGTAGCATCCATCGCAACGGTATATTCGCTAGTTTTCTGTTGTTGTAACCGCCACCGACGTCACTGTGAACGCCCGAGAACCATAACTGTTCACAAGTTTGGGAGGTTTTCAGTGCTGATTCATTCCACGGTGTCGGTGGGAAATCATCGCGAATCTCATCGATTGCCAGCGCCTGGCGCCCGTGTGTTGTTTCAGGCGTCATTTCACAATGATCAAACTCACCAAACGCCGCGACTGCAGTTGCTTGAACCGTATCCCACGCGCCGATAAAATGCACAGGGCATTTTCGTGAAAAGGTCGCTTTGAAGTCCTTAGCCAATGCTTTGTTGCGCACCACATCGTCTTCATCCTGATTGGGCGTATAGATTTTATACGCGTATTCCACCAGGTTCTTATGCTCAGGCCCTAGCAGTCCGACTTTGTTGAGCATGCCGGCGAGTGCACGTACGGTAAACGCGCCACGGCTAAAGCCAAACAGGTAAACCTTGTCGCCCTTCACGAAATTGTTCATGAGAAACTCGTAGGCCTGTTCAATGTTTTTCTGCAGTCCTGTGCCCGTTGCTGCATCGCTCACTGACTTAAGCGAACCGCCGTCCTCGTTGTACTCCCACCGTCCTGTACCGACACCCGGGTCGTAGTAGCACATCTGCCGATCGCTTTTTTCGGCCAGTTGGTAGGTGATCACCACATTGGTTAAGTTATCCTTGAATTCATTATTGGTACCGTCACAACAAATCATGATGTTTTTGCCCATACCTATCTCTCACTTTGCTGTTTGTTGTGGGCCTGCATTCCAAGCGGCGCCCTATAGGGGCAATATAATCACGCGCTTAATGCAATAAATCAAGGCCGAATCATCAGGCTCTACGGCCGTAACGATACCCATCCGTCTGGGTTCACCCTGCACGTAGTCAAAGTGTTTTGAAGAGATTTTCACAAAAGCCGGCCACGATGCCTGGCAGCCGCCACTGCTTACGCGCCGTAAACACATTGCCAATATCGCGAAGATTATCACCAGAGGAAATATCACCCTTTGTTGTCGCGGCCCAATAAGGCCAAAAGAGGCCAAAAGGACATCCATCTACAATTCACACCCCAATAGATCATAAAGGACATCCACTTATGATTTTCGGTTCAAAAAATAGAGTTGTGCGGCGAACTCTCGTCGAGCTGCCTTCGGTTTTGGTTATTGATTGTTATGAAACTGTAGGGTCAAGCCACTTATCTGCCGTAAAGACCTTTTGAGACCTAGTGTGGTGCAGTGATCCGTAGCGCTGCTAGCTCTTGGCTGAGGCGCAAATGTGGTCAAGGCGCAAATGGGGTCAGGCGCAAATGATATTTAGATGGGTGTCCAATGTGGTGCTATCTTGTTTGGGTTGGTGTCCTTCTTGCTGATAAATAATAGCTGGTGTTTTTTAGTGCTTTGTTGTAATTTTGGGGGTGAGTTTACAGGGATTTGTAAACCGTTAATAAGAAGGATTTTGTTATGTGCCACCGCCGTATCGTTAGTCTTAGCCAATTTCTCCCTCTTTGTTGTATACCCGCTTTAATTCCGCCCGACTGTCCTGTCTAAGGGGCGATGGCGTGCCGCTATAGAGTTTTAGCCGGCGTCATTCAACCACAGTTTCTTTTTCTTGGGTTTTGCCGGTGGGCAAGCTGTTGGATACCTATTTTCTGTGGGCAGGGCCGAGGCTTGTCTTTTTGTCGATAGTGCCCTGGGCCTTGTCAACCGGTTTGCGCGGTGACCCCGCTTAGCTTTCAAGTTTGCCTTTTAATAATGAGGTGTCGTGATGTCAAAAAAATAATGTTGAGGTTTAGTGGGTGTTCTATCTAAGTAGTATGACTATTGCTTGATAAGGGTTGTCGTTCGTGGGGGCTGGCGGTTTGAGTGGCTCCCATGGCGATAGCGAGCAGGGAGGCTCGATGCTTTTGCCAGGGCCGATCTGTTTATAGTGGAAAAAGCGCTGAAGCTCAAGCATGGGGTTTGAGCAAGGTGTGTTTGATGGGCATGGAAGCTCTTAGTGGATTGATTAGGGCGCTCGCGCTAATTATCTGGGTGGTTTTCTTCTGTCCCCGTCAGTTTTTTGATCCATAAAAGGAGTTTTAAGGATGTTGAAAAAAGGGTTTTTAGGTGGGGCTGTTGTGGCGGCGTCGGTGTTCTCGGTGGGGGCGTCGGCTTCTATTCTTATTGATGATTTTAATGTGGACTCAGTTGATCTTGCAGTAGATTATGGAACAGTCGACCTTAGGACTGCTTCAGATTCAAACCTTTTGCTATTTAATACGAATTCTCAGTTTTCCGAGAGCAGAAGCATTAGCTTCGAGGCCCTAGTTGGAAAGGCTAACGCACAAGCCTCCGATGGTAGTATGGAGCACAGTAATCGAGCCAATGGGGAGTCTAAACTCACGTTAGATTATACGGCTAAAGATAGTGGTCATATTGATTTTTTAGGCGTGGAATCTGAAAACTCTGCTTATTTCAATGCATTTGTTTTTTCACTGATAAGTGAAACAGATTTAAAGGCTTCAAGTTTTACGCTGACACTGTTCGATAATCAGATCTCCAAATCTAGTTCTTGGACTGCAATAGCTGGGGAAGAGTATGGTGAAGTGGTTTTCAAGCACTCTTTATTTGCAGAAATTAATTTTAAAGAAATAACAAGAATCAGCTTTGTGTCTAATGCTGTAAATGAAGCTGACTACAGGTTTTCAAACTTAGGGTCATTCGGTACACAAGTTCCTGAGCCAGCGACTCTAGCCTTATTTGGCTTGGGTTTGGCTGGCATGTCTCGCATCCGGTTAAAAGATAATAAAAAAGATAAAAAAAGTGATTAGTTAGGGCACATGATTGGTTAGGACGCCCACTCTAATTAGTATGAAGTACAAACATTAAAAAGTTAGTTAGGAAAGTTAGTTAGGACACCCATTCGAATTAGTTAGGACGCCCACTCCAATTAGTATGAAGTAGAAGAAAAGCCTGTTGGGGCATGCCTTGTTAGCGCATGAGGCTTGCCCCGATAGCAGCTGTACTCGATAGCAACTGCGCTATTGCGTTCAGAGGTCAATCCGATAATCAAGGACGATAAACAAGGGCGCTCACTCTATTTATGGGTGCCTAATAGCTTGGCAAGGTATTGCTAGAATTGGAGATATTATGAGAATGATCTTTTGTGCGAAAGTCAGTAAGCACTGCTTGAAAAGTGTGATGTCGAGTGTCTTGGTAGTAAGTGCCATCGTAGTTTGTCTGAGTATTAGTCACGTTTCTCTTGCTCGACAGGTGTACTTGGATCAGGGCTGGGATGAGCAGAGGGGCAAAATGGGGTCAGATACGAATGGCACTTACTTAAGCTTCTTAGCATGACCGTTTTTCCTGATATCTGCCCTCGCTTCCTCTCGTGGCTTCATCAATAGCGGCATCGGTTTCGGTCGCCTTTTTACGGCTCTTGGCTCGACTCGATCCGGCCGTTGTCCCACTCGTCGCTGTGCCATCAAATAAAATAGCAGGGTTTTACTCGCGTCAGTATTCATGGCTTGTTGTTGCCCCCAGGCTAGCCATAAGAGGCCAAAAGGACATCCATCTACAATTCACACCCCAAAAGTAGATCCGTGGCGTTAGCTAGTCGTAACGCCATCAATTCGGTTGTCGATTGCAATGGTTTAGCGGGTAGTTATTGGCTGAATTACTGGAATACTGGCTGGAATAGTGTCACGCGCGGTTTTTTTCGTGCTGTTAGGCTCTACCTGTGTAAAGGAAAGGTTTACGGTTGGGCCTGGAGGAGTACTTGACGATCAGTCGCCTGCAAACAGGATATTTAGATGGGTGTCCAATTTGGTGATATGGTGTTTTAGTTCGGAGTGTAACTAATTGCTAACAAGGCTAAGCAACATCAGTCGCTCCGCTCCTTGAGCAGCCTTGCCGCTGCGTTTTTTGTGGGTAATATTACCGTGGAAATTTAAAATGAGAGTAATAAATGAATTTCATTGAATCGTTAATTGTCTATTCCCAAGCACAAAAGGTAGTTGCCTACGGATTTGTTACCTGTGGTGGCCTACTTTTAACTGGAAGTGCTCTGAGTTTTATCTTTTTTTCAGATGCTTCTCCTTTATGGCATGGGTTTAAAATTAGTTTGTTAATCTTCGGTCTATTTGGTTTGGTGGGTGGGGTTGGTTATTTACAGTTTAATAGTGAGATTAAAAATCAAGTTGAGTCGAACTACAATCAGTCTCCTGAAGCAGAGTTATTGGTGGAAAATCAACGAATAAAGAAGGTTGTCAACGATTTTAAGCGTTATCAGTATGTGTTCGTAGGTATAGTGATTATCGCGTTATTAGCAATTCTACTGGCTAGTCCGTTCTGGGTGGGGTTTTCCTTCCCCATTGCGTTCTTATTTTTGGTGGTTTTGTTAATCGAGGCGCATTCGAAATCATCGATTGACCAGCACGCAGAAATAGTTAGCACCCTCGTTGGTGAATTAAAACAATGAGTTCACAAGAGAAACAAAAAAGCAATACAAAAAGACACCAGTTTTAAGGGTGTGTGATAGGGCCGTCAGGGCTGTGCCAGCTTAGTTAGGTGTATATGGCAGGCGGTGGTCTAAGACGTTAAAATTTTCGATAAATAACTAATCTTCAGGATGATTAAATCAGATGGACGATAAGAGCGATTATGATCGTGTGAATAACATGTCTTTCCATGCCACATTTTGGACCTGAATAGTTGCCGCGCAGCGCCATCATGCCCGGCAACAAACCTGTTCGTCTGTACTCAAGCTCGATGCCGCTAACGGCTATAAGTGTGAGAGTTCATTGCTCAAATCCCATTAGAGAGCTAATGCCAATATTGAAGTGCCGACGGCACACTGTACTTACTGAGCGTCTTTTAATGAGCTTCTAGCCGGTAGATGGGGCAGGTGTTTAAGGGGCTAGAACTGCGATTGCTGTTGATATTATTCAAGTTGCCGAAATACATCTATACTAGCCTCGTATTGAGCATAAAAAATACTGACAAAAAATTTCACGAGTCTGATCCAATCACAATGCAGTGAGCACGGGGTTTTACCCTGTCGATGGGGCAATTCAATAAGGCTGAGAACTTCGGTGGTTCCGGTCTACTTGCTCTGGTTTCAAGGGCTGAGTTTTTTGCTGTTTCATGGCTTATTTAAGGCGTTTACAAATAGATGAGAGAACACAAAATGCGAATAACAATGAAGGGGCGGAAAGCCTGCCGTCTGCAGTCCGGTAGCGCTATTTACCTTATGGCTAATAAACACAAGTGCCTTTTACTGGGGGTAACTCTACTCTTGTCATCCCAAGTCTGGGGGGCTCAAACCAATCTTGGCAGTTATGGTCAAACCCAGCTACAACAGGATACCGGCGATGCCGTACAACTAACGTGCGGGGGCTTTATTGCTGCCGGTGCCGATCCCAGCACCCCTCTATTTGCCACTTGTCGAGCGATGGTACATACGGCAAATGACCTGGCCGGTACGGGCGCTTCCGGTGATAGCCTGGCGTTAAGCGAAGACCAGCTGGCGGCTTCCCTGCAAGAAATTGCCACCGAGGAATTTGCCGCCACCGAGTCGATGGCTAATGAGATTTCGAATAGTCGAATGAGCCCGGTAATGTCTCGCTTGCTCGAACTGCGTGGTGGTGCAACGGGTTTTAGCGCGTCCGGACTACTGCCTGGCTCTGCGGCGCAATCTTTAGCCGCAAACGGCTGGGCGACTTCGTCCGGAATGAGGGGTGGTGCTGCCGGAGACGAAGGCCTGGGCAGTGCTTTAGGTGGTTTTATCAACGCTAGCTACGGCACCGGTGATCGCGATGCCACGGGCAGGGCCGATGGTTTCGATTTTGATAGCTATGATGTCATGGTCGGCGTTGATTATCGCCTAGGCAATGACCTGGTACTGGGAGCAGCGCTGAATTACTACGAGGTTGACTCCGACTTTGATACATCCACCACGGTATCGGGTGGCGGGGTCGATGCCGATGGTTGGGGGGCGAGTATTTACGCTAGCTGGTATAAAGAAAGTTTTTATTTTGATGCCATCGCTGGCTTCTCTCAAACTGACTACGATGTCGAGCGCTCCATTCTTATTCCCAATAACAATGCCGGTGGTAGTGCCATTTCGGAAACGGCCAAGGGCCGTCCAGAGAGTACGGATTACACCTTTAGTCTTGGTGGCGGTTACAACATGAATCGAGGTGCTCTCGATTACGGCCCGTATTTTCGAGCTACCTATTCCAATGTGGATATGGACGGTTATCAAGAAAGTGGGGCGGAAACCTCTGGCCTTAATCTTCGGGTTAACGGTGAAGAGTGGGAGTCGTTGACGACAGTGCTGGGCGCACAATTTTCCTATGCGATGAGTCGTGATTTCGGCGTGCTACTGCCCAATGCACGGCTTGGCTGGGTTCATCAGTTTGAGAACGACGCCGTTGAAATGACGGCGGTCTACGTCGACGACCCTAGAAATAATATCCTTAGGGCGAGCACCGACGATGCCGATGAAGATTACGCCGAGCTGTCACTGGGGCTTTCTGCTGTTTTCAAAGGCGGTATGCAGGGCTTCTTTAATTACGAAACGCTGATTGGTTTTGACGACCTGACTTCTCACCTCTTTACGGTGGGTGTCCGTTCCGAGTTTTAGCCGCAAGATATAAAGTCATAACTTATTATAGAGCTTACTGAGTTAAGGCCTTAAACAAAGGCCTGTGTTAAAGACTACTCGAGGGCCATAAGGCCTTTGAGCAGTACTCACCCCGCCAGTACTTACAAGGTCCTGTTAAGACGGTGAGGGCTGTCAAAGGGTTACGCACCTTGCGGGGGCTTTACTCCTCAAGCCTTTCAAGGCCTGCTAAAAGCAAATCTATTAAGGCAGTGCATCTTGTCGGTCAATCGATAAGGCGTGTAAGCCCGTTTAGCGAGATGCCTTAGAGCGGCTTATCCGCTATCGGGGTTGATAGGCGGCGCTGTTGAAACCCTTGTTTACCAACCCCGGTATCTTGACGTGCTTGGGCACAAAGAAGAACTCTCCGGCTTCATGGCCCGCGTGTAGAATGGGGGCGTATTGAGGGGTTTGCTCGATGTTGTATTGCGCGGCTTGTCGGCTAACTTTTGCCGAGACCTGGCGATAGATTTTGTAACCTTCCAGTATTCCCGTATTCTTTTTTAGCACCTCAAAAAAGGCATTGGCAAAAATGGAATGGCCCGAGCTGCCGCTATCGAGCACCGGTTTCAGGCCGCCCGAGGTTAATACGCTGCGGGAGCGGGTTTTAGCCATCACCTTAAACCACTTCAGCTTGGTTTTTGCAGACATGCCCGATTCCAGCCGTGCAAGAGAGGATCTGGTCATGGTGCCCGAGTAGCAGGAGTCAGCGACCACCATAATGTGCCTGGCCGAGATGGCGTTGAGGATGTCGGTGATATCGATATTGGATACCCAATTCGCCGTACTATTGGGTTCGGCGTCCACGGGTAACCAGTGACCTCGCTGGTTGACGTGATCGAGCTCACCGTGACCTGCATAATAAATCAGCAGGTTATCGTCTTCGTCCAGCTCTTCGCGCAATTTATTCAGGGCGGACAGCATGGCGTAGCGGTCGGCATTCAGTAGTACGGTGGTCTTAAAGCCATATTGCTCTCTGAGGATTTTATCGGCTTCCCGGGCATCGTTGATGGCCGATTTTAGCTTGTTAAAGTGATTGTAGTTATTATTGCCAATAATCAGGGCGTGGTAGCGACCGAAATCGACGGGACTTTGCAGTGAGCTCGAGGTGCTTTTTTTGACGACTTGAGAGGCGCTCGCCAAGGGTTTTGGCAGCAGCTTGAAACTCATTTTTGCACTTTTCCCACGCTTGTCAACGGCGACAATACTGACCGGTGTGGCACTTTGTGAGATGGTGATTGGGTAGCGGAAAACACCGTATTTATCGAGTTTCATGGCCTCATCATTAATGCTCAAGGTAATTAAGCCCGATGGCGCGAGTACTTTGCCGGTGACCATGCGCTCTTTCATAATTGCCCGCAATTGCACGCTGGGTATGCCCCGGGTCAAGGTGATGGGCGGGTCGAGGATTTCGATCGAAGGGCCCTGTAATGCCAGTGACGCAGAAGCTGCGGGCATGGTCTTTAAACGGGTCTTGTGGGTGGCCATCTCCGACTCTAAATGGCTGATATGTCGGCGTTGGGTTTCAAGTTCGGCTTTGCGTTGGATCATCGCCACCTGCAGGCGTCGTACTTCGGCGAGGTTGACCTTGGCGGCTGCTAGGGCGCGTTGCGATGTGTGTTTCTCTTTAGCCAGGCGCTGCGCAATATCGTCGAGTTGGCCCTCCGCCGTCGTTAAGGCTTGTTGGGATTGCCGGTGCTGTTTATTCAGTGCGCTACTTGTCCGTTGCTGTTGCGATGATTTTTGTTGCAGTTGTTTTTTCAGCGCCTTGGTCTTAGCCACCTCTTGCGCCAAATTGGACTCTAATTGCGCCATGCTGGCGCTGTGTTTGCCGATGTCAGCCTCGAGTTGCTGGACGATATGTTCTTTCTCTCGGGTGCTATTGAGTAGTTGCTGGTGGCTGGTGGTATTTTTATCGCGCTCATGGCTGAGTCGTGAACTCGACTGCTTGAGTTGTTTTACGGCGGCGGTAAGCTGCGTTTTCGAGTCGCTGAGTTGCCTGCTCAGAGCGTCGAGATTGACTTGTTGCTGCGCTTTGCTGGTATCGTATCGGCGCTGTTTAAGCTGAGATACCTCAACGGCCTGACCCAACAGGATTTGTTGGTTCTCTAGTTTAGCTTTGAGAAGGGCAGATTCCTGCCGTTGTTTGGCGACGGCAATTTTCTGGCTGGCCAATAGGCCCTCTAAACGCAATACCTGTTGCGAGCTCGGTTGCTGTGAACTCTGACTATGGCTCAGCTCTTGTTTTAGTTGTTCGACACCGCGCTGTGAGCGCTGAAATGACTGTTGCTCCCGTTGTAATTGTTGATGTTTCTTTTCTAACAGCTGCTCTAAAGTGCTGCGTTGCTTTTGGCCCCGGGCTATTTCACGCTGCAGTTGGCTGAATTGCTCGCCACTTTGCGCCTCAATGGTCGAGGCAAACTGTAAATCGTCGTCGTTCAGCCCCGAAGCCTTGCGATACCAGTTGAGCGCCGCAACGGTGTCTTGCTTAACGCCGAGGCCCTTTTCGTATAAATACCCGAGGTTGATGGCGCCACGGCTGTCACCCTGTTGCGCGGCTTTTCTATACCACGTGGCGGCGAGTTCGTGGTCGGGCACGGTGCCCAAGCCTTTTTCGAAAATTTCACCGACATAGACTTGCGACTTGGCATCGCCGGCCATGGCCGAGGCGAGCCAGACATTCAGGGCGGTGCGATAATCGGCGCGGTCATAGGCAATATACTCGCCACCGCGAATGCCGCAATCTAAGCCACTGGTGCGAATGGGCCGGCGCTGCGTGACAAAGGTCATGGCGCTGCCGAGTTTGCGAACCTGCCCCGGTAATAAACAGTCAACGACCAATAGGTTCTCAGCCTTGCCCTTATCATTCTGGCCCGATGTTGATAGCTGTGTTTGCTGTTGGCTTTCGGGGCCGGTTTGATGACTGCAGGCCGCAAGGCAGAGGAGGGCGAGGCTAAATTTGATCGCGCGATGGAGTGGCTTCGACATGGTCATATTCGCTTACCCTAGATACCGAATTGATTATCTGTAGAGAACTCGATGCTGTTTGTTGTTATGTGTTTGACGCGGCCGTTGCTCAGCCTGTATTGATTATAGATAACAGCGGCGGTACCTGCAGACCGGTGCCACAGCATTCTTGTTGCGGCGCTACCTTTTGACTTTCTCTTGGCGCGCTGGTTTGCCCTGGGTGGCCGCTTTGTTTTTATCGCGGTTGTTTTTACGCAAGGCTTTCTTGTCGTTTTCACGGCGCTGCTTTGCGAGTAATTCCAGCAACTCTTGTTCGACCATGACGGGTGTTTCAAGACTGATCTTGCCAATCGTGGCGCTGCGAAATTCATGGATCAGTCGTGTCGATATCTGCTCCAAATCGACGTGCCCGCCGGCTCGCAGGCAGCCTCGTTGGCGGCCGAGAGTTTCCAGTAGCTCCAGCTCGCTTGCGGGCAGGGTCTGCAATTTATAGCGCGCGACTAGAAAGTCGGCGTAGTTATCGAGTAAAAACTTCGCGGCGTAAAAGGCAATATCGGTATATTCCAGTGCCGTGTCTTTGATGGCGCCGGTAATGGCGAGGCGATAGCCGCTGTCGATATGTTCGATTTTTGGCCACAGCATGCCCGGCGTGTCGAACAGTACGACGCCGTTGTGTAGGTTAATGCGCTGTTGCGACTTGGTGACAGCGGGTTCGTTGCCGGTCTTGGCAATTATGCGCCCGGCGAGGCAATTAATGAGGGTCGACTTGCCGACATTGGGAATACCCATAATCAGGCAGTTAATGGGGTGAACACTCTCGCTTTTGCTTGGCACCAGCTCGCGACAGAGGTCGAGCAGCAGGGGGCTTTTATCACTTTTATCGGTATCCAGGGCCAGGGTTTTAACCGCCGAGTCCTGCTCTAAATAGGTCTGCCACAGGGCGGTGGTGGCGGGGTCGGCGAGATCGCTCTTATTGAGGATCTTGATGCAGGGTTTCTCGCCCCGGAGGTTTTCCAGCATCGGGTTCTGGCTGCTAAAGGGAATGCGGGCATCGACAACCTCAATCACCAGATCAATTTTGGGCAGTAGTTGCTTGAGTTCTTTTCCGGCCTTGTGCATGTGGCCGGGATACCAATTAATTCGCATAAATAACCTGTCGCTGAAGGGGGCAAGTGTGGCGCTGGCCGCGCAGCCGTTATGGGCTGGAGTGATTATAACAAGCCTGCTAACCTCTAATGCTGTTGTTTAACGGATAATAATTAACCCTATTGAGGAGAACACCTGTGAAATTTGGACTTGCCTTTGCCACCGCCGGCCCCCTAGCCGACCCCGATTTATTCGAAACGCTGGTCACCACGGCTGAAGAGATCGGTATGGAATCCATTTGGGCGGTCGAGCATGTTGTGCTGCCCGCCGGTTTTCAGTCGAAATACCCCTACAACAAGGATGGCCGTTTCCCCGGTGGTGAGAAATCGGCGATCCCCGACCCGATTGTTGCGCTGTCGTACGCGGCGGGCATGACCAAGAATATTCGCCTGGCGACGGGCATTATGATCTTACCCCAGCGCAACCCCATCTATGTGGCCAAAGAGTGGGCCTCCCTCGACGTCTTGTCGCGGGGTAGGGCGATGATGGGTATTGGTATCGGCTGGTTGAAAGAGGAGATGGAAGTGGTCGGCGTGTCCTTTAAAAGTCGCGCTGCGCGCACGGAGGAGTCGGTGCAGGCGATTCGCTCCCTGTGGCGCGATGAGCCCGAGGCCTTCCACGGTGAACACTTCAATTGGGAACCCCTGCACTCCAACCCCAAACCGGTGCAAAAGCCCGGTGTGCCGATCATTGTCGGTGGCAATGTCGAGGGTGCAGCGCGTCGTGCCGCCCGAGTTGGCGATGGTTTCTACCCGGCCTCGGGTAGCCTGAAAACCCTGCCGGCCCTACTCGATGCGATGCGTGACGAATGTACAAAGATTGGTCGCGATCCTACTGAAATTGAACTGACCACCGCAGCGGGCTCTCTCGACCCTGGCAGGGTGCGCCAGTACGAGGATATTGGTGCCTCGCGGCTGATGATCAATCCACCGGCCTATGATGCTGAGGGTATTAAGCGCGGACTCAATGAGTTTGCAGAGACAGTGCTGGCCAAAGTTTAAGGTCCGGTGACACAGCCCATCCAGCCGGCGAGTATGCCGGTAGGCTGGATGGGGTAGCGCAAAATATAGCGTGCTGCGGCGAGTCGACTTTGTCCTGGGCATGGCCTTGCTGACATACCCTTGCTAAATAGAGGCTTTCAGCAAACGAGCCTCTCATCGTCGCGGCAAATTTATAGGCGCCATCGGCTCGCAAGGCGATTTTTACGATCCGTTTTTTGTGGTCAGTGACGACCGTATTCCCCGCGTTTTACAGCAAGCTTCGCGAGTTCAGGCGACAGGCCCTTGATCGGCCTTGCGGGGGACCTCCCCAAGTGCTTTTTTGATGGGCATCTCAGGCTCCACAGTCTGTGCTAGAATTCGGCCGTTTGAACTATTGAGCCCATGCGGTCTTTTTGAATGATGAATGCCTCCCCACGTATTACTGTTGCCGAGAACCCCCACTTTCGCGAATTGGTCGAGCGCCATCTCGACCGCGTCCAGCTTGAGCCCGAGGAATCGGCGGCAGAGCAGGCGTTTTACCGCGAAAAGATCAAAGCACTACTGGTGGAGCGCGATGCTGTCATCGTTGCCCACTATTACACCGACCCGAGCATTCAAGCTCTGGCGGAAGAAACCGGGGGCATCGTCTCCGACTCCCTGGAAATGGCGCGTTTTGGCCAGCGCCACCCGGCATCCACCTTAATGGTGGCCGGGGTTAAGTTTATGGGCGAGACGGCGAAAATCCTCACCCCGGAAAAAACCATCTTGATGCCGACGCTGGAGGCGACCTGCTCCCTAGACATCGGCTGTCCCATCGACGAGTTCAACGACTTTTGCGACCAGCACCCCGACCGCACTGTGGTGGTCTACGCCAATACTTCGGCAGCGGTCAAGGCGCGAGCCGACTGGGTGGTGACATCCAGTATCGCCCTCGATGTGGTCGAACACCTCGACAGCGAGGGCCAGAAAATTCTCTGGGCGCCCGATCAGCATTTAGGGCGCTATGTGCAGAAGGAAACCGGTGCCGACGTTTTACTTTGGGACGGTAGCTGTATTGTTCACGAAGAATTTAAGGTCAGGGGCCTGCTCGATTTGAAGCAGGTGTATCCCGATGCGGCCATTTTGGTTCACCCGGAATCACCGGAGTCGGTGATCGCCATGGCCGATGCCGTGGGCTCCACCTCACAGTTGATTGAAGCCGCGCGAACCCTCCCGAATCAACAAATGATCGTCGCCACCGATGCCGGTATTTTTTACAAGATGCAGCAGTCGGCCCCCGATAAAGAATTAATTATTGCGCCCACGGCGGGCAACGGCGCGACCTGCCGCAGCTGTGCCAATTGTCCGTGGATGGCAATGAATCACCTGAAAAACCTCGCCGAAAGCCTCGAGCAGGGCAGCAATGAAATGCACGTCGATGCCGCCCTGGGTCACAAGGCAATGCTGCCTCTGCAGCGCATGCTCGATTTTCGCGAGGCACAGCTAGGCAGTAATTGATAAATAAGCTGGGCCAATGTCGGAAGCGTATAAGCCGATATGTCTAACTATAGCGGCCAGCGCTGTCTGGCCCTGTAACGCGGGAAATTCGCGTTGCTATGGACGGCCTCTCTTACCCCCCCCCTCTTTTAACTCGCCATGCCCCCCGTACTTTACAGTGAAGAATGTATCGCTTGCTAATGGCCATGCGAGCACTAAGTACCCATGGGCTCATGCTGACGGTCAAAACGCCCCAAGTGCGTTAGTTAAAACCATTGATTATCACCTGCGTCCAATGGCGAACTAAGCACAGCATACGCAGTTAATGCGTGTTTTCTCTAGACCTCAGCCGAGTGGCTGCCACCGTGATGACCGTGATGGCGGCCACTATTGTCTACTCGAGCCCTACTGTGATGTGGTGCAGCCCCGCACAGTTCTTTGGCAACGGCATCCTTGTACTCGTCACAGCGAGACCTGAGCTAAAACACCAATAGCCTGGCCCACGAAGCCCTTTGTGCGCGACCGTTTTTTGACAAGGAATGTTTCTCGCGTAAAGCTATTCAGTTATTGTGAATAATATAATGACCTTCAGTGAAGGACTTAAAATAAATAACAGGTGGAATAATGACGTATCCGAATAATGATATTAGCTACGAAATAAAAGACGAAATTGGCATCCTCACCTTCAATCGGCCCCAGGCGCGAAATGCCTTGACCACCGAAATTCGCCTCGGCATTACCCAGGTGATGCTTGAGATTCGTGAAAAAATGAATATTAAAGCCTTGGTGGTGACCGGCAGTGGCGGTAATTTTTGTGCCGGCGGCGACATCAAATCTTTTCAGGAAATGGCGCCGGAACCGACGGCTCGGCGGGAGCGGGTGCGGCGCTCGCATATCTGGCTCGATGAGTTTCTCAATCTTGAGGTGCCGGTGATTGCCGCCGTCGATGGTGCCGCCATGGGCGCGGGCTTCAGTATTATGCTGGCCTGTGATTTTATTTTTTGCACGCCCCGGGCACGTTGCTCAGGAATCTTTGTGCGCACCGGTTTAATCCCCGATATGGGCTGCCTCTTCCTCTTGCCCCGCTTAGTCGGCCTGCAGAAAGCCCGCGAATTACTCTACACCGGGAAAATTCTCAAGTCCGATGAAATGCAGGCTTTGGGTTTGGTGACAGAGGTCGTCGATGAGGGCGACTTGTTCGCTCAGGCTTTTGCTTTCGCCAGTCGTTTCCGCCATGCCTCGAGCACCTCGATCGGTATCACCAAAAACATTCTCAACCAGTCCTTTCACAGCGATCACCGCACCATTTCCGAGCTGGAAGCCTATGGTCAGGCGGTGTGTTTTGATACCGACTATCATCGTGATGCGATTGATCGCTTCCTCAATAAGCAACCTGCGAAGTTTGACTGGGCGAGTCTGGAGCGAGAGGGTAAGGGTGGCGCTCAGCAATAAGTGGTCGGACTTGCCGGTGATTTGAGCGTCAGGGTTTATCGTAGAAGACGCGATAAAAAAATTGCTACAAAATTTATTTATCGTTGATCTTTATATAAAGTGGATGAGAATGAATTTGAGGTGAAAAATATTGCCAAGCGTGGCCCCTGGCTTGGTAATCCCTCGGCAAGTTCTCGCTGGCGGAGCCAGTATTCAGCGAGCGGGTAAATGCGGCTCTGCCTAATACTCTTCAAAAGAATTTTCAAATACAAAGCCACTTTTTGCCATAGTGATGCGGTGGCGCTCACCTGCCACGCTGGCATCCCAGGCCTCGTAGCCGGCATCACCCTCCCAGATCGCGACGCGCTCGCCGCTCTCGGTTTTACCGAGATGGGTCTGGTAGATTTTGGGGGGTCGCTGCGCCAGCACCGCGAGTAACTCATCGACGCTGTGGTAATTGGCCAGGTAGTACAGGGTGACCCAGGTGGGGGGCACGAAATCTAGGGTGCGCTCTGCGTGACGTTCAATGGCCTCCCGGGGGCTGATCCACTGGTGGTCGTGGATTTCGCCACCGTCGATAATAATTTCCTTGTGCTCGGGCACGCGGGCGGCAAAAAACCAGGTGGTGAAGCGCTTTGGGGCAATGGGCGGCGGTGTCCAGTGGGAGAACCAGATGAAGTCTTCAGGGTTGGCATGAATGCCGGCTTCTTCATGGGTTTCACGTGCCGCAGCGCGCCGGGCGGCCTCGGTTTTATCGCCGTCCTTAGGATAGTCGTCGGCGTCGATGCGACCGCCGGGAAAGACCCACATACCTCCGAAGCGGATTTCTTTGTTCTTGCGCAACATCAGCGTCTCGATACCGGCTTCGCCATCGCGCAATAAGATCACCGTGGCTGCGGGTATGGGCTCTTCCTTAATGGCTTTGTCATCGGGTTTGATGAGGTCGGCGTAGGGGTCACTAGTGTGTTTTTCGGGTGTCTTGTTTGAGTCGCTCATTATTATTTTTCCCGTAGGCGCTGTCCATGTGTCAACAGGGCTGTGTATGTCATTAATATCGGTGCCCTGCAGTGTAACCCACTCCCGGTGACGAGCGTATGACCTGCCCCTGTGCATTATTCGCCGGGGCCGCAGTCACAAGGATGGTGCCCGGCAGGGCTTGGGTTTACCATAGGCGACTTTTTACGCCCCCTATTTGTCAGAGGAATTACAGTCGATGCGTTTAGTCTCCTGGAACGTCAACGGTATTCGTGCCGCCATGAAGAAAGATTTTGCCCAATCTTTACAAGCCATGGAGACAGATGTGCTCTGTCTCCAGGAGACCAAGGCCCAGGACGACCAGGTCGCCGAGGCCCTGGCGTCGATTGAGGGTTATCACCTGTACAGTAATTCCGCCGAGAAAAAGGGCTATTCCGGCACGGCAATATTATCCAGGGTGGAGCCGCTGTCGGTACAGTACGACATGGGCATCGCCGAGCACGACCAAGAGGGTCGGGTGATTGTCGCCGAATTTGAGAGCTTTTACTTGGTGACCGTGTACACACCGAATTCTGGCAATGGTTTGAAGCGGCTCGAGTATCGCCAGCAGTGGGACGCCGATTTTCTCGACTACCTACAAGGCCTCGAGACAAAAAAGCCGGTGGTGCTGTGTGGCGATTTAAATGTTGCCCACAAAGATATCGACCTGGCCCGCCCGAAGCCCAACTACAACAAGAGTGCCGGTTATACCCAGGCGGAAATCGATGCGTTGGATAATCTTGTTGCCGCTGGCTTTGTCGATACCTTTCGTGAGCAACACGCGGAAGAAGTGAAATACTCCTGGTGGAGTTACCGAGCCGGTGCTCGAGCCAATAATGTCGGCTGGCGTATCGACTACTTTATGGTGTCGGCCAGTTTGCGGGGGGATGTACAGACAGCGGATATTCTCAATGAGGTGATGGGCTCGGATCACTGCCCGGTGTTACTGGATTTGAGAGTTTAGGGCTTTGTAGTGTTGGCTAATCGTTTGCTCATAAGGGTGTCATGCTAGTAATAAGTATGCAGTTCCGAGAAGCGATTGGCCCAGGGCTCGCCGACGATTTCCATTAACTGACGAATTTGCGATTTGGTTATGGCGTCCTGGGACTCGGTGCTGTACTTGAGAATGTCCTCAAG
Source organism: Gammaproteobacteria bacterium 53_120_T64 (assembly GCA_002162815.1). Classification (GTDB taxonomy): domain Bacteria; phylum Pseudomonadota; class Gammaproteobacteria; order Pseudomonadales; family Porticoccaceae; genus Reddybacter. The sequence continues at coordinate 8,090 of MAAT01000035.1, read as the reverse complement.
TAAATCGGGTGCATCGAGAGCCGGGGCACTGCCAAATTCTTGTTTGATACGCTTGCGTACAATGCGCAACTGATCGATTTCTGCTTTATTAAAAATAGCCATATTACTTTCCTCACTCTTGTCTCTTGTCTACAGGCCTATCAGCTCCGCGTGATATTTTGGCTGCGGTATTGCTAGCGCGCCCTTATTGGCTGTCCATGCCAGAGGCTGTTGAATCCGTGTTTACAGGTGGGGTACTGCAGCCAGCAGGCTCCGCGTATAGGCCGCGCTGGGTGCGGCCCATAGTGCTTCGGTCGCGCCGCTTTCAACCAACTTTCCATGATGCATGACCAGTACCCGATCGGCTATAGAGCGGACGACGGAAAGGTCGTGGGAGATGAACAGCATGCTCAAATTGTGACGTTCGACCAGGGCCAGAATTAAATCCAGTATTTGCGCCTGAATGGTGACATCTAAAGCGGACACGGGTTCATCGGCAATAATCAGCTCGGGCTTGGTGGCAATGGCGCGACCGATGGCGATGCGCTGGCGCTGGCCGCCGGAAAACTCGTGGGGGTATTTGCGGATGTCGGCGTGGGCGAGGCCGACATCATCCATCAGGGCGAGTACCTGGGCACTGATATTCTTGCGCTTGGCGATGCGGTGATAGAGCAGGGGCTCGGCCAGGGTGTCGAAGACTGTCATGCGCGGATTCAGCGAGGCGTAGGGGTCCTGAAAAATCATTTGCATGCGCTGGCGCAGGGGCTTGAGCTGTTTCGGACGCAGTTGCGTCAGCTCTTGACCATCGAGACTGACACTGCCCGCTGTAGGCTTGATCAGTTGAATCACCGAGCGGCCCAGGGTCGACTTGCCGGAGCCCGACTCACCCACCAGGCCAAGTACCTCGCGGTGGCGCAACTCAAACGAGACATCGTCGACCGCAATGGTGGCGGGCGGACGGGGCGCGAACAGACCGGCGCTGCTGCCCTGAAAAACGGTTTTTAGGTGTTCCACCCGCAATAGGGGCTGGTCCGCCGGGCCGGGTTGAAAGCTTTGCCTTGGTTTGGGGCCGCTGGGTACCGAGGCGAGCAGTTGCTGAGTGTAGGGGTGCTGGGGCTGTTGAAAGATTTGCTGGGTGTCACCGCTTTCGACAATTTCCCCGGCGCGCATTACCGCGACCCGCTCGGCAATACTGGCGACCACGCTGAGATCGTGGGAGATAAATATCAGGGCAATATTGCGCTGTTTTTTCAGCCTGTCGAGCAGCTCCAGTATCTGCGCCTGAATGGTGACGTCCAGTGCCGTGGTGGGCTCGTCGGCAATCAGTAACTCGGGCTCGGTAATCAAGGCCATGGCGATCATCACCCGTTGGCGCATGCCGCCCGAAAACTCGTGGGGGTAGCTGCCAAAGCGCGTTTCGGCATCCTTAATACCCACCTCTTCAAGTAGCTCGATGGCTCGTTCGCGGGCCTGGGAGCGACTCTGGTTCTTGTGCTGACAGAGGGGTTCAATCAACTGCTCGCCCACCGTTAAATAGGGGTTGAGGCAGGTCATCGGGTCCTGAAAAATAACGGCGATTTTGTCGCCCAGCAAACTGCGCAGTGTCGCCTTGTCGCTACTTAGCAGGTCGCGTTTGTCCTCCTCTGTTGTGAACTGTGCTGTTCCACTTTCAATCACCCCCGGAGGCTGGGGGATTAGCCCCAACAGGCTATAGCAGGTGACGGACTTACCCGAGCCGGACTCGCCAACAATGGCCAGGGTTTCACCGCGAGCGATCTCAAAATCGACAGATTTAACGGCTTTTGTTAATCCATTACGTGTTTTAAAACATATAGATAGGTCTGTAACTGAAAGTATACTGTCTTCTTTGGCTTTGCTCATGGCCACTCAGTCCTTCGCCGCACGGGGGTCGAGGGCGTCGCGCAAACCGTCGCCGAGAAAGTTAAGGGCAAAGAGCGTGATCGACAGAGCCAGACCGGGGAAGATCAACAGCCAGGGGTACTCCTCCATGGTCTCGACACCGTAGGAAATCAGCAGGCCCCAGGAGCTCTGCGGCGGCTGAATACCGAGGCCGAGAAAACTCAGAAAGGACTCCAGCAACATCACATTGGGGATGGTCAGGGTGGTGTAGACGATGACCGGCCCCAGGGTGTTGGGGATGAGGTGGCGGCGGATAATGGCCCACGGCCCCAGGCCGATGGAAACAGCCGCCTCAACAAACTCCTGCTGGCGCAGGGACTGCACCTGGCCGCGCACGATGCGCGCCATGGTCAGCCATTCGACCGCGCCAATGGCGAGAAACAAAAGCAGTATATTGCGCCCGAAAATCACCATCAGCAGAATAATAAAAATCATAAAGGGCAGGGCGTAGAGAATGTCGACCAGGCGCATCATCGCGGCGTCGACCCGCCCACCCATATAACCGGCAACGGTGCCGTAAATCACCCCGATTAACAGGGCGACGGCGGTGGCAATAAAACCCACGGCGAGGGAGATGCGGCTGCCGTAGAGGATGCGGGTCAGCAGGTCGCGGCCCAGGGTGTCGGTGCCCAGCCAGTGCTCGGCAGAGGGTGGCGAGGCCCCTAACAGGAGGTTTTGCTCCTCATAGCCGTAGACGGTAATCCACGGGGTGAGCAGGGCAGCGATGCACATCGTCACCATCACGCCAAGGCCGAGCAGGGCCATTTTATTCTTTTGCAGGCGGTGCCAGGCATCGCGCCACAGGGAGCTGCCTTTTTCTGCGGGAAGGGCGGCTTCCAGCAATGGCGAGTTTTCCATGGCTATGCCCCTCCGCTGCGGTAGAGATCGCGCAAGCGCGGATTGAGCCACACGGCGACAATATCGGCCAGCAAGTTAAAGAGGATGATCAGCGTCGCAAACAATACCGTGGTGCCCATAATCATCGTGTAGTCGCGGTTAAAGGCGGCCTGCACATAAAAGCGCCCGAGGCCGGGAATTTGAAAGATGGTTTCGACGACGAAAGAGCCGCTGAGTAGGCCGGCAAAGGCGGGACCAATAAAGGCGATCACTGGGATCATGCCACCGCGTAGGCCGTGTTTCAGCACCACCTTCCATTCCGGCAGGCCCTTGGCGCGGGCGGTGCGAATATAGTCCTGGGACATCACCTCCAACATGCCACCCCGCGATAGCCGGGCAATATAGGCGGTGTAGCCGGAGGCGAGGGTGAGGGCGGGCAGTATCTTGTCGCCGGGAATATCGCCCCAGCCCGACACCGGCACCCACTCCAGCCAAACGCCAAACACCAGCATTAAAAGCGGGCCGAGCAAAAATGAAGGCAGGCAAATACCCAGCATGGCGGTGGACATGGGGATGTAGTCCTGGGCGCTGTTGGGTTTGAGGGCGGCGATAATGCCGGCGCTGGCACCGATCAACAGGGCAAAGCACATGGCGTACAGGCCTAGCTCGGCGGTGGCGGGCAGGCCGGCGGCGATCATCTCATTCACCGAGCGGCCGGGGTATTTAAACGAGGGGCCGAAGTCGCCGTGGGCCAGGTCGCCGAGGTAGGAAAAGTACTGATAAATGACGGGTTGGTCGAGCTGGTAGCGGGCTTCGAGGGCCTTTAATACTTCGGCGGGTACGGCTTTCTCGGCACTAAAGGGCCCACCGGGGGCGAGACGCACGAGGAAGAAGGTGACGGTAATCACTACCAGTAGCACCGGTATCGCCTGCAACAGGCGCATCAATATAAAGCGAGCCATGGCGGCTTAATCCTCGCTCAAATAGATTTGCTTATACAGGGCGTAGTCAAGAATATTCGAGGGCATACCTTTGATGTGCTTGTGTACCAAATGAATGGTGTTGTAGGTGTAGATGGGGATGACGGGCATGGCATCGATCAATATCGCCTCGGCGTGGCGAAAGTGGGCGTAGCGCTGTTCGCGTTCCTTGGCCGTTGGGGCAGCCTCGCTAATTAACTGGTCGTATTCGGCGTTTTGCCAGCCGGTGCGGTTATTGCCGCCGTCGGTGAGCCACATGTCGAGGAAGGTGTTGGGGTCGACGTAGTCGCCGATCCAGCCGCCTCGGGAAATTTGAAAATTGCCCGAGGCCTCGCTGTCGAGGTAGACCTTCCAGTCCTGATTATTCAGGCTAATGTCAATATTGAGGTTCTTCTTCCACATTTGTTGAATGGCAACGGCGAGTTTGCGGTGGCTCTCGCTGGTGTTGTAGAGAATCTCCGTGGTGGGGAAGCCCTCGCCATTGGGGTAACCCGCTTCTGCGAGCAGGGCTTTTGCAGCGGCAATATCTTCGGCAAAACCAGCGTCCGCCGTATAGCCCAGGGTATTGGGTGGGGTAAAGGTGTAGGCCGGGGTTTGCCCGCCCTTGATGACGGTGTCGATAATCTGCTGGCGATTAATTGCCATCGCCAGGGCGCGGCGTATGCGTTTATCGGCCAGATGTTCAACCGTGGTGTTAAAGCGATAAAAATAGGTGCCCAAATAGGGCGAAATGCGCAGGGCCTGGGGGTTGGTTTCCTTATACACGGCAATTTTGTCGGCGGGAAGAGTGCTGGTGACATGGAGTTGGCCGGCGCGAAACATGCGCTCCTCGGTCGAGGTGTTTTCGGTGGGGTAAAAGCGAATCGCCTGAAGCCGCACTTTATCAGCGTCGTAATAGGTCGGGCTTTTCTCAATCATCACCAGGCGGTTGAGATCCCACTGGGTGAGCACAAAGGGGCCGTTGCCAACGAAATTGCCAGCGCGCGTCCAGCGGGTGCCACGCTCGGCGGGCTCACCAAATTGCTCGATGGTGGCGCGATGCACGGGAAACATCGAGTAGTGGTCGAGCAATTGCAGGAAGTAGGGCGTGGGGTTGGCCAGGGTGACTTCGAGGGTTCGGGCATCGAGAGCTTTAACGCCGACCTGAGAAAAGTCATCGAGCTTACCCGTAGCGTAGGCCTCGGCATTATTGATGGGGTAATACATATAGGCGTAGAGATTACCCAGCGCCGGTTGCAGGGCACGCCACCACGACCAGACAAAGTCCTCGCTGGTGACCGGGTCACCATTCGACCAGCGAGCATTATCACGAAGATAAAAGGTATAGGTTTTACCGTCGTCGCTAATCTCCCAGCGCTCGGCCATACCGGGGGTGGGCTCGAGGGTTCGTGGGTCTTTGAGTACTAGGCCCTCGAGCAGGCCGACAATAATATGGTGCTCGGGTACACCGGTGACAATATGGGGGTCGAGCTCCTGGGGCTCGGCACCATTGCCCCAGTGCAGGGTCTGGTTGGCCAGGCCGGTGCTGACATTGTTTTCACCATTGCCGCAGGCGAGGAGCAGTAAGCAGCAGGTGGTGGCGAGCAGGGTCGATAAGTAACGCTGCGGGCGTAAATATTGGGTGGGCAGCGCTGGTATGCATGGGGCCATGTAGGTATCCATGTGGTGATGGGGCTGAGCACCCGCGTTCGATTATTTTCGTGGTGATACTACCTTAGCGAGGGGTCGCTTGAAAGCGTGAGCTTATTGCCCCCAATCGTTAATTATAGGGCTGCACAGTAGCGGCCGGGCTTGGAGGCCGCAGGGTTGGCGCTGTCTTGCTAGGATGGAGCTGCCTTGCTAGGACGGCCACCATAATGGCAGCGCCGATAAACGCGGCTTTGCCTTCTGCAGTAGCGGGTTTTTATTGTTTAATAAGGGCAAGGGTTTACTGGAGTCGCGTAGTGATACCCCACGAAGCGCGGGTAGCTTCGATCAGGTGCTTCGATCAGTTGCTTTGAGCAGATGTAATGAGGCGGCCTGAGCGTGCGAAAGGACGGGTTTTGCTAGGCACTGAAATTATGGCATCGCCAGGCAGTAGCGCAATCAAGGCGAAAGGTACTAGTAGTGTTTCCCTCTACGGCCGCTTACCCGTAAAATTGGCTTTTTTACGATGATGGAGCATGAGCGATATGGGCAGAGCGTATCAGAACCGTAAAGAATCGATGGCCAAAACATCTGATATGAAGGCCAAGGTGTACAGCCGCTACGGTCGTGAAATATATGTTAGCGCCAAATCAGGGGGCACCGACCCCAGTGGTAATTTAACACTGCGCAGTTTGATCGAGCGCGCTAAAAAAGATCAAGTCCCCGGCCATGTGATTGACAAGGCGATTGAGAAAGCCAAGGGCGGCGCGGGGGAAGATTTTTCGCCGGCACGCTACGAAGGCTACGGCCCCGCTGGCAGTATGGCGATTATTGAATGCCTGACCGACAACCCCAACCGGACCTTCGGCGATGTGCGCCAGGCGTTTACCAAAACCAAATGTAAAATTGGCACCCAGGGCAGCGTCAGCCACATGTTTGATCATGTTGCCATTTTTGTCTTCAAATACGATGACGAAGATGCCATTCTCGAAGCCTTGATGGAGGCCGATGTCGACGTCACCGATATCGAGAATGAAGACGGTAAAATCTCGGTGTTCGCCGCCAACAGCGACTACTTCAAGGCCAAACAAACCCTGTTAGAGAGCTGCGGTGAGATTGATTTCGAGATCGATGAAATACAGTTTATCGCCCATGATTACAGTTCGCTGAGTGGCGATGATGTCGCCCTGTTTGAACGCTTCTTAGAAATGCTCGATGAACTGGATGATGTGCAGCGGGTGTTCCACAATATCGAAGCAGTCTAGGCCAGGCAGTTATTGGCAGTGAGTCAGTCAGCTTAGGCCTTTTGCTGTGTTAGTACTAAATACATAGCGCAAGGCCTGGTACTGCTTTACATTGTCCCTTTGCAGGGTATAGCTATCGAAAGATAGCGGCTATTTACTAAACCTATAATTACAATATTGAAGACTATTCACTATGCAATCAGACCCCGATAAATTAGTAGAGAAAAACAAAAATATGACCCACTCCGACTTAATGAAGGTGTTGTCGCATGTGCAGCGAGAGCAGGGCGAATGGATTTTACATACCCTAATGGTCGAGGGTTGTGATGTGCCGTTTAAATTCAAACGCCAAGGTAATTACCAAAGTTTAAAGGGTGCCAGAGTGAATATGAGCTATTACCCCGAACAGGAAACTGTCGCGGGGATAGCTTTTGAAGTGATGAAAGTTGTGCGTATAAAAAAAGGGTGATTTAAGGGTGTTGAGCTGGGTGTCTGTAGCGGGCTTCCTGTGGCAGGCGTCTACATAGCGTAAAGAAAGTATGGCTGCACTTATTGAAATATAGCATGCAATCCCATATATGGCAGTGTTGGTTCTGTTGGTGTTTGAGAAATGCTTTATTTTACAACAGGTTATGTCGAGAGGCTGAGGTTAATCAAAAAAACTATCGGGATTCCCTATAATATTGTTTTGTGGGATCATATCCCTTAAAGCATGCTGTTAAATGCATTCGAGAGATTGGTGTAATGCGAATAATTGAAGTTGTAGATTATCAAGATAGCTGGACTAAAAACTTTGAAGATGAGTCGCAGTTATTAAATGATGCTATTGGCGTTCTAAATCCAACCATTCATCATATCGGAAGTACTGCTGTTCAAGGGTTGGCAGCAAAACCTATTATTGACATTCTTATTGAAGTTGAAAATGTTATAGATCTCGATTCTTATAATGGTGAAATGAAAACCGCTGGTTATCACGGTCGTGGCGAGCTTGGCATTCCCGGTCGTAGATTTTTTCAAAAAGGAGGTGACAATAGGTCACATCAAGTACACGCTTTTAAAAAAGGGCACTTTGATGTTGTCCGTCATTTAGCATTTCGTGATTATCTAATTAACCACCCAGAAGTAGCTTTACAATATGCAACTCTAAAAAGGCATGTGGCCATGGACAGCAATAATGATATTGATCGTTACTGTGATGGGAAAAATGAGTTTGTTCAAAAGCATGAAAAACAAGCCGTGGAGTGGTATTCATTTAACAAGTAGCTCAAGCATCGTTCCGGCGCAAAAAGCCGCGCCTCCACTGGACAGCCAAAGCGCTGGTTTTTTTGTGCATTTGCTTCGCAAATCGTTGCTCAAAAAAACCATCACTTTGTCTGCCGCTTAGCAAGGCGTTATAGAGCTTAAAGAGATCTTTCCATGATAATGAAAGTGGGTGACACCGAAATAAAATCAAAACATCAGGCTTCATGTCATTGTGGTTCTGTTGAATTAGAAATTGATTTAC
>MAAT01000050.1 GCA_002162815.1 Gammaproteobacteria bacterium 53_120_T64 | reverse complement strand
TACAGCGTCTAAGCTCGACAAAAACGACGTTTGAGAGTGGCTCAATAGAGCTGGCTCACAAAAGCCCGGTCTTCTTATGGAGATCGGGCTTTTTCTTTTCTACAAAGCGTATTACCCTAGATTGCATACGCCTTCCTTGCGAGAACCAGCACTGTCACTGCTTGCCGGGAAACGCGCCCCGCTGCCCCGCGGAAAAAACCGCCACCCAACCAAAGTGTAACTGCCATGAAAAAACTCTCTGCGACCCTGGTTAGCCTAGCCCTGCTTAGCAGTCCCGGCCTCTGTGCGGGCGAGGTCTATCGAGTCATTGATAAGAATGGCCAAGTCACCTTCACCGATGCACCCCGGAACAACGCCAAGGCTGAGGCAATCCATCTACCGGCAACCAATATCGCGGTAGCGCCCCCTCTCCCCTCTAAAACCACGCCAGAAGGTGACGCTATTGAAGAGGAAGTCCCCTACACCAGCGCCCGCATTGCCAAACCCCTGAACAAGGCCACCATTCCACCGGGGCAAACGAGCGTCGCTATCGAGCTAAACCTGCAGCCCGCTCTACAAGAGGGACATCGGGTACAACTCTACATTGACGGACGCCCTCAAGGCTCTCCTGCGGCCTCGGGCACGTTTTCCGTCGCCGGTTTGTTCCGAGGTAAACACACGGCCAATGCAGTCATTCTTGGCGCCGATAAAAAGCGTAAAATAAAAACACAAACCGTGAGCTTTTTCGTCAAGCAGCACAGCTCAAACAGATAACACCTCACCAGCCCTGCCGGCGAAGTAAACCGCCGCACCAAAGCAGTGCGCGGCACAGCAATTACCGCTACAATCACGCCTATCACCTCCCGTAACTTACGTGCCCTAGGCTCCTGTAACGCCGCCAGCTATTCGCGTCAGCCCAAGCACCTTGGCACCGCACTGATCCCGCCGCATTCATGAATAGTAGCCAGACCAACCAGCTCGTTTTGGACCATCTCAATACCGGCGTGCTGCTGATAGATAAGCAACTATCCATCACCTATATCAATCCCGCTGCAGAGAGCCTGCTGGCCATCAGCGCCCACCGCCTACTCAACAGTGACGCGGCGCAACTCTTTGCCGAGGCCGAGCCTCGGCGCCAAGTATTTCTCGATGCACTGAACAGCGAATCCGCCTTTACCGAGCGCAAGGTCAAAGTCCTACTGCCCGGCCTACGAGAAATCACCGTCGACTATTCAGTGACGCCGATGACGCAAAATGCGCAGCCATTGCTGTTGCTCGAAATGCTGCCCATTGACCGCACCCTGCGCATCGACAGAGAGGAGGCATTACTATCTGCCAACGACACCTCCCGCAACTTGGTGCGCGGCCTCGCTCACGAAATCAAAAACCCCCTCGGCGGTATTCGTGGCGCCTCCCAGTTACTGGCACTGGAGCTGGATAGAAGCGAGCTGGTCGAATACACCGACATTATCATTGCCGAAACCGACCGCCTGCGCGAACTGGTTGACCGCCTGCTCGGCTCGCCACTACCGACCCAATTCTCCCAGCTCAACATCCACGAAGTCACCGAGCACGTAGCCACGCTGGTGCAGGCCGAAACCCACGGCTCGCTCATCATCAATAAAGATTACGACCCCAGTATTCCAGAAATTACCGGTGACCGAGAGAAACTGATTCAAGCCCTGCTCAACGTGATACGCAACGCCATGCAGGCCTTGGATGGCGTCGACAAAATTGGCCACGGCGGTGAGATCACCCTGCGCACCCGCATTCTCAACCATTTTACCATCGGTAAAATGCGTCACCCCATGGTCTGCCGGCTGGAAATTATCGATAATGGCCCCGGCATTCCCAGCGATATCAACGAGCGTATTTTCTACCCGATGATCAGTGGCCGCGCCGAGGGTACGGGCCTTGGCCTGCCCATCGCCCAGGCCGCGATTCACCAACACCAGGGCTTAATCGAGAGCGACAGTGAACCCGGGCGCACACGTTTTTCTATTTTTCTGCCACTACAGCCCCTTGAGGACAGACAAGCATGATGAAACCGACAGTTTGGATCGTCGACGATGATAATTCGATTCGCTGGGTGATGGAGAAAGCACTGGAAAAAGCCAAGCTCACCGTGCGCAGCTTTGAGGATGGCGGTAAGCTCCTCAACGCCCTCGCCAAACAGCCCGAGGAACCGGATACCATTATCAGCGATATTCGCATGCCCGGTATCGACGGCCTCGCCCTGCTCGACAAAATTCACGCCGAACTCCCCGAGCTGCCGATTATTATCACCACCGCCCACTCCGATCTCGACAGCGCTGTTGCCGCCTATCAGGGCGGCGCCTTCGAATACTTGCCCAAGCCCTTTGATGTCGACGACCTGATAGCGGTGGCCAACCGAGCCATCGCCTTTGCCCAGGAAAAGGCCCACCAAACTATCCCTGCCCCACCGCTGGAAAAAACCGAAATCATTGGCGAAGCGCCGGCCATGCAAGAGGTGTTTCGCGCCATCGGCCGCCTCTCTCACTCCAACATTACGGTATTAATCAACGGCGAATCGGGCACCGGCAAAGAACTCGTCGCCAAGGCACTACACCGCCACAGTCCGCGTAAAGCCGCCCCCTTTGTAGCCCTAAACATGGCGGCCATTCCCCACGACCTAATCGAGTCGGAGCTGTTCGGTCACGAAAAAGGCGCCTTTACCGGCGCGGCCCAGCGCCGCATCGGTCGCTTTGAGCAGGCCGAGGGTGGCACCCTCTTCCTCGATGAAATTGGCGATATGCCCCAGGAAGCCCAAACACGTTTACTGCGAGTACTGGCGGACGGCGAATACTATCGCGTTGGCGGCCACACGCCGATACACGCCAGCGTGCGCATCATTGCCGCCACGCACCAGAACCTCGAGCAGCTAGTCGAAGAGCACCGCTTTCGGGAAGACCTCTTTCACCGCCTCAACGTGATTCGCGTCCACCTGCCAAAACTGGCCGACCGGCGCGAGGACATTCCCCGCCTGATCAATCACTTTTTCCACGAGTCGGCACAAGAACTCGAGGTCGAACCAAAAATCCTCTCGCCCGAGGCGGAGAGCTTCCTAATCAACCAGCCTTGGCCCGGTAACGTGCGACAACTCGAAAACACCTGTCGCTGGCTCACCGTAATGGCCGCCGGGCGCGAAGTCCTACTCGCCGACCTGCCGCCGGAACTGCGCGACAAGCCTTACGACGAAAAAGCCTCGGGGGCCAATTGGGAGCAAGGGCTGCAACAATGGCTAAAACGGGAGCTGGCCCAGGGCAAGAAGAACGTCCTCGCCACCGCCCTGCCCTCCTTCGAGCGCACCGTGATCGAAACCGCCCTGCAACACACCGCCGGGCGTAAGCGCGATGCCGCCGAGTTACTGGGCTGGGGGCGCAATACCCTGACGCGCAAACTGCACGAACTCGATATAGAAGTGCCCTAGCGCCAGATTACCAACACCCTATGCAAACAAAAACGCCGCTGTCGAGCACTCGACAGCGGCGTTGATGATCTAGTAATCAGCGCTAATTCAATTTGCTCGCCGACTGAGTCTCAGCCGCGTTCTTCCTTTGTTCCGCCACCGCCTGTTGAAACAGCGCGTCAAAATTAACCGGCGGTAACATTAAGGCAGGGAAACTACCGCGCACCGAAAGACTATCGACCAGCTCTCGGGCATAGGGAAATAATATCGCCGGACACTGGGTATTGAGGAGCTGGGCCAGTTGCGCCTGTTCAAGACCCTTGGCCATAAAAATGCCGGCCTGCTGTACTTCAATCAAATAGGCCGTGTCCTCACCTTCGGAAACGGTAATGGTCAGGCGCAGCACCACTTCGTAGTGCTCCTCATCCACCTTCTTGACTTCGGTGCCAATATCCTGATTAACCTGTGGCGCCCACTGTCGAGTGAAGGCCTGAGCCCCCATCGGCAATTCAAACGACAAATCCTTAAGGAAAATGCGCTTTAAGGCAAACTGCAGGTTCGCAGCAGGATCGAGGCCATCCCCAGACGGGGCGCCAGTCGTTTCATTTTCAGCCATAGTGCTCTCGGTCAATAATTATTTACAATGGGTTACATACTGAACGCGCTAGTTGCGCGATCAATCATTAAGCAGGGGCAGCAAGCCGCCCTGTTGGTGCAGGCTGGCGAGCTCGGTATAACCACCGATGTGCAGTTCACCGACCCAAATTTGCGGCACGGTGCGCTCGCCACTGGCCTGCATTATTTCTCGACGCAGCTCGGTATTGCCATCGACGGCGACATCTTCAAAATCGATGCCCAGCTGTTCTAATAGGCGTCTCGCCGCAACACAATAGGGGCAAAACCGCGTGGTAAACATTTTAACCGCGCTGGCCGATGCACTGATCAAGGCGCTCACGGGGTCACCACCGGCAAACTTTGGTGCAACCACTCGCCCATGCCGCCACGTAAACGGTGTACATCGTAGCCCGCAAGGCGCAACTTGCGTCCCGCCGGTGCCGCTTGTTGGCCGATTTTATCCACCAGGACAATTTTTTTCTCCCGGTGTTTTTCCAACTCGCCAATCCGCCCATCCAGTTTTGCCACAGGGATACTCATGGCGCCGGTAATGCAGCCGGTTGCGTACTCCTTGCTATCGCGCAAATCGATCAACAAGGCCTCATCGTTATTGAGCATGCGCGTTAACTCATGCACCGACACCTGCTTGCCGGCCTTTTTCTGCTCGCTAAAAGCAAACACGTAAATCAACACCAGTAAGACGCTGACCAACAACCATTGCTCACTAATAAAAACAAAAAAATCCACTCTATCTATACCTTTTCAACTAAAAATCGCCAATAATTTCCGGCGTAGTATACACAAGTTATCAGGCGCACTGCAGCCTTGAGCTATAGACAGCAGCGACCGCCGATCGATATTTAAGCGCCGATGAAATAGCCTTTATAGCGTCGAGCGAGTACTATTTGCCCCCACAAAAAGCCCTTCTCAAGCGCGCCTCACGACGCCCTTTTCTGCAACAGACTGCTGGTAGACCAAGCCATGACGGAAACACAAAAAGCCCCCCTCGTTCTCCTCATCCTCGACGGCTGGGGGTATAGCGAAGCGACCGAGGCCAATGCCATTTACAGCGCCAAGTCGCCCGTGTGGGACCAACTCTGGCAGCGCGAGGCAAAAACCCTGGTGCACTGCTCTGGCGAGCGAGTGGGTCTACCGGCCGGGCAAATGGGCAATTCGGAAGTCGGCCATATGACCCTTGGCGCCGGGCGCGTGGTCTACCAAAATCTAAGTCGTATCAATAAGGCTATCGACGACGGTAGCTTTCTTGCCAATCCGGCCTACTGCTCAGCCATCGACCAAGCCGTCGACGGCGACAAAAAACTGCATATTTTTGGCCTGCTCTCCCCCGGTGGTGTACACAGCCACGAAGACCACCTCCTGGCACTGCTCGATATGGCGGCCCAGCGCGGCGCCAAACAGGTGTATCTACACGCCTTTCTCGATGGTCGGGATACCCCGCCACGCAGCGCCAAAGCCTCTCTCGAGAAAGTCACCGCGAAATTTAGCGAGCTCGGCATCGGCCGCACGGCCTCTGTCAGCGGGCGCTATTTCGCGATGGACAGAGATCAGCGCTGGGATCGCATCGAACCCGTCTACCGCTTGCTCACCGAAGGCAAAGCGGAGTATCACAGCGCCAACGCACTGGCGGCGCTGGCACAGGCCTATGAGCGCAATGAAAACGATGAGTTTGTCAGTCCTACACAAATCGGGGCCGAAGGCGAAAGCCCGGTCAGTATCGATGACGGCGACAGCATCATTTTCATCAATTTCCGCCCCGACCGCGCCCGTCAATTAACCCGGGTGTTCATCGATGCCAATTTCAGTGAATTCCCCCGGCCCGCTCACCCCCAGCTGGCCACCTTCGTTAGCAGCACCGAGTACGCAGCCGAACTCAAGACCGACATCGCCTTCCCACCCCAGACCCTAGTCAACGGTCTCGGCGAATACCTCGCCGCCCAAGGTAAGACCCAGCTTAGAATTGCTGAAACCGAGAAGTACGCCCACGTTACTTTTTTCTTTAGCGGCGGCCGCGAAGACTGCTATCCGGGTGAAGAGCGCACGCTAATCCCCTCCCCCGACGTTGCCACCTATGACTTACAACCGGAAATGAGCGCCCTCGACGTCACCGAAAACCTCGTCGCCGCCATTACCGGCGGTCAATACGATGTCATCATCTGTAACTTTGCCAACGGCGACATGGTCGGTCATACCGGCGTATTCGAGGCGGCAGTGCAGGCCGTTGAAACGCTGGACAGCTGTGTTGGCCAGGTTCTCGAGGCTCTGCAAGGTGTCGGCGGCGACTGCCTGATTACCGCTGACCACGGCAACGTCGAGAATATGGTCGATGCCCAAAGCGGGCAAATACTGACCTCTCACACCATCGACCCCGTGCCCCTGATCTATGTCGGCAACAAGGATCTGCAGCTCAGTGATGGCGGCTCCCTCGCCGATATCGCACCGACCATTCTGGCGCTGATGGATATCCCCCGGCCGGCCGAAATGAGTGGGCACTCACTACTGTCGAGCGCAGTGGACGTGGACCTTCGCACTGCGTAATAAGAGCGTGTCAAAAGCGCGCGTGGCACTGCTGCTAGCCATTACGCTAGCACTTACCCCGAGGCTATTTGCCGAGGACGAGCAAGCCAAGCTGGCCACCCTTAGCAGTGAAATTTCGCAGCTGCAAAAAAAACTGCGCGTCACCCGTACCGAGCACGATGAATCCGCCGCCGACCTACGGGTAATCGAGCTACAAAGCGCAGCCTCTCGCCGCCAAGTCCTCGACCTCGACCAGGCCGTACGCCTGCTCGGCAAAGAGCTGGGCAAGCTTTACGCCCAACAACAGCAGCTCGACAAGCAACGACAACGCCAGGCCAGCCAGGTTGCCCAAGAGCTCGCCGCCGCCTACCGACTGGGACGAGAGGAGCCCCTCAAAGTATTGCTCAACCAGGAAAACCCCGCCGAACTGGGCCGCACCTTGAAGTACTACGAGCACATCGTGAAGGCCCGCAGTAAAATTCTCGAGGATTACCAAGACACCATTCGCAAGCTCGACAGCGTCGAACAAAGCCTACTCGACAAAAAAAATGACCTCGCCAATAGAAGAACGGAATTACACGCCCTGCAGCGAGGCTTAAACATCGAAGTACAACAGCGCAACGCCCTGCTAAAAAACTCACGGCAGCAAATAAGCAGTGAAAAGAGTCACCTCGCCAAGCTCAACCTTGAGCGCCAGCAGCTGGAACGTATTATTCAAGCCCTGCAAAAACACCTGCAGAACTTAACTATCCCCGACAATCAAACCTTCAGTCAGCGACGGGGCAAGCTGCTATGGCCAGTAAAGGCCCGAGTTGCACGCAGTTTTGGTTCGGCCCGCGGCTCACATTTGCAGTGGCATGGTTGGCTACTGCGCGCAACAAGCGCCAGTCCCGTTAAGGCCATCCATCACGGCAGGGTGGTTTTCTCCAATTATTTACGCGGCCAGGGGCTGCTGATAATTATCGACCACGGCGACAACTACCTCAGCCTCTACGCCCACAATCAGGTGCTCTTGAAGGAAACCGGCGACTGGGTTTACCCCGGTGACCTGATTGCCAGAGTCGGCAATACTGGCGGCCTGGAGCGCAGCGCCCTGTATTTTGAAATACGTCGTAAAGGTAAGGCCATCGACCCGAAAAGATGGCTTAAGCCCCGGGCGTAAATGCGCCTATTTACGCTACACTGCCATCCACACCCGAAGAGCATTGCGCCCAGGATAAAAATAATGGAACGACTCACTCGCTATGTACTGCACTGTGGATTATTACTAAGCCTGCTCTCGCCTCTCCTTGTCCACGCTGCCGACAACCCCGAGGAAGCGCGTCTACCGCTTGAAGAGCTACAACTTTTCACTCAAGTCTTTGAGCAAATTCGCAATGCCTATGTCGAGGAAATCGACGACAAAACCCTGATAGAAAATGCCATTTCCGGTCTGCTTGGCGAACTTGACCCACACTCGGCCTTTTTAAAGAAGGGCACCTATCGAGACCTTCAAGAACACACCAGCGGGGAGTTCGGCGGCATTGGCATTGAAGTCGGCATGGAGGATGGCTTTATTAAGGTCATCTCCCCTATCGATGACACCCCCGCCTCTCGCGCCGGGATTGAAGCCGGTGATCTAATTATTAAACTGGACAACAGCGCCGTACAGGGCATGAATCTGGAAGAGGCGCTGGAAATAATGCGCGGTGCCAAGGGCAGCCCATTGACCCTCACTATTGCGCGAGAAAACCGCAATCAACCGCTGATCATCACGGTGCTCAGGGACATCATTAAAATCACCAGCGTCCGCCACAAGACCCTTGATGAGGGCTTTGGCTACATCCGCATCGCCCAATTTCAAGCCAATACCGGCGCGGAATTTCGCCAGAGTATTAAAGCCCTGTTAAAGGCATCAAGCCCCCTTAAGGGCTTGGTTCTCGACCTGCGCAATAACCCCGGTGGCTTGTTGCCCGCCTCGGTGGAGGTTGCCGACGCTATGCTCGACGGCGGACTAGTGGTTTATACCGAGGGCCGCGCGCAATCGGCCAACACCCGTTTTTCCGCAAAGGCTGGGGAGCTACTGAACGGTACCCCCCTAGTTATTTTGATCAACGGTGGCTCCGCCTCCGCCTCGGAAATTGTTGCCGGCGCTATTCAAGACCACCATCGTGGCGTCATTATGGGCACCAGTAGCTTCGGTAAGGGCTCCGTACAAAACATCCTACCGCTCAGCGATGGCAGGGCCATCAAGCTCACTACCGCACGCTACTTCACCCCCAGTGGGCGCTCCATTCAAGCCGAGGGCGTGCAACCGGATATTTGGGTGGAGCGCGCAAAAATCCAGCTTGCTACTAACCTACAACCGGGTATCAAAGAAGCCGATCTCAGCGGGCACATCAGCCAGGGGGCAGAAAAAAGCACCAAGACTGCCAGCTCAGGCAAACACCCAACAAGTCTCGACGACTATCAGCTCATTGAAGCCTTAAATCTGTTAAAAGGTCTTGCTATCCTTTCAAAACAACCGCCTGTCAACTGAGTCTTGACCAATAAGCCTTTACTTACCTTAAAAAATGTATTAAAAAGGATGTGTCTAGTTTGCAGATATGGGAAATGGCTGGACGCCATACAAAATCAACTATAAGCACTCAAGAGCGTGGAACTATGAGCAATGTCGTCTATCTCACTAGGGACAGTGATGCAAAAAGTACTTCTACTGCGCGAGTACGTAGTGATCGCTTTTTCAAGCTGTCCGACTATTGGTACTTTATCACGCGTGAAGGTGCCACTTTAGGCCCCCACGATTCAAAAAGTCAGGCCCAGCAAGCCGTTGCCGACTACATCCAGTTTGTCAATCAGGCAACTCCCGCGATGATGAAGCTGCTGGCAACCCGCTAAACCTACCGGCGGCTCAATCACCGCCACCATCATTAACATCGGCAATAAATAGCTTTCTTGATAGCGGGTTGAGAGCTGCCGGCTCCGCCCCTCCTCCCGAGGCTTAGCCCTTATACACAGCCCTCTACTAGATTTGCCCATACGTACGGGCTATAAGCGAACCTCGATACCCTGCCCGCCCATAAACGCCTTTGCCTCGGCAATGCTGTACTCAGAAAAGTGAAAAATACTCGCCGCCAACACCGCATCCGCGCCACCCTGTAGCACCCCGTCGGCCAAATGCTGCAAGTCGCCAACACCGCCCGAGGCGATCAGCGGAATATTCACCGCGCTGCTAACGGCCCGGGTTAAACCCAAGTCAAAACCGTTTTTAGTGCCATCCCTGTCCATACTGGTGAGGAGGATTTCACCCGCGCCATAATTTGCCATCTGCACCGCCCACGCCACCGCATTGAGACCTGTGCCCTTGCGCCCGCCATGGGTAAAAATCTCCCAGCGCGACTCGCCCTCTGGCGCCGCCACTTGCTTGGCATCAATGGCCACCACGATGCACTGTGAGCCAAACTTCTCCGCCGCCTGGCGTACAAACTCCGGATTGCTAACGGCAGCTGAGTTAATCGCCACTTTGTCGGCCCCCGCCTGCAGCAGCGCGCGGATATCTTCCAGCTTGCGCACCCCTCCCCCCACGGTCAGGGGGATAAAAACCTCACTGGCCATTCGCTCAACGGTGTGAATGGTGGTGTCCCGGCCTTCATGGCTGGCGGTAATATCGAGGAAGGTGATTTCATCCGCGCCCTCCTGATCGTAGCGGCGGGCAATTTCAACCGGATCGCCAGCATCGCGAATATCGACAAACTGCACACCTTTGACAACACGTCCGTTGTCCACATCCAGGCAGGGAATAATACGTTTAGCCAGGGCACTCATGGGCAAACCTCAAGTTGTTATTGCTAGCCTATGACCGACCGCAGACAGGCGGCCAGCGAGAAACAGAAAACAGTTAGAATTTTTTACGAAACACCAAAACACCCGATTGCTCAGTCATCTCCACCTTACTCAAAAAACTATTGCCGAGCAGTATGTGTTCGGGAAAATCGCCATCAATTACCGAGGCGGGAATACTGTGTAGGGTAATACCGCCAACACTGACCTTGTCGAGCACAATCCGAAAGGTCTCGACCATACCACCTGCCGTCGACGACATACCCCGTGCCGCCCGGCGTAAATCGATACCCAGTCGACGGGCCTCATTGCGGTTCATGGCGATGACGGTGGCCCCCGTATCCACCATAAATTTAGTGGGCCGACCATTGATCGCCCCCGCCGCAAAAAAGTGGCCATTGCTGGCCCGAGGTATTTTTACCTCAGAGAATTTTGGCTTTTTAAAGGCTGTGGAAATGCGCTGGGACAAAAACAAGGTCAGGGTCTGTCCCTCGACCAGAATACTCGCTTGCCGGCTATTGCTGCTCAATAACGTCACCCCTTCGGGGCTACTCGCGCCGACCTTTAACAAGCGCGGACGGCCATCAATGGTGAGCAGGGCCTTATCCTTAAATAAGCCCGAGGCGATAATCTCTGGAGCTGCCAATAGCGGTGCATTAAAAACCAGGGCCAGTAACATCGCACACAGGGCGCGCACCGTCATACACTTAACCCCAGTACAACGGCCGCCAAATGTAATACCAACCATGTCATGATCCCCGCGAGAATATCGTCCAACATAATACCCAAACCACCCGGCACCTTTCTGTCGAGTACGCTAATAGGCCAGGGCTTGAGAATATCAAAGCAGCGGAACACCACAAAACCGCTGACCAGCCAGAATGAGCTTACAGGAAACCCTGCCAAGGCAATCCATAAACCGACAAACTCATCCCATACAATGCTGGAAGGGTCTTTAGCACCGAGCTTATTGGCAGAGTAACCACAAATATAAATTCCCGCCAAACTGGCAAGCAGCAACACGACTAGCAAATAACCCATTGGCAACAAAGCCAGCAGGGGTACGAAGCAGAGCGCCACAACCGTACCGGCCGTACCTGGAGCGAAGGGCGCCAAGCCGCTACCCAAGCCCAAGCCAAGAAATAGTATGGGGTCTTTGCGCAAAGTGGAAAATGTAGGCAGCGGCGAAGATGTCATTTAAATCACGCTCTCGTTAAAAGTGTTGATAACCGGAATCCCTCGTATCGAGGAAATCGCCCCGCGAGTCCACACACCGTACGCCCTGACCTTGGTCAACCAGGCCAATGGCTGTTGCGTTCAACACGCCCTCGTCAATCAAGCGCTGACATTGCGCCAGCCCATTCGCCGGCACAGTAAAACACAGCTCGTAATCATCACCACCTCTCAGCGCCCACTGGTAGCTGCGCTCTACGCCTGCGGCCCCCCGTAGCACCTGGGACAAAGGCAGATGATCGACCTCGATGCTTGCGCCAACCTGGCTGGCGGCGACGATATGACCGAGGTCGGCCAGCAAGCCATCCGAAATATCGATCGCCGCAGAGGCAAAGCTGCTGATGGCCAAACCCTCAGTAACGCGGGCCTGGGGTTGCCAGAAGCGCTCTTGTAGATAAGTCGCAGCTCCCGTGTCCACGGGCAAGCGGCCTTCAAGCACCGCCAAGCCCCCGGCGCCATCGCCTAAGGTACCGCTAACAAAAATCGTATCACCGGGCTTGGCGCCGCTACGCTTAAGCGCTTTGCCGGGGGGTACGGTACCGATCAGGGTAATGCTAATGGTCAAAGGGCCGCGAGTGGTATCACCCCCGACCAGGGCGCAATTATAGTCACGGGCCATGCTATTGAGGCCGGCACTAAACTCGGCCAACCAATCTTGATCGGCATCGGGTAGGGTTAAAGCCAACTGAAACCAGCGCGGTGTCGCGCCCATTGCCGCCATGTCGCTTAAGTTGACGGCTAGAGCTCGCAGGCCAATCAGTCGGGCCGGGGAATCATTGGGGAAGTGAACACCGGCCAGTAAGGTATCGGTAGTAACCGCCAACACTTCCCCTGCCGGTGGCGCCAGTAATGCACAGTCATCGCCAACGCCCAATAGCGTGTCACTAGTCCCGGTACCACAGGCGGAAAAATAGCGTTTAATCAGGCCGAATTCATCAACCGGCATTATTTAAAGCACCCTGCTTCAGTATCAAGCCAAATGTCAAAGGGCGGCTACTACGAACTGCTTTTATCGCCAGGTTGAGCAATGCCCTTACTAGCGGCAATTTCCACCCGTCGCGCTCGCGCCGCGACGCGATCAATAATGCCATTAATATACTTATAGGCATCTGTCGGACCGAAGGTTTTGGCTAGGTTAATGGATTCATTGATCACCACCCGATAGGGGACATCGACACGGTGCAACAATTCGTAAACACCGATCCGTAAAATCGCCAAGGAAATAGGATCCAAGGCCTGGGGGTCGCGATCGAGAAACTCACGATAGGCGCCATCGAGCTCGTCGAGCTTGGCCGGTATGGCGTGCAGCAGCTCGTGAAAAAATTCTGAATCCGCTTTCGCCATACCCTTCTCCGCCATGTACTGGGCTTCGATGGTGCCAATGTTGTCACCGGCTAATTGCCACTGATACAAAGCCTGAACCAGCATGTGGCGAGCTTTTTTACGCGCGGAAGGCAGGGAGGATGACACTCAGTTAATCTCCCAACTGTGCAAACAGAGAAACCATTTCAAGCGCCGTCAAAGCCGCCTCAACACCTTTGTTCTCGTCGTTATCGCCGGAGCGGTCTTGCGACTGCTGCAAGTCGTCAGTGGTCAGCACACCGAAGGCAATGGGCAGGCCGGTCACTAAAGCCACTTCACCGATGCCTCGGGCACATTCGCCACAGACGTAGTCAAAATGAGGGGTGCCACCGCGAATCACACAACCGAGGGTAATCACCGCATCAACATTGCCCTGCTCGGCCAGCTTCATCGCCGTTGCCGGCAATTCAAAGGCTCCCGGAACGCGAATCACGTCGATACTTTCATCCGCCACATTGTGGCGCGCCAGTGCACGTAGAGCACCGCTTAACAGGTTCTCGGTAATATTGCCGTTCCAGCGGGCGACGACGATAGCAAAGCGCGCCTCGCCAACATTAAAGTCACCCTCTACAGGTCTAAATTCGCTCATGTTTCAATCCCGATTAACAAGTTAGTGTTCGTCTTCGTACAGCTAGTGGCATTCAATATAGTCGACAACTTCCAGGTCGAAACCGGAAAGCGCCGTAAAGCGGAACGGCGCACTCATCACGCGTATTTTCTTGGCACCGAGATCGCGAAGAATTTGCGATCCCGCACCGATCTGTAAATACACGGTCTCGGAAGCACTTTTTTCCCGCGCCCGCTCCTCCATCAATAAGTCCAGATCTCGCTCTACCGTTTCTGGATTTTCCTCCTGCAAAATCACCACAATAATACCGCGGCCCTCTTCGGCAACACGCTCCATGGCCTTGTGAAGGGTCCAGCTTTTATGGGGGCCGCTGCGCTCGAGACCAAAGAGATCTCTTACCACCGTCGGCAGATGAACACGCACCGGCACCGGGGTCTCCGGGTCAACCTCACCCTTCACTAACGCGAAATGTTTGTGGTTTCTCGGGCCATCCAGATAGGTGTGCAGGGTAAACTCACCGTAGGGCGTCTGCACCTTGCGCTCGTTGATATGCTCGACGGTTTTTTCGTTGACCACGCGGTGGTGAATCAAATCGGCAATGGTGCCTATTTTAAGGTCATGCTTTTCGGCAAAGGCCTCGAGGTCGGGACGCCGCGCCATGGTACCGTCATCGTTCATAATTTCGACAATCACTGCCGCCGGCTCATAGCCCGCCATACCCGCCAGGTCACAACCCGCCTCGGTATGCCCGGCGCGACTTAAGACGCCACCGGCCTGAGCTTTTAAGGGGAAAATGTGGCCCGGCTGCACGATGTCGGCTGGCCCCGCATTACTGGCCACCGCCGCCTGTACTGTCTTGGCGCGGTCGGCCGCAGAAATGCCTGTGGTGACACCCTCGGCCGCCTCGATAGATACCGTAAAGTTGGTACCGTGAGCATCGTTATTGTTATCCACCATCAAGGGCAGCGCCAATTGCTTGCAGCGCTGCTCGAGCAAGGTCATGCAAATCAAGCCACGAGCGTGCATCGCCATAAAGTTAATATCTTCGGGCCGAACTTTTTCAGCCGCAATAACCAGGTCGCCCTCGTTCTCTCTATCTTCATCATCCATAAGGATGACCATTTTGCCCTGGCGAATATCTTCAACCAGCTCTTCGATGGTATTCAAGTTCATGGTGTTAGCCTTTAATCTGTAATTTTATTAACCAGAGTGGAGAGAGAAACGTCATCGCTCTTCAGCGCCGCCTTGTCACCGAGCAACAGGCGCTCGAGGTAGCGGGCGATAACATCGACTTCCAAATTAACCTTGGTACCGGGCTGATAAGCGCCAAATACTGTGTGCGCCAAGGTGTGGGGGACGATATTCAACTCGAATTCATCACCCGACACGGCGTTCACGGTGAGGCTGGTGCCATCGACGGATATCGAACCCTTGTGAGCAATATAGCGTGCCAGCTCGGCCGGGGCCTTGATACGAAAGCGCTCCGAACGCGCATCCCGATGGCGCTCGAGAACTTCTCCGACACCGTCAACATGACCCGATACCAGATGACCACCGAGCCGGGTGGTCGGTGTTAGAGCGCGCTCAAGATTGACCGGCGAGCCCGTTTGCCATTCTCCGGCGGTGGTAAAATTCAAGGTCTCGATCGAGACATCGGCAATAAAGCCATCACCCGGTAGCTCGACCACCGTTAAACACACACCGTTGACGGCAATACTGTCACCCAGTACTACATCACCCAACTCAAGGCTACCGGTGCAAATCTGCAAGCGCAAATCACCGCCCCGTTGTTCAGTCACACCAATTTCGCCCAGCGCTTCAATTATGCCTGTGAACATCTCTCACCACCCGGTGTTGCTGTAATGCGCCAGTCCTTGCCGACGGCGCGAATATCGGTAATTTCAAGCGCCAACGCTTCAGACATTGCACGCAATGGCAGTACCGCCATCGGCATGCCATCACTGCCCAGAAGTTTCGGAGCCATATAAATAATCAACTCATCCACCAGACCTTGTTCGAGGAAAGCCCCGGCCAACTTGCCGCCAGCTTCAACCAGCACATCGCTGTATTCTCGACGACCCAGTTCGAGTAACAAAGCCTGTAAATCGACCTTGCCATTTCCATTCGGCAAAGTACAAACCTCCGCCCCCTTAACGCCGCCTTCACTCTGCGCCGTTGCGACCAACACGTCACCCGGTGGCTGGAGGATATTCAAGCCAGCCGTCGTGCGCAGTCGGCTATCGACAATCACGCGCAGGGGCTGCATCTCCGCTAGCCCATCCGCGCTGAGACCGGGCGGAATTTCGCGTACGGTCAACGCCGGGTTGTCTTCAAGCACCGTGCCAATACCGGTAATTATAGCCCCGTTTGCAGCCCGTAAACGCTGCACATCACTGCGTGCGGCAGGGCCGGTAATCCACTGGCTTTCACCACTGGCCATCGCCGAGCGGCCATCCATACTGGCCGCCAATTTCAAGGTCACCCGTGGCAAGCCCGTTTCACAGCGTTTCACAAAGCCAGGGTTTAACGCTCCCGCCTCTTCTTCTAACAGCGGCCCATCGACCGCAATACCGGCCGCTTCTAACTTGCCAATACCCCCCGAAGCAACGCGATGGGGGTCGGCCAAGCCATAAATCACACGCACTATGCCCGCCGCAATCAGGGCCTCGGCACAGGGCGGTGTGCGGCCGTGGTGATTGCAGGGCTCCAGAGTCACATAAGCCGTGGCACCACACGCCACGTCACCCGCATCGTTAAGCGCCACGATCTCGGCATGGGGCCCGCCGGCGCGATGATGCCAGCCCTCGCCAATCACTTCACCCGCTTTGACAATGACACAACCCACCCGAGGGTTGGGTCGAGCGGTATACCAACCCTGTTTCGCCAGTTGTATGGCCCTTGCCATATGGCCGGCATCCACTGCGGCGATCATCGAGGCAGGCACTTTTCAAGCACCCTTGCCGCGACCCACGCCTTTGCCCAGCACCACGCCATCTTCTCTTTCAAGGCGATCGAGCTCGGCGCGAAATTCATTCAAATCTTGAAAACTGCGATAGACGGAGGCAAAACGCACGTAGGCGACATCGTCGAGCCCACGCAATTGCTCCATCACTTTTTCACCGATCATACGCGCTGAAATTTCCCGCTCGCCGGCACTTTGCAGCGAGCGCTTAATTTGCGAGAAGGCCGCCTCCACGCTCTCGGTGCTAACGGGGCGCTTTTCCAAGGCCCTGAGCAGGCCCGCGCGCAACTTTTCCTCGTTGAAGGGCTCACGGCTTTCGTCGCGTTTTATCACGCGGGGCATCAGCAGCTCGGCCACTTCAAAGGTGGTATAGCGCTCTTTACAGGAGACGCATTCACGCCGCCGGCGCACCTGGTCACCCTCGGCAACCAGCCGAGAATCAATCACTTTGGTATCGTTAGCGCCACAAAAAGGGCAATGCATGGAGGTATTCCATCGAGCAGAAATTAGCCGCGCATACTAACACAAAGCCCACTGTCTCGGGCTTTGTGTTAGATCAAGCCAACACCGCGGATTGAAGCCGTAGATGTAGCCAGGCAGGCCCGCCCACATCGCTAACGGTTTTAAATTTCTTTATAAACCGGGTGCCGCTTACAGACAGCCAAAACCTTGGCTTTTACATCGGCAATCACTTGCTCAGAAGTATTGTCTTCCAGCGAGGCCAGTACATCACACATCCAATGGGTCAGCTCGACAGTTTCGGCTTCGCTAAAGCCGCGAGTGGTAATTGCCGGGGTGCCAACGCGCAAGCCGCTAGTCACAAAGGGTGAACGCGGGTCATTGGGCACGGCATTTTTGTTAACGGTGATATTGGCCTGACCCAGAGCCGCATCGGCATCTTTACCGGTGTAGTCCTTGCCAATCAGGTTAACCAGCATCAAGTGATCGTCGGTGCCGCCGGAGACAATATCAATCCCGCGCGCAATAAAGGTTGCAGCCATGGCGCGGGCGTTCACCACAACCTGCTGCTGATAGGCTTTGAAGTCATCGCTCATCGCCTCTTTAAAGCTCACGGCTTTAGCGGCGATCACGTGCATTAGGGGGCCGCCCTGACCACCGGGGAAAACAGCAGAGTTAAACTTTTTCTCGAGCGCCTCATTGGCGCGGGCGAGAATCAGTCCGCCACGGGGGCCACGCAGAGTTTTATGGGTTGTCGTCGTCACCACATCGGCAATCGGCACCGGGTTGGGGTAGCAACCCGCCGCGACCAAACCGGCAACGTGAGCCATATCGACCATTAGATAAGCACCGACCTTGTCGGCGATATCGCGAAAACGCTGCCAGTCCATGATGCGCGAATAGGCGGAAAAACCGGCAATAATCATTTTTGGCTTGTGCTCTAACGCCAGGGCTTCAACCTGGGCGTAATCGACTTCGCCCGTGGCGTTATCTAAACCGTACTGAATGGCATTGTAGGTCTTGCCCGAAAAGCTCGGCTTGGCACCGTGGGTCAGGTGGCCACCATCGGCCAGACTCATACCCAGCACGGTATCGCCCGGCTCGCACAGCGCTTGATAAACGGCGGCGTTGGCCTGAGAGCCCGAGTGGGGCTGCACATTGGCGTAGTCGGCACCAAACAATTCTTTGGCGCGCTCAACGGCCAACTCTTCGGCGACATCGACATGCTCGCAACCGCCGTAATAGCGTTTGCCGGGATAGCCTTCCGCATATTTGTTGGTGAGTACCGTGCCCTGGGCAACCATTACCTGGGGGCTAGTGTAATTCTCGGAGGCAATCAGCTCAATGTGCTCTTCTTGACGGCGCTCTTCATCTTGTATCGATTGCCAAATCTCTGGGTCGAACTGGGCCAGGGTTTGCTTATTATCAAACATAATTCGGACTCTCGGGGAAAAGCGGGGATTCTACACAATCCGAGGCGGGTAGCCTATCCTATCAAGCGAAGATATCTCCACCAATGACAGCGCCACTCTCGCTGAAACATCTGGTTGGCGTGCAGCTTGGTGCCGCGACCAAGCCCAACACTGCCACTTGTCAATCACCAAGCTTTGCCGTTACCCTGCAAGTCATAATAGCGGCGCTGTTAACGCCAGTATTTTTCTAGCCCACGGTGGCGCTAACAGACCCGGGGCGAACGCTGTCGCAAGTCGCCAAATACGGACTTAAAGGCAGTTATCTTCCAGAGACTTAATTAAGAGACTTATGATCTTAGGACAGCATTTATTGATCGAATGCCACGGCCAGCATGCCAGCCTCAACAGCGCTGAGCTGGCGGCATTACTGCGCGAGGCCGCAGCAGCGGGTGGTGCCACCGTACTGTTCCAGCACTTCCACAAGTTTGGCGAGCAGGGCGGCGTTACCGGCGTGCTGATCCTCGCCGAATCACACATTACCGTACACACCTGGCCCGAATACGACTACGCCGCCTTTGATATATTCATGTGCGGTGAGGCCAGGCCCAAAGATGCCGCCGCCGTGATCAGCGCGCGCTTTCCGGCAGCGAACATTGAAATAAAGCTCGTGGACAGAGCCTCCCCCGCACAACCGGCAGTGCCAACAGCGCACCGTCTGGCCGCGCATCCCCAAGACCTCGCCGCCGCGACCACTCACTTAACCGGGACCTAAGCAATGCAAAAAATTCAGTGGGCATGGGTCTTCATCCTCTGCCACAGCCTTCTGCTTATTGGCTGCTCATCCGAGCAAGATAAATGGCAACAACAACTCGATCAGCAAGCCGTGATCAGCGCTGGCAAGATCGATCGCCTTAAACAGCACATTGCTGCAGGGCATATTGCCAACACCGGCTTACTCAGCCAATACGCCGCTATTATTCGCAAGGACAACCCGGAGCTCGACGAGTTGAGCCGTGCCCTGGCCCAAGATGCCGGTATCGACGGCCCCATTATTCGCTCCTTGGAATCCAGACTGAGCGATGCCAAAAGCGATGCCGGCCACGTCGTGGCCATGGGCAGCGAACAGGTGAATAAGGTTTATCAGGAGCTTTCGGCCATTGAGGCGGCCGCGCAGCCCGATACCTACGGCATGATGCTCAGCGATCCGGTCAATGTACTGGCCGATATGTCGCAAGGCAGGCTAGCGCGGGTCGCCGCCCTCAGCGCCGAGGCCAGCGCCCGCATCAATGACGCCGAAGACTTTGGCCCCGGCAGTCAATTGGTCGGCAACCCCCAATACGGCAACTGGCAGACCAACAGCTCGGGCAACTCATTCTGGCACTGGTACGGGCAGTACGCCTTTTTTTCCAGCCTATTTCGCAGCCCCATCGGCTACGGCAGCTGGGGGCGACACCGCGACTACAGCTATTACAACGACTACGGGCGCTCGATGTACACCTCGCCCAGTCAGCGTAAAAACCAACAATCGACCGAGCGCAACACGCGGCAGAAATTCAAAAAATCGGGGCAACGCTTCTCTAGCCCCTACGCCAACACCAAGCAAACCACCTCGGCCGTCGCCCGGAAAAGCAGTAAATTTCAGCCCCGCTCACTGCCACGTAGCACAACCACGCAATCAACGGCGAGTAGCACCACTTCCAGCTACCGCAATTCTTCTTATCAATCATCACGCAGTCGCTTTGGCGGCAAATAGGCGAGGGATTCCATGAATTACGAACTTTCAACCTGGTCACTGGCCATCGTCGTCATCAATCTCAGTATCGCCATCGCCGCCATCTGCGTCTTTCGCGCGCTCTTCGGCGTACTCGCCGGGGTCAACACGACGGTTGAATTGGCTGAAAAAGACAACTTCGCCTTTGGTATCACCTTTGCTGGCGGCGCCGGCGCACTGGGGCTAATTTTATCCGCTGCGGTCACCGGCGATGCCGCCGTCAACCTACTCACTGAAGCCGGCAATGTACTGACCTACGCACTGGCGGGCATGATTCTGCTGAAGGTCGGGTCAATGATTAACGACTACATTATCTTCCACAAGGTCTCACTCAAAACCGCCATCGCCGAGCACCAGCTGGCCGCAGGCTTCGTTCAGGCCAGCAACTTTTTAGCCCTCGGCCTGATCATCAGCTCAACGGTGAATTGGGTCGAGTATGAAACTTGGCGCGGTCTACCCTCCGTGCTGATGCTGTTTTTTGGCACCCAGTGCATCTTGCTGCTGGTCACCCGCTTGCGCGCCACCGTCTACCACCGCCGCCATCAGGGCGAGAGCCTGCAACAGGCCATCGTCGCCGGCAACACCGCCCTGGCAATTCGCTACTCCGGGCACGTACTCGGTACCGCGCTCGCGATGACGGCCGGCGCTAGCCTGGTCGAATATTATCCAGCACAGTCCCTGCTATCCGTCGCCTACTGGCTGGGCGCCGGCACGGGGCTAGCTCTACTTCTACCCGCGCTGGCACTGATCGCCCGCAAGGCTATCTTGCACAACATCAATGTCGCCGAAGAAGTCGACCAGCAAGAAAATATCGGTGTCGCCGCCATCGAGGCGGTGATCTACATTGCCATCGCCCTACTGCTTATCGGGGTGCTCGCATAAGAGTGGCCCCAGCAGCGCCACAAGCACCGAGGAAGTCTCGTCGCGAACTGATTTTCCACGATATCTTTCTGATCACCGTGATGGCGACCCTGGCCGGCTGTGGACTGATTTACGAATATTTAATGGCCCACTATGCCGGCCGTGTGCTCGGTGCCCTCGAGTCCACGCTCTACGCCATGATTGGCCTGATGATTGTCGCCATGGGCCTTGGCGCCCTGCTCGCCAAAGGGTTTCGCTGCCCCTTCAAGGCCTTTGCCTGGCTGGAGTGGGGCATCGCCAGCCTCGGCGCCACGGCGCTGATTATTATCTCCCTGTGTATCTCCCTGGCCTTTAGTTTCCCCGCCTATCTGCAGGATATCTACGGCCTGCACCCCAGCATCACCACCGACGGCCAGGTGGTGCAGGGCCTGGCCAAAATTGCCAAGGCCACACCCTTTGTGATCGGGGCGCTACTGGGTTTGATGATCGGCATGGAGATCCCCCTTATCGCCCGCATTCGCGAACAGGTCCACGGCCAGCATCTCGAACATAATCTGGGCACCATTTACGGCGCCGACTATATTGGCGCCGGCATTGGCGCGGCGATCTGGGTGCTGTTCTGCCTGCAACTACCGGTGCTCGTCGCAGCATTGAGCACGGCCCTGGTCAACGCGTTGATCGGCATCGCCTTTCTAGTCAAATACCGCGTCCACCTACCCCAGCGTAAAGCCCTGTGGTCGGCCCACCTCAGCCTGCTAATACTACTGGCAGTACTCGCCGGGGGCGGTGCGGCCTGGATGGAAAATATGCACCGCGCCCTGTTTAAGGACACTGTGCTATACACCAAAATCACCCCTTACCAGCACCTCACCCTGACCGAACGTATCGTCGGTGCCGGCCTACCGAAAATTACCAGCCTCTACATCAACGGGCGCCTACAGTTTTCGAGCAATGACGAGCTGATTTACCACAGCTATTTAACCGTCCCACCCCTGCTCGCCTCGGCGCGACGGGAGAAAATCCTGGTGATCGGCGGCGGCGATGGTCTGGCGCTACGTGATATTCTGCGCTGGCAACCCCAGGCGGTGACGCTGATCGATCTCGATGGCGAAATGATTTCCCTGTTTAGCGGCGACGATCCCCAGGCCCCCGCGGCCATTTCTGCGCGCTTACTGCAACTCAACGGCGCCGCCTTTCGAGACGATAGGGTCGAGGTGATCGTCGGTGACGCCTTTGTTGAAGTGGAGGCACTACTCAGTGCCGGGCGCCATTTCGACACCATCATCGTCGACCTGCCCGATCCCAGCCACCCCGACATCAACAAGGTCTACTCGACCTTTTTCTATCTGCGCTTAAAGCAATTGCTCAGTGCCGACGGCGCCATTGGCATCCAGTCGACCTCGCCCTTTCACACCCAACAAGCCTTTATTTCCATCGGCAAAACCCTGCAGGCAGCGGGCTTTACCAGCGAGCAATACCACGCCAATGTACCGACTTTCGGCGAGTGGGGCTGGACCATCGGCACGCTGCGCGGGGGCAGCGCCTCACAGCGTATTGCCGCCAGCGTGGCGCCGAGTGGCGAATCCATCGAGGTATTATCCGACTGGTTAACAAAGCCACAAATTCTTGCCGCCTTTGTGTTCTCGCCGCGCTATTTTGCCGACGCCAAGCACATTAAGATCAACACCCTCGGCTCGCACCAACTCTACCAATACCACCAGCGCGCCTGGAAACAACACGACGGGGCCTTTTTCCCCGGTCAAAACCCCTTTGACTAAAGCCATAATATGGCATACAGTCCACTCATGCCATATTATGGCGTGGCGCAATTACTACCAAGGAGCTTTGCATGTCGCTTAATGAACTCGCCTTTAAACTCAACGCCCACCTAACCGCTGAAGATACGCGCTTCGATGCCGTACTGGCAGAGAGCGGCGTATTAGAAGTCATCTGTTCCAACAATGAAGAATTTCCCATCAACATCGTCAAGACCGACACGCAACTGCTGGCCATTACCCCGCTGTTCAATGTCAACGAAGTAAAGTCCGACAAGGTTGACGAACTCAACGAGGAGCTGTTGCTCATCAGCCCAGCCATTCCCCTCAGCTCCATCGGCCGCCAGGGCGACAGCTACATTTTATTTGGCGCTATGGCGCTGGACACCTTATTCGAAAACATTGTTCACGAACTCGAAGTGCAAGCTGAAAACACCGTCGATGTACTGCAGGTTATCGAGCCCCTACTGCTCTAATGGGTAAACCAGTGGCCTCAACCAACAATTGTTTATAACGGAGATACACCATGGGTATTTTAAAAAACATATTAACCGCCGTGCGCGGTGGCGCCAGTGAAGTTGGCGAATCGATAGTCGATGCCAATGCCGTGCGCATTCTCGGCCAGGAAATTCGCGATGCAGAAGATGCTATTGGCAAGGCCAAACAATCCCTCACCGGACTTAAAGCCAGTGAAATAAAACTCAAACGCGAAATCAACAGCCTCGAAAGCGATATTGGCAGCTACGAAACCAAGGCCGTGCAAGCCCTCGAAGCCGGCAATGAAGCCCTCGCTGTCGAGGTCGCAGAGCGCATTGCCGACATCGAAAGTGAAGCCGCCGAAAAAGGTGCCGAGCACAGCGCCCTGAGTGCGCAGGTCAACAAAATTAACAGCATGATCCGCCAGCGCGAAAAGGTCATTCAAAAGAATGGTCGCGAGCTCGAAAAAATAAAAACCGTTGAGCAATTACAAAAAGCGACCTCCAGTATGTCGACCAATTTTGCCGCCACCAATGCCAGTGAACACCGCGTATCAAAGGCTCTGGAGCGCGTTAAAAAGAAGCAAGCCAATTGGGAAGATCGCATGGAAGCGGGCGAGTGGATGGAAGGTGAGGCCGGTAGTGATGACCTCGACCGTAAATTAAAGGATGCCGGCATCGGCGCCAACGCCAGTAGCGGCGCGAGCACTGTTCTCGAGCGACTGAAAAAGAAATCTGGCCAATAGGGCCTCTACCTAACCATCAACGTCACGAAGGCAGCCCGGGTTCGGGCGGCTTTGGTGCTGGAAAGCCCATGCTTAAAAAGCTCTTCTCGCGCAACAAGCCCAGCCGTGAGCGTCAGCTCGATTGCCCCAGCCAGCTGCTGATTGGCGATATGCTCTCGCTAAAATACCGCGACGCCTTACCCCAAGAGCTACGCGAGCAGTCACTGGAGGTCATTAAAGTCGGCACCTACGAGCTGGCCTCGGGCAGCAGCAAAGAAGTGGTGTTAAAGGACGCCGAAAACCGCCTCTATTTTATGGGCATTGATAATGACGACGGCAAGCTATCGCTATGCTTTGCCCAAAAAATTGCCCGTCAGCAGCTCTTTACCTTTATCGATGAAGACCACTTTGCGCAATTGTGGTCCCAGGACTGGCCCGAGCTTATCGTCCAAAACCCGCCGAGCGAACTCGCCGATTGGCTCAGCCCCCGCTACCAGCAAAGCAGTAAAGACCAGGAAGCCTACTACTATGATCGCGACTGCCAGGGCGAAGACCTTGCCGCAGCCGAAGACGGTGAAGAGTTGCGCATCCACGAGTGCGAGGGCAGTGACGGCCACCACGGCCTGAGCGTTGAAGTCAGCGAAGATGGCTCCACCGAAGTTTTCCTACAGGTGTATTGTGCCGTCGATGTGATTGAGCAAATGTGGCCACACAATCGTGGCGATTAAACACAATCCGAAATGGGCCGATGAAAAGCGCGCCCTGAAAAAAGTACAGATGCACTTCGTCTTTAAGGAACAGCTCAATAAACGCATTCGCCACGACGCCGCCGATGAAAACCTCAACCCCAGCGACATCATTCGAAAAATCGTCGGTCTACCCTACCAGCGCATTCAGCGGCCGCGCATCGGCCTGTCCTTTAACCCCGATGATTTACGCAATCTCTCCCAGCGCTACCAAGTCCCCGTCGACGACGAGAAAACCATCAAGCAGCGCGTGCTCGAAGAAGTCACCCAGTGCTATCAAGAGCGCGAATCGACGGATGTGGCAACAGGCAACGCTAGCGGCGAACCCGATGAGAGCCATTAACTCACCATGCTGATCCAGCTCATCAATCTGCGTCACTGGCGCCGCCGCCATCTGAAGTATTCCACCGCATATGAACAGGGCACCATGTATAAACTGGCCCGCCTGTTTTGTTTGCTGATCGCCCTCATCCTTATCCACTCAGCGGCGATGGTCTATTTTGAAAGTCTCGGCTGGGGCGACGCCCTGTGGCTCTCGGTGACCACCGTCACCACGGTGGGCTACGGTGATATTTCCGCCGCCAGCTGGCAAGGCCGTATATTTACCACCGTCTGTTTATATCTATTGGCGATATCACTACTGGCACAACTGGCGGCGGAGTTTTTTGAATACCGCCTAAAAAAACGTGACGACAAACTCCGTGGCAACTGGATTTGGAGCGATATGAATAAGCACCTACTGATCATTAACACACCGGCTGAAAACAGCGATGCCTACCTTGAGGCCTTAATCGGCCAGATGCGCGCCACGCCAAAATTTGCGCAACTGCCCTTGCAAATACTGACCCGCAATTACCCCGACGGCCTGCCCCGCGAGCTCAGTAGCCACCGTGTCGTGCACTACAATGGGGCCGCAGAAAATGCCAAAAGTCTGGCCGCCGTCAACGCCAATAAAGCCGCCTACATTGTGATATTAGCGCGCGATGGCAACGATCCCCTATCGGACAGCCTGACCTTCGATATCCTTAGCCGCATTCAGGACATCGGCAGTTCGGCCACTATTCTGGTGGAGTGCATCGTCGATGAAAATCGCCAGCGTTTGAAAAGGGCCGGCGCTGGCGTGGTAATACGCCCCATTCGCGCCTACCCCGAACTCCTGGTGCGCGCCCTCGCCACACCCGGTACAGAGGTGGTGCTGGAAAACCTATTTACCCACGATCAAAGCAACCTGCAGCGCGTCGACCTGAACTTTAGCCAACTCAAGTGGAAGGACATTATTACGGTTTTTATGGATAACGATTTTGGCATCCCCCTTGCCTATATCGACGCCAAAGGCGTACACAGTAATCCCCCGGCCCTGCATGCCTGCTCGGGTAGCAGCATTATTTCCATGACCAGCGCCGGGTGTAATATCCCCACCGACAAAATCAGCGCCGATTTTTCTCGTCTGCACACAGAGGCCGACACCACCCGATGAGTACTTTTGCCAGCCCCCTAAAACTACCCGCTGTGATCTATTTACTGGCCGCCCTATGGGCGGTGCACGGACTGCAGTGGCTGATTCCCGGCGACCTGCACCACTACGGTATTATGCCGCGCAGCGTCGTGGAGTTATGGCATATTGCCCTCGCGCCCTTGATACACGCCAACCTGTGGCACTTAATGGGTAATAGTGTCGCTCTACTCGGGCTCGGCCTTTTAATACAGACCAAAAAGCAGACTGAGTTTTGGGAGTTATGGGCAATTCTGACGCTGCTAGCGGGGCTCGGTACCTGGCTATTTGGCAGTAGGGCCTACCATATCGGTGCCAGTGGCGTGATTCTGGGCCTCTGGGCCTTTATTATCGCCGATGCCTATTTTCGGCGTTCCATGCGAGCCATTATCATCGCCTTGGCCGCCCTGGTTTTATACCCAAGTCTGCTGTTTAGCGTGTTCGACTTTCGGCCACATATTTCCTGGGCCGGTCACATGTCGGGACTCGTATCAGGCGGCCTGATCGCCCTGTTAAATGTGCGAGGTCGGGCGCATAGCGACAACGAGGTCTAAGGATCAAGGGGTGTGCTGAGGCAGGGGCAAAGAGGCGACGAAGCCCCTCGCATTGGTTGAGCTCTGACTCAGCGCTGAGCTAACAAGCGCTCAAGGTCGCGCACCGCCAGTGGCTCGGCAAACAAATAGCCCTGCAATAAATGACAACCTTCTCGCACCAAAATTTCGCGCTGCAATTGAGTTTCAACCCGTTTCGCCAGTACCGGTAGGCCCAAGTTGGAGGCCATAGCAACAATGGCTTTGACCAACCGTGGGTCGGCCTGCTCCTGCGTCAAGCCATCGACAAACTCCCGGTCCATCTTTAACAGATCAACCGGCAAATGAGCGAGTCGGGCAAGAGATACGCCGCCGGTACCGAAGTGATCGAGGGCCACGGCTACACCGCGTTTTCTGAGCTGGCTCAATTCACCGCAAAGCTCAGTGGAATCACCGGCCAGCAAGCTCTCTGCAATATCGAGCTCTAGGCAAGCAGGGGGCAAGCCCGTGTCATTGAGTACCTGCACCACCATCGCATAAAAATCTTGCTGCTCGGTAAACAGGGAGAAATTGATGGCAACCTTATCGAGCTTCAAGCCCTTATCCAGCCAGGCTTTTGCCTGGCTACAGGCGGTGAGTAGGACCCACTCACTGAGCTCATCCACCAAGCCCTCCTCCTCTACCATCGGCAAGAAATCAGCTGAGCTCAACAGCCCCCGCGAGGGATGGTTCCAGCGCACTAGGGCCTCCAGAGAGCCCGACATGGCGCCGTCGGTACCGAACAGGGGCTGGTAGAACAAGGTGAATTCACTATTTGCCAGGGCATGGCGCAACTCAAGACCGAGCTGCTTTTTCGCCTCGACAACGCGCGTCAAACCCTCTTCGTAAAAATAAAACCCATTGCGCCCCTTCGACTTCGCCTTATACATGGCCCGGTCGGCGAAGCTCAATAGCTCTCTCACCTCGAGTGCGTCATTGGGGAAAAGGCTGATACCAACACTCGCCGATACGCCCGCACTGTAATCACCGGTCATCACCGGAATCGCACATTCATCAATAATCCGCTGCGCCACCTGGGTAACACTGTTGAGGTCATCAATGTTTTCCAACAGCAGGGTAAATTCATCACCGCCGTAACGGGCCAGGGTATCGCTACTGCGCTGACAGCGCTTCAGGCGCGCGGCGATTTCTCGCAGCACATCATCACCGGCTTTGTGGCCATAGGTATCGTTAATGATTTTGAAGTTATCGAGGTCAACAAACAATACGGCAAGCTGAGCCTGATGACGTCGGGCGCTGGCCACGGCGTGCTTCATGGTCATATCAAACATCGGACGATTGCAGAGGCCGGTTAATTTATCCTGGTGAGCCTTGCCCCACAAATCTTTTTCTCTTTCACGACGCTGGAGAATAATGCCGGCAATATTCGCCGACTCGGTAATCAATTGCTGCTGAAAGTAACTCGGCTTTCTCTCCTCGCTACTCGATATCGCAAAGGAGCCAATGATGTCACCGTTAACATTTTTGACCGGGTGGGACCAACAGGAGTTAATGCCAAAATCGAGGGCCAACTGGCGAGCGTCCGTCCAGCGATTATCGTTCAAAATGTTATTCACATAGGTCGGCGCATTTTGAAAAACCGCCACCGCGCAGGAGCCCGCAGTATCGCTGGGCACGGTACCATTCAAGCGCTCGATAAGCTCAGGTAGGATATTAGGCGCAGCAACCACATTGAGGTACTGCTTCGAATCATCAAACACCATGATCGAGCAGACGGAGTTGGGTACCAAGTGTTCGGATGCAACGCACAACTCATCGAGGGTTTCTTGGAAACCGGCCCCTAAGGCAACGCTTTCGAGAATTTTTTTCTGTGAGAGGAGGAGCTGATCTTCCCTGTTGTCCATTCTATAAGTCCATTCACTACAAAGACCCCCTCATACCGTGGGGACCCTAAATAAAATCAGTAGTGGATCATACGCTACGCGAACAAAAAAAAAATTATAGGGCGACCGTTGGTCGCCGTGTGAACGGCAAAAGCGACATTAACGCCCCTTAATCTTCTGGCTGCCCAAACATCTGCTGAATACTGGAAAAGTCGAGATCTGCCTGTTTATCGCCACCGGCATTTTCGTGCAGGCCATACAGGCTATTCGCCAGCGCCCCCATCGGTGTGCTCGACTTGCTCGCCAGCGCCGCCTCCATCGCCAGGCCGAGATCTTTTTGCATCAGCTTGACCATGAAGCCACCCTCGTAACCACGACTGGCGGGCACACCATCCATCACACCGGGATAGGGATTGTATTTTTCCAGCGACCAGTTACAGCCGGAGCTTTTCAACATAATTTCCGACAGCACTGCGGGGTCGAGGCCATTGTCGACACCCAGCTGCAGTGACTCCGCCGTACCAATCATGTGCACGGCAAGCAGCATGTTGTTACAGATTTTGGCGATTTGCCCGGCGCCGCTGGCACCGGCGTGAAAAATATTGGCGCCGATATGCACCAGCACCTCGCGCGCCGCGTCAACATCGGCGCCTTCGCCACCACACATAAAGGCCAGCGTGCCCGCTTGCGCACCGCCAACACCGCCGGAGACCGGGGCGTCGATTGCGCGAATATTGCGCTTCTTCGCCTCTTCACCAATACGCCGCGAACTCGAGGCCGCCACGGTGGAACAGTCGATCAGCAGCGCAGAGGGCTCGACCAAGTCGAGCAGGCCCGCACCATCGATATACAGGCTCTCGGCGATGGCGCCATTGGGCAGCATGGAAATCACAAAGTCGGCACCGGCCACCGCTTCCTTTTCCGAAGCGGCAGCGCTGCAACCATCGTCAACGGCTTTTTGTACGGAGGCGGCTTGCAGGTCAAAGGCACAGACCTCAAACCCGGCCTTCACCAAATTGGCGGCCATTGGACCGCCCATATTGCCCAAACCAAAAAATGCGATTTTCTTTGCCATGATTGTTCCTTTTCCTACGTTTAATTTTGTAATAACTTAATTTTTATTGCAGCGAAGAACGGCTATTCAACCAGCCTCACATATATCGCTTGCTAATCAACCTGAAAAACAACTTTTGCCACGTACAAACATAGAATAAACAAAAACTGTAACCAGCCAACTATCAATATGCCCGCAGGCATTACAGTAGAAATAGCACTACCACCAATAGACCAACTGCAATACCAGTATCTAGAGCTGATAAGGAGCAGCGAGAAAGCTAGTAGAAACAAAAAATTCGCGTTCAAGTAAAATAAAAACCTGCTTATTGCACCATACCCATGTGAGCCGGCAAGCCAAACCGGCAAAACAACCAACATACTGGCACTGCTTAGAATAATACTTCGCACTGCATACTTTTTAATATGCGAGACTCTTAAATATTACAAGTCGGCCAGGGGGCTTGGTTTATCGACCCAGGGCCAGGTGAGGTATTGCTCGCGCATTTCGCTGGTCAGTTCAGCCAAAGTCGCGGGCTGAAAGTTAGGCTTATTGTCTTTTTCGATAATCTGCGCGCGAATGCCTTCACGAAAGACACCGTATTTCGCACAGTTCACCGTGCCGATTAATTCAAGTTTGAGGCACTCATTCAAGGGCAAATCGCGCCCGCGCTTATTTAACTCATAAGCGAGAAAAATCGATGCCGGACAGCCCTTTTTCAAAGTGCCCACCGCCCGGCTGAGCCACTTATTATCGCCCTCATAGGCGGTGATGGCGGCAACTACCTCTTCTAAATTCGCACCCGACGTCGCCTCGTCTATCCAGCTCATGTGCAGCTCGAGCTGGGCGGCGGGCAGCATTGCCCGGTGCTGGTCTTGTAAAGTCTCCAGCGCGACTGTCATCTGCTGGCGATTTTCATCGGCACTGGCTGTCCAGCTCAGTTCCGCCAGGGTGTCGAGCATGGCCGCCTTTTCAGCGTGGGGAATAAACACATCGGCAAGGCCGGTGTACATCGCATCGGTGGCATTAATCTGTGCACCGGTCAGCGCCAGAAACAAACCACTGTTGCCGCGGGTTTGATTGAGAAACCAAGTGCCGCCCACATCGGGCAGCAAGCCAATCGTGACTTCCGGCATGGCGATACGCGTGCTTTCGGTAACGACGCGAAAGTCTGCGCCCTCAAATAAGCCCATGCCGCCGCCCATCACAAAGCCATTACCCCAGGCAATAATCGGCTTGGGAAAGTTATGCAGTCGATGGTTGAGCCGGTATTCTCGCGAGAAAAAATCCGTGGCATAGGCGTTGTAGTTTTCACCGTATTCCACCGTTGATTCGTAGAGCATACGAATATCGCCACCGGCGGCAAAAGCCCGGTCGCCTGCGCTGTCGAGCAGAATGCAGACAATGCTGTCGTCGCTTTCCCACTGCTCAGTTTGGGCGCTGATCATATCGACCATTTCCAGGCTGAGGGAATTCAGTGCTTTTTCGGCATTCAGAGTGGCGATGGCAATTTTCTTACCGTTGCTACAAAGTTTTTCACTAAATAATACGGGCTGTTCGGACACGCTTTTCTCCTGCGACAGCTAACCGGCTATTGAAATACGATGGCGCTTTTCAATAGCTGGCTCATCAATACCTGCTAATTAATATCGACTAATTAATACCTGCTGATTAAAAATCGCGGCTTTAGCCGTTCTTCCATTCGGGCGAACGTTTTTCAACAAAGGCGGCCACGCCCTCTTTTTGATCGCCGCTGCCCCACAAATCCATAAAGGCATCGCGCTCGTATTTAAAGCCACTGCTTAAACCGCGCTCGCGGGCAGACATGGTCAAGGATTTACAAATGCGCACCGAGGTCGGGCTTTGCTTTTCAACTTTAGCCGTCAGTTCTAAAGCCTTTTCCAGAGCCGTACCCGTGGGCACCACTTCCTGAATTAAGCCAATTTGTTCGGCCTTTGGCGCCTTCACGCGCTCACCTAATAAAATCATGCGCTTGGCCCAGCCCTCACCAATCAACCAGGACAGGTGCTGTGTACCCAGACCACCGGGCAACAAACCCACGGTACATTCGGGCAGCGCCATTTGCGCCTGCTCTTCGGCAATGCGAATGTCGCAAGCCAGTGCACACTCGAGACCACCGCCCATGGC
>MAAT01000076.1 GCA_002162815.1 Gammaproteobacteria bacterium 53_120_T64 | reverse complement strand
TTTTTTGCACCACGCACGGTGTCTATCAATGACTTGATCGCAGAAACCCTGGGTGGCCTTGGGGGCATTGCCTTGTGGCTGTTTGGGCGGCATCGTTTGTTACATTTATGGCAGTCGTTTGAGCGGGGAGGGCAACAGTCCATTGTTGCGATGCTCAGTGTTTATGGGCTGTTTTATTTTGCCCAGTCGCTATTTCCCTTTGATGTTGTGGTTTCCCTCGACGAGTTGAAGTGGAAGCTGAGTTCAGACCATTACGCACTATTACTCGCGGGCGATGGGTCTTCTCTATTTCGTGCGCTGGCACGTTTGCTGGGTGAGGTGGTGGCTATTATGCCGCTGGGCATATTAGCGGCGTTGGCTTATGCGGGTTGGGGGCAGAGCGATAGGGGCAGCTTGCGCAGGGTGCTTATTGTTGGCCTCGTGCTGGGAGGCTGTTTGGAGTTAGCACAGTTTTTTATGGCCTCGGGGGTGAGTCAGGGCTTGTCGGTGCTGATGCGAGCCGGTGGTCTGGTGCTGGGTGTTCTACTAGGGCAAGGTTTGAAAAGCGGCGGAATCGATTTTTTGGCGCGCTTTATTCGCCAGCTCACACCGTTGCTATGCCTGCCTTATGTGCTAGCACTAGCGGCGTTAGCGGGCTGGTTTAACGAGGCCTGGTATCCGCTGTCTCTGTTCACCGCCAGTTTGGCCGAAGTGCGGGTGATGCCCTTTTACTACCATTATTATTCGACCGAGCCCCAGGCCATGGCGAGCCTGTTGGCGAATATGGCGATGTATATGCCGGTGGGCTTGGCCATTTGGGCGGGGGCTGTACAGCGTGTGAATAGGGCCTCAAGATCGGCTGATGTTAGTCGCCCTCGTCAGGGGGCTGTTCGAATAACGGCTTTAGTTGCGGCGGGGCTTGCGCTGTTTATTGAGCTGGGTAAAGTGTTGGCGCCGTCTAAACACCCTGATTTTACTAATTTATTGATTGGCGCAGTGGCGGCGGTGTTGAGCTATGGGTTTATGCGTTGGTTGCAAGATGCGCTGGCGGAAAGGGCCGAAACCCCCTTAGCAAACCCGGTACGGGACGATATTGATTGGATTGCAGGGCTTGCTGTTAATACTGCTGCCGATAGCGAGCTGGTTCATGGGAGTAGCGATTCCCTTGATAACACCACTGGGCTTGATAGCGCCGCTGCATTTAATAGTACTGCGGCTGTAAGCGCTCGAGCTGCACCGTCTAAGATCGTAGTGGCACTGTATTTCCTGTTTGCACTGCCCTTGGCTCTGTGTCTTGGCTTTGGCTTGTATAGTTATCCAATACTCTCACCGCTTTTGGCCTTTGCCGTGCTGGTCTACGCTGCTTTGCTCTGGCGTCGCCCCCTGCTGTGGCTGTTTGTGATTCCCTTGCTCTTGCCCTTGCTCGATTTAAGCCCGCACACGGGGCGTCTACTGCTGGATGAGCTTGACCTTTTTGTACTGGTCACTTTGTTGGTCAGCAGCCTGAGAGTTAGGGGGTCGCCGCCACTGAACTGGACAAGCCCTCTGCTGCCCTTGGTGCTGGCTCTGCTGTGGATCAGTTGGCTGGTTGCTATTGTATCTCCGCTATGGCCCTTGCTGGATGAGCCCGGTTTGCGACAACTGGGTTCGCATTCGCCGCTTGAGGCGTGGATGGTGGGTAAGGGTTTGTTGTGGGCGTTGTTACTTGTATCCGTTATTCGACGAACCCGGGGGGAGCAGATCGAACAGGCGCGTGGCTACTTACTGTGGAGCTTGAGTGTGGGCTTATGTTTACTCTCGTTGGTGGTGATAGCCGAGCGCTATGCCTTTGTCGGCCTGGCCAATTTCGATAATATTTTTCGGGTGACGGGCACTTTTTCCAGTATGCGCACGGGCGGAGCTTATATAGAAGCGTATATCGCCTTTGCCTTCCCGGCACTGCTCGTCGTGACACTGAGCCAACGCCGCTGGTTGTTGCAAGCTCTGGGCGTGGTGGCAATAGTGATGGCCGTTTACGTGATGTTTGTGACTTTCTCGCGGGTGGGTTACGTCGCGCTGGCGCTGGGTTTTGTACTGGTATTTGTCGGCTGGCTGAATGTGGCCGACAGACTGTCGAAACGGAAAAAAACGGCCCTGTTTATCGGGCTTGGCTTCGTTGCCGTGGCTGTATTCACACCACTGCTGTCCAGTGGTTTTGCTCAATATCGACTGGCTCGCTCGGCGGATGACTTTACTTTCAGACTCAATCATTGGCAGCAGGCCATTGGCTTGATGGATGGCGGTGTGTTGAGCAAGGTGTTGGGGGAAGGTTTTGGCCAGTACCCCATTAATCACCTCTTATATGCCGACGAAAATGAGCTGTCGAGTCGCTATCAACTACAACAACAAGTGGCAACAAACGCCTTAATTTTAAGGGCGGGTAAGACGGCCTACCTTGAGCAAGGCATCAATATTTCACCGCATCAACGCTATCAGTTGTCGTTGCGGATTCGTCAGCCTGAATATATAAGGGCTACAGCTGCTAGCCCAGCCCTGGGCATCTTTATTTGTGAAAAGGCACTGTTGTATTCCTTTGGCTGTAGCAGCGAGGCGGTGAATACCGAGGGGCTAACGCAGCAGTGGCGAGAGGAGGTGCTGGTTTTCGATTCTGCTGATAGGGGTTCAGATTTTTGGCCCCCGCGCCCGGTGAAATTCTCCCTGCACATGGCCAGCGGCACTATTGAGATCACCGACCTACGGCTGACCAAGGCTGATGGCTCTAACTTGCTTAACAACGGTGATTTTAGTGAGGGGCTCAAGCACTGGCTATTTGTGACAGACCAGGATCTCGCCTGGCATATTCACCAGCAATGGGTCGAGGTGTTCTTTGCTCAGGGTCTATTGGGTTTGATATTATTGGTCTTACTCTTATTGGTGCTAGCGCGAGTGTTATATCGTCCTTTGCTACGAGGGGATCTTCAAGCTGTCGCCTTCTTTACGGCTTTCGCCGCTTTATTTACTGTGGGCTTGCTGGGCAGTACTATGGATACTGCGCGCAGCTCGATGTTGTTTTATTTAATGGCCTTTTGTGTGGCATTACTTTTTGGCGTGAAACAGATGCCAACGACCAAATTGAAGTAAGTGGTTGGGCGTAGCGCTACTAGCTAAGGTGCCAGTAGTAAAACGAACGAATTGATCGGTAAATTTAATGAGGGAGCAGGTTATGAAAAAAGTAATGTTAGCAGGTATGGTTTTGGCAGTTGGGACGGTTAATGTATTAGCTGATTGCACTTTATCTTCGGTGGTGGATGACGCTGATACTGCTCTGTCAGGTCAGTTGATTATAGACACGGGAAACAATACGGGACGAGAGGTTCATTGTCCCAGTGGCGATTTGGTCGAGTTGGCTAAAGGGGTTGGCGATTCAGTTGATCCAACTCGCAAGGTGGGTAGCTGGAGTGCGGCAGACTCTGATGTGACTTACTCTTATTCGGGTGGGCGTAACTTTACATTCGAGCTTCACGAGGTTAGCGGCACTTATTATTTTTGTGATAGTAGTGGAAGCGTAAAAGCATCTGGTTCGCTGACCAGTGGCTCGTGTGCGGGGGCGCTTTAAAAAAATAATTGGGTGCTATTACGTATCTAAATGCGCATCCAACCACAATTCCAACACCGTCAACACCCAAATCAACTCACCGTAATAGGCCGCATGGCCGTTGCGGTGCAGGTCGATCAGCTCATCAATAAAGGCTGGGTTCAGCCACTGGCGTTTTTTCAGTTTCAGCAGATTGTCGTAGGCCAACTCCTGCAGGGGCTGGTGGCTTTGCATCCACACGCCGAAGGGTAGGCCGAAGCCTTGTTTTTTCTTGTTGATGGTTTCATCGGGTAGCCAGTTGTGCAGGCCTTTTTTGTAAAAGTGACGCAGGTTCTGGCCTTTTATTTTCCACTTGCCGGGTATTTGGCAGGCAAAGGCCAGCAACTCGTCGTCGAGCATCGGGTAGGCGACATCGACACCCGCCACGGCGCACATATGGTTGACCTTTCTCAGGTCGTTGTCAGCCAGGGTGAATTGCCAGTCGAGGTAGAGCATGCGATTTAACGTGGAGGCATTGGGCGGTAGTTGGTAAACCTGCTGTTGCAGGGCCACTGGTGCGGCGGTATTGATTTGGGCGAGAAAGTCACTGGAAAAGATTTCTTCGGGACGATGCCGGTTGAGAAAGTTATAGCTCTGCAGGCGCTCGGGTAGGGCTACATTAGCTTGCTTGATATAACTTTTTGCCTTGGCGGCTAGGGCGACTTGATTGGGCAGGGCCTGTGTAAAGGGCTCAATCAAATGGTTGCGCAGCGCGGCGGGTACTTGTTGGTAGGCCTCAAAAACACCCTGTTTGGCGTAGCGTTCGTTACCGGCAAATATTTCATCGCCACCGTCACCGGCGAGCAGGCATTTAATACCGTCTTCCGCCGCCAGTTTGGCGCAAAAGTAGGCGGGCAGGGCCGAGGAATTACCGAAGGGTTCATCGTAACTGGTGGCGATATCGGGTAGAGCTTCAACGACATCGTCGGGGGTGACGTAGTATTCGTTGAGCTTAACGCCAAATTTTTTCGCGCTGATGCGGGCAAAGGCCATTTCGTCATAGCCCTCGGCGGCAAAGCCGATGGAATAGGCGCGGGCCTGCTGCTCACTCAACTCAGCGAGCATGCCGGTGACACTGGAGCTGTCGAGCCCACCGCTGAGAAAGGCGCCGGTGGTGCTGTAGTCGGTGACGGCACGGTCGACGGCCGACTTAAGTTGCGGGCGAAGCTCC
Organism: Gammaproteobacteria bacterium 53_120_T64; assembly: GCA_002162815.1. Classification (GTDB taxonomy): domain Bacteria; phylum Pseudomonadota; class Gammaproteobacteria; order Pseudomonadales; family Porticoccaceae; genus Reddybacter. Next base: position 27,699 of record MAAT01000076.1, on the reverse strand, counting down.
TTGGCCATGTTGTGAAAGCTCTTATCTGAGCTTTCCGAAAAGTGGGGTTGCCAGTAATTGAGTATCTCTATTTTGCCCTTGCTGTATTTCAGGTAATGGGCGGCGGGCAGTTTGGCCAGACCCTGATAGATAGAGACCGGGCTGGGCACCATGTGAAAATAAATAAAATCGTAAATGCCCTGGGGCTGAATTTTGCGTTCGATATTGCTGTGTGCCAGTACTGCACTGGCCGATGAGCCAAATACCAGGCCGCTATCGGGGGTGTTATTGGGATGAGCATTTTGTGGCTGAGAGTAGTACAGCGGGAAGTGGCAGAGTCGATCAACCCCTGCTAATACTGTGTTATCGGCCGTATCAATAATTACAAAGGCGAAGTTGCCGCCGAGTTGTTCGAGAAAATTATTACTGTCTTGACGATAGGCCGCAGCGAGTGCGGCGCTATGGCTGGCCTCTGCCGCTAGTGTGGCAAGGCGTGCATTTTTCCACTGGGGGTGGCCAATAATAGCGACCATACCCCGGTCTTCACTGGTGTCACTGAGGGAGTACAGTCTGTCCGTTGCCGCACAGGAATACATATTGCCGGCATGCGTGTCGGTATTCAGCGAGGTATTTAAGCCGGCCAGCATGGCGTCGAGCTCAATATAGGCATTGCGCGGTACGGCATTAGGTAGATACCAGCCCGCGAGACCACGAGTGAGCGTGGGGCGCCGGAGGCTATTGGGATTGCGAGTGTTTAGCATGTTGAGCGACAGAGCCTTTGGTGGTTGCTAGCTTAAATAGTTATCGGGTGAGTGTCTGCTGGCATCAGCTTTTAAGGGCAGAACCTAAGGGCAGAACCTAAGGGCAGAGTCGGCGAGCGACTTGCCCTGTTGATCTTTGCCCGACAGGGCAGGTGCGCCGTCGATTCTATCCAGTGGCCAGTCAATGCCGATAGCCGGGTCGTCCCACTGTACACAACCCTCGTCGGCGGGGTGGTAGAGGTCGGTGCATTTATAGGTGATTAATGCCGTGTCACTGGTGACCAGAAAGCCGTGGGCAAAACCCTCGGGTATCCATAATTGATGGTGGTTGTCAGAGGATAAAAAGCGTCCTACCCAGCGGCCAAAGGTGGGGGAGTCGGCGCGAATATCCACCGCGACATCAAAAATCTCACCCTGCAGTACATACAGTAATTTGCCCTGGGGGTTGGGCCATTGGTAGTGCAGGCCACGCAGCACACCCCGGCTGGAGAAGGACACATTGTCCTGCACAAAATTACCTTTGATGCCTAATTCGGCGTAGCGCTGCTGGTGGAAGGTTTCCTGAAAATAACCTCGCTCGTCACCATAGACATCGGGCTTAATCAGTAGGACCTCGGGTATTTCGGTGTGTTCAGCTTCCATGGTCGGCCTTTTTACGCATTAAATTTAGCAACGCTCAGTTAAAAAATATCTTCTTTTAGAATTTTCAGCAGGTACTGACCGTAGCCATTTTTCTTCAGCGGCTCGGCGAGTTTTTCCACTTGCGCGGCATCGATATAGCCCATGCGATAGGCGATTTCTTCGAGGCAGGCAATTTTCAAACCCTGTCGGGTTTCGATGGTTTTAATAAAGGTCGATGCTTCCAGCAGAGACTCGTGAGTGCCGGTGTCGAGCCAGGCGGCACCACGGCCGAGGTTTTCAACATTGAGCTGCTGTTTGTCGAGATAGACCTGATTGACGTCGGTGATTTCCAGCTCGCCGCGAGGGCTGGGTGTAATTTGCTCGGCAATATCGACCACCTGATTGTCGTAAAAATACAGGCCGGTGACAGCGTAGCGAGACTTTGGCTGGCTTGGCTTTTCTTCAATGCTCATCGCTTTACCTGTGGCATCAAATTCAACCACACCATAGCGCTCGGGGTCGTGGACGGGATAGGCAAATACCGTGCTGCCACTTTCCACTTTGTTGGCGTGCTGTAAGAGTTGGCTGAGGTTGTGGCCGTAATACAGGTTGTCGCCGAGGATCAGAGCAGAGGGATTATTGCCGATAAATTCTTTGCCAATAATAAAGGCCTGGGCGAGCCCATCCGGCGAGGGCTGCACCGCGTACTGAATATTGATGCCCCACTGGCTGCCGTCGCCGAGCAGTTGCTCAAAGCGAGGGGTGTCTTGGGGGGTGGATATGAGTAGGATATCTTTAATGCCGGCTAACATCAGTGTCGATAGGGGGTAGTAGATCATCGGCTTGTCGTAAATCGGCAATAGCTGCTTGGAGATAACCTGAGTGATGGGGTAGAGGCGGGTGCCTGAACCGCCGGCGAGAATAATACCTTTGCGTTGACTCATTGCTTATTCGGTCCTTGTTTTACTGCGCGCACTATCGAATGTTAAGAGCGACTTTCGCTGATTTCTTGTAGTAGGTGCGCTAGCGGTTCTTGCCAGTGGGGTAATTGTAACTGGAAAGTCCGTTGCAGTTTGTCCGTATTCATCACGGAATTGGCCGGTCGCTGTGCCGGGGTCGGGTAGCCTGAAGTCGGTGTCGGCTTAATGTCTTCGGGCTTGATTTTGAGCGGCATGTTGAGGGTCTGCGCATGGCCGACAATTTCTTGCGCCAGACCATGCCAGCTGGTTTGTCCGGCAGGTGCTAAGTGATAAACCCCTGCCTGGCCGATGCCAGCGGCGAGTAGCCGCAAACAATTGGCGCTGACATCGGCAATTAAACTGGCCGGTGTTGGGCTGCCGATCTGGTCGCTGACAATACTTAAGGCATCGCGCTCTGCAGCCAGGCGGAGAATGGTTTTAATAAAATTGCCGCGCCGTGCCGAGTAAACCCAGCTGACGCGAAACACTAAATGCCGGCAGCCGCAGGCTTGTAAGGCTTGCAGGCCGGCCAGTTTACTGGCGCCGTAAATATTCGCTGGTGCCGTCTCGTCGTGCTCGAAATAGGGCGCGCTTTTACTGCCGTCAAATACGTAGTCGGTGGAGTAGTCCACCACAAGAATATCTCGCTGCCGGGCCAGCTCGCCGAGTAGGGCGGGTAGGTCGCGGTTGAGGGCATAGGCTTGCTGACTTTCGCTCTCGGCCAAATCAACGGCGGTGTAGGCGGCAGCGTTGACAATAATGTCCGGTTGATGGCTGGCGATTAGCGCGGTAACAGCGGTTCTGTCGGTAAGTGAGCAATCTTGCCGGGTGATGGCGCTGACTTTGCCGACACTCAGCAGTGAGCGGCGCAATTCCCAGCCGACCTGGCCATCGGCGCCGAGCAGGAGAATATTAGTGGTCATTGTGTTGGCCCTTGATACTGCTGATCTATCCACTGTTGGTAGGCGCCGCTGCTGACGTTTTCTATCCAGGCGCTATTGTTGATGTACCACTCGACGGTTTTTAGTAAGCCGCTGTCAAAGGTTTCGACGGGCTGCCAGCCCAGTTCGCGCTGTATTTTGCTGGCATTGATGGCGTAGCGTAAATCGTGACCGGGGCGGTCGGTGACATAGGTGATGAGGTCGATGTAGTTTGTTACTCCGGTTGGTTTTTCTGGCGCCAGTTGTTCGAGTATTTGGCACAGGGTGGTGACCACTTCGAGATTGGTTTTCTCATTGTGGCCGCCGATATTGTAGGTCTCGCCGATTTTGCCCGTCGTTAATACGCAGTACAGGGCGCGAACGTGGTCTTCGACATACAGCCAGTCGCGAATTTGCTGGCCGTCGCCGTAAATGGGCAGGGCTTTACCCGCCAGGGCATTGAGAATCATCAGTGGGATGAGCTTTTCGGGGAAGTGGTTGGGGCCGTAATTGTTCGAGCAATTGGTGATTAACACCGGAAAATCATAGGTGCGCTGCCAGGCTCGCACTAAATGATCGGATGCCGCCTTGCTGGCGGAATAGGGGGAGCTGGGTGCGTAGGCGGTGTCTTCGGTAAAGAGCAGGCCGGGTTCCAGGTCGCCGTACACCTCATCGGTGGAAATATGGTGGAAGCGGAAGCTTGCCTTGCGCTCACCTGCCAATCCGTGCCAGTACTGTCGTGCCGCTTCGAGCAGGGTGAAGGTGCCGTTAATATTGGTGTCGATAAAGGCAGCGGGGCCGCTAATGGAGCGGTCGACGTGGCTCTCGGCCGCCAGATGCATAATGGCATCGGGCCGATAGTGGGCGATCAGGCGTGTCATCGCTGCCGCGTCGCAAATATCCTCCCGCTCAAAGTGATAGCGCTCACTGCTGGCGACGCTGGCCAGGGATTCGAGATTACCGGCGTAGGTGAGCTTGTCGATATTGACCACATGGCAGAGCGTGTCGGCGATTAGGTAGCGCACCAGAGCAGAGCCAATAAAGCCGGCCCCGCCGGTAACGAAAATAGTTTTGGCGCTCATTGGCAGTGTCATCCCTTGCAGGTGTGTTATGTTCCATTTTCAATGTGTGCCCCACTCGGGACGTGGGAGATTGTAATATAATTTGCCGCTGACGATTTTATTATCAGCGAGACAACTTACTGACTTTAAGTGCAGTATCGCTAGCTATAGGAAGAAGGTATCGATGGACGGAAACAAAACTGTATTAGTCACCGGCGGTGCGGGTTATATCGGCAGTCACGCCTGTGTTGCTCTACTCGATGCCGGCTATGACATTGTGGTGATCGACAATTTAGCCAATAGCTCGCCACTGTCGATGGCGCGAGTAAAGACCATCACCGGCAGAGACTTTGAGTTTGTCGAAGGCGATATTTGTCATGCCGACACGCTCGATTCACTGTTCAAACGGCACTCCATTACTGCCGTTATGCACTTTGCCGGTTTAAAGGCGGTGGGGGAATCCTGTGCCAATCCTCTGCTGTACTATCAAAATAATGTCGCTGGCACGCTGACTCTCTGTGCGGCGATGCAACGCCATGGTGTTGGCTGTATTATTTTTAGCTCTTCAGCGACTGTTTACGGCGAACCTCACGCTGTGCCTATCGACGAATCTTTCCCTCTACAGACCACCAATCCCTACGGTGCTTCAAAGAAAATGGTGGAAGATGTTTTTGGTGATTTAGCGGCGGCCGATCGCCTCGCGAAATCAGATTTTTGGCGGGTTGGTTTACTGCGCTATTTCAACCCGGTCGGTGCCCACCCCAGCGGTATGATTGGTGAGGCGCCCAACGGCATTCCCAATAACCTCTTGCCCTATATGCTACAGGTGGCCCTCGGTCAACAAACCGAACTCACCGTTTACGGTAACGATTACCCAACCGCCGATGGCACTGGGGTGCGGGATTATATCCATGTGGTCGATCTGGTTGCTGGCCATGTAAAGGCTCTGCAATATTTATTGGATGCAAACAATGATGCCGGTTGCCACACCTGGAACTTGGGCACCGGGCAGGGTTACTCGGTACTAGAGATGATCAAAGCCTTCGAAGCTGCAACAAGTGCCAAGGTGCCCTATAAAATAGCCGCCCGCCGCCCCGGCGATATCCCCGCCTGCTGGGCTGATCCGAGTAAGGCGCAGCGGGAAATCGATTGGCAGGCGGAACAGAGCCTGCCGCAAATGATGAAAGACAGTTGGCACTGGCAGTGTCAGAACCCTGAGGGATATGGTGAATAAGGCTGCTCAGACTCGTGAATATTGATCGCTCGTCGAGTCGCTGTATTGACGATAGTTGTCAGCGCGCTAGCGGCCTTGATCGCGCAATAGAATGGCAATAATCACGACGGAGGGCTTTGGGTTTAAGCCTCTGTTGGCTAGTGCTGGGGTGGTGCGAAATGGTGGCCGTGGCCTGCGCCAGGGCGGTACTAGTAGGTGAGGATTTTGATATAGCGAGGGACAAAGCTGAGGCTGATGTGTAGCCGTGCTTCAGTTTGTTGGTAGCGTCGGGGGAGGTATTGTCGGGCGAATGGCTTTCAGCTTGAGAGCTATTGAGAAGCGCTCAAGCCCTGTGGTAAGCATATAGCCGCTTTACCACAGAGCCTGATCTCTCAATAATAATTATAAGAGTTTGGCTGCGATCTCTTTTTCTTCCTGGCGAGCGCCGGACAACATGCCCGCTGCACCGTGGTTGCCCTCGTGGCAGGCGTACTCAAACATCTGGTCATCGGTCGCTTTCAGAGGGATGGCGGCGGTAAAGGGCTTGGTGAAAGTACTGAGGTCATTGACGGTGTATTCGTAGACAACGCGTGAGTCGCTGGTGCGAGTGAAGCGCTCGATCAAGGTGAAGTTTTCACCGGTGCCAACCACGCCATTCATCGTGGGATCGACAAGGTTGAGGGGGAGCTGAAACGTCGGTGTTTTACCGGTGAAGTTGGTGGTTTCAACGACCAGGGTATCGCCTTCCCAATGACCGCGAGAGTCGCCGGTCCACTTGGTCATTTCAGCGGGTAAGTGTGGGCTACCATCCATGCGAACAACGCGTGCGTCGTGAATCATTTCAGTAAAAATCACCACCTCTTTAGGGGTTTGAATGATACGCAGGTTGTTGTTGTAGGCACTGGGGATAAGAGGTGGGCCAGCGTTGAAGCTTAATAGGCAACGCTCAGACAGGCCGAGGGCCTCAGGCCCTACAGGGAGAAAGTCGACGAGACCAATAGAGAGGATGTCGCGAACCGGAGCCTGACGTAGGTGATCGGTCTTCAAACGCGCCACAGCTTCTTTGGTTAATTTTGGCAGGCGGCCATTGGCGGGAACGGTGATCAGCGATGTTCTTCTGTCCTCGTTCATCGAGGTGCCGTAGTCCATCCAGAAATTGTTGTAGGCCCCTTCAATATCGGTATCGGCGTCGGAGTCAGCGGTTTTTTCACGCAACTTGTCGACATCCGTGGCATCGACGGCCTTTTGTCTGAAGTCGGCCTGTTCTTCGGCGCTGAATACGGCTTTATTACCCAGCGCTTTGGGGCGCTCGAGAGGTGTCAGCGTGCGAAAATCCCATACACCCTGAAGGTTGGGTTGGCCTTGGGAGTTGCGTGGGGGTTCATAACCGTCGCTTTTGGCTCCGCTCTGTTGCGCTTCTGAGTAAGCGGACATAGAGAATACCAGTGCTGCCATCAGGCCCGCAGTTGGCAGTAAGTTATGGGCTCGAGTCATGTCGTACTCCGTTTCTTTTGATAATTTTTAATTGTGCGTAAGCTACCACAAATGGCCTAGTGAAGGAACCTTGCCGGCAGTTGTATGGCTGAGGGTCAAGACTTGAACACTGGTTTTGCAGGCCGTAATTGATATTGCTTAGTACATGCGGCGTGTTTGAAATCGCTTAACTCTACTGGGGACTGCCGGTTATCGTCGCTCGCAACTATGAGCGAATTTGTTGAGCTCACGGTAGAGACTTTGTGGCGCCAGTACGCGCTGACCAGTGGCCATACTCGAAGTCTTAACTATGAGGTTTTTGATGGCCGCTCTGAGCGTCAATAAAGCAGAGCGTCATTAACGAATCGTTCTCTTAAAAAAAAGGCCAGCTAAATTAGCTGGCCTTTTTTTTCGCCTAGTCGGCGCTTTAAATGGCGGAGGGGCAGGGATTCGAACCCTGGGACGGTCGCCCGTCGCCGGTTTTCAAGACCGGTGCTTTCGGCCACTCAGCCACCCCTCCTTTCGAGGCGGGATTATACCGCCTGAAAAACAGTAAACAAGAAAAACTTTATTCCTTTTCGTGCTTTATCACTTCGGCTTCGACAATCTGCTCGCTCTTATAGCGAGGATCGTTTTTAGCACGCTTTTTTGGGGCTGAAGATTGGGTTACGGCAGCACCTTGAGTGGTATCCAGTGGTGCGGACAAGCCTAGCTCGACGGCATTGGAGCTAACCACCGTTTCAACCCGTTTGCTTTTTAAGCGTGGGTCATTACTGGCTCTAGCGGCCGGCGATGTGGGCTTTTCGTTACTGCTGGCGTCATCAACTGGCTCGCCGCTGGTTTTGTCGCTAAAGGGCAAACCAATTTGGCCAGTTGTTGAGGTGGCCTCAGGCTGACTGACAGCTTGCTCTGTGGCTGCGGTATCGGCCTTGCTTGGCGCAGGTGTAGGGCTTTTTTCTTTAGAGGATACAGGCTCTACAACAGGTGACTCCGATGCTTGCTGCTTACTGGTAGCGCCAGCACTGTCGACAGTCGCTGGCTGTTGCTCGCTTGGTGCTGCGTCAGCCTTCTGCACTTCGCTGTCAGTGCTCGGTTCTGGGGCTATCGGTTCGATGGTTGCCTTGTCGCCTGTTTCCTTAACAGCTACTGGCGTGGAACTCTCTTCCGTAGCGCTGGGTTGCGCAGGAGAGGGCTCTACTTGTTGCTCGCTAACAGGGGCTTCCGGCTGTGGTGAGGCAGTTACTGGGCTCGCCTCTTTACTTGCAGGTGCCGCTGATGGTTGCACTGGCGGTGTTTTGCTGGCGCTTTCAGTGGCCTCAGGTTTTGCAGTAGCCTCAGCTTTTGCTGTGGTGGTGTCGGCGAGCAAGTGCTCGGGGATCTCTTGGCGTTCGCGACGACGCTTCGGGGCTTGTTGATGACCGCTGGGGCGTCGAGCCAGTTGCTTGGCTGCTGGGCTCTGAGTTTTCTCGGCATCAGCTTCGGGGGCGTTCGTGGTTTTGACTTCTTTGTCAGAACGTTCCGTTCGCTTGTTGCTGGGTCGCTCAGTTTGGTCCTTGTTATCGGGGCGTGAGTTCTTGTTGCTGGGTCGCTCAGCTTGGTCCTTGTTATCGGGGCGTGAGTTCTTGTTGTTGGATCGCTCAGCCTGGTCTTTGTTGTCAGGGCGCGAGCTTTTATTGCGATTGCCTCTTTGGCTGGTGTCGCTGTTACCGGCATCATCGGAGTTCTGGGTTTTATCTCTATTGCGTGAGTTATCGCGATTGCCGGATGAGCGGTTGCGATTGCGGGAATTCCTATTGCGGCCATCCTGGCGCTTATCGCCTCCACGAGGTTTACGGGGTTCTGGGCTCTCTTTCTTGGCTTCCTCTACGGGCTCTGCGGCTGGCGCTTCGCTGATGGCGAATAGGGTGCGCCACAGTCGTTTCAGCATGCCATCGGGCTTGGCCTTGGGTGTGGTTTCAGCGGCGCTAGCCTCTTTCTTGGCGTCCGGGGTCTTCTCGGCGGGTGCTGGAGCCTGGGTCTGTGGTGGCAGGTTTTCGACCGCAGCTTTGGGTATTGGAGGCAGCTTAGCGGGCTCCATAATTTCTGCTGAAGCAGCTTCCTTAGTGGCCTCGGCGGCGAGCTTATAGCTGTATTCTTTGTCCTCACCGTCTTCATCTTGAGCCCGTATGCGCTGCACCTCGAAGTGGGGCGTTTCCATCGATGGATTGGGCAGGATGGTGAGGCGGATATTGTTGCGCTGTTCGATCTCGCTAATTTCACTGCGTTTTTCATTGAGCAGAAAGGTGGCGACCGGAACCGGGGTGACGGCGCGAATTTCCTTGCTGCTTTCTTTTTGTGCTTCCTCTTCCATCAGTCGGAGGATGGATAGGGCGATGGAGCGTGTGCCGCGAATGGTGCCCTGACCGCTACAGCGCGGGCAGACCTTAAATGTCATTTCTTCCAGTGAGGGCTTGAGCCGCTGACGGGACATTTCAAGTAGGCCAAAGCGAGAAATACGCCCAACCTGAACGCGGGCGCGGTCGATTTCCAGGGCCTTGCGAATGCGGCTCTCGACCTCGCGCTGATTCTTACTGGCCAGCATGTCGATAAAGTCGATAACGATTAGGCCGCCGACATCGCGCAGGCGTAGCTGGCGGCCAATTTCATCGGCGGCCTCAAGGTTGGTCTGATAGGCGGTTTCCTCGATGCCGCCGCCCTTGGTGGCGCGGGCGGAGTTGATATCGATTGAGACCATCGCCTCGGTGATATCGATAACGATGGAGCCACCCGACGGCAATTTAACTTCGCGTTCGAAGGCGGTTTCGATCTGGTTTTCAACCTGATAGCGATTAAACAGAGGGATTTTATCTTCGTAAAATTTCACTTTGCTGTGATCGTTGGGCATCACTTGCTGGATAAAGGCGGAGGCCAGCTGGAACACTTCGGGGCTATCGACAATGACCTCGCCGATATCGGGGCGCAGGTAGTCGCGAATGGCGCGAATAACGACATTGCTTTCCTGAAACAGGAAGTGGGGTGCGGAGGACTGCTGGGCTTCGTTGTCGATGGTCTCCCAGAGGTGGAGCAGGTAATCGAGATCCCACTGCAGTTCTTCGGCGGAGCGACCGATACCGGCGGTGCGAACAATAATGCCGCAGCCCTCGGGAATATTGAGGCTGCGCATTGCCTCGCGCAATTCGCTGCGCTCGTCGCCCTCAATGCGCCGTGAAATACCACCGGCGCGCGGATTGTTGGGCATCAGCACCATGTAGCGACCCGCTAGGCTGATAAAGGTGGTCAGTGCGGCGCCTTTGTTGCCACGCTCTTCCTTTTCGACCTGGACAACGACTTCTTGCCCTTCTTTAACGAGGTCCCTGATTTTTTGACGGCCTTCGCCGCCACCAGAGCCCTTTTTGAAGTATTGGCGGGAAATTTCTTTGAGGGGGAGGAAGCCGTGGCGGTCGGCCCCGTACTCGACAAAGGCCGCTTCTAAACTGGGCTCTACGCGGGTGATTTTACCCTTGTAAATATTGGCTTTCTTTTGGCTGCGGGTGCGGTTTTCGATGTCGAGGTCATAGAGACGTTGGCCGTCGACCAGTGCCACACGTAGCTCTTCGGGCTGGGTGGCGTTTATCAGCATTCTTTTCATGGTGTTCCTACATTTTCTGCGGTGTATCGGTGCAGCGAAAATGCCCGGAGTCGGCACAAAAAAGCGTATTGGTCGTAACTAATTGTAAATATAGGCATTTCCCAGGTTAAGGGGTAGAGCCTATTTAATTGCGACGCGATTAGGTCGGTTGTTAGCAAGCACCTGTGTAAAGGGGTGATTGCGGCTATGAGGCTGGTTTAAAGCTAGCTTCGAATTCCTTGTCGTGACCTAAAATTGTTAGTAGCGGGTTATGACGGGTGTTTGTCAGGGCTAGTATTAATTGCTCAATAAGAGCCCGCTTGATATGCGCTCTTCTGTCTTGTTCAGCCGCTTCATTGCGAGCCGACAGCGCACCGTTACCCTCGGTTTCTGTTTGCCATTACGTGCTAATAACAGTGTTACTTGTTTGTACTTTGCATCTGGACATATCGTGTGCATTTCAACACGATTGATGAAAAATGCCTGCTCTGCTGTTGCAAGGCAGACACTCGATATAATTCAATTACTCGGTGAGAGCCCTATGCGGCCCTCCTTTAAACGATCTGTGCACCTTGTAATACTCAGTGCCGAGCCGGTTTTAATGCTTGCTATCACGGCCGAGTTTATCGGGCTGCGATGACTTTATTGTAGCGTTGCAAGATTTACCAGTGCACCGCTCGAGCACGAATATAGCAATATTTAGTAAGTTGTTCAATTGAAAGAATAAATTGTAGCTTATTGTTAGAATAGGCGGATTCATTAGCAGGTTGGGTAAGGTGAGCGAAACAGAATCAGCCTTTGATCGGGTGCAGTATCTAGACATCAGCGCTGACCAGGCCGGTCAGCGTATCGATAATTTCCTATTAAGCCGTTTGAAGGGCGTACCGAAGTCCCGAGTTTACCGGCTGCTCCGCAAGGGTGAGGTGCGGGTTAATAAGGGCCGAATTCGCCCAGAATACCGTCTGATAGAAGACGATGTCGTCAGAGTCCCTCCTATTCGTGTCTCGCAAAAGGTAAGCGCTGTGCCGGGTCGATCGCTGCGTGGTCTTTTGGCCAACAGCATATTGCTGGAAACCGAAGAGTTCTTGGTGATCAATAAACCCTTTGGATTGGCGGTACACGGTGGTAGTGGTATTAATCTCGGGGTTATCGAGTCGCTGCGAGCAATGCGTGAGCCCCATGACTATCTGGAGTTGGCGCACCGCCTCGATCGCGACACCTCCGGTTGTTTACTTATTGCCAAGAGTCGTCGTGTACTTAAGCATTTACAAGACCAGATGCGCCGTCGCTCGATGGACAAGCGCTATATTACCCTGGTGTCGGGGCGCTGGGCCAAAGAGCGGCGTGAGGTGAATGCACCACTGCTGAAGCAAACAGTGGCCTCGGGTGAGCGTATTGTGCGGGCCAACAGTGAGGGTAAGCCTTCCTTGACGCGCTTTAAATTGCTGAAACACTACGCTAATGCGAGCCTGTTGGAGGTGAAGCTGGAGACTGGGCGCACGCACCAGATACGCGTGCATTGTCAGTTGGTCGGCCACCCACTGGCGGGAGACCCTAAATACGGCAATGAAAGCTTCAATCAAACCCTGAGGGCCGTTGGCCTGAAGCGTCTTTTTCTCCATGCTGAGCAATTGGCGTTTATTTCGCCGGCGACCGGTGAGCAGGTAAGGGCTCGCGCGCCTCTGCCAGCCGAGCTGGAAGGCTTGCTACAGCAGCTTTAGCGGGCGTATTTCTGTGTGAGCGCAATGGCTTCAATTTATTTGATCATCCTACTACTGTCTTAACCACAGGAGGCCCTGTGCCTGAATTACTGATTTTTGACTGGGACGGCACTCTCTGCGACTCCCTTGCGCGTATTGCCCTTTGTTTGCAGCTGTCGGCTGCGGATGTAGGCTTGCCGCCGCCAAGTGTGGCAGCGGCAAGAAATATTGTCGGCTTGGGTCTGGATGAGGTGATGAGAGAGCTCTTCCCCGGTGTTGACGCTGCCACAACAACAAAGTTACGGGCCTCTTATTCGCTGCACTTTATTCGCGAAGACAGCACCCCATCGGCTTTTTTTCCAGGTGTTAGGACGCATTTGGAAAAGCTACGTGGACAAGGTTTTAGCTTGGCGGTGGCGACGGGGAAGAGTCGCAAGGGTCTTGACCGGGTACTTGAGGCTGTCGGTATGCAGAGTTTTTTTCACAGCACACGCTGTGCCGATGAAACTGCGTCAAAGCCCCATCCGGCGATGTTGTTTTCCCTGCTCGATGAGTTTGGCGTGGCGCCAGAATCGGCGTTGATGGTGGGTGATACCAGTTATGACATGGAAATGGCAAGGGCGGCGCAGGTGCCGCGCTTGGCGGTGAGTTATGGCGCCCATTGCCGCGAGCGTTTATTGGAATATCAACCGCTGGCCTGCATCGATGAATTTACCGCCATCGATGCCTTGTTAATTTAAAAGTACTGGCTTGTATTGGGCTCGATGTCTGGCTGGCAGAAGTGAGGAGGCTTCTTGTTGAGCGCTGGCATTGCTGGCGAGGGCTTGGCTGCAGTCAATATATGCTTCTTTTGTCTATGGGCTGGTTTTTTTGGGTCTAAATGAACTTGCGGAAAACAACACAAGGTGGCAGGGTTAAAGGCCCTAAAGCTGTTGACAGGGGTAGGCTCTTATCTAACTATTTTATAAGGCGTCCGCTATGTCACAGAAAACATTGTCACAGAAAACATCGTCGCAAAAGGTGTCACAGAGATCTCCACAGCGAGAAGTTCAGGATCCTCAAAGCGCTACCAGTAAAGCTGGCCCCAGGCGCCCTGTATCTGCAAAAACCCCCACTGGTTCAGTTGATTCCGCGAGTATTTATTTGCGCGAAATCGGCTATGTCCCCCTGTTATCTGCCAAAGAAGAGGTCTACTACGCACGCTTAGCTCGTGATGGTGACGAGACCTCACGGCAGCGGATGATAGAAAGTAATCTTCGCCTGGTGGTTAAAATCGCCCGGCGCTATGTCAATCGCGGCTTAAACCTGCTCGATCTGGTGGAGGAGGGCAATCTCGGCCTGATTCGTGCGGTAGAAAAGTTTGATCCTGAGCTGGGTTTTCGCTTTTCAACCTATGCTACCTGGTGGATTCGCCAGAATGTCGAGCGGGCCCTGATGAACCAGACGCGAACCATTCGCTTGCCGGTACATGTGGTAAAGGAGCTGAATCAGTGTGTACGGGCGACGCGGCAGTTGAGCCAGTCTCTCGACCATACGCCAACGCCCCAGGATATTGCCAAGAAATTGGATAAAACCCCCGAGCAAGTACTAAAGCTGTTGCGTTTTAATGAGCGGGTGGGTTCGGTGGATGTATTAATTGGCGATGATGCTAAGACGCTGGTTGATACGATTGCCGATGAGCACGTTTCTGACCCTGAAGTTTTGAGCGGCGATGACGATATTGCCTCAACGCTGGATCGATTGGTGGGCGACTTAACCGCAAAACAGCAGGAAATTATTTGCCGTCGTTTTGGTTTGCGCAATTATGACGTCTCCACCCTTGAAGAGGTTGGCAAGGCCGTGGGGTTGACCCGCGAGCGCGTCAGGCAAATTCAGATCGAAATACTCGCGCAGCTGCGCCTCACCATGAAAAAGTTGGGCATTGAGAGTGACATGCTGTTCGGTGGGGCCTAGGAGCTTGACCCCGGCAATTGTCTGGCGCTATGTAACAGCGGTTTAGCGCTCGAGTAGCTCTAGCTTGCCGCTCTTGCCGTCCCATTCTGCTGCGTCTGCAGGTGAGTCTTTCTTAATGGTGATGTTCGGCCAGATGTCGGCCAATTCGGTATTGAGTTCGAAGAATACCTCTTGGCCTGCTGGAATTTCATCTTCGGCAAAGATCGCCTCGGCAGGGCACTCGGGTTCGCACAGTGCGCAATCGATACACTCATCCGGGTGAATCACTAAAAAGTTTGGCCCTTCATAGAAGCAATCGACAGGGCAGACTTCTACGCAGTCCGTGTATTTACATTTAATGCAATTTTCGCCGACGATAAATGTCATAGCTGGGCTCTCCCGGTCGAGCTAAAGGATCAAAAGGCGGCGGATTATAGCTGATAATCAACATTGATAGCAGTGCTCGCTAAGCCTATTTCCCCTTGCTTAATAGCTTTAGGTTATAAAGCGCATCGAGGGCGGCCCGCGGTGTCAGTTCGTCGGGCTCGAGTTGGTGCAGCGCTTCGAGTAATTGGCTGTTAGCCGGAGCTGTGAAAAGGTCACTTTGCTGTGGTGCTGCAGGTACAGCAATGCTCGCGAGTGGACTGGATGCGCTCTCAAGCCGCTGTAATTCAAGCCGTGCATTGCCTAAAACATCGCAGGGTAGACCGGCGAGTCGGGCGACCTGTATACCGTAACTTTGGCTGGCGGGGCCATCTTGTACACGGTGTAGAAAGACGATGTCGTCGTTGTACTCAGAGGCATCGAGATGAACGTTGGCGACATTGTCGATACTTTCAGGCAGTGCGGTGAGTTCAAAATAATGGGTTGCGAATAGGCAAAAAGCGCCGACCTTTTCGGCCAGATGGATGGCGCAGGCCCACGCTAGCGAAAGACCGTCAAAGGTACTGGTGCCACGGCCAATTTCATCCATTAATACCAGGCTTTGCTCGGTGGCATTGTGGAGGATATTGGCGGTTTCCGTCATTTCCACCATAAATGTCGAGCGACCACCGGCGAGGTCATCGGAGGAGCCAATGCGGGTGAAAATTCTATCGACCATGCCGATGCGCGCCTGTGTTGCCGGCACTGGGCTGCCGATATGGGCGAGCAGCACGATCAGTGCAGCCTGGCGCATATAGGTCGACTTACCGCCCATATTGGGGCCGGTAATAATCAACATTTGACGCTGTGGGTTGAACTCAAGGTCGTTGGCGACAAAGGGTGAATCGAGTACTTGCTCGACGACCAAATGACGACCGTCGGTAAATTGAATGCCGGGCTCCTCGCAAAGCTCGGGGGGGGAGAGGTTCAGCGTCTCGGCTCGCTCGGCGAGGTTCACCAGTACGTCCAGCTCGGCGATGGCACTGGCGCTTTGCTGCAACGGGGCGAGATCCTCGTTGAGTCGATCGATTAAGTTTTCATAGAGGGCCTTTTCGCGGGTCAGGGCGCGACTTTTTGCACTTAGTGCTTTGTCCTCATAGCCCTTTAGTTCCGGGGTGATGTAGCGCTCAGCATTTTTTAGGGTCTGACGGCGGATATAGTGGGCGGGTGCCTTATCGGCTTGGCCCTTACTAATTTCAATAAAGTAGCCGTGTACCCGGTTAAAACCCACTTTCAAGGTGGCGATGCCGCTGGCTTCGCGCTCACGTTGCTCTAGCTCGATCAGGTAGCCACCGGCATTGCTGCTAATAGCCCGCAGCTCGTCTAGCTCGCTGTCAAAACCCTCTGCAATGACGCCGCCCTCGCGAATGACGACCGGAGGGTTCTCGATAACAGCCTTGCTGAGCAGTGTTGTGAGTGCGGGAAAGGTGGCAATTTGAGCGCATAGTGCACTCAGGCGTGGCGCCGACGTTTTACCCAGTCTGGCGTGTAGCTCAGGAAGTACCGCCAGCGAATCGCGCAATCGCGCCAAATCGCGAGGCCGAGCCGAACGCAGGGCAATGCGGGCGAGGATGCGCTCAATATCACCAATATTTTTTAAAGTGTCGGTGCTGTTTTCGTAGCGGTAGTTAGTTTGTAATTCAAGTATGGCCTGTTGGCGGGCCTGCAAAGCGGCGAGCTGGCGCAACGGGCGATTGAGCCAGCGTTGTAGAAGTCGCCCGCCCATGGCGGTAGCGGTATTGTCCATTACCGCTAATAAGGTGTGTTCGTGGCCGCCGCTGGGGTTGGTGTCGATTTCGAGATTGCGCCGGGTCGCGGCATCGAGAATGACGCTGTCATCGCGGTTTTCATGGTGAATGCCCCGTACATGAGGCATCGCCGTACGCTGGGTTTCTTTGGTGTAGTTGAGCAGGCAGCCGGCGGCCATCAGTGCCAGCGATAAATGCTCACAGCCAAAGCCCGATAAATCCTGAGTGGCAAATTGATCACAAAGGCTGGTGCGGGCCGTGTCGAGATCGAAATCCCAGGGCGGTTGGCGGCGCAGCCCTTGAAATTTATTGAGCAGAGGCGTATCGGCAAGGTCGTCACTGACTAATAACTCGGCGGGGTTGAAGCGTTGTAATTCCCCGAGCAGGGCGTCAGTACCTTCGACCTCTAGTACCAGAAAACGCCCGCTACCGATGTCGAGGCTGGCGATACCGAACTTCCCATCTGCAGAACTGACGGCAACCAGTAGGTTTTCGCGGCTACCCTGCAGCAGTGCTTCGTCGGTGATGGTGCCCGGTGTAACGATGCGCACGACCTCGCGTTCAACGGGGCCCTTGCTGGTGGCGGGATCGCCGACCTGTTCGCAAATGGCCACGGATTCACCGAGTTTCACTAAGCGGGCCAAATAATTGTCAGCGGCGTGGAAGGGCAGCCCCGCCATGGGGATGGGTTGCCCGGCGGATTTGCCCCGCGAGGTTAGGGTAATATCGAGTAGGCGCGCGGCTTTTTTGGCATCGTCGAAAAACAGCTCGTAAAAATCGCCCATCCGATAGAAAAGTAAGGTGTTGGGGTGCTCGGCTTTAATGCGCATAAATTGCTGCATCATTGGCGTGTGTTTGGGTTTTGTCACATTTACCTTGTCAGTTGTCATAGCTCTTCTTTCGATGGGGGCTTAGCCATTGGTTTTGGGCGGGGGCAATCAATTGGCATGCCCAGCATGCAGCGCGCTAGGGTAGCAAAGGCGCGTCGGGATGGGTAATTGAGCGTCAGGTGTTTGAGCGGATAAAGAGAAAGACGAACGCAAATATTTGGCCTGATAGGCCAGCCGGGTTTACTCGAGCCAGACGGCGTATTCCTTTGCTCCATTGTGAATCGAAAAGACACTTTGCGGAGCCAAGCCAGAATCGAGTACGGCTTGCTTAATGGCGGCGATATCGACTTTATTATCGACCGTTAATAGCCTTAGTACATCATCGGGAATGAGGCTTTCAATATCTAGAAACATCTCGGCAGGCAGTGTCACGTTAACGGCACGCTGGCCATTTTTGGTGACGCGGACATGTAGGGTGTTGGCCAAACTGGTGACAGACGGCGTGCACAGGCTCTGCTCCTCAGCGAGGGGCGGTAGTTCAAACTCGCGCACCTGTCGAATCGTCTCTGGCTGCAGCTGTTGCTGTAATACCTTGGTCCAGGAGACCGAGGTCTGTAGTGCATTCAACTGTTGGGTAATGCCCTGAAAGGCTCGAAGGATTAACAGCAGTTGCGCCGGGCCCGCCGAGCGAAACCACCAGCGTTGTTCATTCAATAGCTGTTGAATCGGCTTTTCAAGTTGCCAGGTCTGCGTGGGAAAGGCTTGGTCTTGGCAAAAGGGCTTGAATAACAGACGGCACAACATGGGTAGTGCATCGCCAATTTTAGCCAGCTTTGCGGCGTTAAAACCCAGCGCGACAAAGTAGCGCAGTGGGCTGATCGGCGTATTTTCACGGGTGGCGAGTATCAGTTTGAGCAGGGCCAGGCGCTGGTTTTTGTCCATCTCGATGGTGCAGCCATAATCCATTAACACCACTTCGACCTGCTGATTGTGGTCGTGACGAAAATAGCTGTTACCCAAGTGGGGGTCACCGTGGACAAGGCCGACGTCGAACAGGCTTTTGAACAATGTGCCGAGGATGATCTCACCGGCGCGGCGTCTATCGGCGCTGGGCCAGTGGCCGATATCATCAATGAAACTGCCCTCATGCCAGCTTTGTACTAACAGCTTGCCAGAGCAATACTCAGGGTAAATACGCGGCACGGTTAAACCGGCCACGTTGACACCCTCTCTAAAACGTTGCTGGCTTTCAGCTTCGCTGAGGTAGTTCAACTCCCTGTCCATATTGGCTTTAAATGAGGTTTTATAGGCCGCTAAATCGAAGCCCCATTTTTTGACGGGGCCGATGCCCGGCATCAGGCCGAAGAGGCCGATCTCGGCATCGACTCTGGCGGCGATATCGGGGTATTGGACTTTGACCGCAACATGTTCGCCGTTGAGTAATTGGCCATGGTGCACTTGGCCCAGCGAAGCGGCGCTAGTGGATTCGTCGAGATGGCTAAACACTTGCTCAATGGGCGCGCCAATAGCATCTTCAATGACCGGTGACAGGGTGGTGAGAGGGGTGGCTGGTATACCTTTAACGAGAGCGTCAAAGCTTTCATCATTGGCAGATGCGGCCAGTAGCTGGCCCAGTTTCATCATCACACCGCGAGCATCGGTAAACTGTAGTGCCAGCGCTCGCTGGGCAACCTGGCGTTGCTGAGGATTACTCGCCGTTTTCGTTTTAACCACCTTGACGCCAATTTTGGCAAGGCGCATGGCGCTGTGATACGTCGCTTTAAACATTAAATAATGAGTGATAGGTGATGGTTTTTGTAGTATCGGTCATTAATAGCTCTTATTTTATGGCCAGATGTTTTTTAAAGTTGGGTGTGAATGAAGGGTTAAAGTAAAAAAGCATCGCTGTTAATAGTATCGAGTAAGCGTGCAATCTTGCCATTTTGTTTATTTGAGAATTTAATCCGCAGGCCGTTCTCGTCGGAGGCAATAATCACCGAGATAATTTCATCGGAGTTATTACAGCTAAAGCCGAGTCTGTCATCAACCCGCAAGGGTGTTATGACGGTGATGGCCGCACCACCCGCGCTAATATTCTTTATGATGCCGTTATAAACTTGGCCATTGGCATGAATGGCGCATTCTAGTTGTTGCGCTGGGGTTTGCCGATGTTGGCCGCGTCGATTGAAGGCGTCATAATTTCTTAAATTACTTAAAATATTAGTGACGTTCTCGGTTAGCGACCGAGTGGCCGTAATGACACTCGATGAACCCTCGGTAACTTCGGAGGCCAAGTCTTGGCAAAAGCTGGTTTTATCGGCGACCTGCTGAATGTTGGCGGCCGATATTTTTGTCGCCTCGGCAGCGGTGCTAATATTGTGATTCATTTCCTCGGTAGTGGCCATTTGTTGCTCAACATTTTGGGCAACGGTTTTAGAAATCCCACTGGACTGCAGAATAGACACACCTATTTTTTCGATAGCCAGTGAGGTTTGCAGGGCCATTTGCTGCACTTCTTTAATCTGTGCGTCGACTCTGCCGGTGGCTGTTGCCGTCTGGCTTGCCAAATCTTTTACCTCCGAGGCGACTACTGTAAAGCCTTTACCGGCTTCTCCGGCGCGTGCTGCTTCTATGGTGGCATTGAGGGCCAGCAGGTTTGTTTGCCCGGCAATTTCCTTAATGACATTGGAGATGGTACTAATTTCATTGATAGCAAGGGTTAGGCCATTGACGATATCGTTGGTTTTTTCGAGCTCCCGTTCGGCGGACATGCTGGCTTTAAGTGATGATTCCGACTGTGCGGTAATCTCTTCCGCCGAGGTAGACATGGCCTCGAGGGCTTGAGCGCAAGCTTCTACGCTGGTTGATATTTCGGTGGAGGTGTCGGCAACCGTGTTGGCTTGATCGTTGACATCCTCTAGGTTCACCGTCATACCCTGGGTGGTGTCGAGCATGGTTTCACTGGTGCTTTGCACCACGGCTATGGCCGCCTGAACTTCAAGCTCGAGATTGTTGGCCAAATCCAGCATTTCATGGTTGCGGTCGGTGTGTACTTGGGCGATATAGGCTTGGGTATCGACAATGTTTTTAGCGGCTTTAAGATAGTTCCCAGGCATTCCCTGCTCGAGAAAGGTGCGGAAATATTGCTGCTGTGCGATATGTTCCAGTACGTTAGTGGACTCGCGAATATACGTGTCAGCTAAGTCGGCAGCGGCATTAAACGCGATCATTAGCGGGGTGAAGTCGCCGAATTCGTCCCAATTGGTGATACGTACACTGAGGTCGCCGGCGCGCACCTGGTTCATGGCTTTAAGGAAATGGTTTGCGCCACTTTTATAGGTTTCAAGCTCACTACGTAGGGCGTCACATTCGGCACAGGGGGTGTTTTCCTGTACAACTTGCTTATTGCGGACGAGTTTCATAATTTGGTACCCATTATTGACCAGATGAACTCGGGGTAATCGTGTCCCTGGTCGGTCAACATGGTGTTGAGCAAATTCTCTCCGGCCAGCATTGCAGCATCGGGATCGGGGTGTCGTTGCTCTTCGCTTCTTATACTTCTGTACAGGTCGGCAATCTGAAGGACGACCTCGGGTGTGACGCTACGTCTGACACTGTTATAGCCAATGTGCTCGTCACTGCCATTGAAGAGCGGGCTGACTTGCGCAAGAACCCAGACAAATTTACCGGACTGGGTAATATGCTTGACGTACAGGAAAAGCTCACCCACCGCAGGGTCTGTATCTAAAACGCGCTTGAGTAGAGAGCGAGGCATATCCGGGTGCCATGAGAAACTCATTATTTGGCCTAGAGCTTCGGCTGTTGTCGCTTCCATGACGCGACAATAAACATCATTGCAATAGATAAGTGCGCCATTGAGGTCGGATTGCGTCACCATCAGTTCGCTGTCGTTAAACACCGCCTCTTCACGAGTTGGCCTCACTGGATTCTCTGTCATTAGTCATTCCCTTGTAGTGAGTATGGGTCAGGGCTTTATTATATTTTATTGCTATTGGTTTTTTTCTTATCACTCCGCGCTATAACGCGAACGCCATAATGTTAGTTAAATCACAGGCGAATATTCCAGCCCATTAATCAGCTAATAATGTTTATTCAATCCTAGGCTAACACAAGATTTGAGTCTTGCGAGCAGTATCTTTTTCCTATTGGTTGGCGGGCTTAGGTGGTTTGTGGATTGGATCTCCGTTTGATCGATAAATATTGCAAATATGATTTTCAAGAGCTATAAATAAATTTCAGCGCATTTACATACAGCTGGTTATACATTATTGAACTCTAAATAACTTTAACCGCAAGATAGGGCTTATATTTGCATGAGATGTTCATCAACGATTGACTGGGTGATTTAAGTGAATTCTGAATCCATGTCGAACCATATTATTCTTGTTGATGAGGGCTGTTGTATTGGTACAGCAGTTGCTGCTGCATTGCGCGATGCCGGTTTTGAAGTCATAAATGCCAGCTCGCCGATTGGCAATGAAAGCGCCGGCGCTGTGGCGATGCTGCTGTTGCCCGTTGATATCGCAAACTCTAGAGGTGCGACGGGTCGCGAGCGCTATGACAATCTACAAAAGGCGGATGACGAATTTCAAAACAACCCGCGCGACCATACCACCGTGGGCCTCAATGAATTGTGCGAAACGGCTTTTCCGATTTGGTCCCGGCAAATTAACTCTTCGATTCAAATACTCGACGATGAGATAACGGGTATCTCTCAGGCCATCGCATCCATGGCCGAAGAGATTTCAATCGCCATGAATCTGTGTAATGTTGTGGTGGCAGAAATTGTTGAGCGCACCGAAGACCGCAGCGATGGTTCCGATGTTAGAGGCAAAATGGAAGCCGTTGCCAATGCACTAAAAAGTACTGTTGAAACCCGGAGCACTTTGCTAGAAGACGTTAAAAGCCTAGGGCCTCTGACCTGCGGCTTGGAGAGCATGGCCAACGACGTAATGGAAATATCGACACAGACTAAGTTGCTGGCCCTAAACGCGACCATCGAGGCGGCACGGGCAGGTGAAGCCGGCAAGGGTTTTGGTGTGGTGGCCTCCGAGGTACGGGCTCTGGCGATGCGCAGTGCTGAAATTGCCGAGGCAATGGTGGCGAGTTCGGAAGATATTCAGGAAAAAATTCATCATACGCAGATGAGTGCCGACGAAACCGCCGAGGTTGAAGTCAAGGTTGTCGAAACCTCGAATAGGAATATGACAACGATTTTAGCAGTGCACGACACAACCATGAATAATTTGTTGGTGTCCTTGGAAACAATGCAGGGCATCGATACAACCTACAAACAGAGTGTCAGCGAGGCCATTATTGCCCTGCAATTTCAGGATAGAGTCGGGCAAATTCTTCACAACGTCTCGACAAGTTGTGACAGTGGTTTAGAAATACTGGCTGAATCGATAGAAAATAATACCCGGGAGATCGACTACGAACCCTGGTTAGTCGAGATGAATACTCGCTTCACCACCGACGAAGAGCGCCAGAATTTGCGGGCTTTTATGGGTGATGATGAGGGTTCAAAGAATGCGGTAGCGGGTGAGGTTTCTTTTTTGTGAGGGTTGGAAATGGCTAAAACGATTTTGATTGTTGATGATTCATCTTCGGTGCGCATTGTACTGGCAACTACCTTAAAATCTGCGGGCTATAACGTAATTGATGCGGTCGATGGAGAGGATGGCTTGTCGAAATTAACCGGCGAAAAAATCCACTTGATTATTAGTGACGTGAACATGCCGAAAATGGATGGTATTACCATGGTCAAGAAAATTAAGGCCTTGCCGAAATATAAATTTACGCCGATATGTATGCTCACCACAGAGTCTGAAGAGTCAAAAATGAAAGCCGGGAAAATGGCGGGCGCCAAAGCCTGGATAGTCAAACCCTTTCAGCCGGCAGTTTTGCTATCGGCCGTTGAGAAACTGGTTTTACCCTAATAATTCTTCAATGGAATGATTATTTGAGTGCTTGTCATGGATATTAGCAAGTTAAAAGGCAGTAATAAAAAGACCGGTGTTTGCAAGTTACGCTTTCAAGGTGATATGGATATCTATGCCGCTGAGGAGACACTCGCGGCACTGCTACCTTACTTTGACGACTTTAAAACCTTCAGTGTGGAACTCGACCAAGTGGGTGAAATCGATAGTTCAGGCATACAGTTGTTGTTGCAATGCCATCGCCAATCGCAGAAGTCCGATGGCCAGTTGTCCATTTTATCCTGGAGTGAAAACGTGCGTGAGTTGATGGAGATTTTTCAATTGACGGAGCGCTTTACATTGCCGGATGCTGCGTGAATAAAATGTAGTACTTGATTAAAAAAACCAATAAAGATTAACCAATACAGGGTTGTAGCGATGAGTCTTGATGAAGGCTTGCAGGGTTTTCTTGAAGAATCGAAAGATTTGTTGGATGAGATGGAGGATCTACTCCTCAAGCTCGAAGACAAGAGCAATGATAGTGAAATCATAAATGCTCTCTTCCGTGTCGTACACACGCTCAAGGGTACCTCGGGTATGTTTGGCTTTACCGAGGTGGTGAGCTTTACCCACGGTGCCGAAAGTGTCATGGACAGTGTTCGCGATGGCGATATCGTCCTCAATGAAGACTTGCTCTCGGTTCTTCTCAAGTCGCGCGACCATATTTCGGCCCTACTCGATGTCGCCCTCGAAATTAGCAGTGAATTATCTGCCGAAGATAGTCAGCAGGGCACTGTGCTGAGCGAGCAGCTGGCGCAGTATTTGAACGGCTCCGAGAGCTCGACACCGGAGGGTGATAGCGCTGGCCCAGCCGCAGAGAGCGCTACGCCCGCGAGTAGTGATACTGGCGCAGCGGTTGTTCAAGCGCTGGATGGTGAGACCGTAGAAAATGAGAGCTGGCATATCTCTCTGCGCTTTGGCCCCGACGTGCTGCGCAATGGTATGGAGCCACTGTCGTTTATTCGCTACCTGAATACGATAGGTACTATTCTCAGCCTAGAAACCATCGACGAGCAGCTGCCCGAGCCGGCGGCAATGGATGCCGAGAGTTGTTACCTGGGCTTTGAAATTAATTTCGCCACTACGGCAGATAAAGCCGAAATCACCGCTGTCTTTGAGTTTGTTCAGGACGACTGCAAGGTCAATATATTACCGCCCCATAGCCATGTCGAAATCTATCTAAAATTACTCGAAGATCTTCCAGAGGGCCATTATCGCATCGGTGAAATCCTCACGCGTACGGGCATTCTCACCCATCGCGAATTGGAGAGTATTCTTGTTCTGCAAAGCTCGCAACTCAGCGAGGCTGCTGCAGGTAGCGACCCAGCGAGTGACCCGGTGCCCTTTGTGGGCGAGTTAGCCGTCAGCGAGGGTTTAATTGAGGCACCACTCGTCGATGCAGCCATTAAACGCCAGGAGGAGTGCAAGGTGGTTCGCGTCAGTGCCGCCAAGCTCGAAGAGCTGATCACCCTGGTCGGTGAGTTGGTGATCGCCGGCGCTAACACCCATCTGTTGGCCCGTGAATCCGAAAATAATGGCTTGGTGGATGCGACCGAAAAACTCGGTGGCCTCGTGGAGGCGATCCGCGATACCTCCCTGAGTCTGCGCATGGTGCAGATTGGCGATACCTTTGCGCGTTTTAGGCGGGTGGTGAGGGAAAATAGTCGCGACTTGGGCAAAGAAATTGACCTGGAGATCAGTGGTGGTGACACCGAGCTCGACAAAGTGGTGGTCGATAAAATGGCTGACCCCCTGATGCACCTGGTGCGCAACTCGATTGATCACGGCCTGGAAACCCCTGGGCAGCGGGAGGCAGCTGGCAAGTCACCACGTGGCACCATTAGTCTCAATGCCTTTCACGACTCCGGCAGCATCGTGATTGAAATTAGCGACGATGGCCGCGGCCTGGCAAAAGACAAAATTCTCGCTAAGGCCATCGAGAAGGGCTTGATTAGCGACAATCACAATCTTAGCGATGATGAGATTTACCGGCTTATTTTTGAGGCCGGTTTCTCCACCGCCGACAACGTCACCAATTTATCTGGCCGTGGGGTGGGGATGGACGTGGTGCGGCAAAACATTGAATCCTTGCGTGGACTTATCGATATTAAAAGTACGCTCGGCGAGGGTACAGTCATTACCATTCGCTTGCCCTTGACTATGGCCATTATCGACGGTTTTTTGGTGCAGGTTGGCTCCGGGTCATATGTGATTCCGCTGGATATGGTCGATGAGTGCGTCGAGTACAGTGAAGTGGCACAAGACGCCTACGATGGTAGCCAGCATATCAACCTGCGCGGTGAAATTATGCCCTATTTACGCCTCGGCGAGGTGTTCACACCAAGCCGTAACGCAGCGGACGCAGTTTCATCTGACAGCGGCGAGAAGTCTCAAATCGTCGAGAAGTCCCGCGAAAATATTGTTGTCGCACGCTATGGCAATAAAAAAGCCGGCTTGGTGGTCGATGATTTACTCGGTGAGCACCAGACGGTGATCAAACCACTGGGGCGTATTTTTGAAAATGTACAGGGTTTAAGTGGTGCCACCATACTCGGCAATGGTGAGGTGGCGATGATCGTCGATGTACCCAATTTGGTGGATAAACTATCCACCATTGGGGTTTGAAAAATGCTCAATGGATGTGAGATGTAGAGAGTCGGTGTAGGCACGAAATGTCATCAGTGTAGTAGGCAGGTCGCGAATCAGTTTTTTATTATTCAATATAAAAGTGAGGTGGCAGCATGGAAAATAATACGCAAGATGTGGCATTGAGTAAAAAAATCACCCTGTTAGCTGTCGGTGCCAGTGGTCTGGCGCTGATCGTGGTCGCTGCGGTGAGTAGCTTCTCGTCGCTGGGTTTGAACGCGGCATTAATCCTTGCGGCGGTGGTTTGCGTGGCGGCATTGGTGCCGACGGTCAAAGCCATGTTAGCGCCCACCGTTGAGGCCCTCAACTCTGCTGTCAACATGCTCGACGAGCTGGGCACCCGCGAAGACTTTCCGGCGGGTAGCGCCGAGGGCGATGAGGCCGGCTCGGTGCTGGCGCGTTTAAAGGCCTTTAAGCGCAGCTATGAGCGCAATACCCAGGAATCTTTGGCGAAGGTGGCGGAATCGGAACAATTCCACGCCGGTCTCGAGCAAACCTCGACCAATATCATGATGGCCGACCTGGACTACAACATCACCTATATGAACAAGACGGCAACGGCTCTGTTTAAAGCCAATGAAGCCGACTTTCGAACTAGCTTACCGAAGTTCGATGCCAGCAAGTTAGTGGGTGCCAATATTGATATTTTTCACAAGGATGCGGCCCATCAACGGGGTATTTTAAAACACCTCAGTGCCACCATCGAAACCGATATTCCCATCGGCACCCGTTTGATGCGCGCCATTGTCAGCCCGATTACCGACAGCAGTGGACAGCGCACGGGTACCATCGTTGAGTGGATTGATCGCACCGATATCCAGGCCCAGGAGGAAGAGGCCGCAACACTGGCGTCCTCCTCGGCGACCTACCAGGCGGGCCTGCTGCAGGCCAGTACCAACCTGATGATGGCGGATATTGACCTCACCATTAACTACATGAATACGGCGGCGACGGCGATGTTCCGCGCCAACGAGGCCGATTTTCAGGCCGACCTACCGAACTTTGCGGTCGACAAATTGGTGGGCAGTAATATCGATGTCTTCCATAAAGACCCCTCGCACCAGCGCGGCATCCTCGGGAGCCTGTCGAGCACCATCGAGGCGGAGATTCTGATTGGCACGCGCATTATGAAGGCCATCGTCAGCCCCATTATCGACGAACAAGGCAAGCGCACGGGCACGGTGGTGGAGTGGGTCGATCGCACCGAGGCCGAGCTACAAGAGCGCGAGGCACAAGCCCTGGCCGCCAGTTCGGCGACCTACCAGGCGGGCCTGCTGCAGGCCAGTACCAACCTGATGATGGCGGATCTTGACCTCACCATTAACTATATGAATACGGCGGCGACGGCGATGTTCCGCGCCAACGAGGCCGACTTTCAGAGCGACCTACCGAACTTTAAGGTCGACGAGTTAGTGGGCAGCAATATCGATGTCTTCCATAAAGACCCCTCGCACCAACGCGGCATCCTCGGGAGCCTGTCGAGCACCATCGAGGCGGAGATTCTGATTGGCAGGCGCATTATGAAGGCCACCGTCAGCCCTATTACCGACGCTGCGGGCAAGCGCACGGGCACGGTAGTGGAGTGGGTCGATCGCACCGAGGCCGAGCTACAAGAGCGCGAGGCACAAGCCCTGGCCGCCAGTTCGGCGACCTACCAGGCGGGTCTGCTGCAGGCCAGTACCAACCTGATGATGGCGGATATTGACCTCACCATTAACTACATGAATACGGCGGCGACGACGATGTTCCGCTCCAACGAGGCGGATTTTAAAACCAGCCTGCCGAATTTTGCGGTCGACAAACTGGTGGGCAGCAATATCGATGTCT
>MAAT01000004.1 GCA_002162815.1 Gammaproteobacteria bacterium 53_120_T64 | reverse complement strand
TATGCGCGGTTCGCCACTATCGGGGCACACTTCGATGATGCTGTGGCAGCAGTTGTGCATGCGTGGTGGCTCCCAGAAGCGGCTCAGGGGGCGGCCCTCGTAGTGGCTGAGCACGGACTTAATCCAGGCACCGTGGCTGACTAAGGCGATCTCCATGCCGGCACAGGTGCTGAGGATGGTTGCAACGGCGGCCAGGGCACGACGTTGTAAGTCGTGGAAGGTCTCGGCACCCTGTACATTGAAAATATCGGGGGCATTGCGGAAGGCATTAATGGCTTCGGGCTCGCTTAACTCAATATCGGTATAGAGGTAACCCTCCCAACGGCCGAGCATGATTTCGCGCAAATCATCCTGATAGCTCACCGGCTGCTCGCAGTGACTGAGTGCGAGGGCGGTGGTCTGCCGTGCGCGGGTGCTGGAGCTGGAGAAGACGCGATCAAAGTTTGTCGCGGCCAATTTCTTTTGCAGCTCAACAGCTTGCTGCTGGCCCAGTTCGCTGAGTACGGATTCCAGTTGGCCCTGAATGCGGCCCTCGGCATTCCAGTCGGTTTCGCCGTGGCGGATAAGATGTAGTCTGGTCATGTTTTCTCAGTGGTTATTTAAGGTCGTTGTGAAAGTTAGGCTCTAGGTATAACTTTTAGCCGCACGAAAAATCAACAGTCCGCCAATAACCGCAATTACAGAATCATCAATCCCGAAGGCGGCTGGTGAGGAAGTGGGATTTCCTGAGTCGAAATAAAAGCCAATAAGGCCGAGCAGGCCGGTGATTAATAGTGTTGATCCAAAAAGCATTCCTATTCTAGGCATGTAAAGTGCGGGAGGTGTTCGTCGTTTTAAATGAGAGGTAGTCCACCAGATAGGGGTGATCAATCCTAAGCAAAGCACTGACATAGTGACGAATTCAAAAACAAAAGGTTTTATTATTAAAATAGAAGCCATAGCTAATATGAAAAATATCAGCACGATGCGAATTAAGATAATGATTAGTGGCATATATGGCTGGCCTGTTAGGGAGCAAGGTGATTAATTATGCCGCTTTGTTAAAAAGTCGAATGTTCCAGTCGCTCAGCGAGCCAGACCTTGATAATGGATTGTCGGGTGACACCAAGTCGTGAAGCCTCTTTATCCAATGAATCAATCATCCAAATCGGGAAATCGACATTCACTCTCTTTTGCGCCTGGTTGGGGCGTTTGATAGTCGATAGGTCTAAATTGTCGATAATATCGGCGGTATTTTCATCAAACTTTTTGTCGAAATCTTTAGCTTTCATAGAGTGCTACCTCAGTCTGTCGGGATCGACGTACAGAAATAATCCTGATCTTAGATTCGCGGTATGTGGTTACAGCGGACCAGTGCTTGTCTTTGATCATGCCAATAACAAGTGATCTCGGTTCGTCGCTAGAATTGGCTTGAATTTCGATTAAACGAGAGTCTAGCCAAAGAGATTGAGCATCGACAAAATCAATGCCATGTTTCATAAGGTTCGATAGGCTTTTGTTTTGATCAAACTCAAATTCGCGCATGGTATAAAAAATATACCATTATTAAGCTTTTCGCAAGCTCGCTTAAGGCGCGAGCTGATTAATCGTCCAGCGCTTATTCTTATCAAGACGGTACTGATAGCGATCATGCAGCCGATTCTCCCCACCCTGCCAAAACTGAAACTCTTCGGGCACTATCCGAAAGCCTCCCCAGAAATCCGGCGTCGGTATTTCGCCCTGGGCAAATTTTTCCTTCATCGCCCTAAACTGACCCTCTAGAGCCTGGCGCGAGCTGAGCCTCGAGCTTTGTCGCGATGCCCAGGCGGCCAGTTGGCTGTCTTTGGGGCGGCTGAGGAAATACTTTAAGACTTCTTTACGGCTGACCTTCTCGACGCTGCCACCGATGCTGACCTGGCGGTCGAGCAAAAACCAGGGGAAGTGCAGGCTGGCGTGGGGGTTGGTGGCGATATCGGTGGCCTTGCGGCTGCCGAGGTTGGTATAGAACACCAGTCCGCGCTGATCGAAACCCTTGAGCAGGACGGCGCGACTCCAGGGCCTGCCGTCGGCGTTGACGGTGGTCAGGGTCATCGCCGTGGGGTCTTTGATGGCGGATTGGCAGGCCTGGTCGAGCCACAATTGAAATTGCTCGAAGGGGTTGTCGCGCAGGGACTCGCGACTGAGATGACCGTAGTCGTATTCCCTGCGGGTGTCTTCGATAGTCATGTTGATTCGGCCTGGCAGTCTGCTAGAGGCTCATGCCGCCATCGACGATGGTGCAGGTGCCGGTGGTATAGCTACCGGCGTCCGATACCAGATACAGCACGGCGCCGGCCATTTCTTCGGGCTCGGCGTGGCGGCCCATGGGGATTTTTTCCATTAACTGTGTGTGGATCTCTTCATTGGTGAACAGGGCGCCGGCAAACTTGGTTTTGGTGAGGCCCGGTAGCAGGGCGTTGACGCGAATATTGTCGGGCCCGCATTCAATGGCGAAGGTCTTGGTCATGCTGACCACCGCGGCTTTAGTGATGGAATAAATGCCCTGCTGCGGCCCGGGTGAGAGGGCGTTAATGGAGGAGGTGTTGACGATGGCACCCGAGCCCTGTTGGCGCATTAGCTTGCAGGCGGCGGTCGACATATAAAAATAACCGCGAATATTGACGTCCAGGGTTTTCTGGAAGGAGGCGAGGTCGGTATCGACGACGTGGCCGAAGTAGGGGTTCGCCGCAGCGTTATTGACGAGAATTTCCAGGCGCCCATGGGTGCTAGAAATATGCTCAAAAATGGCGTCGATTTGTGCCAAGTCACCGATATGGCAGGGGAAGGCCTCGGCACTACCACCGGCGGCGGCGATTTCGTCGACCACCTTTTGACAGCCTTCAACCCGACGGCTGGAGACGATGACGTGGGCGCCCTGCTCGGCGAGAAGCTTGGCGATGGCTTCACCGATGCCGCGACTGGCGCCGGTGACCAAGGCAATTCTACCCGTTAAGTCGAATAAGTTAGTGGCCATTTTGTGTTCCTGAATTTATTAATTAGATTTAAAAGGGCTTAAATCGACATCAGCAAGTGGCCGCCATCAATCGGTAATGCCACGCCGTTGATAAAGGAACCGGCGTCACTCGCCAATAATAAGAGCGGCGCATTCATTTCGCGCATTTCACCCAGTCGCTTAGCCGGTGTTGAGCCAATGTATTTTTTACCCGCTTCGCTATCGAAGTATTCGCCGTTCATTTCGGTTTTGAAGTAACCGGGGCAGATGGCGTTGACGCGGATATTCTTATCGGCCAGTTCCAGCGCCATGTGCTTGGTGAGCTGAATCACTCCGGCCTTGGAGGCGGAATAAACGCCGTGACCAAGGCTAGTGGCAAGGCCCAGAACCGAAGAAATATTGACGATAGCACCGCCATTGCCGGCGGCCGCCATACGACGGGCGGCTTCGGCAGCGACAATCCAGGCACCCTTTAAATTGGTGTCGACGACAAAATCCCAATCGGCTTCGCTGGTCTTATGCACCATCTTCGGTGCGGCGACACCAGCATTGTTGATCAGCACGTCTACGGTGCCGAAGGCTTGCTCGGTGGCGTCAAAGGCTTCCGCGACGCTGGAGACCTGGGTGACATCCATGGTCACGGCCAGGGCCTGACCACCGCTGGCGTTAATTTCGGCCACCAGGGCGAGTAGCTTGTCTTCGCGACGGGCGGCGACGACGACCTTGGCGCCGGCCTCGGCCAGCACGCGGGCGAAGTGATCGCCAAAGCCGCTGGAGGCGCCGGTAATCAGGGCGATTTTGCCGCTTAAGTCAAAGGCCTGTGCATTGGGTGTATTGCTCACGAAATTTCCTCATTGGGTTTAATAATCACCTTGCCCATAACATTGCGACCGGTGACGTATTTGATGGCGTCTATGCCTTTTGACAGGGGGTAGATGGTGTCGATAATGGGTGTCACCGTGCCGTCTTGCACCCAGGCAAAGAGCTCGCGCATATTGGCGGCGTGGACCTCGGGCTCATTTTGGGTGAATTGCCCCCAGAACACGCCGACCAGGGAATAGCCCTTCACTAAGGTCAGGTTGACCGGCAGCTCGGGGATGCGCCCGGAGGCAAAACCGACCACTAGCAAGCGGCCGTTCCAGGCCATGGCGCGGGAGCAAGTGTCGAAGGCATCGCCACCGACCACATCGTAGACCACATCGGCACCACGGCCATCGGTGTGTTCTTTGATGGCGGCTTTGAGATCTTCTTTGCTGTAGTTGATGCCGATATCCGCACCCTGCTCTTTGGCAAAAGCAATTTTTTCATCGCTCGAACAAACAGCAATCACTTTAGCGCCAATCGCCTTGCCGATTTGTACGGCAGCGGTACCGGTACCACCGGCAGCGCCGAGTACGACTAATGTTTCCCCGGCCTTGAGTTGGCCTCGTTGGCGCAGGGCGTGGTGGGCCGTGCCGGTGGCGCCGAGTAGGGCAGCGCCCTCGTCATAAGACATAAAGTCGGGCAGGGGGGTGGGCTCTGCGGCGGGCAGGACGATTTTCTCCGCGTAGGCACCAAAGTTGTAGGTGAGGCTAATGAGCCGGTCGCCAATGGCCCACTTACTGACATTATTGCCGAGGCCGATCACTTGGCCACAGATTTCGGAACCGGGTGCGAAGGGGCACTCGGGCTGGAATTGATACTTGCCTTCGACCAGTAGGCCGTC
>MAAT01000038.1 GCA_002162815.1 Gammaproteobacteria bacterium 53_120_T64 | reverse complement strand
TTCAGATCCAACTTCAGATCCAACTTCAGATCCAACTTCAGATCCAACTTCAGATCCAACTTCAGATCCAACTTCAGATCCAACTTCAGATCCAACTTCAGATCCAACTTCAGATCGCGGCGTTAGTGAATGCTCACTTTTTAGGGCGGCGAGCCGTTCGACGCCAAAAGCCTCGCTATAGAGGCTTTCAAGGATCGCACCTTGGTAGTCGATTGAGCCGCTTGTTGGCTGTTGCTCCCCTGCGGCGGCAAGGTAGGCCTGCGCAAACTGCTGGCTTTGTAGAGGCGAAGTGTCGTGGTCGGGCAGGTAGCAAGCACTGATGGCGAGGCCCAGTGACGGCTTTTGTTGTAAAGCTTGCGCCAGTTTGTCGAGCTGCTGCTGTTCGACACTGGAGAGCTGACTAGAGCCGGGGGCGAAAATCACGCTGGCAAGACCGTCGTCAGCGCCACTCTCAAATAGGGCACCGAGCAGCTTGAAGGGGCTGGCGGCAATTTTGACGACCAGATTCCCGAGGGCTTTCCAGAGGATGCCGCCAATACGCACCTCGGGATTATTGAGGTCGCCGGTGACGGGCAGGTCGAGATCGATGTCGCCATTGACGTCCTTCATCAGGGCCACGGCGAGTTTCAAGGGCAGGCTCACGGCGTCGGGGCTGTCGACGGCATCGCCCAGGGTCAGTTGTTCGAGGCGTAGGTGGTTGTCGCCCAGTAACTGGCCGTTCTCAATGTGGTAGTCGAGGTTTAAAGACAGCGTGCCGGCGTCGATGGCGTAGCCGGCAAATTTACCGGAGTAGGAGCTGGCGCTGGTGATATCGACATTTGCTAAGTCCAGCTTGATTTCACTCAAGGTCTGGGGCGAGTTGAGTTGGCTGGTGGCGCTAATTTTCGCGCTGCCGTATTGGTCGATTTTGCCATCGAGGCGCAGTTGCGCGGGTTCACTCGAGGTGGTTGATAGGGCCATGGCCTGGCCGTTAAGGCTGTGGATATGGGTGGCGAAATTGAGGGGCAGGTTGAAGTCTTTATAGTCCATGCGGCCATCAATCAGCGTAAATTTACCGATGGTGATGGGGAGGGCCGCTTCTTGCTGAGCTTGGTTTTTTACAGCACTGTCTTGCGGGCGGGGTACCAACATGCGGTAGAGCCGTGTTTCACCGTTGGCAAAGATCACCGCATCAAAATAGGGCCGCACTAATTCAACGCTAGCTATCGTCAAACTGGCCGGTTCTAGCTGTAAATCGAGGCTTTGAATTTTAAGGTTCTGCCAGTTGAGCCATTTCTCCTGGTCGGCGAGGTCGAAGGTGTCGAGTTGCCTGATGTCGATATCGCCCCGCAGTGCCGGACTGCCATTGCTGGGATAGTCGAGCTGTAGGTCGGCGTCGATACTGCCCTTGGTGAAGTTGAGTCTAATGGCGTCGTGCAAATAGCTGTTAATCGGCGCCAGGGGTAGCTCGCGCAGCTGGATAGCCAGTGCGGCCATCGGGGGCGTGGCACCAACACGACCGGTGATGGTGGTTCTACCCTGGTCATTAATGTTGAGTTTGGCCCGTAAATCGAAGCTGGCACCTTGCTCAAGAGTGAAGGGCCTGAGGCTGAGGTCGACGATGTCGACGGTCTGTGGGCTGGACTCGCGGAGAGAGTGGTTGTCAAAGTTAATCAGCAGGTTTTTTAACTGGATTTTATCAAGCCGCAGTTGCAGAGGCTTTGATGGCGTTGCTACTTGTACTGAGGATGGCTGCTGCGGGGCTGAGCGGGGGCTGGTTTGCGGTGCCGGGTTGGCAAGCAGCTGGGTGTAATTAAAGACTTTTTGGCTGTCGAGCCAGCTGAGTACAAAGCCACTATCGACCAGCAGGGACTTGGCATGCAGCTTTTGTTCGGGCCAGGTGAAGTTGGCCCCGTTGAGGGCAATATGTTGTAGCTTGAGCAGGGGCTCGGGGACGAGGGTAGCGAGCTGCAATTGCTCAACGGTGACATTCATCTTGCTGGCGCGAAGGGCCAGGCTTTGCGCCGGGCCGGTTTTATCCAGGACAAAGTCACTGGCGATGGATAGCGTGCCGGCGTTGACGCTAAATAGCAGCAGCTCGCGCAGATAGTCGCCACCACGGCTGAGCTGGATGTTGTCGAGCTCGATATGCCCCGTCAGGGACAGTGGCTCGACCTGCACGGCACCGCTAAAGGTGAGGCTTTCGCTGTCACTGAAGTTCGCGGCAAGGTTGAATTGCCCGCCGTCCTCGGCGAGGGTGCTGAAATGGGCAATGTTGAAATTTAGCGGATTGAGGTCGAGGCTAAAAGGCTCGCTGCGATTGAGTTGCTTAAAGTGCACACGGCTCTGGGCAATGACAATGTTTTGTAGAATCAAACGGGGTAGGGCCGCTGGGCTGCTCGTTTCGGGTGCTGCTGGCACCGCGTCGCTCGAGGGCGGTATCAGCCTCTTCAGGTTGAGTTCGCCGGCGCTGTCGATTTCGGCAAAAACGTCTAGTTCGTTGAGGCGAATATGACTGAATTGCCAGGCGCCTTTAAACAGCCCAAAGGTATCAAGGTCGACCACCAGTTCTCCGAGTTCTACCAGGGGCGCTTGTTGGGGGCTGGCAAGCTGAAGGTTGTGCAGGCGTAAGCGCAATAAAAAGGGGTTAAAGCTGACGCTGCCAAGGCGGGCTTGCTGGCGAAGGGTGGTGTCGACATAGTGGATGACTTGGCTCTTCAGCACGTAGGGCAGTAGCAAAAACCCGCCGAGGCTGTAGCCGAGGAGGCCGGCAAGCAGCCAAAAGCGGAAGCTCTTTAGGGGTCTGTCGCCAAAAAAGTGTCGCATAATCATCCTTATTACGTGCTGAGGGCATTTGCCCGGGCGTCAATGGGTGGCGCTAAACCTGTCCGTAATTTTCCCGATCACCGAGCCAGCGGCGAATCAGTGGGGCCACCAGTTCGGGGTGATGGCTGATGATGTCCTGGGCTTGGCTTTTCACGGTATCGAGTAAATGCGCATCGCGCTGCAAGTCGGCAATGCGCAGGTCCACATCACCGGTTTGTCGAGTCCCTAGTACCTCGCCGGGGCCACGCAGCTCGAGGTCTTTCTCGGCGATCACAAAGCCGTCGTTGGTCTGGCGCATGATGGTAATGCGCTCTTTGGCCTGTCGCGACAGGGGTGTACTGTAGAGTAGTACGCAATGGCTGGCGACGCTGCCTCGGCCCACTCGACCGCGCAGCTGGTGTAACTGGGCAAGGCCGAGGCGCTCGGGGTTTTCAATCACCATTAAGCTGGCATTGGGCACATCAACCCCGACCTCGATAACGGTGGTGGCGACGAGTAGTTTGATATGACCGGCTTTAAAGTCTGCCATAACAGAGGCTTTCTGCCCGGCCTTCATACGCCCGTGTACCAAGCCAATGCTCAGTTCGGGCAGTAGGAGGGCGAGTTCCTCGGCGGTGACTTCGGCGGCCTGAGCATCGAGGACTTCAGATTCTTCGATCAGGGTACAGACCCAGTAGGCCTGCTGACCCGCCTGGCAGGCTTGTCGAATACGGGCAACCACCTCTAAACGGCGTTGATCGACGATAGCCACGGTATTCACCGGGCTGCGGCCGGGGGGGAGTTCGTCGATCACCGACACGTCGAGGTCGGCATAGGCACTCATCGCCAATGTGCGGGGGATGGGGGTGGCGGTCATAATCAGCTGGTGGCTGGTCAAGTGATCGCGCCGGCCCTTCTCCCGCAGTGCCAGGCGTTGGTGGACACCAAAACGGTGTTGTTCGTCGATAATGGTGAGGCCAAGGTTGTGGAACTCGACCTGATCCTGGAACAGCGCGTGAGTACCCACCACCAGCGCGGTACTGCCATCGGCGATGCCCGCTAATTGATAGCCTCGCGCCTTGCCTTTTAATTTACCACTGAGCCAGCCGACACGAATGTTTAAAGGGGTAAACCAGGCCTCAAAATTTTGCCGATGTTGTTCGGCAAGGATTTCAGTCGGCGCCATAATGGCGACCTGATAACCACTGGCTATCGCCTGTAGCGCGGCGAGGGCGGCGACCACGGTTTTGCCCGAGCCAACGTCGCCCTGTAGTAGGCGCAGCATGGGCAGTGGTTGGCAAAGGTCGGCACAGGCTTCGTCGCTGACCCGCTGTTGGGCGGCGGTGAGGGCGAAGGGCAGTATCTTGAGAAATTGCGCGCTGAGTGGCTGGTCCCTGGCAAAGGCCGGTGCGCCCTGCTGGCGAATGCTGTGGCGCAGACGCAGCATGCTTAAGTGGTGGGCGAGTAACTCTTCGAAAGCCAGGCGTTGTTGGGCCGGGTGTTGACCCTTGGCCAGTTGGTCGAGAGGGGCGTCGGCGGGGGGGCGGTGGAGAAAGCGCAGGGCATCGACCAGGCTACTCTGCTGTGCCTGGTTAGTCAGAGACTGGGGCAGCAGTTCGTTGAGGTTGTCGGCGTTTAGTTGGGCTAGGGTTTGCTCGCTAATAGTGCGTAGGCGGTGCTGGGTAATGCCATCGCCTGCGGGGTAGATGGGGGTGAGGTTCTGCTCCAGTGGTTCGGGCTGCTTACCGTCGAGGATTTGATATTCCGGATGGTAGAGCTCCAGTCCGGCACTGCCTCGGCGCACCTCGCCATAGCAACGCATTGTGGCGCCAACGACCATCGTATGGCGCTGGGCGGCGGCGAAGTGGAAAAAACGCAGGGTGATAAGCCCGCTGTTGTCCTGCACCTTGCAAATCAAACTGCGGCGACGGCCGATAACGATATCACTGCCGCGTATTTCGCCCTCTACGACCGCCTCGGTATTGGGCTGCAGGCTGCCAATGGGACTAACGCGGGTGCGATCCATATAGCGCAGTGGCAGGTGGAAGAGGATGTCTTGAAGGGTGGCAATACGCAGTCGCGCCAATTTGTCGCGCATTTGTGTACCGATGCCGCGCAGTTGAGTGACTGGGGTTTGGTCGAGAGCTGTCATGATCCGTAGTGTATGGCTTCACGCTCGGGACGCCTAGTGCAGGCTTAAATATGTGTGTTTTCCTAGGACGGGCTATGCTGTAGTGAGAGTGAAATAAAACATAAGAAGGGGTTAACTATGGCCAAATCTGTTGAAGTGCGGGAATACATGCGGACGCCGAGAACCGTCAATCAGAGTATTGCGATCTCTGCGGCGGCTCAGGTGATTATTGAGAACAGGGTGTCGGGTGTCGTGGTGGTTGACGATGCGGGCCAGCTGGTGGGCATGCTCTCGGAACTCGATTGTATGCAAGCTATTGTCAGTGCCGTGTATAACGGCGATACCCCCGGGGCGGCCCCTGTTGCCGACGTGATGACAAAAGAGGTCGCGGTCAATCGCCCGGGAGAGGACATTATTACCGTCGCCGATGAAATGCTGAAACATAAACACCGACGCCGACCGATTGTAGAAAATGGCAAATTGGTGGGGCAAATTAGCTGCCGGCAATTATTGCGAGCGATTAAAGATTTTGCTGGTTGATAGAGAGTGAGGTGGGAATAAGGCCAGCGGCAGGGCGGCTTTAGTCAATGCACAAAGTCGAAGATTGACTGCGGCTTATTGTGTAAATCTAGGGTGTAAATCTAGGGATCAACCCCGGTAGTCCTGTGAAAAAGGCTTGAGGAAACGAGCTTAGGCAGAACTGTTTTCCAGACCGATACTGGCTATGTGTTTGTTTGTGCTATCAAAGGCGGGCTAGCCAGTTTCGATTTTAATAGCACGTAAATAACCACCCCTGCCGGCCCGAAAATAGCGACCAGAGTAAAGCAGGTAAGGGCTAACCACAGTGCGTTATCGAGAATATAGACGAGTAAGCTAAACAGTGCTGCGCAGAGGGCAAGCTCAATACTGAAGCCGAGAGCCAGCAGGGCGGAGAAACTGAAATCGTGAATAACAACGCTATAACTTATATAGATCTCGACACCGAGCCAAACTAATAGCAGCCCCTTAATTGTTTTCATTGCAACCCTCCTTGGCGAGACGATCTCGTCGTGTTCTGTTTGTGGTAAATATTTATCGTATAAGCTTAGCCCACGTTGCCATCGCCGCAAGAGGCAGGCCATTGCCCTTTAGGGATTGTGAGTTAAGTCAAGGTACACAGGGCCAGTACTTGACAACTTTTTGCCCGGAGGTGTCTTGGCAAGGCATCTCCGGCGTGCCTTATTGATGAAGCCTGGAGGGTCTCGTTGATTTTTCTGTCACGGCAACGCCGAGTTGTTGGGCGAGAGCGGCGGCAGTTTTTTCTGCCTGCTGGCGGCTAAAGCGCTCGCCGATACGGAGGGATTCCCCGTTCTTAAATGCTAGGCCGAGATTGAAAAATTGGTAGTGCTTATTGCCGACAGTCATGGAGCCGCGGCTCTCGGTGGTGACCGCGCTTATTTGCTGATAATTTAGCGTCACTAGCTTGCCGCCGAAGAGGCTTTTATAGCGGCATTCCAGCAAGGGTTTGGCGAGGCGCAGATAATAGCGGCGGAAGTAGCCGAGCATAGAATAAGAAAATATGGCGAGGCCAATACTGCCAAACAGTGCGCCAAAGCCAATGAGGGCGGTTTCATTTTGCAAGTGGCCAATAAAATAGGCCAGACCAATGCCGATGGCTAAAAACACTAAACCAATCAAAACCCCTGTGCCAAAGCCCTTGTTTTTATGATCGCCGACGATGGCCTGTTCTGGCCCGGTGTTATTGGCGAATAAGGCCGCCGCATTGCTGGCGATGTCGCTTACTGCTTTAAGGTTGAGGCGTAAGGAAGCGCTGGCTTTTTCCGCCGTTGGGAAGACCGGTACCTCGAGTTGGCGCACGAGATCGATACCGTCGAGCTCGGCCTTAACGGCCAATGTCCAGGTATGGTAGCTGCTATCGGCAGAGCTGGATGGAGGCAAGTCGGCAGGCACCGCAAATAAAAACGGCAACTGTGTCGAGCGGCTGCTCTGCTGTGCTTCGAAGAGCCCCCGGTGTTGCCAGACCACGCTCTGGCTGGAATTTTTGCCCTGGGTGTAGTGGCGCACACAGTCGAGCGCAACGGTAAAGGGGGTGCCGGCAGGTAGTGCTGTGGGCAAGTGGATAGTGCCGGCCACGTCGCCACCAATGGCGCCGGGATAGGGTGCCATTGTCAGTGTCATTTGCCCAAAACGTCGCCAGTCGAGGGTTTTACGAATGGCCTGAATAACCAGGAAGAGGCCAACCAGGGGGAAGGCCAAGACGAGGTAAATTAACTCATTGCCCTTGTTGAGTTCCTCGGAAAAGGCCAGTAGAGCGGGTGCGGTGATTAAATTCCAAAAAACGGCAATGCCCCAAGTCAGGCCGCCGGTGAGGGCGAAGCTGTCTTTAATCGAGGCGCAGGCCCATTTCTTACGCCCCAGCCAAGGGCTGTCACCGTCGAGAAGTTCGACCTTATCGCGGGGCTTTTTCAGCCCCCAGTAGACCGCGCCACCACCGATCAGACTAAACAGAAGCCCGACAATAGCCGCGGCAACGATGGCTTCGAATTCGTCGGCGCCGAGATTTTGTGCGGAAAAAAGCCGGTGAAGATTGGGAATTGCCTGAAACACGAGAAGCCCCAGCCCCGGTAATAAAAAGAATGCACCAAAGATGGCAAGGAAGGTACGGCTATTGGATTGCCGCTGTTGCTGGGTAATGGACATTCATAACACCTGAGAAGATTGTGAAGCGCCACAGTAGAGCATCTGCTGAACAGCAATCTTGCACCACACCACATAACACCGCGAAGGGTCTCAACATTGTTGGCGATACAAGATGGGCTTCGTGGTTAGTGGCTTGTCAGGGGTGTGTTAGCAGGAAAAAGAGATTGACATGCGAATAGCAATCATTATCATTTGTATTCGTATCTTCTCGGTAGTGAGGAAGGTTGTGCTTGTTTTAAGTGAAGGAAAAACATGAGAACAAATAGATTGGCGAAGGCTCTGCTGGTGGCAGGCCTTGTTGCGGGGCCGGCAATGGCAGAAGAAAATTTATGGGTTTACACCACGGGTACGGATACACGACCCCAGGGTAGTTTCGAATTTAAGCTCAGCGATACGATTCGCGTGGGCAAGCACTCGGGGGACTATGAATTTCATGATATACGCCCGGAGATAGAATACGGCATCACCGATAAACTGACGATTGGCGCAGAAATTCTGATTTTTCACCATGACTATTCCGTCAATGACCGCGATTTACAGCCGGTATTTGATACCCAGGGTGGCGAGGGTGGGCGCTTTAAAGATACTCAGTACGGCGGCTTCGAAGTGGCGTTGAAATACAATCTTTATAGCCCCTATAAAGATTGGGCGGGGCTGTCATTGGGCCTGGGCTATGAAAGGCGGGAGCAGTATCGTTTAGATGGCGCGGATATCAGTCAAAACTCTTACACCGGCACGGTGTATTTCCAGAAAAACTGGATCGACGATAAGCTGACACTGGCGGCCAATGTGAAGGCTGAATTCGAACGCCGCAAATCGCCCGGTGTCCTCGAGGAAGAAATCGCCTTTGATCTCAGCGTCGGTTTGGCCTATCGCGTCGCACCGAAACATTTTGTCGGCATTGAATATCGCCGTCAACAGGATCACCTCAGTCCCTTTAATACAGAAACCGGTGAATACGATGAGCCCGGTTTACAGCCCTCAGAATTTGATTTAACAAACTTTCGAGTGGGTTCGCGTCACCAATACGGTGAATATATTGGCCCCACCTATCACTTTGCGGAAAAGAACTGGTGGTTAACCGCAGGGATCTTGTTTCAGGTTCAGGGCGGCGGTTCCAGGCACGCCTATGTTGAAGGCAGTAAAAATTGGGATGAGCACGAGCAATACCATGTCGGTTTGATCTATGGCTATGAGTATTAAGGGATGAGAGCAGGGGCTTTGGCCAAAGTGGCTGTGTTACTGGGTCTGGTACAGGCGCCGCTTGCACCGCTGTATGCGGAGACTTTTCTGACGGTTGAACAAGCCCGGCAGGCACTGTGGGCGGATGTGTCGATGGTGCCGATCAATGTCGAGCTAACTAAGGCGCAGATGAAAGCCATCACCAAGGCCTCGAATGTTCGCGTCAGCCGTCGTCGCTTAAATGCATGGAAAACGGCAGAGGGTGGCTGGTTTATTATCGATCAGGTGGTTGGCAAGCACGAAATGATTGATATGGCCGTGGCCCTGGATGCCGCTGGCAAGGTGGTGGGTTTAGAGGTACTGACCTACCGAGAAACCTACGGTGATGAGATAAAACACCCGAAGTGGTTGGCGCAATTTTTGGGTCGGGGCAATGAGGAATATCTAAAGCTGGATCAACAAATTAAAAATATTTCAGGAGCAACCCTTTCCTGTCGCCACGTTACCGACGGAGTTAACCGCTGGGTTCATACTTGGGATCAGGTACTTCGGCACATTTAGCCGACAGCTGCTGTACTTCCTATGCTATCTATCAAGCGTTGTAAGCCCCTACTTGGCACTTATGTCAGTGTGCAGTTGCGCGCCGATTTTGGTGAGGACAGACTCATGGGCTTGAGCGATCGTGCATTTTCAAAAATGGCAACCCTAGAAAAACGGATGAGTTTTCATGACCCGCAGAGTGAGCTGAGTTACCTCAACCGAGAGGCGGCCAATCGGTGCTGTGAAATATCGGACGATATGGCGGCGGTACTGGGTTCGGCAATGCTGCTGAGCCGCTTAACGGCGGGTCGTTACGATCTTAGCATTGCCCCTGAGCTGGTCAAAAACGGCTTGCTGCCACAGATACACACGGTGATAGCAGGGCGGGGTAGCTGGCAGGATATTTGTTTAGAAAAAAATAAGCTGCACTTTAAGCGGCCGCTGTTACTCGACCTTGGCGGCATCGCGAAAGGCTATGCCGTCGACCAGGCTTTCCTGTCGATACAGGATGAGGTCGATGATGTGGTAATCAATGCCGGGGGTGATTTGCGGATGAAATGCTGGCAGGGGAAAACCGTGGCGATTAAAACCCATCATCAGGCTGCGAATAGTACGG
Source organism: Gammaproteobacteria bacterium 53_120_T64 (assembly GCA_002162815.1). Lineage (GTDB taxonomy): Bacteria > Pseudomonadota > Gammaproteobacteria > Pseudomonadales > Porticoccaceae > Reddybacter. The sequence continues at coordinate 23,904 of MAAT01000038.1, read as the reverse complement.
TAGATGTGTTGATGAAGAGCGCTGCAGTGGCGACGACGGCAGCCTATTATTTCGGGCCAGGCCACAGCGCAATTATCGACCCCGAGACGAGGGAGATGTTGTTGTCGGAGCAGAGTGTCTCTGTTTATGCGCAGAGTTGTGTGATCGCGGATGCACTGACGAAGGTCGTTCTACTCGCTGATAATGTAAAACAGATTTTACAGTCGATGTGCGCGAGTGCCGTAATCGTCGGTGACGACGGCGCAATAAGGTCGTTATAACAATGCTCGATGGCACGATACAGGCGCCGTTCAAATACGCGTTGTACGCTTTATTCGCGATGGCCTGGTGCAGCGGCATGAGTTTTTTTGTGTTGAAAACGTGGTTTGTCCTGGATGGGGAGTTTGGCCCGATGAGGCACCCCTGGCAATTTTCGGTGCTGCAAATACACGCGGCCGCCGCCTTTGCCATGATGCTCGGTTTTGGCTTCTTACTCGGTGCCCATGTGCAATATACCTGGAAACTTCAGCGTGCAAGAATCCCTGGAATGGTCCTCGTCACGCTGCTATCCATGCTAATGATTAGTGCCTATTTACTGTATTACATCGTCCATGATGACTTTCGAGAGATCCTTGAATACCTGCACTTGGCACTCGGGTTTTTCCTTCCGGTGGCCTTGATTGCCCACGTCTGGAAGAGAAAGTCGAAGCATGAAAAAAGAGAAATTAATGAGTGTTAATTGGAATAAAATTAATCGGAAGACGCACTACTGGGGCTCCATGGTATGTGCGATCCCGGTGTTTATCATTATTGTTAGTGGCTCGCTATTATTGCTGAAAAAGGAATTTACTTGGATTCAGCCGGCGACGGTGCGCGGCGTCGAAAAAACCCCCAGCGTTAGTTTTGAGGAGATACTCCATGTTGCAATGGGCGTCGAGCAGGCGGAAATAACGAGTTGGGGCGACATTGATCGCCTGGATGTACGGCCGAATAAGGGCGTGGTAAAAATACGGGCTAATAATCAGTGGGAAATCCAGCTAGATCACGCCACGCTAAAAATATTGCAGGTTGCATACCGGCGGTCCGACTTTATTGAGGCCTTGCATGACGGCTCTTTTTTCCATAAGAAAGTGACGTTAATGGTCTTTCTACCGGCTGCAATTGTTCTTTTGGTGCTGTGGCTAAGTGGCATGTACCTTTTCGTAAAAACAGTTGCAAAAAGAACGGCAAAGAAAAATAGGAAAAAACAAATAGTTGCTGTTAATTAAATGTAAGAATAAAAAAATAATATCATCGGTCATGTTGTTTTTTGGAATGCTAGTCAGTTCGCTGGCATCGTCTTCAGGTGTCGAAGCAAAGTTAAGGGCTGGTCGTGCTGTCGATCACTTTGTCCGTGCCGCTGCTGAAGTTCGCGTAGCGACAGACGGGTATGAGCTTGTCTATCGGCACGGGGATCTTGGCGTGCAAGTTCAAGGGTCTGAGGGGTTGGTTCTAGCGTTGCACTACCGAGGTATCAAGAAACAGTCGCGCTTGAGTCGTTGGCTGCGTGAGGATAGGCTATATTTACAGGCAGAGAAAAAGTTTGCGCTGGCCAATGATGGTTTTTTATCGGCAATCAGTTTTTCAATAAGGGAGCGGGTGGAATTTCGCTCGCGAGAAAATAAACCCCATGCTAAAAGAAGTCGTTTAAGGCTAAAAATAAAATCAAAAAAACTCTGGTTTGATAGTGTGAGGCCATTTTTAAGTAATGAGCTTTTCTACAATATTGATGAAAAGAAATACACGATGAATCGCTTTGATGTGGGCTTTAGCTTTTCTAACAAAGCGAGCCTCAAGCAACATGTCTATTTAAAATTTCAGTCGCGTCGAAAAAATCAGGCGTGGCTAACGAATGCCAGTTTGGCGTATGCGCTGGAACTCTAGTCGTACTGTCGGCGAAGGGGCGCGATTATCACCGTGTCCCTTCGCTCAGGTTGGTATGGCCGCTTTACTGTGCGACGTAGCCGCCGTCAACGGGCATGCAGTGGCCGGTGACAAACGAGGCTTTGTCGGAACAGAGCCAGGCAACGGCGTGGCCAATTTCACTGGGCTGACCCATGCGGCCGATGGGTTCTGCGGCAATGAGGGCGTCGATCATTTTTGAATCGGAGCCGGCCTGGGCAACCATCGGTGTTTCGATAACCCCGGGGCAGACGGAATTGACGCGAATATTTTTCTTGGCGAACTCAATAGCAGCTGACTTCGTTAGGCCGTTAACACCGTGCTTCGCGGCACCGTAGGCCGGGGCGTAGGCGGCGGCGACGAGTCCGGCAATGGAGGCGGTGCTGACAATGGCGCCAGCGCTGCCCTGGTCGAGAAACTGTTGAATTTGATGCTTCATGCAGAGCCAAACACCCTTTAGATTGACAGCGATATTGAGGTCGAAATTTTCCTCGGTACACATCACCGTGTTGGCCATTTTTCCGGAGACACCGGCATTATTGAAGGCGCAGTCGAGTTTGCCGTAGTGAGTAACACAGGCTTTTATCATCGCGCTAACGCTGTCTGAGTCGGTGACATCACAGCGTACAAACAGCGCCTCGCCCCCGGCCTTTTTGATACTTTCAACCGTGGCGAGGCCGCCATCGACATCGACGTCTGCGACCACCACTTTGGCACCTTCGGCGGCAAAGATAAGACTGGTGGCACGGCCTATACCTGAACCAGCACCGGTGATCAGTCCGACTTTATTGGCAAGAATACCTGACATAATTTTCTCCATTTATTGTAGTAATCTGTTGGGAATTAAACGTGTTTGTCGCGCTTTGTTATTTTATGGGGCTTTAGCCATGCTGTTATTGTTTTTAGGCTGGCAAGGGGTTTAAAGCCGACAGGGCAGCGCCTTGTTATTTGTCCCATGCTTACATAGTTTGTAGACGACAACAATACTCACCTGCGCCGGTTAGCGGCGATAAAATCTAGGCAAATGACCATGGTCGATAATATTTTTCAGTACAATTCCTGCGATCTTGAAGAGGAGCGCGTCGATACCTTGCTGGCAGCGCCGGGTTTGTCGATTGAGCGTATTGTATCAAAGGGCCACACCAGTCCGGCCATTGGCTGGTACGATCAGCCTGTCAATGAGTGGGTGGTGGTGCTCAAGGGCGAGGCGCTGATTGCTTATGAAAATGGCAGCGAGGTGAGACTGAGGGCAGGTGAGCATTTGAATATACCGGCCCATTGCCAACACCGAGTGAGCTGGACCGACCCCGAGATCGAAACCCTGTGGTTGGCTGTGCATTACCCTATTGAGTGTTAGTTGGGGTTCACGGAGTGGCGAGTGATCACCACGATGAGTGAAATAAAAGCCTGCTTGCGTTGTTCTTCGACTCTGATTATGGTTCGTTGAATATATTATTCGACTAATTAACAGTAGGGCGAATGTGAGTCATTAAAGTGGTAGGTTTTTAGTGTGAATGGTTCGAAACCCCCTCGCTATTTCGATGTTGAGCAGAGGGCGAACAGTAGGCTCAGTGGTGGTTTGAATTGCATCAACGCTGGGTCGCGATAACAGGGAGTAAGGCGATGAAAAAACTCAAGAATGAAAAAGAACTGATCAAAAAGGCGATAGCCGAGGGCGTTAAATACGGTGAGACTCGTGGCGTCGTTGAATTTGAAGCCACCGATTCGGCGAATGATAAAATTGAATATATCTATCGCCTATTGGTACACGACAAGGTGATTCAGTCGATCCCAGAAGCGACCATCTCGCAGCAAACCATGCGCCATAAGTTGGCGATATGGGCGTCGAAATTAAAGTAATTGAAGAAGTATTTGGGTTACTATTTAATGAAAAATAATCAATGGCAGGCCTCTGCTTATACCGAGCATGCGGCCTTTGTTTCCAGTATGGCCACCGAGGTGGTGAGCTTACTTGCCCCTGTGGCTGGCGAGTCAATTCTCGATTTGGGGTGTGGCGACGGCCAACTGGCTGAATATATTTCGGCGCAAGGTTGTCTGGTAAGCTGTGTCGATGCGAGCCCCAGTATGGTATCGGCCGCAAAGGCTAGAGGTCTTTCGGCCGCGCTGGCGAATGGTAATAAACTCGAATTTTCCAATCACTTCGATGCGGTGTTTAGTAATGCCGCTTTGCACTGGATGTTAGATCCAGAGGCGGTGCTTGAGGGTGTTTATCGCGCCTTGAAAGCAAAGGGTCGATTCGTTGCCGAGATGGGAGGGCAGGGTAATATTTCGGCTTTATTAAAAGCCATGACAGACGTCTTTTCTGAAAATAAAGATTTTGGTACGTTTAATAACCCTTGGTTTTTCCCCAGTGAAAGTGATTATCGTCGGCTTCTAGAGCGCACCGGATTTCGCGTTGATAGTATCGAACGCATCTCCCGGCCGACGCCGCTGGCGAGTGGTATAGAGCAATGGTTGGCGGTGTTTGCCGATAGTATTTGTGCGGATCTTAATGCACAGCAAAAAAAGCGCTTTTTCACACAGGTTAAAGTAAGGCTTGTCGGCACGCTTTATAGCGAAAATGATGGATGGGTTGCCGATTACGTTCGTCTTCGCTTTAAAGCCGTTAAAGATTCCACTGATTAAAATCTTAAATAGAATCGATTGAAAAAATGACGACACTACGACGGTGTTAAAGAGAATGTTTTTGTTACTGGCTGCGGAGCTATTGTTGTCAAGTGATGTGGTCAGGGCAGAAAATAAAGTGCTGACGTCAAGTAAATTGACAGCGCCGCGCCCCTCTATCGCAGCGGCTGCTATAGGGAATAAAATATCGGGCGATAAGGTGTTGGTGGTTTATTTTTCGCGCTCAGGTAATACGAAATTGTTGGCGCGTGAAATCTCCCGGTATTACCAATCGGCATTATTGCCAATTAAAGCCGAGGATTATCCTGTTGGTATTGCCGGTTTGTTCAATGCCGTGGTGGATTCCCAGGATAAGTTTGCGCGTATAAAACCTCAGAAGGTGGATCTTTCAGGCTACGATATCGTATTTATTGGCGCCCCGATATGGTTCGGAAGCCCGGCGCCACCGGCGTGGCAGTTCGTCGCAAACAATAAGTTATCCGATAAAGGCGTAGTGCTTTTTTCAACCTTTAATAGTGGTTTTAAACAACAGTTTATCGATGACTATAAAGCCGCTGTCGAGCTCAGGGGCGGACGTTATATTGACCACCTTTATATTAGACGTGGGCGCCTACTGGGGCAGCTCAATGCCGACGACTTTCTGTTAAAAGCCCGGGATGAACTCGATTGCTTAGTGCTTAATGCCTTGTAGCGACGCTTTGATAAGTCAGCGGGCAACTGAGGTTAAAGTCTTTAGCGGGCATTGTCGGTGCTGCGGGTTTTTGCCGCGAGGCGGTCAATAGCGCGCAGAAAGACCTCGCTTTGCTGGCCGCCACTGAGAGAAAATTGCCCCTCTAGGCTGAACGAGGGTACGCCGTTAATGCCCTGCTGGCGGGCGGAGGCCACTTGCTGTTGCACATGACTGACGTCGGCTTGGCCGTTTAAGTAGGCACTGACTTTACTTTTGTCCATGCCGACTTCTGCAGCGATGGCGCTCAACACCTCGGTCTTGCCGATATCTCGCTGTTGGCAAAAGTAGGCATTAAATAGAGCCTCGCTGAGATCGTTTTGTAAGCTTGAGCCAGCGGCGCGAAAGGCGAAGTCGAGTAGGCGATGGGCATTGAGGGTATTGGCGCCGCGCTCAATGCCGTCGAGATCAAAGACAATACCGGCGGCCCTGCCGGCCACGGTAATTTGCGCAAACATCGCCTCGATGCGCGCCTTGCCATATTTTTCTTCAATACTCACTCGGTAGTTGTAGCCCTCTAGCGGGGCCTCGGGGTGCAGTTGATAGGGGAACCACTGAACGTTGAAATCGATGTTGGGGCGCAGGACCATGGCCGCTTCGAGGTTTTTTTTGCCGATGTAACACCAGGGGCAGACGAGATCGGAAATGATGTCAATTTTCATTATGTTGGCCTACCTTGGAATTTTATGTGGCGAGCGGGCGGTAGAGGATGACATAAGCCTAAGGGTTTTGTTAAATGGCGGGCATTCATTTTATTGTAGGGCAGGCAGTTACATGGCAACTCTAGTAGGCATCGCCTATCGACTAAAATCGAAGGGTGAAATGCACATCACCGAGCAGGCGCAAGTTAGTACCGAGCGCGGGGTTGAAAACGACTACCGGGGCCACCCCCACGGGCGCCAAGTGACGGTACTCAGTGTTGAGGATTGGCAGCTAGCCTGTGATGAGCTAGGGTTCGATTTGCACTGGACGACACGGCGCGCCAATCTTTTTGTTAAGGGTGTTAGCTTTAGCTCTGCGTCGGTGGGTGACATTATCGAGATAGGTGATTTACGGCTGAAAGTCACGCGCGAGACCGACCCCTGCCAGCGCATGGAGGACGCCAAGCCGGGTTTACTGAAGGCCCTCATCCCCGACTGGCGCGGTGGTGCCTGTTGCCGAGTCATCAGTGGCGGTGATATTGCACTTGGCGACAGTGTGGAGCTCAACACCGAGGCTTAAGCAAAAGCGTTACCCTCTATCCTCTAAGGTCAATGTTAATGCCTAGCAATGAAAAACCTCAAATTGCGCAACGCGTCAGCGCCTGGTCGTATTTATACAGCCCGATTGGCCGCCTGACGCTACTGGCGAATAGCGCGGGTCTTACCGAAATCCGCTTCGCCAATAACAGCACGCCACTACCATCTACCCGTCAACCAGAAAGAGGCCAGGGTAAGGCATGGCTGGCTCTAGCCAGTGAACAATTAAATGCTTATTTTGATGGCCGTTTACAGACCTTTGACCTGCCCCTGAGTCTACAGGGCAGTGATTTTCAGCGGCGCGTCTGGGCTCAGTTACAGCAAGTTGCCCACGGCACCACGGCCAGCTATGGGCAGCTCGCCAGTGCCATCGGCCAGCCGACAGCGGCACGCGCGGTGGGCATGGCAAATAATAAAAACCCGATTCCGATTGTTATACCTTGCCACCGTATTATTGGCAGTAAGGGTTCGCTAACGGGCTTTGCCGGTGGTTTGGACGCGAAGCGCTGGCTACTGGCGCACGAGGGTGTGCCGCTTGGGGATGGCTAGGTTTTCAGCCTCCTTTTCTAGTGTGTTAAAACGGCCGCATCATTCGCTGTCGAGCGGGAGCATGCCGACCACTGGTCGGCGGTCATTAGGCCAAGGCCTTATTGGCTAGCCCGCTACTTGAAGACTGCTATAAAGCCATCTACCTTTATCATTGTTGACGCCACAAAGGGCGACAAAACGGGCAGACAAGGCTGACTTCCCTTTATTTTTTGTATTGAATGGGAGCGTGCTTATGAGCGGCCAGTTTTCTATAAGTGCAAGCGGGCGACAGTTGGGTTTTACCTTGGTTGAAATCGCCATTGTATTAGTGATTATCGGCTTGATTCTCGGTGGTGTACTCAAGGGCCAGGTGCTGATTGACAATGCCAAGTACAAAAACTTTGTTAAACAGATTGAGAGTTATCGCGGCGCTTACTTTACCTTTCAGGATACCTTCGGGGGGCTGCCGGGTGATTTGGCGATTATCACCGTCCTCCATGCATCTGCCGAAGCGGGCGACGGCGATGGTCTTATCGAGGGTGATGAGTGCACTACAGCAGACGAAGAGTCTTGTACGGTGTGGTCCCATTTACGCTATGCCGGTATTATTGCCGGTGACCCAAGCTTGACCGGTGCCACTGCACCGCCTAACCATACCTACGGTGGTTTGGTGAGTACCATTGCCACCGGCGATTGGGGCAATGGTATCACGCAAACCAAAATATACAGTAAAGGCATACCCGGTGATGTGGCTCAGCGTTACGACAATGAATTTGACGACGGTGATGCCACCAGTGGCAGCGTGTCGCGCAATACCGGTACTGACGCCACTTACGACCTAGCCACAAGCCACGACCTTATTATCACGATTTAAGTGTTCTCGGCGCCTCCACTGAGGGGCCAGCAGCAGGGCTAGTCGAGGCCCTGCGGTATTACCCTTCTATCGGCCTATCAATTTCGCCCGCCATAATATTGCCAATTTGGACTTTCAGCTCTGCCATCATCGTTATCGGCTTGCCGCGCGCTTTTTCTGTCTCCGCCGAGTATTTATGGCTGGTATCGAAACCGCTTTATGTCCTTGGTCGTTGCAGGAATGTTTCTACGGACTGTTAGTGGTGCCGATCAGATTGTGTACTCGGTCGACCCTTGGGCGATGCTAACGAGGCAGTCAGTGGGCAACCGTTTGGTGTTTGTGATCAGCGTCGCTGTGTACTTGCAGGTAGCCTGGGAATTGCGTGACCAATGTCTAACTATGTCGAATAAGCCCAGCGCTTTGTGACGCTCGTCAAAGCTAGCGCCCGCGCTACATTGAAGCGATAAGAAAAGCCAACTACTGTGCGTGCCGTTGTGTTCAAGCAGGGTGGGCAGGCTGTAAAAGACAGTTTTGTCTTCACCGTATTTTTTTATAGTAGTGATGGAGTGTGTTTATGGAGCGTCAGTTTTCGACAGTCAATAAGAATAAACAGTCGGGTTTTACCCTGGTTGAAATCGCCATTGTGTTGGTGATTATCGGTCTGATTCTAGGCGGTGTATTAAAAGGTCAGGTGCTAATCGATAATGCCAAATATAAAAACTTCGTTAAACAAATGGAGAGTTATCGCGGCGCTTTTTATACTTTTCAGGATACCTATCGAGGTTTGCCGGGGGATATCTCAAATATTACGGCCCTCGATCCCGGTGCCGTGGCGGGCAATGGCAATGGTCGCATTGCCGGTGGGCTTTGTAATACAGCTGAAGAGTCTTGCAACGTTTGGTCTCACCTGCGCTATGCGGGGATTATTCCCGGTGACCCGAGTGTGATCGACGCCGCGGCACCTCCTGCCCATACCTATGGGGGCCTGGTCAGTTCAATTTCAACAGGTACTTGGGGTAACGGGGTCCGTGAAACGAAAATACTGAGCCAGGATGTTCCCGGCGATGTTGCTCAGCGCTATGACAACGAATTTGATGATGGCGATGCCACCAGTGGTGATGTGGCGCGAAGAGGGGGGAGTGGCGCGACTTACGATTTAACTGCTACGCTCAATATGACTATCTCGATTTAAGTTTTTACCTTTCTAACGACGTGAATAGTGACAAGCCTCCGTCACTATTCACGTCTTTCCCCGCTTATAAATCCAGTCCCGCCAAAATATCATCCACTCGGCTTTTGACTTCCGCCGACATGGCGATGGGCTTACCCCACTCCCTTTGCGTTTCCGCCGGCCACTTATTGGTGGCATCAAAGCCGATTTTTGAACCGAGGCCGGAGACCGGCGAGGCGAAGTCGAGATAGTCGATGGGGGTGTTTTCTATCATCACCGTGTCTCGCGCCGGGTCCATGCGCGTGGTCATCGCCCAGATCACATCCTCCCAGTTGCGGGCATCGACATCCTCATCGGTGACGACGATAAACTTGGTGTACATAAACTGGCGCAAGAAAGACCAGACCCCCATCATTACCCGCTTGGCGTGGCCGGGGTATTGCTTCTTCATGGTGACCACGGCGAAGCGATAGGAGCAGCCCTCTGGCGGCAGGTAGAAGTCGACAATTTCCGGAAACTGCTTTTGTAGCAGGGGCACGAAGACCTCATTGAGGGCGACGCCGAGGATGGCCGGCTCATCGGGTGGGCGCCCGGTGTAGGTGCTGTGGTAGATGGGGTCGCGGCGGTGGGTGATGCGATCGATGGTCATCACCGGAAAGCGCTCGACCTCATTGTAATAGCCGGTGTGGTCGCCAAAGGGGCCCTCGTCGGCCTCATCGTCGGGGGCAATATGGCCCTCGAGAATAAATTCGGCACTGGCGGGTACTTGTAGGTCATTGCCGAGACATTGGGTGACGACAGTTTTTTCGCCGCGCAACAAGCCGGCAAAGGCGTATTCCGAGAGGGAGTCGGGCACCGGCGTGACCGCGCCGAGTATCGTCGCCGGGTCGGCGCCCAATGCCACCGCGATGGGAAAGGGTTCGCCGGGGTGGGCGGCCTGCCACTCGCGAAAATCCAGTGCACCGCCGCGCTGGGCCAGCCAACGCATAATCACGCGATTCTTTCCGATCACCTGCATGCGGTAGATGCCGAGGTTTTGCCGCTCTTTCTCCGGCCCACGGGTGACCACCAATGGCCAGGTGATTAATGGCCCGGCGTCTTCGGGCCAGCAGGTTTGAATCGGTAGTTGGCCTAAATCGACGGCATCGCCCTCTAGGACAATGTCCTGGCAGGGCGCTTTCTTGGCGACCTTAACGGCCATATTCAGTACCGGCTTGAAGGATTCGCGCTTGTCCCAGAGGTCTTTAATGCCCTTGGGCGGCTCGGGTTCCTTTAAAAAGGCGAGTAACTTACCGACTTCGCGCAGGGCCTCGACGCTCTCCTGACCCATGCCCAGGGCGACGCGCTCGGGGGTACCGAATAAATTGGCCAGTACCGGCGTGCTGTAGCCCTTGGGGTTTTCAAACAGCAGAGCGGGGCCGCCGGCTTTAAGGACACGGTCGCAAATTTCCGTCATCTCAAGATTGGGGTCAACCTCGACGCTGATGCGTTTCAATTCACCGCGCTTTTCGAGAAAGGCGATAAAATCGCGCAGATCGCTGTATTTCATAGCTTGTGCTTCCTTCGAACCCTGCTGTGGGCCGGTAGATCTATTGCCGTCGTCGGCGGAATGAAAATCAGACTCCGGCGCTGGAGGTGATCTCAGCGGCCAAGACTGCTAGGCTAGGCGCAAATAATAACAAATTGTCGAAGCCCGCTACCATGCAGCCACAACAAGTTTTCAGTGCCTACCAGCCGATGATTAGCGCCGCCGAGGACGCTCAGCGCGAGCGCTATTGTAGTCGTTGCGGTGCTCCCTGTATCAGCGAGGTGGTGGCGGGCGGTGTTCGCGCTTCCTGTACGGCCTGCCCTGCGGTGCACTACAAAAACCCGCAGCCGGCGATTGCGGTGTTAATTGTCGATAAGGGCCGCTTTGTCTTGGGCAAGCGCATCTCTAAAAGCCTGGGCCACGGCCAGTGGTGCATGCCCTGTGGCTATGTTGAGTTTCATGAGGACTACCTAAGTGCGGCGGTGCGCGAGGTGAAGGAAGAAACCACGCTGGATATTCGCGTACAGTCGATTATCAGCGTGGTGACGAATTATCTGTCGCCCAATATCCATTCATTGGTCACGGTGTTATTGGCCGACGTCATTGGTGGCGAGTTACAGGCGGCAGACGGCATGGAAGAGGTGGCTTGGTTTCCCTATACCGGGGACTTTCCCGAGATGGCTTTTGAGGCCGATACGCATATTATTCGCCGCTATTTTGAAACCGACTTGGCGGGTGCGCCGGTTGACCCGAATTTTGCCAGCGCGTGAAGCGCAACCTAGCGAGCACTTAACAAAACAAGGAAGCACAGCATGGACCACTTTCAACTGGGCAACAGCGACCTGCAGATCTCCCGCCTTGGCCTCGGCTGCATGGGCATGTCAGAATTCTACGGCAGCAGTGACGAGGGCGAGTCCATCACGACCCTACACGGAGCTATCGAGCTGGGCGTGAATTTTTTTGATACTGCCGATATGTACGGTAGCGGTCGCAATGAAGAGTTACTCGGGCGGGCCTTTAAGGGTAAGAGAGATAGCGTCGTATTGGCCACCAAGTTCGGCTTTTTACGTGATGCCGACGGTGGCTGGAAGGGTCTCGATTGTAGCCCCGCCTATATCAAGAAAGCCTGTGAGGCCAGCCTGAAACGTTTAAATACCGATGTCATTGACCTCTATTACGCCCACCGTATCGACCCCAATGTACCCATTGAAGACACGGTCGGCGCGATGAAAGATTTGGTCGATGCTGGCAAGGTGCGCTACTTAGGCCTCAGTGAAGCCAGTCCAGAGGAACTACAGCGCGCCAGTAAAGTGGCGACTATTACCGCCCTGCAAACTGAATACTCGCTGTGGAGTCGCGATGTCGAGGGCGATATTCTCGCCACCTGTCGTGAATTGGGGATTGGTTTTGTGCCCTATAGCCCACTGGGTCGAGGCTTTTTAACCGGGGCCATTCAATCCCGGGAGAGTTTACAGGCCGACGATTACCGCCTTGCCAGCCCACGCTTTCAGCAGGAAGCCTTAGAGGACAATAAAAAATTCCTGGCCCTGCTCGAAGCCATTAGTAAAGACAAAAACATTAGCTCGGCACAGGTGGCGTTGGCTTGGGTATTGAATCAAGGCGATACTATTTTTCCGATTCCCGGTACCCGCAAACTCTCCCGTTTGCAGGAAAACCTGGCGGCCTTGGCGGTGAAATTCAGTGCCGCCGAGTTAGCCGATATTCGCGCTAAGCTACCCACCGCCGAGGGCGAGAGGTATTAATAGTGGTTTCGATAACAGCAGTCGTGAATAGTGTTATTACCGCTAAAGATAAGCGAGGTATCGGTCGAATTACCATCAATCGCCCCGCAGCCTATAACGCCTTGTCGATTGACTGTATGCAGTCTTTGCTTGGTGCCTTTAAGCTATTGTCTGCCGATGATGGCGTTAAAGTTATTGTGCTCGCGGGTGCGGGTAAGGGGTTTTGTGCGGGTCATGATTTGGCGGAAATGCGCCGTCACCCCGAGCGAGAATTTCAGCAGCTGACCTTTAGTACCTGCACGGCGTTAATGTTGGCTATTGTCCAGTCGCCGAAACCGGTCATTGCAAAAGTACACGGTGTGGCAACGGCGGCGGGTTGCCAATTGGTGGCCAGCTGCGACCTTGCCGTTGCCGAGGAAAATTCTCGCTTTGCCACGCCAGGTGTCAATTTAGGTTTGTTTTGCTCGACACCGATGGTGGCGCTGTCGCGCAATGTGTCGCGCAAGCATGCCCTGGAGATGCTCCTGCTCGGTGACTTTATATCGGCTCAGCGGGCTTATGAAATGGGTTTTATTAATGATTTAGCGACAGCGAATGAGCTTGAGCATACGGTGGATGCACTGGCGCTGAAGATTGCCAGTAAGTCAGCGCTGACATTAAAAATGGGTAAACAAGCCTTTTATCAACAGTGTGATGAAAACTTGGGCGATGCCTACCAGCACTGTGGCGAGGTGATGGTGGACAATATGATGGCCCTCGATGCCCAGGAAGGTATTGATGCGTTTATGGAGAAACGCAGCCCCGTTTGGCGAAATGAATAGCCTGTATTGTCGAGGCGTCGTTTAATACCGCCTTGTCAACGTCGAGGATGTATTTGTGGCATTAAAGCCGACCATTTTTAAGTTTAAAATCTCATTATCTGATCTCAATCGCAATTATTACGACAGCCTCAATGTAACCATTGCCCAGCATCCCTCAGAAACCGCTGAGCGAATGATGGTGCGCATCTTGGCTTTTTGTATCAACGCCGAGGAGCACTTGGTGTTTACGGCGGGCCTTAGTGCCGTGGACGAGCCCGATATTTGGGCGCACTCCCTCGATGGGCAGCTTAATATGTGGATCGACGTTGGCGAGCCGGCCGTGGACAGAATTAAAAAAGCAAGGCGGCTGGCGCAGGCAGTTAAGGTTTACAGTTTTAATTCCAAGTCGAATGCCTGGTGGGCCCAAGCTGAGGCGCAATTCAATCAACTCGATGTCTCTGTGTATCAGTTTGAATGGCAGAATATACAGACCTTGACGGCGCTCTTACAACGCACCATGGACCTGTCCGTGACGATCACCGGTGATTCCGCCTATATAGCGGCAGCAACCGGTGAGTGTGAGGTGCATTGGTCTACTCTGTCGTAAGTCGGCCTCGGCGATAAGACGAGGGCTGTTCTTTTCAGCACTGAATTACAGTCAGTGCTTTGATTTTAATATTGTGTGCTCAGCGCAACGCGCACTCGCTAAACCTGTATGCCTCGCTCTGCAAAATATTCTCCATATTTAATATCTTCACCGAGAATATGTCCCTTTAACCACTCGGTGAGAAAGACAATCACTGCCACCATATTGACGCGAACACCGTCTTTGATGTTCTTTATGGTTGCCGCGACGTTGGCGAGTAGCTTGGTGTGGGCGCGCTTTTGACTGGTGAATTCGGGATAGGCCTGGGCTTTCATCATGCGCTCCTCTTCGGCGAAATGATAAGCGGTGTAGTCGGCAAGGGCGATGAGGGTCGGTAGGACGTCTTCCTGAGTATCCCCTTGTTTTACCTTGAGATGAATTTCATTGCAGTAAGCAAAGATTTTACAATGCTCATCGTCCATATCATCCACTAATACGCTCCACTGCGGTCCAAAACGGAACAGCCCCTGCTCAGTCATGTCGGCGTGTTCGAGCTCTTCGTTTAAGGTGTAGGGCTTGTATAAGAGGCCAATATCTTCCCCGCGGGATTGCAGGGTGACGATTTCTGAAAAATTGCTGGTGGCAGCGACGAGCATGGCCTCATTGTCATGAGCCATCGTTGCCATAAAGTCGCTCATCGCATTGGCCATCGTGGCGGATGAGCTAAGGTTTTCATTCATCTCATTGATAGCGAGAGAGCTTTCATTAACACTGATATTGATAGTGTTGATATCGTCCGTTGTGCCCTCCAGTGTGTCGGAAATACTATTGGTAGCCAGAGACTGCTGCTCTGCGGCTGCGGCAATAGTGGTGACAACGGTGTCAACTTCGGTGATAACACCGGTAAGGCTCTGTATGGTTTGGAGGGAGGAGTTGACGGCCGATTGTATAATGTTGATCTTGTTTTTTATGTCGGTATTGGCGAGGTGGGTTTGCGCGGCTAACTGCTTAACTTCACTGGCGACCACGGCGAAACCGAGGCCCGCTTCACCAGCGCGAGCCGCCTCAATGGTGGCATTTAAGGCCAATAATTTGGTCTGGTCGGAGACTTCACTGATGGTGTCAGTGACTTTGCTAATTTCTTCTGCGGCCGTCTTTAATTGCGCAAACTGCTTTGCCGCTAGCTCCGTATCGGTCACTGCTGTGCTGGTGATCTTTCGAGCTAGTACCGCATTTTTGGCAATTTCGTGGGCTGCTGCGGTGAGCTCGTGGGTGGTGTTGGAGATAGCATCGACACGATTTTGCGTAGCGGAGGCATTGTCGGCAATGGCGAGAACATTGACTGAAATTTCTTCGGCGGCGGCGGCAACGGATGTCAGGCGCTCGGGCGTGTCGCGGGCGTTGGCGAGTTCTTCGCTGATATCTTTAGTGGCCGCTGCAACACCATCGCTGCAAAGCTGACTGAGTGTGGCGGCATCGAAGTTGAGCTCGGCGATTAATGTTTTTGACTGACCAAGTGAGCTGCCAATCATCAGTCGAATACTCTCAATCAGCTCGCCAGTTTCTGAATTTGAGGGCTCACCGGCATGACTAAAATCACCCTTGGCCAAACGTTTTAAGGCATCGAGATCGGCGTTGTTCAAGCTGGGTTGATCAACGATAGCAAGAGCGGGCGCTTTATTGCTAGAGAGGCTGTCGACTGGTAGAGGGTTTTGTTGCTGGGTGCTGGTGGAAGCTTTTTTAAAAGATAGTCGTGCCATATTGCGATCCCTGCTGATGAAATTATAATTAAGGTATTTTGGCGCTTGGTTTTTCCGCAGTCCTGGTGGACATGCATTTGATATTAAATGATCGAGAATATTTTAAATTAAGATATTTGCGATTAAAATAGGAGAAAAACCTTGCTGCGATAGGCGTCTCAAAAGGGGCGGCTGTAGTACATAGGCGCATGTCTTTGAGTTATTTAAGGCATTCTTTCGGGGGATGATTGCCGGGAGGATAATCGCTGTTTATTTATTTGCGTGAAGTCAATAGGTGTGTGCGGTTGCCAGTTTAGCGGCAGTAAAAAAATTTTATAGCAGGGTGTGTTGGCTGGGTAGTCTGAATGATTATTTTTTCGTTAGTTCTCATTAAGAGTATTTAGCGATTTTTGTTTGCGATCAGGTCGTTGTCGTTTAATGCTTATTTTGATTAAGTTTCTAGAGGGCAATGTTAGTCGAGATAGTCGTTTTGTTATTGCCTTGACTAGCGCGGAGCTGTTGGGGCGAAATATGCAGTGTCTGTTTTAAGTGTAAGCATAGGCAGAGGCGAGTGCGCTCAATCGACCCTGGGATTCTTGCCCTAGCTTTGGACCTAGGGCGAGGTCAGTTGCCGTGGCGGCGTCCAGGAGCCTGTCGGACTGAGGGTTTCGATGTCATAAGTTGGCGCGGTGCCCATCACAACCCTTTGGCACTGTCCTTTGAGGATTGACTTGCCGCCAGCTTCTGCTCGGCATTAGTGGCAATGCTTTCTAGGGGTTTTTTAATGGATAGCCGTGGCATGATACTCTCCCTGCAGCCTGTCATTAAGACCTTGTATTTGAGCTTGTCGTCTCGCTGTGTAGTACCCCTTCATTGTTGCTCTGGGTACTTGTGGCGCTGATAAAGGCAGGCCTGTTTTAAACTTAGGCCGTCGACCCCGTTTCGAGTGGGCTAGTTATACGCCCTTTATTCGAGGTGAACTGAGAGTAGGTTTTCGGGGTGGGAGAGCGCGCGCGGAGAGGTTCGAAGCTATGTATTCTCCCCTCGCTGCGACTGTATTTTGAAGACTGATATATTAATAAAAATAAGGAATCGGAAGTGGATCACACAACGCAGGTAGCTCGTATTAAAAAGGCTTGGCAGCTGATTGATAGTGGCCAGACCACGACCACACCCGGTGTTAAGCGGGCCCAGGTAGAGGCCTATACCGATAAGCGCTGGCTAGACCGTGAATTGGCCAGCGTCTTTAAAAAACATCCCCTATTTATGGGCTTGTCAGGGGTGATTGCCGAGCCCGGTGCCTACTTGACCATGGAGCATGGCACTCTGCCAATACTGCTGGTGAGGGGAGATGATGGCGTGGCTCGGGCCTTTATTAATATGTGTCGTCACAGAGGGGCGCCCGTGGCCCAAGGTTGCGGGCGCACGGCGCGCTTTACCTGTCCCTATCACGCCTGGACTTATGACCGCACTGGCGTATTAAAGGTTATCCCCGACCAGCGCAATTTCCCGGGTATTGAGAGAGAGGCCCACGGTCTGACACCTCTACCACTGGTGGAGAGCGATGGCATGATTTGGGTGCAGCCCGACCCCGAGGCTGTGATTAACTTGGATCAGCATTTGGCGAGTATGCGGGGTGAGCTGGCCGGTTATGACCTGCAAAATTATGTGCACTACCAAAGCCGGGTTTTACATCGGGATATTAATTGGAAGATGCCGATTGATACTTTTCTAGAGCCCTATCACTTTGCCACCCTACACAAAGATACTGTGGGGCCGATTTTCTATGGCAACCTGTGTCTTTTTGAGGGTCACGGCCTACATCACTGGATGGCCGTGGTGCGCAAAAGCATTGACAGTTTGCGCGAGCGGCCCGAAAGTGAGTGGGACTTCGTTAAGCACACCGCCATTTCCTACCAGCTTTTCCCCAACACCATCTTTACCATGCAGGCCGACCATGTTGAAACCTGGCGGGTTTTTCCGGTGCAGGGCCGGGTTGATCAGTGCGTTATTTATTTTGACTGCTACGTGCCAGAGCCGGTGATCAGCGATAAGGCGAAAGCCTATTGGGATAAAAATATCGATTTGGCGATTCGCACCGTGGATGGCGAAGATATTGCCATGCAGCAAGACATGGAGCGCAATTACTTGAGCGGCGCCATGAAAGAAGTGCTGATTGGCCAAAATGAACCGGCGCTGGCGCATTTTCATCAATCCCTTGAGCGGTCGATGGCCACCGAATAAGGGCTATTGCTAGCGACTCTGAAAAAATTCAACGCTGGCCGAATGAGGTGCCCAATGATTTTGCAATCGACCATTAGGTGCCCGGCCTGCGGCCACCGTAAAACCGAGCAAATGCCCACCAATGCCTGTCAGTGGTTTTACGAATGTAAATCCTGCCGGCAACTGCTCTCACCTCTGCCCGGCGATTGCTGTGTTTTCTGTTCTTACGCAACGGTGCAGTGCCCGCCAGTACAGCAGGGCCAGCAGTGCTGCGATAGCCCTTAGCCCTTGCTTAAAGAGATCAATACTGCGCGCTCTTGCACGCTAAGCGGCAACTGCTACACTCGAGGTTCAGTCATTTATTAGTGCGCTCTTACGTGTCTGGGGGCGTTTCTTCCTAGTTTTGTTTGGGCTTACCCAAACAGGTATTGCGAGTGGTTTTTATATGAACTTAGAGGGTAAATCGGCCATCGTCACCGGCGGTGGCCGGGGCATTGGTCGCGAAATTGCGTTGGTATTGGCTCAACAAGGTGCGCGGGTGGTCGTTGCCGACCCCGGTGCCGACCGTGGTGGTAGGGGTGGCGAAGAGGCCCCGGCCAACCAGGTAGTGGCAGAAATTAAAGCGGCGGGTGGTGAAGCGGTTTCCGCCCTCGCTCCGGTCGATGACTACGAGGCGGCGGCGGGTATTATCGGCACCTGTGTCGAGGCCTTTGATAGTGTCGATATGGTGGTGAACTGTGCGGGTGTGCTGCGTGAGCGGATGATCTGGAACCTCAGTGAAGATGATTGGGATACGGTGATCCGCGTGCATCTCAAGGGCCACTACAATATGTGCCACCACGCGGCGAAGGTGATGCGCGGTCAACGCTTTGGGCGCATCGTCAACTTCGCCTCCGACGCCTGGCGCGGTAGTGTCGGTCAGTCTAACTACGCAGCGGCGAAGGGCGGCATTGTCAGCTTTACCCGTTCACTGGCGCGGGAGCTGGGCCGCTACGGTGTCACCGCCAATGCGATTTGCCCCATTGCCGCGACCCGCATGACCCTCGACCAAGGGGTGATTGACGGTATGAAAAAACGTCTCGATGCTGGCTTGATTACTCAGGATCGCTACGACTCGCTGATGGCGATGCCGGGGCCAGAGTTTGTCGCACCCATGGTTGCCTACCTTGGCACCGCTGCGGCAGCCGATGTTAATGGCCAAATCTTCCATGTCGAACGCGGCCGGGTCTCGGTCTATTGCGAGCCGGTGGAAGAAAAAATGCTGCTGAAAACCGATAACGATGGCTTGTTCAGTGTCGAAGATTTGATAGCGTCCATCCCGGGCTCGCTGATGGCGGGTCGGCCCAACCCCGCGCCGGCCGAGGCAGAAGGCTAATTATTACTTTCGCACACACACACACACAGCGTAAGAGGGTTTGTTAGTGTCACCTGAAGCAAGGGTTTGCGTTACCGGGGCCTCGGGTTTTATCGCCGGGCAAACCATCCGTGTCTTATTGGCTAGCGGTTTTAGGGTTCGTGGCACGGTGCGGGGTGGGGTCGACGATAGCCAGTACGCCTATCTACTGCGCTTACCCGGTGCCGCCGAAAGACTTGAACTGGTGTCGGGTGATCTCGCCGAGCCGGGTTCTTTCGATAGCGCCATTGCCGATTGTGATTATGTGATCCACGCCGCCAGCCCTTATTTACTGGAGACGAAAAGCCCGCAACAGGAAATGGTCGACCCCGCTGTGAACGGCACCCTCGACGTTCTACGGGCCTGCACTAAAACGACCAGTGTGAAGCGGGTGGTACTGACCTCATCCCTGGCGGCGATTACCGATGAGCCCAATGATCAGCACGTGTTTACCGAAACCGACTGGAATGCTAAGTCTTCCTTAGCCCGCAATCCCTATTTTTATTCCAAGGCGCTGGCCGAACAGGCCGCCTGGGGCTTTATGCGAGAGCAGCCCCGGAGCTTTGACCTTGTTGCCTTAAACCCCTGTATGGTCATTGGCGAGGCCGTAGGCCCGGGCTTGAACAGTAGTAATCAGGTGATTCGCGACCTGCTTAGCGGCACCTATCCGGGCGTGATGGCACTTAATTTTTGCATGGTCGATGTTTGCGATGTGGCCCATGCCCACGTACTGGCGCTTGATAAAGGCGATGCCGAGGGCCGCTATATTTGCTATAGCGAAGCCATGACCATGGGCGAGATTGTTGATTTTCTACGCGGAGCTGGCTACAGCAACTACCGTTTGCCGAGTCACGATATGAGCGCCGGCTGGGTGAGCAGCGTTGTTAAATTGCTTTCCTACACCCAGCCCAGCGGCGCCGGTGATTTTATTCGCTCCCACCTCGGTAAAACCATGCGTATTAGCAATGCAAAAATATGCGCCGAGCTGGGGATGGAGTTTCGCCCGGTGCGCGAAACCTTGGTCGATGCGGTTGAAGATTTGATTCGCCAGGGGCATTTGCAAAAACGTCAGGGCTAGGTAGGGCTGGGGGCGCTCACCTCCCCCATCGAGGTGCTTAGCCTTGGATCACCCTGCCGGCTTCTATATTTAACAGTGCTGCCAGCTCAAGCCTCAGTTGATCGCCTGCCTGCAGTGGCCCAACCCCCTCGGGCGTACCTGTGAGCACGACATCCCCGGGCAGCAATGTAAAAAACTGCGAGATGTAAGTAATGAGTGCTATCACCTTGGTGAGCATCTGCCCAGTATTGCCATCTTGTTTTAATTCGCCATTTTGCCAAAGCTTAATATCGACATCTTGCAGGTCTGCGACTTCCTCCATTTTTACAAAGGGTGAAATAGGGCAGGCGCCGTCCCAGCCCTTGGCTTTCTCCCAGGGTTGGCCCGCTGTTTTTAATTGTTTTTGCAGGTCGCGCAGGGTGAGGTCGAGGGCGATGCCGACACCGGCGATGGCTTCAATAACGTTTTCTTCATTGCAGTTTTTTAGGGGCTGGCCAATCAGCAGGGCCATTTCGCTTTCAAAGTGGCAGGCGCCTCGGCCCTCCGGTATGCGTATCGGTTCTTGCATTGGTGCTAATGCGCTGGCGGGTTTAATAAACAGTAGTGGCTCGCCGATGTTTTTACTGTTCATTTCGGCGACGTGGGCGGCGTAGTTAAGCCCTACGCAGACCACTTTCCCGGGGGGGAAGTCGCAAGGACTGTTGTCGATAAACTGATGTTGATAGCTCATGGTCTTGTTCCCGCTTTCATTAGATTAATTTGCCGGGGTTGAGTAGGCCTTGCGGGTCAAACAAGCGTTTCATCTGCTGCATTAAGGCGATTTCTGTGGCGCTGCGGGTATAGCTCAAATAGGGCTTTTTCAGCAGGCCGATACCGTGCTCGGCGGAAACGCTGCCATTAAAGGCTTGCACCAGTTCGGAGACTTCGACACTGACGCTGCTGCACTGTTGATTAAAGTCATCAACACTCAGCGCGTCGGGCTTGAGAATATTTAAATGCAGATTGCCGTCGCCGATATGGCCGTACCAGACTACTTCAAAGTCGGGGTAGCGCTGGCTGGCGAGCTCGTCGACGGCACGAATAAAGTCGGGCATTTGTGAGACTTGCACAGAGATATCGTTTTTGTAGGGCTTGGCAAAGGACAGGGTTTCGGAGATGTCCTCCCGCAGACGCCAGAGGTTTTTGGCCTGGGTCTGATTTTGGCTGACCACGCCGTCGAGCACCCAGCCCGCCTCGACACAGTCTTCAAACAGCGCCATCGCGGTATCGAGAACCTCGGGTGTGCTTTGCTCAAACTCCAGCAGGGCGTAATAGGGCGTGCGCTGTTCAAAGGGTGCGGTTAGCGGTTGGTGAGCCAGTACTTTTTCCAGCGCGAGGTCGGAGAAAAACTCAAAGGCGTTGAGGGTTAGGGCGCCGCTGTAGGTTTTCAAGACATCCATAATGGCGGGGAAGTCGCTGACCCCCAGCACTAATACCGCCGGGTCTTTGGGTGGCGGTGCGAGACGCATGGTGGCTTCGCAAATAATACCCAGGGTGCCCTCGGAGCCAATAAACAAATGGCGGAAGTCATAGCCGGTATTGTTTTTAATCAGCCCACGGTTTAGCTCAAGAATATCGCCATTGCCGGTCACCACTTTCAGGCCCAGCACCCAGTCGCGGGTCATGCCGTAGCGGATAACATTAATGCCGCCAGCGTTGGTGGCGATATTGCCGCCAATTTGGCTGGAGCCCGCCGAGGCGAAATCCACCGGATAAAATAGCCCTTGTTGCTCCGCGTACTCCTGCAACTGCTGGGTGATGATACCGGCCTGACAGGTGAGGCTGCGGTCGACGGCATTAAAGTCGAGCACCTTATTCATGCGGTCGAGGGCCAGTACCAGTTCGCCCGATTTCGCCACCGCGCCGCCGCTTAAACCGGTGCGCCCGCCCGAGGGCACAATGGCCAGGTCTTCGCTGGCCGCCAGTCGCACAATGGCCTGTACCTCGTCGATGCTGCCCGGCAATACGATCGCGCAGGGTGCCGCCGTCCACACCGTAGTGCGGTCGAGGCCGTAGTGTTGCAGGCTGTCGGCATCGGTGAGAACCCGACTTGCGCCGACGATGGTCTGGAGTTTTTGCAGGGTTTGCTGATTCATGGGGCGGGGCTCTTTAGCGTTGATCGAGGGCGGTAACAGAGCCCGCCATGTTACCATGTCGGCCCGTTTTTTGGTCTTAAGAGGTATTGTTGTGGCTTCCGTTTCTCTCGATAAATCGAAAATTCGTATCTTATTACTAGAGGGCGTCCACCCCTCGGCGGTCGACTCCCTCAATGCCTCGGGCTATAGCAATATTGAATACATTAAGGGTGCGCTGGACGATGCCGAGCTGAAGGGCAAAATTGCCGACGCCCACTTTGTCGGCATTCGTTCGCGCACCCAGCTCACCGCCGACGTACTGGCCAGCGCCAATCGACTAATGGCCATCGGCTGCTTTTGTATCGGCACCAATCAGGTTGACCTGAAGGCCGCGACCGAGCGTGGCGCCGTGGTCTTTAATGCCCCTTATTCAAACACTCGCAGCGTCGCCGAGCTGGTCATTGCCGAGGCGATTATGCTGATGCGCGGTGTCCCCGAGAAAAATGCCAAGGCCCATCGCGGTGTCTGGCAGAAATCTGCCGTTGGCTCCTTCGAGGTGCGCGGCAAAACCCTGGGTATTGTTGGCTACGGCAATATCGGCAGCCAGGTCAGTGTGCTGGCCGAATCCCTGGGTATGAAGGTGAAGTTTTACGATGTCGTCACCCGTCTGCCCCTGGGCAATGCCGAGCAAATTGCCGAGCTCGACGATCTACTGGCTTGCGCCGACATGGTGTCGCTGCACGTACCCGATACCAAGGCCACGCGCAATATGATGAACGGCGCACGGCTGGCGGCGATGAAGCCCGGTGCCGTGTTGATTAATGCCGCCCGTGGACAGGTGATCGATATCGACGCCCTCTGCCTAGCCTTGACGGACAACAAACTCGCCGGTGCCGCCGTCGATGTTTTCCCCAGCGAGCCGGGCACTAATCAGGAAGAGTTTCTCTCCCCCCTGCGTGAATTCGACAACGTGATTTTGACCCCCCACGTCGGCGGCTCAACCGAAGAAGCGCAAGAGAACATCGGCGGCGAAGTGGCCGAAAAGCTGATTCGCTACAGCGATAACGGCACCACCCTCGGCTCGGTCAACTTCCCCTCGGTGGCGCTGCCCTCCCACGAGGGATCCCATCGTTTGTTGCACATCCACCGCAACGTGCCGGGTATTATGAGCGCCATCAACCAGGTGTTCTCCGACAGCGCCGTCAACATCACCGGCCAGTACTTGCAAACCAATGAGCAAATCGGTTACGTGGTGATTGATGTGGCGGCTGGTTACAGTGACCAGGCCTTGAAAGAATTGAAGGCGATTGAGGGGACTATTCGCTGTCGGGTGTTGTTTTAGTTTGCGTGCGGCTTGCCAGAGGGGGGGGGGTTACAGCACAGCGAATTAAAAAGCTGGCCTGTTGATAGTCTCTAGCGTGCCCGCTGAATTAACCACAAACCCAGAAACAAGACCAGTACGCCGAAGACCCGCGTGGGGCTGAGCGCTATCACCGGGTTGCCAAATGCACCGACGTGGTCCATGGCGGTGGACATAATCAGCTGCCCGACAATGGCCGCCGCTAGCATATTGGTGATGCCGATTTTTGGCATCAGTAGGAGCATGGCGCTAACGAAAACAGCCCCGAGAAAACCACCG
>MAAT01000025.1 GCA_002162815.1 Gammaproteobacteria bacterium 53_120_T64 | reverse complement strand
GGGCTGCCTCAACGGTGATTTTGGTGAGCATGGCCCTGAAGTCGTTGAGGTCTTGTTCTGTTTTTAAGGTTTTTACTGCTTCGAGAGCAAAGGCTTCGAGGTCTTCTTTGTTCATGATCTGTCTATCCTTCCCGTGAGGGGGTTAATGATAGACAGTTACACAGTTTTAATTACAGTCTCTCTTTTCCGGGTCAATCGATATTTGTTTTTATTAATCTTGGTCTGGTTTTTTGATTATTGTGAGTATGACGTTATCTGATAGTGCCGTCTGGCTGCTGAGAGCCTCTGTAGCTGCCTGCTTAATTGTAACTGCTGCAACGATATCCACCTCCGATTGTACGCTTTGGAGGTGGTTGTCGTTCTGAGACTTTATTTATTGTGTTTCGATGTCTTTTAATGGGCCTCTTGAATGTTCGCTGATTTGTGACTCCTGCCAATCGGGTGCTGTTATTTCATTTTCTTTCGTTGCTTCGATAATGATTTTTGACGGGCCGTTGGCTTCATTGATGGCGACAACATTTTTTCCGGATAGAAGCGTCATGTCCTCGGTAGTGCCGTTTTCCTTCTGTGCTGGCAATACCTCATTTATCTCCGTCGGGCTTTTGTTAGCGGCAGTTTTTTTGCTAATAGAACGGTCGCTTTTAGTGGAGTTAGCGGTCTTTTTGACTTTGATACTAGAAGGCTTGCCCACGTTTTTATCTGTCGTGTTATCAATGCCTAATGCTTTCTTTAGTTTGTTCAGTGAGGTCTTGTTAAGCGCCTCATACTGATCTGTTTGTGGGTTGAGCCAGAAAGACTTTCCTCTCTGTAGGGCTGAGGGGGGGAGGCCTTCACTTTTTAGAATAGACTTATCAGCCTGATGGCCCAGTGTCATGGGTATATTGTCTACAACTCTCACCACCAGAGGCCGAGTTTTTGGATCCAATTCCTGGGCTACAACGGTGCTCAATTGTTTGGCGCTGAGCTTGGCATCACTTCTTAACTGTAGGGCGACAGCGGGTAAGTCGTAGTCATAGCCCTCGATTCGAAGGCCATAGGCAGCGGCCAGGCTGGTGGATTCAAGCTGCCAAAGGCCACTTTCTATGATTGTGGTGGCTAGGTAGTCATCTTTGACTCTGATTAGGTTTTTACACCTATCTAGAAAGCGGTATTCACCATCACTATCGACCTGGAATAAGTCGCCCGAAACTTGCCAGCAATCACCCTTGGAGAAGACGTTGTAGATGGTCTGTTCACCGAGATACTCGGCGCAATTTTCACTTTTGCTAAGCAGCATGCCCATGACACCGTCGGGAACGGGGCATAGGTAGCCCGCTGCGTCCAAAAAGGGCAGGTTCTTTTCATAGTTCCAGTAGACGAGGGCAATTTCGCTGCAGCCCGGTATTGCCTGAAACACGGGTCCCGTTTTTTGGCAGGAGATGTTCGCCAGATAGGCGTTACTACCCCGGACGATGAAGATTTCCATAATCTTTGCCGGTTTTAAACGAGCCCCGACGCGCTTTGATAGCGCCTCGGGCATGCCGACACCGGCGAAGAGGCGAATGGAATGGCCTTTTTCAAGCTTGTGGATTGGCGCATCGACCAACTCTCGCAACATACAGCCAGAGTAGAAGACTATCCGGGCGCCATAGCCACGGGCTTCTTTCCAAAATGTGGCGATGTCAAACTCTTTGGCGAGTGCGACCCTAGCGCCAGCGACTAAAGAGGCGCTAACCGCTACCACTAGGCCGGTAGCATCGTGCAGGGGTGTCCAGCAGTAAGAGGTATCCGAGCGCCTTATGGCGGTTGATGAGGCAGTGCCCAGGGCAGTCAGAGCCCATCGTTGGTTAGTAATGCTGAAGCAATGGGTGTCATCGCCGCGCTTCGAAAACATGACAAAAGCAATGTCACTAGCCTTTCCTGGCGAAGCCTGGTACCAGTCTGGTAGGGCAACACAGGCTGGGTCTATGCTCTCAAGGTCAATGACTTGGTTGGGTAAGTCGCGTTCTAGCTGGCCAATGCCACCGAGGACATAAACTTGACCGGGAAAGCTGGTCGCTGCGGCTGCAGCATTTTCTGGGTCGGCAATCAGGTGTTGGACCTTACCCAGCCTCAACTCTATGGCTAATTGCCCCTTGCTTGGCATGGTGCGTAGTAATACCACCACCGCGCCGAGCCGGTTGACGGCCATGATTGTTGCCAGGGAGGAGGGGCGAGCGTACATATAAATCCCAACATGGTCGCCGGCACGAATACCTATGGAGATCAGGCCGCGAACAATATTGTCGACACGCTTACTGGCATCGGCGTAACTGTGAGCTATGCCGTCGTAAAGAAAAAAGGTGTCTTGTGGTGCTTTTGTCGCCTGTTCTTGAAGGGATAGCGCCAGGCCCACCTTGCTGTCACTGTTTAGTTTCTCGAGGCGAGTAAAGTGGGAGAGGTGGGTGCTGAAATTACTGCTAATGGCCTGTACGGAGTCTTTGGTGATGCCGAGTAGATCTCCGGCGGTGGCAAGTGCGCCCTGGCCCATGCCAAATAGGGTGTTTGCTATTGTTGTGGGTAAGGTATCGCGCTTGCTGTCTTGTGGGGGGGTATTGTCTTGCTCTCCAAGTAAGTCGATGGCCTCGGGTTGTTCGCCCTTGCCTTCTCGCCACTGCACCCATTGTGCGACGGCGGGCCAGACATTTTTTCTGGCGCCTGAGCCAATGACTATGCCCATGTGGCCGCCCTGGGCGTAGAGCTCATACAGTTCCGCGTTGGGGACGGCGTCAGCAATGCCGCGCACGGAGGGTGCGCGTGCAATTTCATCCTTGCTGCCAATGACTGCGAGAATGGGGCAGGTGATTTCTGTGAGAGAGATAGCGCGAGCTTCGATCACGCAGCCTCCCGACACAAGTCGGTTGCCAATTAACATTTGTTGTAGAAATTCGTATAGGGCCGGTCCTGGCCAGGCGACAAAACCTTCGCCGCCAAGAAAACTTCGGCCCTCTTCCGTTTGCAATAGTGCATCGCGATCGTGAAGCGAGCCGAGGAAAGAAATCCAGCGTTTGACTTCTTTGGTGGGGCTCAAGAGTTTAAATAAATTTTTTGTTGCCCAGGCGGGGATAACGCTCGGCGTCAGGCTTTTTGGAATGACCTTGCCAATATTTTCAAACACCCGAGTGGTGACTTCATCGGGTACGCCCGGGAAAAAATTCTTATAAATGTTAACTGGCGCGCCAAAGGTGATAATAGACGCGACATCGTTAGAGTGGCGATAGGCGGCAGCGAGGTAGCAAAAAATACCGCCCTGGCAATAACCGGCCAAATGAACGGGCACCTTTTTTTGTTCATAGACATAGTCAATCGCATCGTTGACAGCGAGAATATGGTCGCTAAAGTTTCGCTCTAGGCCGCCAACTTGGCGTTCGGGTGCACCGAAGTCAACAATCCAAACAGAATAACCCTGGGCCGTTAAATAGGCGACGGCACTGCTTTCGGGATCGACATCAAAGACCTCGGCAGAAATCATTAGAGGAGGCACGATAATGATGGGTATGCGCTTGCTATCCGATTTTTTTATTTCGTAACAGCGCAAACGATAGTTTTCGCCTTCATGGGCAATGTAATAAACGGTACCGGTTCGCGCCTGCAGACGCCCGAAGCGGGCAATGGCTGAGCCGTTCTTAATTGCTGCGCTTAAACGAGTCGGGGCATCAAATACTTGACTGCGTTTCTTCAAGCCTTTCTTTTCTAGGTCCATTACCTCTATTCCTTGTCACTAGTGGCTAGTAACTTTTGGGTATTACATTGCCGATCACTCGGTAAGCTTTTTTGTGGCGATTGGCTGCCCCTACCTCATGCTGTTTTAGATACCTTTTTTGACCAAACTGAGCTTGCTCAAATGAACTTGGGTGCAGACTTCCTTTCTTGCACCCGCGATATCTTTCTTAAAAAAGAGAAGAGTAGGTATAGCACAAAGATTTCACATGTGGGGATTATTTTTAGAGGGTTGACGTCTTGCTATAATTGGTGTAGCAGTCGTTTAGGGCGTTGTCGATAAAGGTGTTGACTGTTTTTTCCCAGGGAAAGGTTAGGTGGTTACCTGCATACCATTGAATTTTAGGTCGTCCCCAGTGCTTCCACAGATCGATGGGGTCTTCGGGGCGGGCCAGTCGATCGAGTATCCCGGCATAGATATAACGCCTATCGGCAGGTACTTTTGGTTTCAAGGCGATCGGTGAAATAACCTGAGTCATACGTTCGATGTCACGCCAGGACATGCCGGTGTTATCCATAACCGAAAGTAGCTTACCCTGATTCAGTCGTTGTGTGGTGCGCACTAGGTTTATGGCGGGAACGCCGGCGATAGCGCAGGCTAGGTCACCCTCAAGTCCGGCCAAGAGGGCGGTGGTATAGCCCCCGAGGGAAATGCCGTGCACACCTACTTGTGGCGCACCGTCATTGCGTAACCAGTTGATGATGCCCCGCAATTCGAACATCGCCTGGGCCTCGGTGTGGATCAAGTTGAGGTAGTCGGGTGTTAAAACACCATCGCCACTGCTAGCGCCGATTTTTCGCGGGCCATGTAAGGGCAGTACATAGTGCAGGATATTAAGGCCTTTGTTCTCGTGCAGTGCCTGGGTGTGGAAAAAAGGCAAATCAATATAGGGCATGCCCATGCGATAACCGTGGATGTTAATCAGCCACGGTCGCTGTGGTCCCGAGTGGCGCAGTACCCAGCAGTGTCCGGTTTGGTTGGCGGTGTAGCCGAGCCAACGGGAGCGTCCGGCTTCCCCTGTGTGGGGGACGTAAGCACTTTCAAAGGTCATATGCTCGTAGTGGACGCCACGGGATGTATCGTGTTTGAACTTGACTTTCTCCAGTGCCGGAGGTGACTGATGATAGCCCCTGGGCTTGTCGATCCAGCCCTTGGCGGTGAAAAATTCTAGGGTATCGTGCATTTCGTCAGTACAGCGCTTGCGGTAGTTAGTGGTTGGAAAGTGCAATCGCGATGCTATGCCTAGACCCATCATCAGGGCTTCGTCGACGCCAACCATGGCGATAGCGCCGAATGATAATTTTGGTTTTGGTGCTTCATCGGGCCAATGTAGAAAATCATTGATGGTTGTGGCGCCAGGAATCCAGCGGGGAACACTTCCGTTGTGTAGATCACAGGATTTAGGCAAAAAAGAAGAAATCTTCATTTTTCCGACCTCGTTTATCTATAATTACACAATAATCTATTTATAGAATTTTGCTGTATATAGTGATGAAATAATCGATACATGGTCTTTTAAAACGTCAAGGTGCTAAATATTTGCTCTGAAAGCGGATGGTTTTAAGAGTGTTGCTGGGTTTAAATAAGGTTTTTTCCGAAATATTGCCACAGGGTGATATTCGATACTTTGAATGGATTTTTTAGACTAAAACTAACTATTAAATTATGCACTTCAGGTTTGAATCCCAAGAAACATTAATTCCATAGATGAATAAAATGATGCAGTGGCCCTGGACCATTGCCGACACTGAGAGCACTCGCGCCAGCAAGAGTTTTTGTGAGGTATTTTTTTGATTGACCCACGGCGCAATTGAGTTGACTCGCGTTCACGGCAAGCTGGGCAGCAATGGCCGCAGAGAGGGTGCAGCCGGTGCCATGATTATCGGCAGTGTTAATACGTCTACCGACAAACCATTGGCTGTTACCGGTGCTCTCAACCAACAAGTCGGGGCATTCGTCACCGGGTAAATGCCCACCCTTCAACAACACGGAACAGCGGCCTAGGGTTTGTAATTGCTGGGCCATGGCGAGCATTTCCTCTCGTGCTGCGGGAGACTGTGTACCGAGCAGGCAGGCCCCTTCGTCTAAATTGGGGGTGTAGAGGCTGGCGAGTGGCAGCAGCTCGTGAACCAGTCTATCCAGTGCTGCGGGGTCGAGCAGGCGCTGGCCACTGGAGGCGAGCATCACTGGGTCAATGACAATATTGTCGGCACGATAATACTTTAGCCGTTCCGCAACCCGACGAATGATGGCGTCGTTGGCGAGCATGCCGATTTTTACCGCGGCGGGTTGAATATCCTCGAACAGGCAGTCAATTTGCGCCTCAATAAAACCGGGGTCGGGGCAGTGGATGGCCCTGACGCCGCGAGTGCTCTGCGCCGTGAGAGCGGTAATGATGGCCATGCCGTAAACACCGTTGGCGGCGAAGGTTTTCAAGTCGGCCTGAATACCGGCACCACCACTGGGGTCGGAGCCGCCGATACTCAAGACGTTTTTGATACTGCTCGTTGATGTTGTCTTCATGCGCTGACCTTCTAATCCAAACTCAAAATAGCCAGATTGACGTAGTGCCGGTCGGCCAAGATGTGTGCGGCGCTACTGGCGCGGCGGCCACTCATACAGCACAGGACGACCCGTTGCCCACGGGGTATTTCAGCAAGACGTTGACTCATCTCAGCAAGGGGGATGTGCCGGGCGCCGGGTAGTGGCGGCGCCTGCAATTCATCGCTGTTACGGACATCGACCATGATGTCGTCGCTGCCTATTTCCTCAATATTGAGTACGGCAAGAGGCGTTAATTGTTCGGGCTCTGGGGCATTGGAAAAATCAATGCTGGAAAAGTGATTGCGCCAAAGGTCAACACTCAGGAGTGAGGCCGGGCCGGGTGGGGCAAGCAGGCACTTGATTGCCGCCTGAGCCTGCAGGGCGCCCAGCACGGCTACCACGGGGCCGAGCACGCCATTGCGAGCACAGGATAAACCCTGGTCGGGGGGGGCGGGGAACAGTGCTCGATAGCTGGGTGCATCCCGGCAAAAAACACCGATATAACCCTTCATCCCCGCTGCCGACGCCGATATGAGTGGCTGGCGTAATTGTTGGCAGGTATCACTGAGTAAATAGGTCGTTGTGAAGTTGTCGGCGGCGTCGATAACGCAGTCACAGTCGGTGATCAGTGCTTCGATATTACTTGAAACCAGACGTTCGCTTATCGCTTCGACCACAACCTCGCTATTTAACGCCGTCATTTTTCGGGCGGCGACATCGACCTTGTATCGACCCTCGTCGGCCTCGCTAAATAATACCTGACGGTGAAGATTGTGGATGGCAATACGGTCGTTATCAATTAGCCGTAGATGGCCGATGCCGGCACCCACTAGGTAAGTGAGGGCGGGTACACCGAGGCCACCGGCGCCGATGATGGCGATGCGCGCGGCGGCGAGCTTGGCCTGTCCAGCGCTGCCGACTTCGGGCAGGGCGAGTTGTCGGGCATAGCGGTTTTCACTCATAGACTTCCCCACCTATTGGGCTGAGACCGCCAGCCACTCCTGCAGCCGTTGCTCGGGCTGTGGATGCCAGAGCACATCGGTAACCACGGCAATGGAATTCGCCCCCGCTGTATAGGCACCCGCAGCCCGTTCGACGCTCATGCCGCCGATGGCGACTAGAGGCGTATCGCCGACCCGCTGACGCCAGCGGGCCAGTTTTTCCAAGCCCTGTGGTGCCCAGGGCATCTTTTTTAATTGCGTGGCGTAGACCGGCCCTAGGGCGACGTAGTCGGGCTGCAGACTCAAGGCATAGGCCAGCTCTTTACCGTCGTGGGTGCTAATGCCGAGTTTGAGGCCGGCGCGGCGAATGTGTGCTAAATCGGCGTCGACGAGATCTTCTTGACCGAGGTGAATAAAATCACAACCCAGTTCCAGTGCCAGTTGCCAGTGGTCGTTGATGATGAGCTGGCAGTCGTGGGCGGCGCAAAGAGCCTTGGCTTTCGCAATTTCAGCGCGCAGGGCCTCGGCGGGTAGGTCTTTAATGCGCAATTGCACCAGCTTTAGGCCGAGGGGCAGAAAGCGCTCCAGCCACTCACAGCTGTCGACAATTAAATAAAATTTGTGCAGCCAGTTACCAGTGGGTTTTGCTCGCAGGGTGTGTTGCTCGGTCATTGCTCATGCTCGCTATGCCAAAAGGGACTGCCCAGTACCGGGGTGGAGGGCGCGGCCATATCGCGAGCCTCAATGGCCCCGGCCAGAAAGGCAAGGCGTCCAGCCTCTATCGCCTGGGCAAAGGCGCGGGCCATCGCCACGGGGTCGCCGGCTTTGGCAACGGCGGTGTTGAGTAAGATGGCGTCGTAGCCCAGCTCCATGGCCTGTGTGGTTTGTGAAGGCAAGCCAATACCGGCATCGACAACCAGCGTGGTATCGGGGAAGTGAGCGCGCAGGGCTCGCAGGGCGAAGGGATTATTGAGCCCCCGGCCACTACCGATGGGCGAGCCCCAGGGCATTAATACTTCGCAGCCGGCGGCGAGTAATTTATCGGCCACCACGAGGTCGTCGGTGGTGTAGGGGAAGACCTGAAAGCCCTCGGCGCAGAGAATGCGGGCTGCTTCCACCAAGCCAAAGACATCCGGTTGCAGGGTATCGTCCTCGCCGATGACCTCGAGTTTGATCCAGCGGGTATCGAATAGTTCTCGTGCCATGTGGGCCGTGTTGACGGCCTCTTTCACCGTTTTACAGCCCGCCGTATTGGGTAATAGACGGGCGCCGGATTGTTGGATCAGCGACCAGAATTGTTGCCCTGCGCCGTCTTTACCTGCTTCGCGCCGTAGGGAAACGGTCACAATTCCAGCATGGCTGGCGGTAATGGCGTCGAGTAAAATCGCCGGGGAGGGGTATTGAGCACTGCCGATTAAAAAGCGCGAATCAAATTCACTACCGTATAAACTCAGTTTTTTGCAAGCGGGGCCTTTGGCGCTATCCATCAGCCGCCCTCCATGGGCGCCACTATTTCGACGGCACAGCCTTCGTTTAAAGGGCTTTGTGAACGATTTTGTCGAGCCACAAACAGGCCATCGATTGCGGTGGCGACCTTATCGCCCTCGTGGCCGAGAGCGGCGACGAGGGCGGCGAGGTCTGGGTGTTCGGTGTCGTGGCTTGCGCCATTAAGCTGTATTTTCATCCATTACCTCCGGGGGAATGATGCCGTCGAGGGCAAATTCGACGCAGCGTCGGGCCATGGCGGGGGCGGCGAGAAAGCCGTGGCGGTACATGCCGTTGACCGATAGGGTTTTGCCCCGGCGGCGCAGGCGCGGTAGGTTGTCGGTAAAGGCCGGACGCGCTTCGACGCCAATCTCGATGATTGTCGCCTCACCAAATGCGGGGTGTAGGGCGTAGGCCGCCGATAGTAATTCGAGCACCGAGCGCACACTGGCGCGTGTGCGCTCGGTGCTCTCTATCATCGTTGCGCCAATCATAAACACGCCCTTGGCGCGGGGCACAATGTAGAGTGGAATGCGCGGGTGAAGTAGACGCACCGGGCGCTTGAGGGCGATTTCGTCGCTGTGGATATGCAGCATTTCACCCTTCACGCCACGTAAATCAGTCAGTGTTTGCTGTGCGCCGAGGCCGCGGCAATCGATGATCCAGTCGGCAGCACTGTGGTAGTCATTGCCGGGCGCATCGTCGATCTGGCGCTGCTCAAAGCTCACCCCGGACTTTTTTAAGGTGTTAATTAAGTGAGCAAGCGCTTGTCGCGGATCGAGGTGAGCCTCGTCGGTAAAGAACAGGCCGCAGTTAAAACGCTCGGCAAGGTCGGGCTCAAGCTGGTGTACTTGCTTCCCTTCAACGCGCTGCCAGCCCTCGGTGTTACGGGCGAAATTATTGATCAGGGGCTGGTCGCGCGAGGTGGCCACCACCAGGGTGCCAGCCGTGGTGTAGTCGGGGGCGATGGCTTGCCAGAAGGCCATGCTCTCGACCCCCAGTGTGGCAATGAGCGGCTCGGCGCTCTCGCCTTCACAACCGGGTGCCAGCATGCCGCCGGCCCACCACGAACAGCAGGTGCTATCGAGGGCGTCGCTGGCGGCAATAATACTCACCTCGCAACCGCGTTCGGCAAAGGCGTGAGCGCAGCACAGGCCGCTAACGCCACTGCCAATAATCTCAACTTTCATCGTCAGTGCCGATGCTAACTGAGATTCTCAATATAAATTTCGCTGCCCTGGTCTTTAAATTCGTCGGATTTTTTGTCCATGCCATTGGCGACGTAGTCGCGCACATCCTGGGTGATTTTCATCGAGCAAAACTTGGGCCCACACATCGAACAAAAGTGGGCCACCTTGGCGGAATCCTTGGGCAGGGTTTCATCGTGGTAAGACCGTGCGGTATCGGGGTCTAGGCCCAAATTGAATTGATCGTCCCAGCGAAAATCAAAGCGCGCCTTCGACAGCAGGTCATCGCGGTGGCGGGCGTGGGGGTGACCCTTGGCGACATCGGCGGCGTGGGCGGCGATTTTATAGGCGATTAAGCCCTGTTTCACATCGTCGCGGTTGGGCAGGCCGAGGTGTTCCTTGGGGGTGACATAGCAGAGCATGGCGCAGCCGAACCAACCGATCATGGCGGCACCAATGCCGCTGGTGATGTGGTCGTGGCCGGGGGCGATATCGGTGGTGAGCGGGCCGAGGGTGTAGAAGGGCGCCTCGTCGCAGTGCTCCAATTGCAGATCCATATTTTCCTGAATCATATGCATGGGCACGTGGCCGGGGCCTTCGACCATGGTTTGAATATCGTGGCGCCAGGCAATTTTGGTGAGTTCACCGAGGGTTTTTAATTCGGCAAACTGCGCCTCGTCATTGGCGTCGGCGAGGGAGCCGGGGCGCAGGCCATCCCCCAGGGAGAAGCTGACATCATAGGCCTTCATGATTTCGCAAATGTCTTCGAAATGGGTGTAGAGGAAATTTTCCTGGTGGTGGGCGATACACCACTTGGCCATGATGGAACCACCACGGGAGACAATACCGGTGAGGCGGTCGACGGTCATCGGTACATAGCGCAGTAATACGCCGGCGTGGATGGTGAAGTAGTCGACACCCTGCTCGGCCTGCTCGATGAGGGTGTCGCGAAACACTTCCCAGGTTAGATCTTCGGCAACACCGCCGACTTTTTCCAGGGCCTGATAAATCGGCACGGTGCCAATCGGGGCCGGGGAGTTGCGGATAATATGGTCGCGGGTGGAGTGAATGTGCTTGCCGGTCGACAGATCCATTACCGTGTCACCGCCCCAGCGAATCGACCAGACCAGTTTTTCGACCTCTTCATCGATGCCTGAACTCAGCGCCGAGTTGCCGATATTGGCATTAACTTTGACTAAAAAGTTGCGGCCGATAATCACTGGCTCCAGCTCGGGGTGATTAATGTTGGCGGGAATAATCGCCCGTCCGGCAGCTACCTCACTGCGCACAAACTCCGCTGTCACTTCATCGACAAAACCGGCGCCCATGCTATTGCCCTTGAGACGCGCAACGCGCTCGGGGGTGTTGAATTCATTGGCCAGGGAGCCGCGCAGTTCGTTTTCACGAATCGCGATGTACTCCATTTCACGGGTGATAATACCCTTGCGGGCATAGTGCAGTTGGCTGACATTGGCGCCATTCACCGCACGGCGCGGTGTGCGTTGCAGCGCGGGATTGTAGAACCGCGTCGCCTGGTCGGCATCGCTAACACCATTATCGGCGGGCTTGGTTTCACGGCCGGTATAGCTTTCAGTATCGCCGCGACCCTCGATCCACGCTGCGCGTACATCGGGCAGGCCACGGTGAATGTCGATCTCGACATCGACATCGGTATAGGGGCCTGACGTGTCGTAGAGATGGACCTGCTCGCCGGTCGTCAGGGTGAGCTGGCGCATGGGTACGTGCACATCGTCATAATTGGGTGAATCAATATAGACTTTTTTACTGGCGGGCAGCGGGGTTTGGGTAATGCTATTGCCGGAACTGGCTTTCGTTACTGCGCTAGATTTTTTCTCTGACATGGTGGCTCCGTGGCTGGGGTGAGAATAGCCGGGCGCGGAGCTGTAGTTGAATATTTAATGACATTTTCAAATAGCATTATTAAAGGCTTTAAAATGGCACTAAAGATATCGCTCTTTCCTACGCCGGTACTAGACGGTTCAGGTTCAACGGGTTCACTACTGGTAAAAATGTAGTATCTCAGCCTTATTATGAAGGCTCCCCGAGAGACGGAGTGGAATATAACAGTGTTGGGCTTAGGGGGGAACTGCTTTGCCGTTTATTTAACCGCGTTAAATGTAGCGACCCTTGCAACCAGGCGATGCGGGCTGACAACGTGGCCTCGTGGCCAGGGTTTTGCGGGGGTTTTGAATGCAGAGCTGTAATGAAGGGCTTTAATGGCGCAGCTCAATGAAGGGTTTAGGCTGGCAGCAGGTATTGCTTTTCCAGTTCGGCGGCGGGCAGGGGCCTGGCAAAATAGTAGCCTTGCATACGATCGAATTGCAGCTTTTCACAGAGGCTTTTTTGTGCCGCCGTTTCTACACCCTCGGCGACGACTTGCAGCCCGAGAGTTTTAGCAAAGGCATTGATGGCCTGTAGATAGATTTCACCCTCACTATTGGTCGAGCTGGCCTGAATAAAACTTTTATCAATTTTTAGGACGTGGAAAGGATAGGTTTTTAATTGTAATAAGGATGAATAACCGGTGCCGAAATCGTCCATGGCAAGGGTGATGCCGCGGTCAGATAAGGCCTGTAACAATTGCGTGCTGAGTGCTGAGTTTTTACTTACCGCACTCTCCGTGAGTTCGAGCTCTAAGTATTGGTGGGGGATATTATATTTGTACATAATATCTTCAATATTTCCAATTAACACGTCATCGTCTAATTGCAGCGCCGATAAATTAACCGCCATCGATATCTGTAAATCGATGGCGTTGAATGTTTCTCGCCAATGCTGAAATTGTTGACAGGCCTCGGTGAGCACCCAGTCACCAATGGCGACGATGAGGCCTAAGTCCTCGGCCATGGGGATGAAATGGTCGGGGCCTATAAGCCCCCTGCTGGGGTGTTGCCAGCGAATGAGGGCCTCGGCGCCGCTGATCTTGCCACTGCGGGTATCAATCTGGGGTTGGTAGTAGAGTACAAACTCATTGCGCTGCAGTGCGCCGCGTAGATCGTTTTCCAATTCAAGACGTTTTTGAATTCTGTCGTGTAGTTCCTTGGAATAAAAATGGGCCTGATTACGGCCGCTATCTTTGGAGCGGTAGAGGGCGATATCGGCGCATTTCATCAGTTGTGTAGTATCGGTGGCACAATCGGGGTAACTGGCAACGCCGATACTGGCGGAGATGCTAAGGCTATTGCCCTCGATATTGAGGGGTTGTTGTAGGGTGTGGAGGACACGCTGGGTGAGTCGTTCGGCCAGTTCGAGGTTTTCGAGATTGTGAACCAGTATGGCAAATTCATCGCCGCCGAGTCGACACAGTAAATCGCCTTCGCGAATGACTTTTTGCAGGCGCCGGGCGACCTCTTGTAAGAGGGCGTCGCCAATGGGGTGACCGAGGGTATCGTTGATATTTTTGAATTTATCGAGGTCGAGCATCAGCAGTGCCATCCCGGTTTGCTGTCGTTCGGCAAGGGGAAGGGCATGCTTTAAACCGCGCTCAAACATATAGCGGTTGGCTAGGCCGGTGAGGGCATCGACCTCGGCTAAACAACGCAATAGTTCGCGACTGTTACGCAGCTCGCTCTCAATTTTATGGCGCTCCTGGGCGTGGAGTATGGCGCGCATCAGCCGCGAAGCGGTGACCTCGCTCTTGGTGATAAAGTCCTGCGCACCCTTTTCAATACAGCTAATGGCCAGTTCGTCGTCATCACTGTGGCTCAGCATTACCACCGGCGTGTGCTTGGTGTCGGTACTGCGCAGGGTGATAAGAAACTCGAGCCCATTCATGGTGGGCAGTTGGTAATCGAGGAGGATAAGGTCGTAGTGCTGGTTCAAGGCCAGTTTCAAACCCTCCTCAGCGGAGGCGGTCTCGGTGATTTCTGTACTCAGCCCGGGTTGCTGCAGGCTGCGCTTGGCATTCATGCGGTCGATGGTATCGTCGTCGATCAACAACAGTTTCAAATGTTTGGGGTCCTTGGCAGGGGGGGTGGTCTATTCATTGATCGGTAGCTCAACCAAGCGCCAGTAGCAATCGAGTAATTTCAGCAGCTCGTCAAAACCGGTGTCGAGCTTGGTCTTTACGATGTAGCCGGCAATGTGCTCGTTGTAGGCGGCGAGTTTGTCTTGGTCTTCATCGGAGGTGGTGAGGACAAAGACCACGGTGCCACGCAAGGTGGGGTCGCTGCGCAGTTCTTTCAGCATCTCTATGCCGGTCATTCTCGGCATGTTGAGATCGAGCAATAGCATATAGGGTTGCTCGATGCTTTTATTGCGCAGCATCTCCAGGCCCTCGATACCATCGCGGGCGCGGTAAAAGGGGTTTGCCAGTTTCATTTTCTTCAGTGCTCTCTCAATACCCATGGCATCGACATCGTCATCGTCGACCAGAAGAATGGAGGCGGCCTTAAAGTTCTGTTCAGTCATGGATTAAGCTCCTGAGAGTGGCGTCAGCGGGCCAGTTAAAGCGCATGGTAGTGCCCCGCTGGCCATCGGACTCGACGTGGATATGGCAGTGGTAGTTGTCGAGCAGTTTTTTAACAATGGCCAGGCCCATGCCGCTGCCCTCTACCTCATCGCGCGGCTTGAGGGTTTGGAAAATACCAAAGATTCGCTGTTGCTGATCGACGGCAATACCGGGGCCATCGTCGGTAACAGCGAATTCAAAGCCATCGACCGTGGCCTGAGCACTGATGCGGATACTGCCTTCGGTGCGGTCGTGGTGTTTGATGGCATTATTGATCAGGTTGCGCAGGATCTGTTCGAGAGGCACCGATAGTGTGCAAAGGCTGGGCACCTCGTTATCGCAGACCAGCGTAAAGCCGGGGGGTGGGTTGAGTAGGCGAAACAGCTCCTTGCTAAACTCTCCGACCTCGATGGTTTTTAAGTCACCGTGTTTGCGCCCCACTCGTGAATAGGCGAGTAAATCGTTGAGTAGTTGCTCCAGGCGATGAGTGCGGTTGTGAAGTAGCTGCAAGTACTCCCGGGTCTGGTCCTCTAGATGGTCTTTAATATCCTCTTCAATCCAGGAGGCGAGCTGCATGATGCCGCGTAGCGGAGCCTTTAAATCGTGGGAGGCGACGTAGGCAAAGTCATTCAGCTCCTTATTGCTGCGCTCGAGTTCGCGGGTGTATTTTTGTAGGTGTTGTTCGGTCAGTGCCCGGGCCTTGGCCTCCTCCTCTTTGTGTTCGTAGGTGTGAATGTAATCCATTAACAGGCCGAAGAAGGGTACGGCATAGGCAAAAATTTTCAGAAAGTGCGCCATATTAAAATGGGCATCGAAGAGCGCCGTCGAACCAAAGGCCATGTGTAATTCGACCAGGACCTCTGGAATCATGGCAATGACCAGAGCGTGGGCAAAAACACTGGGGTGCTGACGGTAGAAATAGGGAAACAGAAAGAGACCGGCAAACAGATAGAGTAGTAGGGGGATGACGTCGTAGGGACGGGTAATGACGTTGTCGGGAAATTGGGTTTGCGGTAGTGAGCTACTGGCGGCGCTGTAGTGGATGATGCCGTAAGCGACAGTGACCGAGACGATAAAGGCCACCGCCAATAACTTCAGGTTGGTGGTCTCCGAGGCCTTGGCCCGATGAGAGAGTAACAGCGTGACGCCGCCAATCAGAATCAAGGCGTTAAAGACGCGGCAGATGGCCCAGGTAAAAGGTATGAGGTCGCGGTTGTCGGCCACCGCGTGAATTAAACGGTCGGCAGCTAAGGTGTGGAAGGCATCCATGCAGCCGGCTAAAAATAGGGCGGCGCCGATAACCAGGGTGGTGAGGTTTTTTGAGATGAAATAGTGACTGGCGGCGAGAAAAACGGTGAGGATGGCGACGCAAAAGGCTGACCACTCGAGAATGGTGTGAGTAAAGGCGCCGGACAGACGGTTAAACATGAGCTCGATTTGTTGATGGGCCGGCAGGTCGGCAGCGGCGTGGAGATCGAGGGGCGGCGCGGCTGATGCAAAGTTGACGCCGAGTAGAGATAGGCAGTAGGGTGCCAGGCAAATAGCCAGCACGACGTAGAGGAAATAGGGCGGCATTTTTAAGGGCGCCGTAATGATCTCCGCAGTGCCATCGCTGGTGTAGGTACTCACTGAACTGAGCTGTCAATCATGGTCATTCTCTGTCCTATTGTGCGGTGTTCAATGCAGAGGGGGTCGAAGGTGCTGTTAGCGTTGGCGACTCTTTGACTATAGTCGCTTCTAGTCGGCTAAGAAGGCTTGCGTACCCAGAATAAGACCGAATAGCCCGGTGCTATTTATATCAGGTGCCGACCAGATACCGACTTAAGCGGATAGTAAATTACTTTATATCGAGGCGCTGTAATAGGCGGTAAAAATTACTGCGATTGAGACCCAGGTCTCGGGCTGTGGCCGCGAGATTGCCGTTGCGTTGGCTGAGCCGGACATTGATTAATTGGCGCTGGAAGTCGTCGACGGTGTCTTTCAGGTTAATTTGATCGGGCAGATGGGCGATAGCTCTTTGAGAGGCGCGGGGCAATTCCGCAAAACGAATGCTCAGTTGTGAGACTTTAATCAGGAGGTCTTTCTCACGGCCCTGCTCGACGATGGCTTGCCGTGTTGCCCGGCTGAGGAGCTGCTCGAGCTCACGGATATTTCCCGGCCAGGCATAGTGTTGCAATAGTTGGCGGGCATCAATGTCGACGTCTAGGGAGGGTAGGGCGAGGCGTCGCCGCTGTTGTTCGAGAAAATAAGCGGTGAGCAGAGGAATGTCTTCGGGCCTGTCGCGCAATGGTGGCACGGGCAGGGGGTAGAGCATCAATAAGCGATAGAGTTCGGGGCGAAACTCTCCACGACTGACCGCCTGTTGTAGGTTGCAGCGGGTGGCGGCGATGAGTCGTACATTGAGAGGCCGGCTCTGGTCGCTATCGAGGGGCTGAATGCGGCCACTTTTGAGTATTTGCTCGAGTTGAACTTGCACGTCTTGCGGCAGGGTGGCGACTTCGCGAATAAAAACACTGCCCCGCTCGGCGAGCTGAAAGAGACCGCTCTGCACAGTGGGGCCCTTAGCATGGGCACAGCCGAACCATTCACCATACATATTTTCGGGTTCGAAGTCGGCACTGTCGAGACTGATAAAGGGCTGCTCGCTGCGCGTGGAGGTACTGTGAATAGTGCGCGCGACTAGGCTTTTACCGACGCCGTGCTCGCCCTGTAAAAGAATGGTTAATTCCGAGCCGGCAATAATGGCGATCTCTTCTTTGACCCGCAACAGTGCGGGGCTAGTGCCCAGCAAACGTACTCGCGATGACTTTTGTTGGAGAGCCGCGTTCAGGCCGCGCTGCAGGTCTAGCGTCGAACGCAGTTGCTTATTCTGTTGTAACACGGCGATGGCGGACTCAATGAAGTGGATGAAACTCATCAGTTCGCCGTGCTCAATGGTATTCAGGGTCTCGGCCTGACGGGTATTGATACACAGTAGCCCCCAGGGTTTAGCACCCACATGCAGGGCAATACCGAGACTATCCCGTGGCCCGGTGCGACGATCACCGTCCTTGAGAAAGTGTTGGAAGGGGTTGGCGAGCGGGCTCTCGGCGGGGAAAAAAATCGGCTCTTTCGATTGCAGCCAAAGGGCTAGACGGGGGTGCTGGTCGACCACAAAGGCCTGTTGCAGTAAGACATTATCAAGACCGTCAATCGCTAGCGGTTTTAATGTTTGGCCCTCCGTTGTGTCAGTCTGCAAGGCCATGAGTACCGCCATATCGGCGGGTAGTGTCGCCAAAATAGCATCGAGCAGACGCCAGTAACGCAGTTGGTCGGGCAGCTCGCGAGACAAGTCGGCAACGATGGAAATGAGATGTGGTGAGACGCCGAACTTAGCCATTGACACCCTTTGCGGTACTGGTCTTATTGAAGCGCTATTATGTGTGTCTAATTAACATCATTCGGTAAAATTAGTCAAAAGAATTAATAGTATAGCGCCCTTATTAAAGGCTTGATGGCTTAGGGTATCAATTCAACACGGTCACCCGCTGCCACCATGCCTTCAACCAGGACGGCGGCGTAGATACCGGCGTTGCGTTGATGGCTTTTACTGACCTGACGCAATATTTGCGGGGTGGCTTCAGCGGTATCGGGGTCGTAGGTGATCATTGCGCAGCGTGGATCGCGCTCGACAATGGTGATAACGACCTTGTTGCCGAGCTTCAGACTGCGGCCGACCAGCTGGTCCTCGGCGAAACCTTGCCCACTGAGTAAATCGAGGTAGATATTGGCCCTAAAACGCCGCTTATCTATCGTTAGCCCCGTTTCTTCGGCGAGCTGTCGGCCGGTTTGCAGGGAAATCAAAGACAGGGGGCGGCAGT
Source organism: Gammaproteobacteria bacterium 53_120_T64 (assembly GCA_002162815.1). Taxonomy (GTDB): domain Bacteria; phylum Pseudomonadota; class Gammaproteobacteria; order Pseudomonadales; family Porticoccaceae; genus Reddybacter. The sequence continues at coordinate 136,456 of MAAT01000025.1, read as the reverse complement.
CGGTCATGGCGCGCTGGGAGTGGCTCAGCGCTACCTTGAGGCCCTCTCCGGCACTAGCGGCTAGACGTTGGGCCAGGGCCGGGTCGTCAATGGCATAGATCTCACCGCCGGGGGCTTCGACATCCACAGCCAGTTCATCGATACTGCTGAACAGCGGCGTAATGCCGACACTGGTGGCTTCGGCCTCTGCCCAGTTGACGGGCTGGCGGGCCTTATCGGGTTGGCGAAAGCGTGGGGTATAGAGCAACATTTCCTGGTGATCGCGGGCGGTGAGATAGGGAAAAAAATTGGCCCCACGACTGCTGGTAAAGGCGTATAGACGATCGCCATAAATACCCGAATACGCCACGAAAGCGTGCTCAATGGTTTGCCCACGCATACTTTTTACCGGGTAGCGCCACAGGGCCGCAATACTGCCGATCACTTCTGCCTCGGTACTCATGGGGAAATTCCTCGTTGTTTGAAAGGGCGCTGCTGTTTATTGAAGGCGCTTTTTAAAGAAGACATGAGTTCGTATCTAGGGACTACAACATTCAGCTTCGTCGTTTACTGGCGGTGGCCTAGTCAAGGTTTCTCACTACCGACTTCGCCGCAGCTTAGTGACGGATTTGTTAGCTTTTTTAATCGGGCAGTACATCGCTAATTACGTCCCATGACTTCCATTCCGGGTCGGGCGTGTCTTGGCCGACGACGGGCACGTATATCGATTGCTGCTCACTGGTGGCGGGATGGATATAGCGCGGGCAGTTAATAAAGGTATTGCTAACGGCAACCCTGACGATCATCTGGGCCTCGTGGTAGCTGTCCATTAATTCGTCATCGGCACTGACGGTGGCCTTGCCGTGCAGGCGCAGACGGTGAGGGTTTTCAAAATCGATAAACAGCAGGCCGACCTGGGAGCTGGCCTTGATATTGCCGGCGCTGAGAAACATGCCGTTGCCGTCGTAGAGGGGGAAGGCGATGGTTTGCGGGTCGAGCACCCGTACAAAACCGACGTCACCACCCTTATAAGACACCGTGGGTTGGCCGTCGGGGTCGACGCTACTGATAAACAACATATTGCGCGAGTGAATGAAATCGCGTTCCTCGTCGCCAATGTCTGGTCGAATAATCAGTTCGCTAACGCGGTCGGCTAGGGGCCGGGTGGCGAAGGCATCTTGTAGTTCGCGGTTGCCGGGGTGATAGATATCGTTCATGGCTTGCCTTGTATTTATCGTTATCGTGGTATGAAATCGTCAATGTCGAATCATAGGATAAAGCTTGTGCTGTCGGCTATAGCTCATAAAATACCGGGTTCTTTCTTTTGCGCGGTGTCGCCGACGGTGTGTCGTCGGTTGGCGACTGCTGACTAGGCTATGCATGCAGGATTCAGTGACCAAGTACGATGTGATCATTATTGGTGGTGGGGCGGCCGGATTGATGTGTGCCGCCACTGCCGCGCAGCGCGGTCGTCGTGTGCTGGTGTTGGAAAAGGCCAATAAGGTTGGTAAAAAAATCTTAATGTCCGGTGGCGGGCGCTGTAATTTCACCAACTACAGCATTGAGGCGGAAAACTACATTGCCAATAATCCGCATTTTTGTAAGTCGGCGCTGAGCCGTTACAGCCAGTGGGACTTTATTGCCCTCACCGAGCGCTATGGTATTGCCTACGAAGAGCGCAAACACGGTCAGTTATTCTGTCGGGGTTCGGCCAAAGAAATTCTCGCGATGCTACTCGGCGAATGTGAGGCCGCCGGCGTCGAAATTAACAGCTCCTCTGAAATAGGCCTTATTAGCAGCCATCAAGGCGATGGCCCGGGTTATCAGCTAGAGGTCAATGCTCGCCGCCTGTGGTGTCAATCCCTGGTGGTGGCCAGCGGCGCCCTGTCGATACCGACCCTGGGGGGCAGCGATATCGGCTATGCCATCGCCAGACAGTTCGGGCTTAGCCTGACCGAGTGCCGTGCCGGTCTGGTGCCCTTTATGTTCAGTGATTTTATGAAAGCGATTTGCGAGCGGCTGTCGGGTTTGGCGCTGGAGGTCGAAGTGCACTGTCGGGGGCAGAGCTTTCGAGAAAACCTACTCTTTACCCACCGCGGTCTGAGTGGGCCGGTGAGCCTGCAAATTTCCAATTATTGGCAGCCCGGTGATGAGCTGCAGATTAATTTACTGCCCGATGTTGATGCCACTGCCTGGTTGCTCGCGGCGAAACAGAGCCAGGGCAAAAGCCGTTTGGCGACACTGTTAAATAAACACCTAGCTCGAGGGCTCGTGGCTGAACTACAAGCCCTGTGGTGGCCGGAGCTGGGGGCTAGTCCGCTGGCAGAATTTAGCGACAAACATCTAAAGAGCATTGGCGAACAACTCAATGCCTGGTGTTTAAAGCCCTCGGCAACGGAGGGCTACCGCACGGCCGAAGTGACTTTGGGTGGCGTGGATACCGACGGCATCAGCTCCAAAACCATGGAGGCAAAGCAGCAGAAAGGTCTGTATTTTGTTGGCGAGGTGCTCGATGTCAGCGGCCATTTGGGCGGCTTTAATTTCCAGTGGGCCTGGTCCTCGGGCTATAGCGCGGGGCTCGTGGTTTAGGTCTTTTACTTTCGGTTTTTTTAGCGGTGCAATGTGGCGGCGTGATAAAATGGCCGCCGCTAGCGACTAGCCATCGCCCTTCCTTTTATTAAAAAACCAGTGCTGTCCTCCTATGTTGCGACTTTCGGAAATCAAACTCCCCCTCGATCACAATTCTGCCGATCTCTCGGGGGCCGTTGCGGAGCGCTTGGGCTTCGTGGTGCAAGACCTCCTCGAGTTAACGGTGTTTAAGCGCAGTTACGACGCCCGTAAAAAGCACAAAATATTGCTGATTTATCAGGTCGATGTGGTGCTCAGTGAAGCCCATGAAAAGGCGGCGCTGAAAAAGTTTGCCTCGCAGCCCACGGTGCGCCTGACGCCCGATACCCGCTATCAATTCGTCGCCGAGAATCCGCCGAACTTTCCGGCTGGGGATCAACAGCGCCCCATTATTATTGGCTTTGGCCCCTGTGGCCTGTTGGCGGCTTTACTGCTGGCGCAGATGGGGTTAAAGCCGATTGTTATCGAGCGCGGTGCAGAAGTGCGCCAGCGCACCAAAGATACCTGGGAGCTGTGGCGCCAGGGCAAATTGAATACCGAGTCCAACGTGCAGTTCGGCGAGGGCGGTGCGGGCACCTTCTCCGACGGTAAGCTCTATAGTCAGGTGAAAGACAAGCGCCACCTCGGTCGCAAGGTTTTAGAGGAGTTTGTAAAGGCCGGTGCGCCGGAGGAAATTCTCAGCCTCAGCAAGCCCCATATCGGCACCTTTAAGCTGGTGAAAATGGTCGAAACCATGCGCGGCGAAATACTTCGTCTCGGTGGCGAAATTCGCTTTGATAGCAAAGTCGAGACCCTGCACCGCGAAGCCGTTGATGCCGATAAGGGAGAGGCTGGCAGCGAGGGTGGGCAGGCCACTGCGGTCACCTTGAGCAATGGTGAAACCCTGTATAGCCGTCATATCGTGTTGGCCGTCGGCCACAGCGCGCGCGACAGCTTTGAAATGCTGCTGGCCGAAGGGGTTTATATTGAGGCCAAGCCTTTCTCCATCGGCTTTCGCATCGAGCACCCGCAGTCGGTGATTGATAGGGCGCGCTTTGGTGAGCAGGCCGGTCATCCCATTCTTGGGGCGGCCGATTACAAGCTGGTGCACCACTGTGCCGATGGCCGCAGTGTCTACAGTTTCTGTATGTGCCCGGGTGGCACGGTCGTGGCGGCGACCTCGGAGGAGGGCCGGGTGGTGACTAATGGTATGTCGCAGTATTCACGCAATGAGCGCAATGCCAATGCCGCGATTGTGGTGGGTATTACGCCCCAGCAAGATTACCCGGGAAATGTACTGGCGGGCATCGACCTACAGCGCGAACTCGAAAGCCTGGCCTATCAACTGGGTGGTGCCGACTACCGCGCCCCGGCGCAGTTGGTGGGGGACTTTTTGGAGAATAGAGCCTCGACCGAATTGGGTAGTGTTGAGCCCTCTTATCAGCCGGGGGTGAGCCTCGGTGACTTGTCGAAGGCCCTGCCCGACTTCGCCATTGCCGCCATCCGCGAGGCAATCCCTGTCTTTGATAAAAAAATCAAAGGCTTTGCCATGGCCGATGCGGTGTTGACGGGTGTGGAAACGCGCACCTCGTCGCCGATTTGTATTCGTCGCGGCAAAGATATGCAAAGTATTAATACCCGGGGTTTATACCCGGCGGGCGAAGGGGCTGGTTATGCTGGGGGGATATTATCGGCGGCTATCGATGGCATTAAAGTGGCTGAGGCTCTGGCGCTCGATATACTCCAATAAAAGTTGGGAGCTTTGAAAATCAGAAATTAATCCTCGTGGCCACTACGCTCAACGGACCAGATGTTTTTATTACTTGAGTTAGGCGTTGAGCTAGAGGTTGAACTTGGCTCTGAACTCGGCACCCAGTCGGTCTCGATATAAAGCGCTTCCACTTTTGTTCGTGCCCAGGGCGTCTTGCGCAGAAACTTCAGGCTAGAGCTAATACTGGGGTCGTTGGTAAAGCACTTGATGGTGATGCGTTGCCCCAATTCTTGCCAGCCGTATTTATCGACCAGTTGCGTCAATATTTCTTTTAGGGTGATGCCGTGGAGGGGATCATTACTTGCTGAGTTGCTCATTAAAACCCTTAACTATCCAATAATTCACGTATTTTAGTGAGTAATGCCTGGGCGCGATAGGGCTTAGGCAATAGGTTTTGGTGCAGGCTGGCATCCGTTGCAGCGTTTTCTCTATCGTCACTGAAACCGCTGGTCATCTGTATTTTGATCGCGGGGTATTTTTCGGCGACGATGCCGGCCAGTTCATAACCATCCATATCGGGCATCACCACGTCGCTAAACATCAGGTCGACCGTATTGCCCTCCAGTAGTTGCAGAGCTTCGCTACAATTACAGGCCGCCAGCACTTTGTAGCCTTGTTGGCCGAGAATTTCGAGGCTAAGTTCTAGCAGGTGTTTTTCATCATCGACCACCAAGATCGTTTCATTGCCGTCGGTTTTTTTCTCCGGCGTCTGGGTTGAGTGTTTTTGTCGAGCCGCATGTAATATTTCTCTGGGGAAATAAAGGCGAAACTGCGTGCCGTGCCCCGGCACGGAGCTGACCTCGATAGCACCGTGGCTACGCTCGACAAAACCATAGACCTGACTGAGGCCAAGGCCGGTGCCCTGCTCACCCTTGGTGGTATAAAAAGGGTCAAAAATTTGCTCTCGAGTGGCCTCATCCATGCCCTTGCCGTTATCGATAATACTCAATTGTACATAGTCGCCACTGGCTAAGTTTTTGAGTTGTGCATTGACCGAGCGCAGCCTGATGTTTTCGGTACGCACCGTGACTTGGCCATTGCCCTCAATGGCGTGCATGGCGTTAATACAAATATTGATAATGGCATTATCAAGGTCGTCAGCATCGAGATAGATCGGCCAGGTATCGGGGCCCAATTCATAGACCATGTTAATGCGTGGGGTCAGGGAGGTGGCCAACATATGCTGTTGCTTGTTAATCAAGGCATTGATATTGACGCTGCTGGCGCTGACCACGGCCTGCTGAGAAAAGGCCAGTAATTTACGGGTTAATTTCGCCCCCCGGTCGCCGGCACGGTGTATCTCGTGGGCGTAGTTAGCGAGTTTTTTCTCCTTTGCCAAGGCGTTTTCAAGCAGCTCGGCGTAACCGGTGATAATGCCCAGCATATTGTTGAAGTCGTGGGCAATACCCCCGGTGAGCTTGCCCAGGGCATCCATTTTCTGGCTGCGGCGCAGTTGCTCCTGCTGCTGCTTGGCCTCACTTAAATCGCGAAAGCTACTAATAAAGCGTTGCCTGCCACTACTTTCCTGGCTCAACTCGGCAACCGCCAGAATGGTCGGAAAGCTATCGCCATCTTTACAGGTGATGTTCAACTCCATGCCCATACCGATGAAGCGCAGGTCGCCGGTGTCGAGATAGGCCTGCATATTGTGCTGAAAGTGCTCCCGTTGCTGACCGCTGAGTAGTTGCGTGACATGTTGCCCGAGGAGTTCCTCGGTGCGATAGCCGGTGATGCGTTCGGCCGCTGAATTTACCGAAGAGATCAGGCCCTCGACGTCGGTGACAACGACGCCTTCGACCATGGAGTTGAGGGTTTCACGCTGTAGCTTTTCGCTGTCGTGCAGGGCCTGCTGTGCGGCGCGCTCGTTGGTGAGATCGAGAACGACCGAGGCGGCACCGATGGCTCGGCCCTCGTCATCAAAAAAAGGCGCGTTGTGCCAGCGCGTGTAAATGGTTTTCCCGCACTTGGTGAGGATTTTACTGGTCACGGTTTCACCGCCATTTTGTGCGATTAAATCGCCCCATATTTTCTTTAAGTCGAGGTCTATAGACAGCGGTATAAGGATGCTAAAGGGTTGCCCCATCACGTCACTAAAGCTGTAGCCAAAGAGTTTTTCGGCGGCGTCATTCCAGCCCACGATGCGGTGTTCGGTGCTCCACTCAATGGTGGCGAGGGGTGCTTGGTCGCGATAGCGTCGCAGGCGTTGCTCGGAGGTGCGCAACGCCATTTCCGTGTTTTTCCTAGCGTTGATTTCGCGGGCTTCGACGACCACTTCAGCAACCACGTGGTTGTCATCAAACACGGGATGGGCACTAAAGGCGACCCAAATTTCCCCGTCGAGGGTATTGACTAGCACATCTGTCAGGGTATTTTCGCCCTGGGCTGCGCTTCGCACAACCTGCTCGACACTGGCTGCACTGCTGGGTTTGTAGGCAAACCAGGGGGCCTCCCAGAGTTTGATGCCGAGCACGGCCGCGCGGCTAAAGCCGGTGACCAGTAGGGGGGTATTGTTGATAAAGTTCAAACGACCCTGGGTGTCGAGGATGCCGACCATGGTTTGCATACCGTCAAAAATACGTTGCAAACGCTCCTGGGTGGCCCTGGCTTTCTCGCGCAGGCGGTACTGTTCGCTGACGTCGCTGAACACCAGTATGGCGCCCAGTATGTGGCCTTCACTGTCGCGAATCGGTGCCGCAGAATCGGCTATCTGGTATTCATCACCATTTCGCGTACGCAGAGTGGTGTGATTACTGAGGTGGACAACCTCTCTAGTACGCATCAGTTTTTCGACCGGGCTGGGTAGGCATTGCCCGGTACTGGTATTGAAGATGGAAAAAACGGCCCCGAGGGGTTGGTTCTGGGCCTCGCTAAAGGGCCAGCCGGTAAGTTGTTCGGCGATCGGGTTCATGTGAGTGATATCACCTTGAGCGTCGGTGGTGATTACGGCATCACCGATGCTGTCGAGTGTCACGGCTAAATTCTGCTCTCTTTCTTGTAAGTCCCGCAGGGCCTGTTCGCGCTCTTTCTCGACTTGCCGACGGGCTCTGAGGTCGTGGCCCTCGGCGATCAGCTGTACGATATTGCCGCTCTTATCCCGCGCGGGGTGGACGCTAAATTCGATCCACAGCCACCCCTGGGGGGTGTGGATCTGAATCTCGCCGACGGTCGTGGTGCCGCTCAGTGCACGGCTAATGTCGCTTTTAACCTGCTGTTGGGCGTCTGGATCACCGGTAAACCAGGCGGTGTCCCAGAGCGCTTTGCCGAGCACGTCTTCAGACTTGATACCGGCGATGGACAAGGGCGTATTGTTGACTAGCGTGACTCGGCCCTCGATATCAAGCAGGGCGATCATGCTTTGCATATCATTAAGCAGGCTCTGTAAACACTGCTGATGCCTGAGGGCTTTCGCGTCGAGGCGGGAATTATCGGTTATTTCGTAGCCTTCGACGATCACGTGGGTGATGTGCTCCGCCTCAATGACGGAGTGCAGGCAAAAATTCGCCGACATCGAGCCCTGGACCGTGCTGATTTGTATCTCGTCCCTGATATTCTCACCCGTAGCCGCCTGCAAAATCATGTTCTGTATCTGTTCTTTTGCGGCTTTGTCGTCATGAAACCAGGGGTAGTCCCAGAATTTTTCACCACGCACCGCTTCGAGTGTTATCTCCACAGACTTGAGAGCGGCACTGTTGGTAAAGATCAGTGTGCCATCGACCTCTAGGATGGCGGCAAAGGTCTGCATGGCGTCGATAAGGAGAGGGCTTAGGGCGTGGTCAGCTGGTTGTTTGACGGGCATGGGCAGAGGGTTCTTGATTCCGTTTGAATAGGACGGGGGTGTTGGCATTCCCTAGCCTGTTTCTTGGGCCCCAATGATTTCTGTGCTGATTGCATTATGGTTGAAGAATCAAGAAATATCGCACCGGCCATGCTTTTGATGCGGTGTCGACGGTCATGGCATAAGCAAGCCCTTGGCGCCGTCGAAGAGGAGTTTGCTACCAATCACCAGCAGGAAAAAATAACAAATGCGGTAGACCAGTACCTCGCTGACCTTGTGTAGCAAGAAGTAGCCGAGGCGAACGCCGATGGGGGCGAGGGGGGCCAGTACCGCAGAGGTCAGTAGGTTGGTGGCGTCGAATTGACCGAGCCAGGTGTAGGGCACCAGCTTGAGCAGATTGACGGCAGCAAAAAAAATCGCAAAGGTGCCCATCAAGAGGGTTTTATCCAGGCGTTGGGGCAGCAGGTAAATACTCATCGGCGGCCCGCCGGCGTGAATGCCAAAGCTGGTAAAGCCGGCGATAGCACCCCAAAAGTTGCCGGCTCTAGCCGTGGCCTCTGTCTTCGTTTTGAGCCCCGGCTGCGACCAGTAATTGAGGCAAAAAATAACGCACATAAGGCCAATTAACAGGCGGATAGCGGCCTCCGAAAAATAGCTAAAGGTCAACGCGCCGACAATGACGCCAGCGATAGCGCCGGGCAGGCTGCACTTTATATTTTGTTGACTCCACTGGCCGCGAAAGCTCCAGACGGCGACGCCATCCATAACAATTAACAGGGGCAGTAGAATGGCGGCGGCCTGCACAGGGGGCACGGCTAGCGACATTAAGGGCACGGCAATAATGGCGATACCCCCGCCAAAACCGCCTTTGACCATAGCAAAAATGAGTACGGCGGGAATTGCGCAAAGATAGAAAAAGGGATCGCTAATCATGGCTGATAACGGCGTCAAGCAGGGCGGAAAAAAGAAACAGCATTCTAGCGGGCCGGGCGCTGAATATCGATCAGAGGTTGGCGGTTTATAGTGGCCCGACACCGGGTATAGGCTCTATTAAACGGGGTATAGCAAACGGGGCCTAGCAAACAGAGCCGAGTCGCTAAGCGCAAGCGGGCCTGTTTGCTAGGGTGGTGCTAGATTTTTGTTGCCTTAGTCGACGGGCAGCTTGAACAAGGCTTTGACATTGTCATGCACCACGGCATCTTTTTGTGACTCACTGAGGTTGGCCATTTGGGCGCCGATGATTTCCTGTGAATGGGGGTAGGTGGAGTCGGTATGGGGGTAGTCTGTGGCCCACAGTAATTTATTATTGTCGGTGAGTTTAGTCGACTCGAAAGCGGTTTCGTCGTCCTGAAAGGTAAACCAGATATTCTCGCGAATGTAATCGCTGGGCTGGCGTGAAAGGATGTGCTCCAGCCCCGTGCCCATGTTAGCGGCGGCGTGGTCGGCGCGGTACATATAGTGGGGCACCCAACCGGCGTCGCCCTCGGCCACCACCATTTTAAGTTTGGGGAAACGCTCAAAGACACCGCCGAACACAAACAGCCCGACAATATTTTGTACGCCGCGAATCATATTTATAAAGCCATTGGCGGCATGGCCACGCTCCGCTTTAAAAGCAGTCGATACATCGTGATCTTTCATGGTGAGAATATGAAAGCAGATGGGCAGGTCGAGATCGACAGCGCATTGCCACAGGGCGTCGTAGTCGGGGTGGTCGTAGTCTTCGTGCTGGGGATTACCGGCCATCATCATGCCGTACATGCCCATGGCCTTGGCGGTGCGGAAATCTTCAATGGCCGCGTCAACGGAGCTAACGGCGGTTTGCGCGAGGCCGAAAAGCCGCTTCGCTTGCTCGGCACAAAAGCCTTGTAGCCAGCGGTTATAGGCGGCAAAACAGGCCGCTTTATAGTCGTAATCGGAGTGGCCACAGAGCACCATGCCGACGGAGGCATAAAGGATTTCGCCACAGAGGCCGTCCTGGTCCTGAATCGCCATACGGGCGTTCGGCTCCCAGCTGGCGGTGGCAATATCGTCAAAGTTGGCCTTGCGCTGCTGGCGCAGTTGGTCGGGGGGGATGCCGGCACCGGCCAGTAGGCCCAGTGGCAGGCCGTGTTTCATACCGTGAATTTTAAAGCTGTCGATGCCGTGCTCGTTTTTCTCCAGTCGCGGGGCAATAGCGCGATATTTTGGTTCGATAAAGTCAACGTAACAATGGGGTGGCTCGACAATGTGGGAATCAGCAGAAATACCGGGTTTCATTATTTATCCTTATTATCGTCACTTTGACAGTGACAGCTATTATTGGAAAGTGTGAATAATTGATCGCCAACGCTAACATATCCCCGTGCTAGCATGGAATAGAGCGAGATCAATTACCGGCCTGTCGAGTGGGCGAGGTGGTGGGGCCTGCGGGCATGTGCGAAAATTACGGCCTTAATAGGCCGCGCCACATTAGCGAGGAATAAGTACCACCGATGCCAGCACCCGAAGCCACCCTGCAGCACAAAACCATCGCCATCCCCGAGTCTCGCCAGCAAGATGTGCTGGCCGATTTATTGCTAAGCCGCGGTGCGACTGTGCTGCGCTGCCCCTTGATTGCCATTAAAAACACACCCGATGCCGATGCCGTGCAACAGTGGATGACGGCGATGATAGGCGGCGAGTTCGATGACTTTATTATTCTCACCGGCGAGGGCATGCGTCGCCTCGAGGGCTTTGCCGAGCGCTTTGGCTGTCAGCACGACTGGCATCGGGCACTGGCGACGGTGCGTAGAATTGTCCGCGGCCCGAAGCCGGTGCGCGAACTGCGCAAGTTGCAATTACACGCCGACCTAGCGGGTGCGGCCCCCACTACCGATGGCATTATTGCCTCCTTACAGGATACCGATTTACGCGGGCGGCGGATTGCTGTACAGCTCTATGGCTCGAACCCGAATGACAAGTTGATGAGGTTTTTACGGGATAAAGGCGCACAGGTGAGTGCGGTGGCACCCTATATTTACGCCTCAGAGTCGGAACAGCAGCAGGTGGTAGCCTTGCTTCATCGCCTCGCCGACGGCTCGATAGACGCACTGTTATTTACCAGTCAGCCGCAATACAAACGTCTCGCTAGCGTCGCTAAAAAGGCCGGGCTCGAGGCCCTGCTCAGCGCCGGTTTGGAGGTGACGGTTATCGGCGCTATTGGCCCGGTGATGGCGGATTATTTAAAGACGGAGGGCGTGCGGGTCGACTTTATGCCCGAGGGCAAGTTTTTTATGAAACCCTTTGTTACGGCCTTGGGTGTTTTACTGGCTGAGCATTAAAGCTATTACAAGCTGGATTACTGCAGGTTCTGACAGCGGGAAGCCGTGTAAGAAGGCGATATAATAGGCCCTTAGTCTTTGCGCGGCCATTCTTGAGCGGCTGAGCCACGCCTTAACATGCAAATTTAACGATCAAAAAGAGGATATTAAGTGAGAGTAGACGAGCTTATTCAACAGATAAAAAATAGACCGAATACGGTCGAGTTTGACCAGGTGATGGCCGTGATCGATAGCTGTTACGACTTTACCGAAAGCGCTTTTAGCAATGGCATTGGTGATGACAGGGTTGAAAACGCCAGCGGTGAAAATGCCGGTTCCTGTCGAATTTTTGCCTTTGCCCAGCTCAATGGCTTGAACCCATCGGAAACCCTGGTCTGTTTTGGCCAGTATTTTCGTGACGACGTTATTGGCCACCCCGACGGTAGCGACCACGCCAATATCCGCACCTTTATGCGTCATGGTTGGCAGGGTATACGCTTTGTACAGAGCGTATTGGTGGCAAAGCAAGGCAGTTTATAAGGGCTGTAAAAGGCCGGTAAGGTTCGCGCACGGGTATTGAGTGTGTCGAATGTTTTAATAATAAAGTGTCAAGGTACAGTCGCTTTGATGAGTACTTCTTTCGCGACGATTAAACACACACTCTTTATCAATGGCTTAAAGCTGCTGATTAAATTGGCACCCTCGGCCACCACGCCGATGTCATTTGTCGGGGCTGGCAGCACAGCGCAGTTGAGTCAGCATATTGCGGGCTCGGTGTTAGCAAGGCATTGATTGTTACCGACAAACCCTTGGTCGAGTTGGGAATTGTTGCTAAGGCCGCTGATGTTCTCACGGCGGGAGGTGTTGAGGTAAGGATTTACGATGGCGTATTACCGGACCCCACCTTTGAACTGGTGGAAATGGGCCTGCTCTTACAGCGCCAGCTCGGCCATCGATACGGCGAAAACCATTGCCGCAGCGGCCACCAACGGTGGCAGTGCCAAGGCAATGGTCGGCTATTTTAAGGCGAAAATTCAGCCCCTACCGTTGTTTGCTATTCCGACCACCTCGGGTACGGGTTCGGAGGTGACTTTTGGTGCGGTGATTTCGGACGCGCAAAGCCATGAGAAATTTATTGTCGGCGATTCTAAAATTGTGCCGCTGGCCGTGGCCCTCGACCCTGAATTAATCACCGGGTTACCACCAGCCATCACTGCGGCGACGGGTATGGATGCGCTAACCCATGCCGTTGAAGCCTGTTTAAGCAGCTGGGCGACACCGCAAAGTGATGCCTACGCCAAGGTGGCGATCAAAATAATTTTCGAAAATCTTCCCCTGGCCTACGCCAATGGCGCGGACCTGCAGGCCCGCGAGCAAATGTCGATTGCCGCCTACTATACCGGGCTCGCCATTAATGTCGCGGCGGTGGGCAATGTTCACGCCATCGCCCATCAACTGGGTGCTTGGTACGGTACGCCCCACGGCGTGGCGAATGCCGTGGTGATGCCCGAAGTGCTGCGTTTTAGCAAGGATGCGGTACTTGATCGTCTGGCGGAATTAGCCGATTTAGTGGCGCTGGGTGATAGCACGGGCTCGCCCAATACCAAGGCCGGTAACTTTATTAATGCCGTAGTGCCGTTGAACGAGAGCTTTGGTATTAATACCCAGCTGGAGGCTATTCGCCCGGCCGATATTAGCGCGATTGCCAGCCGTGCGGTGAAAGAGGGGGCGGGTTATCCGGTGCCAAAGTTGATGGATCAGGATGAGTGCGAGACGATGATTCGCGCCCTGTGTACCTAGTTGCGAGCGCTATCGACAGGGCAATCGACAGGGTAAAGTAGGGCGCCCGCCACCTTGTCGAAGCTATAGTGCCGTCAGGGTGGCTGAATAAATGTGCTTGGTGGGCTACAACTCTCCCGTCATACGCTGTAGACGTATCCAGGCGAGGCTGGAGTCGTAGCTGGCACTGGCGTGGTTGCCGAGACTCTGCTGACGTAAATTCTGAGCTTCAAGCACTTCACTGCTACTGACCAGGCCCTCACGATAGCGGTTTTTTGTCATTTTCAGGTTTTCCGCCGATTGCTCCAATACCTGCCCCAGGGCTTTAATGCGCTGGTGTGTCTCATCCAGGTTTAACCAGGCTTGGGTCACTTGCAGTTCAATCAGTTGTTGGTAGTCATCGAGCTGAGCCTGCAGGGCGGCCGCCTGGCGCTGTAGCTCACCGCCACGATGATGGGTGATACCACCGTCGTAGATCGGCCAGACCAAGTTGACGCCGTAGGTGAGCACCTCGTCGTCAAGGAGCAGGTCGTTGTCGAGGTTGTGATAAGACCCACTCAAATAAACCTGGGGGCCCGTTACCGCTTTAATGGTTTTGGCGGTAAAGCCAAGGGCCTTGATTTTATGGGCCAGAGCCGATAGCTCGGGGCGCGCTAGTAGGGCTCTCGCCGTGAGGGTTTGCACGTCGTCGATACTGATGGCCTGCACGGCTATCAACTCGAGGCTGAAGGTGGTATCCAAGGGGCGATTGAGCAACTGGTTGTAGCGGGCACTGGCGACGGCGAGCTGGTTTTTGGCGCTAATACCGCCCTGTACCGCATTGCTGAGGGCGACGCTGGCCATCAGCTCGTCATTGCGTGAGACCAGGCCCTGGCGGAGTAAATTGCCGACATCGTTTTTGTAGCTACCGAGGGCTGCGATATGAGCGCGGGCAATGGTATTCAGCTCGCTGATTTTTAGCACTTGAATATAGGCTTCGGCGACGGCTAACTTAATGTCGAGGGTGGCTTGCTGGTGACCGTCCAAGCTGGCCGCAGCCTGAGCTTCGGCGGCGTTGATACCGGCACTGATACGCCCGCTGGTGTAGAGCGGCAGTGTGGCGACGGCGCTGTAGAGCATGGCCTGATCTTCGGCGATTTGCATTTCAAAGGGCACGCTGACGAGGCCCTGTGCGGCTGGTGCATTGGGCAGTGCCGCGAGGGAGTTACCGCTCAGGGTGGGTGGGCTATCGAGTTTTATATAGTTGGCGCTTAAGGCGAGGTTGGGTAGGCGAGCGGCCTTGGCAATGTCGACCTGTTTGCGGGCGGCGAGCTGGTTTTGCCGCGCCGCTTCGACTTGCTTGTTTTGGCTCAAGGCCATTTGCCAGGCGCTAGCGAGGTCTTCGGCGCTGGCGCAAAGGCTGGTGCCGAGCCCGCTGGCGGTGAGAATAAAGGCGCCGAGTAAGTGTTTAGCCGATACTTTACGGGCTGTAAAAAAGTTCATGGCGTTGTCCAAAAAGCGAAAAATAAACGCAGGGCCGGGCTTTGTCGCCGGGTTTACGCCGCCGCTGTTACGGCCGCGCGCTTGTCTTCGTTGAGCAAAAATTGATAAAACAACAGCGGTACTACGATCACGGTCAACACGGTCGAGACAATCGTACCGTAAATCAGTGAAATCGCTAGGCCGCCAAAAATCGGGTCACTGATCATAATGCCGCTGCCGAGCATGGTCGACAGGGCCGTGAGCAATATCGGTCGCAGGCGCAGTAGCGTGGCGGCGAGAACGGCCTCGCGCAGTGATTCACCCTCGTTGCGTAAATCGAGCACGAAATCGATAATCAGCAGCGAGTTTCTGACCACAATTCCGGCGAGGGCAATAATGCCGATAATCGAGGTAGCGGTGAACGATTGCCCCATCATCCAGTGGCCGGGGAACACCCCAATTAAGCCCAGGGGAATGGCAGACATGGCGATCAGTGGGATTTTAAAGGACTGATAATAGGCCACCAATAGAATATAAATAAACAAGACCGCTAGGCCGAAGGCCTTCATCATGTCGTTGTAGGTGTCGAGGGTGAGGCGAATTTCACCATCCCAAAGAATGCGATAGCCCTCTAGGGTGTTGGGGCTGACGCGGCTAAAATTTAAACCGCTGGTAATGGTTTGATGATCACTGGCAGCGAGATTCTCCAGCTGCTTGTTGATATGCAGAATGGCGTACAGGGGGGCCGACTGGGTGAGCTCGCCGGCGACAAAGACGACGCGCTCGTAGTCTTTGCGGAAGATCGGCTTTTCGGCGATGACCTTTTCGACGCGGGTCAATTCTGAGAGGGGGATGCCCTTGCCCTGGGCATTGCCGATCTCGTACATGGAGAGGCCCTCGGGCTCAATGTTGAAACGCCGGGGCACCATCAATTTAATGGCGATGGGCTGTAATTCATCGTCGAGATGGATGCGTCCGATGTTTTCTCCTGCGGTAATTCTACGCAGTAGAGTGGCGACTTGCAGGGGGCTGACCCCGGCGAGCGCAGCCTTCTCGCGATCGACGCTAATGTGGTACTGGGGAATGCTATCGGGCAGTGAATCGTGGACTTCAACCACGTCGTAGGTGTTATTGAAGGCGTCACTGACCTGGCTGGCAATATCTTCCATCACCGCGAGGTCACGACCGTAGATCTCGGCGAGTACCGTGGCCTGCATGGGGGGGCCGGGTGGATCCTCGACCAGCTGAATAAGGCTGCCGGGAAAGCGTGCCTGAACGGGGGCCAGCAGGGTGCGCAGTTCGCGGACGATGGTAATAGAGGTGGTACTACGTTGGTGTTTGTCACTGAGGTTGACGCGGATCTCTGCTACGTGGGAGCCCTTTTTATTGGTGGCACCACGCAGCAGGCCGTTAAAATCGATAACGCCAGACTGACCAATCCACGTTTGGTAATTGCTGATGTAGAGCTGATCGCGCAGCACCGCACCAATTTCTCGGGAGATGTGGTCGGTGACCTCAACGGCAGTGTTCTCGGGCATATCAATGGTGATATTGAAGGTGTTCTTACTGTCTTTAGGTAGCATGGCCAGCTCCACCCCGAGCAGTGATTGTGGGCCGGTGATGCCGCTAGGGCGCATAAATTGCCAGGCCGGCTGCAGCAGGGCGAGGCCAATGGCGATAATAATCAGGCCATAAACCTGCAGGCGCAGGGGGCGATTGTCGATCAAGGGCACGAGAATGCGTTCGAAAATTCGCGTTAAGCGCGATTCGGAGCCGTAGTCGTTAACCTCGGAGGTGTGTTCGCCGTGGCCGGTTTTTAGCCAGCGGAAGCAGGCCCAGGGTGTCACCACATAGGCGATGATGACCGAGGCGAACATGGCAATCGGCACATTGAAGGCGAGGGGGTAGAAATACTGGCCGACCATACCACTGAGAATAAACTGCGAGGCAAACACTAACATCACCGCAAAGGTGGCGAGGTTGGTGGGGTTGCCGATTTCGTTGGTGGCGAGAATGGTCGCTTGGGCCTTGTCGCCGTCGTTGAGGGTGGCGTAGTGGCGGTGAATATTTTCGACCACCACGATGGCACCGTCGACCAACATGCCGAGGGCGAGAATCAGTGCAAATAAGGTGACCCGGTTAATGGTGGGGCCAAAGAGGTAGTCGGCGCCCAGGGTCAAAGCCAGAATCAGGGGCACGGCGAGCCCAACGATGGAGGCCTCTTTCCAGCCGAGGAAAAACACGGTAATCACGAAGACCGAGACCAGGGCAATGCCGAGGTTTTCGATCAGCAGGTTGACGGCGTCGTTGGCCTTTTTACCATCATTGCGTGTCACCACGACTTCAATATCGGCGGGAATAATGGTGCGCTGCATAGTCTCTATACGCGCCAGTACTTCATCGGCCATAAACACGGCATTGCTACCGGTGATTTTGGCGACCGAGATGGTCACTGCGGGCAGCTCGGGGTCAGCATAGCGATCAAAGCGTGGGTCGGCCTGGCCAAAAGCGAAGCGGCTCAGGGTGTCGCGCTCGGAGGTAGGGCCGTCGACAATGCTGGCGACATCGGCTAAGTACACCGGTCGCTGGCGGTGGGTGCCGATAATGAGTTTTTCGAGCTCGATAGCGCTGGAGAACTCGCCCTTGAACATGACCTGCGACAGGCTGTTGTGGTTGGCTGTGGGGCCGAGAGGGGTGGACAGATTGGCGGCAACAACAGCCTGGCGCACCTGGTCGAGGGAAACGTGAAAGGCTTTCAGTTTGCCGGGATCGATTTCGATACTAATTTCCCGATCGCGGCCACCGCGCACGGCGGTGGCAGAAACGGTTTTTAAGCTGCGCAAGCCTTCGAGTACGCGGTCGGCAACGCGTTTGAGCTGGTAGTCGTCGTAGCTCTCAGAGGCCAGGGTGACGGTGACGATGGGTACGGTATCGACGTCGATACTTTGAATCAGCGGCAGAGAGGTGCCGGCGGGGAGGCTGTCGCGTTGGCCGAGCACCTGATCGTAAAGCTTGACCAGGGATAGCTGTTTGTCCTCACCGACTTCGAATTGCACCATTAAGATGCCGACCGAATTCATGGAGGTTGAAAAAACGTGGTCGACCCCGGTAATTTGTTTGACGATATTTTCGAGAGGCTGTACCAGCAGGTGTTCAATTTCTTGGGGGGAGGCACCGGGCAGGCTGACAATGACATGGGCACCGGGGACAACAATTTGTGGGTTTTCCTCACGGGGGGTGTAGACAATGGCGACGATGCCCAGCAATAGGCAACCGAGGACAAACAGTGAGGTGATTTTGGACTGTACAAAAAAACTGGCCAGTAGTCCGGCTGGGTTGAGGCGAGGCTTACTCACTCTGGGCAACCTCGGTGGTGATGGTGTCATCTTCACTGAGACCGGCGGAGGCGGTGGCGACGATACGCTCCCCGGGCTGTAATCCGGCAGCGATTTCTATCATCTCGGGCCACTTTCGCTTGGTGCGCACCCAGCGAAAGTGAATGCGTTGATGCTCATCCACGACATAGACGCCATTTAGGCCACCCTTAACAATAATGGCGCTGGGGGGCACCACTAAATTGGCCGTCTCACCGACCTTGAAATGGGCGCGGCCAAACATGCCGGAGTGCAGATCGATAACGTTGGGCAGTTTGACTTTGATTTTATAGGTGCGGGAGATGGGATCGCCGGCGTGGACGATGTGTGCCACGGTGCCGGTGAGTTCGTTGGCGACATTATCGATCGTCAGGCGCACGGTGTCGCCAACATCAATATAGGATAACTGAGATTCGGCGACAAAGGTTTCAAATAATAATTGATCGCGGGACTCCACCGTCAGCAGTGGGATTCCGGGCGAGGCGAGGTCACCGGCCTGTTTGTAGCGGGCGGAGACAATACCGTCGGTGGGGCTTGCAATATGGCTGTATTGTCGCTGTGAACGGGCGGTGGCAAGCGCGGCTTTGGCACTGGCTAGACCCTCTTGAGCGGTGTTGTATTGGAGGCGAGCTTTGCGCAGTTTGACCTCGGAAATACTGCCTTCTTTAAATAGTTTTGTGAAGCGTTGTACATCGGAGGCGAGATCTTTGGTGAGGGAGCTTGCCGAATCGACTCCGGCCTGAGCTTGTAAAATAGCATTTTCAATGCCGACATCGTCGAGGTTGAGCAGCAGTTGGCCGCGTTTCACCAGGTCGCCCTCACGTACTTCAAGGGTCTTGATATAGCCAATAATCTTCGAGCTAATATCGATGCGTTGGTCGGCAATCACCGAGCCAATCACGGTATATTCATTGCTCAATAGGGTGCTTTCGAGGCTGATCAAAGGCAGCGCCCACTCGTTGCTGGTGCGCGTTAGCGGCTCCGGCTTTTCACTGCAGGCCAGTAGCGCACTGGATAATAAAATGATGCTGATGAGTGTCGAGCGGGGTGTCAACATAAGATCCCGTTGTCCTAATGTTTGTCGCAAAAGTGAGTCGTGAACGCAACCATAGACTGGTTAGTAACTGGAGGGTAGACCGTTCTTCAAGAGCTTGATGATATGGGCGCTAATGACCCGGGGTTTATCGTGTATCGCTTTGTTGCCGGGCAGATATTGGCGGCCCTGCTGACTTTGAAAGTGGCAGAGGACCAGGCCGATAATAGAAATCGATAGCATGTAGGGGTCGTAGGCGGGGCTGAAACTTTCGGCCAATTTTCGGGTGGTGATAAACAGGTCGGCAAAAACATCTTTCACCAGGATTTGCATGCGCTGGGTGTTGCTGTCGAGCAGAACCCACTGCAATAATTTTTGAAAGTCGTTTTCTTTATCCAGCGTTGCTACAAACCAGGTAATAAATACTTCGAGGTTGGCGATGGCCGCGTCTGTATTTTCAACCAGCTCTTTGGCGGCGGTGGTTTTGGTTTCAAAGGCATGTTTTACCGTTTCAAAATACAAGGCTTCCTTGTCTTTAAAATGGTAGTACAAGGCTGCGGGTGTGAGTTGGCTCTGGCTGGCGACATTGCGTATCGACACGCCATCGTAGCCCGACTTTGCAAACAGGGGGACGGCGAGCTTGAGAATATCTTCGCGAGATTTACGAGAGGCTTTCGACATTTATTAGGCTCTAATTTATAGCCGCAATTGACTTAACGAACGTTTAGTCAATTTTATGCTTTGCGCCCTATAAAAGCAAGGTGGCGGTGTCGAGTTTGTTGGGTTTTAATATTAGCCGGCGACAGCTTAGAGCCAGCGCCTGACCCGGGAGCGATAACCATCATAGGCGGGCTGGAAATACTGCGCGAGGTATTGCTCCTCGGGCACGATGACATAATATTGTAACAAGCCGACGTTCAAGGGTAAAAGAAGTGCTAGCCATAAATTGAGTGTTGAAAAAAACATGGCCAATAGAAGTAGTGAAAAACCGAGATACATCGGGTTGCGAGAATATTGAAAGGGCCCAGAAACCACCAAACGGGTAACAGCTCGATGGGGTAGTAGCGTGGTTTTTTCGCTGCGTAGAGAGCGTATCGCCCAGCTAATAATAAGCAGTGCGGTGATCAGTGTGGCGACGGCAAGTTGACCATTGATGGCGGGTTCGGCCGTTAAAAACAGGGGGGGCTCTAGGGGCAGGTATTTATCCAAAAAATAGGCGCCGCCAACACAGATAAGTGGGTAGATGGCCGGAGGCAAGGGCATTTCGGCACCGTCGATGGGATCGGGTTGGGGGGCTGTCATGGGGTGTCCTAGGTGTTGGCTCGATGTCGGGCTAGGGGGCGCAATTATGCGTCTTCCGGCTGTCGGATTCCAGATTGTAGGCGAGTCGGCTAACGAGGCTGCTGACGGCGACTTCAACGGTGAGAATTCTCGGCCCCAGTGAAACTGCGGAAAAACCAAGTTCGGTTAGTTTTTCGATTTCGTAGGGAATAAAGCCGCCCTCTGGGCCAATGGCTAGTGTCAGGCTAGCCAGCTGTGTTGTGGGCAGTGAAGCTGCAGCGACGGGGTGGGCGACGAGTCGCGTGGTGTCGCCGGCGATGGCGTCGAGCTTGTCTTCGACAAAGGGTTTGAAATAGGGATGCAGGTGAACCTCGGGCAGCTGGGTATCCATTGCCTGCTCGAGACCGAGAATTAATTGCTGGTGGATTTTATCCGCCTCTAGAAAAGGGCTCTGCCAATAGCTTTTTTCGACCCGCCAGCTGCCGATTAAATGTATTTGTTTAATTCCCAAGCTGGTGGCTGCCTGCAAAATGCGCCGCAGCATTTTCGGTCGCGGCAAGGCGAGGATGAGATTGAGAGCGAGTGGCGGCGGTGGTTGCTCGGTGAGGTCAACGCGCAGATCGGCCACTTCTTGATTCAGGCAGAGAATTTCTGCACGGCCTATTTTTCCATTGAGCAGGCCGGCCTTTAAAAAATCGCCCGTTTTAGCCTTCAGGGTTTTATTGATATGGCGCAGGCGGCGGCCGCGAATTTGTACCTGCGAGGGCTTAATAAAATCGTCGGGGCGAAGGAGTAGAAGGTTCATTGCAGGGCACGACGCCGGGGCGTCATGCATATGGCGCCGTGTTTTTAACAGTTATTGGTGCCCCGGAGAGGATTCGAACCTCTGACCTGCCCCTTAGGAGGGGGCCGCGCTATCCAGCTGTGCCACCGGGGCCGTTGATACAGACGGTGTCTGTGCGGCGCACATCTTAACGGTAGGACGCCTATGACTCAATAGGTGTGCTCGCCAGCGATTGAGTGGTTAGGGTTGTGGGTTGCTGGAAAATGGATCGCTAGGGATAAAAAGGATAGACCCTAGGGATGGCGATGAGGGCAATGGTGGCATAGAGCAGGGAGGTGGGCAGGCCTATTTTTAGATAATCACGCCATCGATAGTTACCGGCGCTATAGACCATCAGGTTGGTTTGATAGCCGTGGGGGGTCATAAAACTGGCACTGGCGCCAAAGGCGACGGCCATAATAAAGGGTATGGGGTCGGCTTGATATTGGCTGGCCATACTCAGGGCGACGGGAAAGGTGAGCGCGGCGGCGGCATTGTTGGTGACCATCTCGGTGAGTAATAAGGTGAGCACAAAGCAGGCGATTAACGCAGGATAGGCGCCCTGTGCCCCCGGTGCGCTGAGGATAAGCTCGGCGAGTAAAGTGGCGACGCCGGAATCTTGCATCACCTGGGCGAAACCCAGAGCGGCGCCAATAACCACGATGAGTTCGAAGGGAAAGTGGCGGCGTATTTCATTAATACTGAGCCGATTACTAGCGATCAGAGCGCCGAGTAGAATCAGCAGGCCTTTAAACAGCGGCAGTATTGTCAGCGCCGAAAGGGCGATGACGGCTATAAATCCGCCAATGATAGTGAGTTCCGTGGCAGCGGGCAGGTGTTCCCGAGTGTTAACGCCACCGAGGACAATGAAGTTGCGCGGTAGGTTGTGCCGGGAGTGGAAGTCGTGGCCGGTGGCGAGTACGAGGCTGTCACCGGATTGCAGCTTTATTTTCCCGAGCCCGCCGGCGAGACGCTGATCGCCACGGCGTACCGCGACGACGGCGGCGTCAAACAGGGCGCGAAAATTCACCTCGCGCAGGGGGCGACCGGTAATGGTGGCGTTGTGGCTAACCACGACTTCGCTAAGATTTTTGCTTAAATTAATGGGGTCGTCGTCAAAGATGCTCAAGCCTTTAAAGCGGCTGAGAGTTTGGATATTGGCAATATCCCCCGCAAAAATCAGGGTGTCACCGGCTTCAATAATTTCCTCCGGTGATACCGGGCTGATGATGTGTTGGTCGCGGATGATCTCGACCAGAAACAGATCGAGTAAGTGGCGGAAGCCATTGTCGAACAGGGATTTTCCGATCAAGGGGGAAGCGTCCTGCACCTTCGCCTCGAGAAAGTAGGTTTTACTCTCGGTGTTATCCACGGCCCGGCTGGGTAGTACGCGCGGGGCGATAAGGAGTAATAACAGCATACAGCCAATAAAAATGGGCAGGCCGATGGCGGTGAAATCAAACATGGCGAGGGCGGGTAGGCCGTTGCCTATTACCAGGCCATTGAGCACCATGTTGGTTGAGGTGCCGACCAGAGTCAGTGTGCCACCCAAGATGGAGGCGTAGGAGAGGGGTATGAGCAGCCGTGAGGGTGGTATGGCTTTTTGGCTTTTTACCGCCCCCATAAAGGAGGCAACCACGGCAGTGTTATTGCTCACCGAGGAGACGAGACCGGCGCTGAGCCCTAGTTTGAGTAGAACTTGCGGGTATGTACCGCTGAGAATGCGTTGCCCCAAACGGGCAAAGAGTTGGGTTTTCTCGATGGCGAGTACCGCCATAATCAGTAAAACCAGGGTGGCGAGGGCTTCATTGGTGTAGTGTTGCAGGGCATCGCCGAGGCTGATCATGTCCAGTAGATAGAGGCAGGAGATAGCACCGCTAAACAAGAAGACGGGGCGAATACGTGTTGCGGCGAGGCCAATAAGAATCCCGGCCAGGCAGAGCGTGACGATAACTTGTTCCTGGTTCATGCCTGTTGCCGGCTCATAACAAAGGCCGGGAAGCCCCGTGTCGTTGGTCTCAGGCTTTGGCGCTGCGCGGGTGGTACACCGGCAGGCTTAATCAAACATCTCAGCCTGTTCATCGACAATGACATCGTAGAGGGATTGAAAGGCGAATTTAGCGGATGCTTCGCTGCCAACGGTTTGATAGGTAAGGCGGGCAATATCGGGGCGGATTAACTTCGGGGTGCCAGCCGCTTCGGCGAGTAACTGAGCCTGGCAGTTGCGCTCCATGGTGATAAACCACCAAGCGGCGGCATCGACACTGCCGCCCACTGTAAGTAGACCGTGGTTTTGCAGGATACAGGCTTTGTTTTGGCCCAGGGCTGTAGCAATGCGCTGGCCTTCATTCATATTCAGTACCACGCCGGTAAAGTCATCGAAGAGGGCGTGATCGTTATAAAAGGCACAGGCGTCTTGGGTGATGGGGTCGAGCTTTTTACCCAGTGACGACCAGCTTTTACCGTAGATGGAGTGGGCGTGGGCTGCGGCGATAACATCGGGGCGGGCCTGGTGAATATTGCCGTGAATGGTAAAGGCGGCGCCATTGAGCAGGCCTTCACCCTCGACGACTTCACCTTGGTGATTGACCCGCAGCAATTGCGACATTTTGATTTTTTTAAAGGAAACGCCAAAGGGGTTGACCCAAAAGTGCTCGGGGTACTCGGGGTCGCGCACGGTAATATGGCCGGCGGCACCCTCGTCAAAGCCGAATTTACCGAACAGGCGAAAAGCTGCCGTGAGTCGCTGTTTGCGGTGCAGGCGTTCGGCGGCAAAAGAGGCGAGTGACGCTGTTTGTTGGCCGTAACCTTGCCCAGCCATGACGATTGAATTGACGCTGTTCTCCGTGCTGCTCACTTTATTGCTCCTTGCCGGTGTCTGCAGTTTGCGCTTCAGTGGCAGAGCTTAGCACAGGGTGATGTGAAAATTAGCGGCAGGCTTAGCCACTTTACCTCGCTTGGTGGGTCTATTAAAGACCGAGTAGCGGGTGCAATTAAAAAGAGCTGTTTGTTGATTATCCAGGGTGCTCCCCAGCTGTTAGAATAGCGAGAAAATACATGTCCACCCTTATAAATAGCGGTGCTGGCTTCTTAAAGGGTGGAAATACAAGTAATGAGTAAATACTTTACAGATGGCGCTTTAGCGAGTCGCTGGCGCAGTATCCCCGGACTCGGCTTTTGCTTGCTCGTCGTGCTTTTGCTAAGCCCCTTGCTGGCCTCGGCGCATAATATATCGGGTGCTAATGCACGCTTTGTCGAGGGGCTCGATGGTCCGGCGGTGATCCCCTACCTGTATCTGGGGGCCAAGCATATGGTTACCGGCTACGATCACCTGTTGTACCTGGTTGGCGTGGTATTTTTTCTGCTGCGTCTTAAAGATGTCATCCTCTACGTTAGCCTGTTCACTTTGGGGCACAGTCTTACCCTGATGGGCGGTGTGTTGCTGGAGTGGAGCGTCAATGCCCACCTTATCGACGCGGTGATCGGGCTATCGGTGGCCTATAAAGCCTTTGAAAATATCGGTGGTTTTAAGCAGTTTTTTAGCTGGCAGCTAGACGCTAGGGCGGCGGTGTTCATTTTTGGCTTATTTCATGGCCTCGGTCTGGCGACAAAATTACAGGATTTGAGCCTATCGGCGGATAGCTTGGTCGTCAATATGCTGAGTTTTAACGTCGGTGTGGAAATCGGTCAGGCGCTAGCTCTGGCCGGAATTGTCGTGGTGCTGGGGCTATGGCGCCGCAGTCGCTATTTTCAAAGGCAGGCATTTTCGGCCAATACCCTGCTGATGAGTTTGGGCTTTATGTTGGCGGCGTATCAATTTTCAGCTTACCTGTGGTCATAAATGAAGAGAAGTGGAGGCGTGCTAATGAATGACAATGCAACGGAGATGACGGTTTTGCCAAGGGATAAACGTAAGATTGTAGGGGCTGCTTTACTGGCCCTGGTTTTCGCCGCAGTGGTGTTGGTCGCCTTTATTTTGCCGGCCGAGTTTAACCGCGATCCCTTGGGTTTGGGTGCTGCCATGGGTATTGCCGGTTTGTCGAAGCCTGCTGCCGAGAGCGCGGTGACAGTGCGGCTGGAAGAGGCGGGCTTTCACCAAGACAGTGTTGAATTCGAGCTCCTACCCTTTGAGTTTGTGGAGTATAAATATCAACTGAGCAAGGGTTCCAGCCTGCTCTATAGCTGGACAACGAGCAAAACGCGAGGGGGAGAGGCAAGCCCGGTTGCCTTTGACTTTCACGGTGAATCCCATGAGGTCGAAGATTATGAAGAGAGTTATAGTATGGGTGATGGCGATCGTGAAAATGGCGCCTTTAGCGCTCCCTTTGAGGGCATCCATGGTTGGTTTTGGGCCAATCATGGCTCGGAGGCAGTCACGGTAAAGCTCACCACGACAGGCTTTTACACGCAGGCCTTAGAGTTTCGCGACGGTTTTGTGAAGAAAAAGACTCTGGGGCAGTAGCCCGGAGGGCTTTGTGGAAACTTTGCTGAAGTGACACCGGAAGGTGTCGCCCCAGCAAAGCTGTTATTGCGCTGTCTCAGCCAGGCTGACTAAAAAGCTAGGGTGACTGCTCTGGCTCATCACCCTGAATGTAGACCGAGTGGCAGGATTTACAGACCCGGTAAATTTGCCCACCGGCATCAAACAAGGCGTCAGAATCTTGATTTTTAGCGGCTGCTTGCGCGAGTAGACCCGCGTCAACTAGGCCTTGAGCAATATTCTGCCAGCCTTGATTGTCGACGGCCCGTCCCGGCATCAGTAGTAAGTTACCACTAGCGGCGACGACAGCGGCGTTGTGCTCAACGGCCAGCCAGCCCGCGTCGGTGGTTGGTGCCAGCTCTCGAGTACCGGCAGCGGTAATAATACTACCGGCTGAATCCCAGACAGCATCCGCTGCAGGGTCAAGTACCCATTGCATAATGTGCTTAACATCGCCGCTGAGCTTGAAAGGATTGTCGGCCACTGGTTGCAGTGGTGCCGTTGCTTGCTCTGACGGGCTACAGCCAGCCAGTGCAAGTAACAGTGACGCAAGTGCGAGTTTACTTCGTTGCATTGCTTCGTAGTCCGGCTATGTTATCGGCCAGTATCCGCGCCATCTTCGGGTGCGCCGGTGCCGGAGGAGCCCATAAACAGTTTTTTACCGTTGGCCAAGGTGATGTTACGGCCGTTAGCGCTATTGGAGCGATCCTTGGCTTGATAACCCTCGACGACAATCTCGGTACCGATGGCTATTGAACGCTTGTTAATGCCGC
Source organism: Gammaproteobacteria bacterium 53_120_T64 (assembly GCA_002162815.1). GTDB lineage: Bacteria > Pseudomonadota > Gammaproteobacteria > Pseudomonadales > Porticoccaceae > Reddybacter. Next base: position 110,039 of record MAAT01000025.1, on the reverse strand, counting down.
GACGCAGCAAGGTGTTGGGGGTGCCACCTTCAATTCTCCAGGCCTCTGTAGCGCCATCAGCTTTGACAACTTCAATGTGGAACCAGGCGTGGGGGTTGACCCATTCAATTCTGACCACGGCGCCGCGTAGGGTGAGTGGTGCGTCGGCGTCAAATTCGGCACCGAAGGCATGGTGGGCGTGGGACTGGCTGGCAATTAATGAACCGAGGGCTAAGCCGGCAACGGTGGCAACTTTTTTAAAAGACATGAGATTGGCCTCAAGTTATAGAATAGAAATGATTGAAGTAGAGCAGCTGTTCTGCTTTTGCCTTGCTGTGCTTAGTCTAGTGGCTTTGCGCGCAATTTTCCGTAGAGAAGCTCTTCGACAAATTCGACACATTTAAAATCGAGCAACTGGATATTGCTTTCCATGCGGCGATAAAGCGGCATGCTGATTTTCCAGGGCTTGGTATAGGTCTTGGGGTCGGTCAGCGTGGCTTCATACTGGATGTGGTTCGGGCTCATTAAGGTATAGCGCTCGACGACGTGGAGTTGGTCGCTGTGATGATTGCCCGAGCGGTCAAGCCAAGTGCCGGGGTGTAAACCGGTGACATCGACAACCAGAGTATCGCCGTCCCAAGAGGCGACCGATTGCCCCATCCAGCTATCGACGGGGGCTAGACCGGGGTCCTTCATGAAGATATCTCTATCGGCACCGGCATATTGATAGGTGATGAAGACTGAGTCGTCGCCCTGGAAAATTTGAAAGGGCTGGGGCATATAAGTTGCCCTTGGTACGCCTGGGAGATAGCACTTGATTTCAGGGTCGCGCTCGAGCCAATGCAGCTGGTTCTCTTTTTTAATGGCCAGTGCTTCAGGGGTATAGGGAATCTTACCGCCTTCAACGACACCGAGGCTGGGGGGCACAGCGCCGACAGCACCAATTTTCACCAGTTCTTTGATAGGAAGAGGGCCGCCCGGGCCGTCACGTAAGGCCATAGCCGGACGCGCCATATGCATTTCTATATCGTAGTTGGCTTCATTCATGGTTTGCCAAATACCATTGAAGTCAGGGTGTACGCCGTCGGTTGCACGCGGTGCCTTATAGCTATTGTCTGCTGCAAGGATGCCTGCAGAGAAGGTGAATAGCGCTGAAATCAGCGTTATTTTTCGTACAGAATTAAAATTCACGATTGAGTTTCCCCTTGTTTTTATCGAATACCCAAGCATAACCCAGCTGATGCTTGCATGGGAAGTCGAGGCGCTATAGGAGAGCAGATTAAACTACCCAGAAGCCGGGGTGCTGACACCGGAGGATGAACTCGTTGGTGATGGGGTTCGCTAGCATCCCTATTTTGCCGTAACATTGTTGTGTTATATCAATTGCATAATCTTCGTTTCTTACGTGATAATGCGGGCCAAAAGAACTAGGGAACAAAGACAATGCTCAACGAGCTACTGCTAAAATTTGCAACCTGGCTTGATACCTTTCAAGCGAGTACCGACCTGCACGAAGCCCTCTATATGTACGGTTGGGTTGAGGGAACTCACGTATTAACGCTGACACTTTTCCTTGGCATGTTATTGGTTATCGATCTACGTCTATTGGGTGTGGCCTTTAGGGAAATACCTGCGTCGACCATTATCGAGCGGCTCGATAGGCCGATGATGATCGGGTTTATTATTATGCTGATCACCGGGGTGCTGTTGTATTTTGCCATTCCAGTCAGGTCCACCCAAAGTATTTGGTTTCGGATCAAAGTTGTCTTGTTAATCGCTGCGGGCATCAACGCCTTGTTGATTCGCAATATGACGCGGGCCTCCGATATGAGCTGGGATAACGACCCGGTGCCACCAAAACGTATACGCCTCGGTGCGACATTGTCTCTGGGCCTCTGGGCTTTGGTTGTGGCTGCCGGGCGCATGATGGCCTACGACTGGTGGGACTGCCACAAAGAAATGCCCTACTTTATGTATTGGGCCGCCGGTTGTGTCAATGAATTAGCCGCGTTTGAATAGACGACTTCCTCGTTAAGTCACCATGCTGTTTTACTTAGAATTTTGCGTTAAGGCCCCAAGGGGGAGATAAGAGATGGATGTAGTTTTTATATTTCAATGGTTGGATGCGTCGGCGCTGGCCGATTTTACCAAGACATGGGCAGGTCTTTTCGCTGCGGTACAGACCGTGCATATCCTCAGTATGGTAATGCTTTGCGGCATGATGATGCTCGGCGACTTGCGCATGATGAATGTGATTTTGAAGGGCGTACCCTCTGAGCCGATCATTGAAAACACAAAAAAATGGATTTATTTGGCATTGGTGTTGATCATACTTACGGGTATTTATGAGGCCTCTGCGATTGCCATGAAATTGGCGTACAACTCCTTTTTCTTTGCGAAAATGGCGGGTTTGAGCATGGGTATCATCTTTATGCTTAGCCTTCGTAACGCCGTGTATCTACGCGCGCCGGAAGAGATTGGCGCAAATGGCGAGCGCTCTGAGTCAGTGCCCGTTTGGGTGGTGAAGTTAGTTGCCTTTACCAGCTTGTTGATATGGTTCACCGTGGCGGCCTCGGGTCGTTGGATTGGGTTTTCATAGGCTTTTTTGAGAGTAATCATGACTACAAATACATTGAGTAAAATAGCCGCCGTTTTTTCGATCGCTATTATTATTGGTTGGGGTATTTATTGGGGTGTTCAGGTACAGGATACGATGTGCTTGTTAGAAGCATCGACCTCAGAAGAAATGCCTGAGTGCTTAGAAAATATGTAGTGATGGCTCTAGCCGTCCTACTTTATGACCTGTATTCGCCGTTAATAAAAACCAGCACAAAGCCCTTTTACTAGGGCTTTGTGCTGGAGATCATTGGCGCAAGTCGGGTACACAGAACCATACTTTGGCCATTTCGCTCTCTTCTGTGTAATTACTTTCCGTGCATACCTTCGAGCGCCGATGAGATTTCAACAGGGCAAGCAACGAGAGTTGGTAGCGATTTATAGCGGTCGGGATATTGGGCCGGCTGAGCCAATTTGCCAGTCCGAGATGTTCCGTTAGATTTTTTTGCTGTGGTTCAATCATGACGCGGTCGCTTAAGCCGTGTTGGTGGCGACAACGGCCCTTTTTTCGCCCCGATATTTTGTGACCAGCAATGAGCAAAAGTAGGCCATTTCTTGCCGTTGGGATTGGCCCGCTATATACCGCACATGCCCTCTGTCGCTAATGCCACCTTGATACATTTCAGGCTCCAGATCGGACTTATCATCCGGCCAGCGACAGTGTTTAGCTGAGTGCCGTTTACGGATGATTGTCGATAGCCCAAGGGCCCTGTCACAGCTCTGTTTCTACCAGCGCTCAAGTGGTTTGTGCTCAGTAGTCACCAGAAGCCAGCACGCCGGTCTCTACTAGGGCGTCAATTTCAGTATCACTGCGCTGTAGAAAGTCTCGCAATATTTCCCGGTTGTGCTCACCCAAGGTGGGGGCGCGATAGTCAGGTGCCTCGGGGTAGGCACTGCTTTTGATGGGCATACCGGGTATTTGAAATTCTCCCGCTAAGCGGTCATTGACGGTGCGAACAGTGCCGCGTTCGACAAGGTGGGGGTGGCTTAAGGTCTCTTCGACACTGAGGATCGGCGCGCAGGGGATGCCGTGATTTTCGAGCTTGGTCACGGCGCTATGCACATCGCTAAAGGTGGCGAGCCAGTCTTCGATCAGTTTGATGACGTCATCGCGGCGCTCTAGGCGGTCGACGTCGGTGGCAAACAGTGGGTCATTCACTAACTCGGGGCGGCCCATGGCGGCACACAGGTCGGGCCAGTGATGCATAAAACCCATCAGTACAAGATTGCCGCCAGTGCCGGTAAAGATGCCTGCGGGGCAGAGGTAGCTGAGGTGGCGACCGGCGCGGGTCGGTTTGATGTCGCCGCCACTGCCGCTGGCCTGATGGACATTGATCTCGTGGCAGTGGTAGTAGCAGTCGAGGATGGCGATGTCGAGGTGTTGACCCTGTCCGGTGCGTGCGCGGTTGAGGAGGGCGGCGGCGATAGCAAAGGCGCCGTGTACGCCGGTACTGACATCGCCAATGCCTGCCAGTGGAATATGTGGGGCTGCGTCGGCCTCGCCAATCATTGAGGTAATGCCGGCATAGGCCTGGGCGATGTAGTCGTAGCCGGGTTTGTGCGAGAGCGGCCCGGTTTGGCCGAGGGCGGAAATGGAACAGAGAATAATATCGGATTTGAGTTTGCACAGATCCTCATAACCGAGCCCCATCTCTGCCATGATGCCGGGTTTGAAATTTTCCACTACGGCGTCGCAGTGGGGTACCAGCTCTTTGATCAGTGCCAGCCCCTGGGGGTCGCGCAAATTGACACAGAGGCTTTTTTTATTGAGGCTCTGTTGAATAATGTAGAGACTGCGCTCGCCGCGAAGTTTGGATATGCCTCGCACCATATCACCACTTGCCGCCGGCTCGACCTTGATAACCTCAGCGCCCAGCTCGGCAAACATGCGCGTACAGCTGGGCCCCGCTAGTGCGCGGGTGAGGTCGAGAATGCGGATTCCGCTGAGCATATGCTCGTTATTGCTTGTCATATCAGTACTCCCCTGAATTATTTTTATTGCCCGTCTCACACCTTGTGTGGTGGTGGACGGATAGTAAGGGTGTGTAATGTTTTGTTTTTAGACGGTAACAGATATAGGGCGCAAGTGGTGCCATTTTATAACGAGTGGTGGCGGGGTAAGTCGTTGTAAGGTCGCTTAAAAACCATAAAAAAAGCGCTTTTGGCTGGTTTTGTAGCAAGCTTATTGGCCTTAGCTAAATCAAAATTTGTTGCGATTTAATGTTGTTTTACCAGTGAAAGCGAGTATATATATGAAGTGTTACAGGAATTTATGGCTAAGGAGAAAGTTTTGCCACAGGTAAAGTCTACGTTGAACAATTGTCCTGGCTGGGCAGTGCCAATACTGCTTGTATTATTCGCTCTCAGTACGGGCTGTGCCCGAAACGAGATACATGCCTCGGTTCAATTTGAAAATATTGCTTTGTCAGCCGAGGGTTTATCGGCCTTCGGCATCGGCTTTATTACGCCTTCCACGGTGACAGGACGGGAGCAGGACATACAGAGCCTGGCTTTCATCTTTGCCCGGGTAGCGCAGAGCCAGCGGCCTAATATGCGTGTGGTCAGCCTTCCCGAGACACTGAGTGCGATCAATCGGGCCGGTCTTGCCGATGAATACAAGCAGATGTACATCGACTATAGCGATACGGGAATTTTCAATCAGTCCTCTCTGTCGAAGGTGGGGGAGGTATCGGGGGTGCGCTATCTAGCGCAACTGAAGCTCTCTGGTTTTACCCAGGGTTCACGGGGGCGTTTTGGTTTGTTGGGTTGGCGCATGATACAAACCAAGGAGGCGAATATTCGCCTCTTCCTGCAAATCTGGGATAGTCAAAATGGCGCCATCGTTTGGGAAGGTACCGAAGAGCTGAATTACGCGAGTGACACCTCCACGGAAAAGCCGGTGACCTTTCAGGTGGTGGTGGAAGAGGTTGCCCGCAATCTGGTCGACAAGTTACCTTAAATAAACACTACGGGTATTCGGTGTCCAGGCCGTGATTGCTATGTCATCTCCTCAGCTCTCCAGGTACAAGGTTCCGGTTTTTCTAGCCGCTTAGATTTTGCACAAACATGGCGATTATCAGCAGCGGGCAGACAAAGCGGATATAACCCGGCCAAATTTTCCAGAACAGGCTTTGTTCTGCGGCGGGGAAACCGGCACTGATTTCGCGCAGCAGCTGGTTGCGGTGCAAAGCCCAGCCGGCGAACAGACAGAGCAGCACGCCGAGTAGGGGTTGGCTGTACTGGGTACTGATCTTTACCACGGCGCCAAATAGCGCGTCAAAGTTAAACAAAATCAGTAGGCTGAAGGTGAAGATCGTCGCGGCGACCCAGCAGGTGGCGCGCCGCCTGCTGAGTTTAAACTGTTCCAGGGCGAAGCTCACGGGCACCTCGAGCATGGATATCGACGACGTCAATGCGGCAATCGTCAGCAGTACGAAAAACACGAGACCAATAATACTACCGACCACTCCCAGAGAGTTAAACAAGTCGGGCAGGGTTTGCAAAATCAAATCGGGCCCGGCGATCAGTGTGTCGTCGGCCTTGTAAATGCGAATGCCACGCTGCTGGGCGACGAACATGGCGGGAATAATCAACAGTCCAGCGAGAAAGGCAATACCTGTATCAACCAGGGCTACGTAGGCACCGGTGAGTGGTAAGTTGTCGCTGTTACTGACGTAGGAGCCATAAATCAGCATGGTACCAACACCTAGCGAGAGTGAAAAAAAGGCCTGGCCCATGGCGCTGCCAAGTAAGCCTGGGTTGGTGATGAGGGTGAAATCGGGTATCAGGTAGAGACGTAGACCCTCCATTGCACCGGGCAGGGTGAGCACGGTGGCCGCTAGTCCCAGCATCAGTACTATTAGGGCCGGCATCAGCCGGGTTGACCAGCGCTCAATGCCGTCTTTAACTCCGCGCGCGACAATGGCTGCGGTGAGTGCGGAAAACAGTGCGCAAAAAAGCCCATCCCGAGCCAGACTCGATTGTGAAAACCACTGCTTAGCGACTGCTTGGCCGCTGATATCCGCGATCGCGGCGGGTATCTGAGCCATTAACCAGCCGGCGACGATGGCGTAAAAACCGAGAATTAAACAGGCGGTTAGCACGCCATACAGCCCCGTTGCCCGGCCGAAAACCTGTAGTGTGGGCCGATTGCAGAGTTGGGGCAGGGCGGCGACCATGTTATGCCGGGTGTGCCGACCGATGATCAGCTCGGCCATTAGGGCCGGGTAGGCGAGCAGAAAGGCGAGGATCAGGTAGACCAGTACAAAGGCACCACCTCCGTGGCTGGCGGTTTGGGTGGGGAAGCCCCAGATGTTGCCCAAACCCACTGCCGAACCGGTCGCGGCAGTGATAAAGCCAAAGCGTGAGGAAAACTGCCCGCGCGCGTTTGCCGCGTCTTGTGGCGCCATAGGAAATGACCTAAGCCGGTGTGGGAGGCGGCTTATTTAAAAACGGGCTTGCGCTTTTCTCGAAAGGCGGTGACTCCCTCTTGGGTGTCCTCGTCGAGAAAGAGGAAGGGCATCACGTCTTTGGCATAGGTCAAATCATCGCCGCCGAGTTCGCGATTGTAGATCGACTTGGCGTAGCGAATCGCCATTTGCGGCTTGCTGGCTAGCTCATCGGCCAGTGCGAAGGCTTCTGCCATCAGTTGTTCGTGGGGCACTACCTTGAGTATCAGGCCCATTTCTTTGGCTTCTTCAGGGCTGAGTCTGACGCCCGTCATGCTGATGTATTTAGCCTGTTGGCGGCCAATTAATTTATTGAGTCGGGCGATCGCGAAGCCGGGTAGTAGACCGAGCTGAATTTCAGGCACTGAAAATACCGCCCGTTGCGAGGCGATAATAAAGTCGCAGGCAATTGAGATTTCAAAGCCGCCGCCAAAGGCGTAGCCGTTGACTGCGGCGATGATGGGTTTGTTGATTTGCTCGGGCAGGGCGAGAATGTCGAGCACCTTGTCCATAAAATTTTTGGCGTAGGTGGTGGTGAATTCGAAGCCGCTAATATCGGCACCGGCGCAGAAGGACTTTTCGCCGGCACCGGTTAATACAATCACCCGAATGTTGTCATCATTACAGGCCTGGTCCAGTGCTTTGCAAAAGCCCGAGAGGATGCCCTTGCTCAGTGCATTAAGCTTTTCGGGTTCGTCCAAAGTGATCAGGGCAGTACTGCCCTTGGTCTCGTAATTCACACTATCAAATCGCATCGGCTGGGTCTCTATCGGGCTGAAGAATGGGGAGGATGAACTGTCGGTGGGGATAGTGCAATATTCTGTACGGGGCTGACAAGTCGTCGCCCCGTACAGAATGGGTCGTTGGTGAACCCTGAGGGCTTAGTGGCAGCGGCTTATTCTGCCACTTGTTTCGCCAGGGCTCTGGCCGCCAGCCAGCGTTTAAGCGTCTCCAGAAAACCTTCCAGAATCGAGTAAACGGCCGGCACGACCACCAGTGTCAGCAGGGTGGAGGACAACATGCCGCCAATTACCGCAACGGAGAGCGGGCCGTTGGTTTCGTGACCGGCACCAAAACCCATTGCCGCCGGTAGCATCGCCAGAATAACCGTAAATGAGGTCATCAATACTGGGCGCAGGCGAATCGGGCAGGCTTCGATTAAAGCCTCGTCAATGGGCTTGCCAGCTGCGCGGCGCTGGTTGGTGAGGTCGACCAATAGAATGGCATTTTTGGCCACCAGTCCCACCAGCAATACCAGGCCAATCATGGAATAGGTATTTAAGGTGTTATTGGTCATCCAGAGCAGGGCAATGCCGCCCATCATCGCCAGCGGTTGGGCGGTCATAATAATGATCGGCTGCAAAAATGAATTGAACTGGCTGGCCAGCACCATGTACAGCAGCACCGTTGCCAAGGTGAAGGCGAAGATCATATTGCTGGCGGTTTTGCCGAATTCCTCCGCCTGGCCTTTAAAGGCTAATGTGTAGCCAACGGGCAAGATCTCTTCCGACAGTTGCTTGACCGTGTCAATGGCGGCCGCGAGAGGGAGCTCGGGTTTGCCGTAAAAGGGCGCGGAATAACGCAGATCTAAGCGCGAAATGGATGCAGGCCCGAGGGTTTCCTCCAGATGGGCAACCGTGTCGATGCGGATCATCGTGCCAGTGCGTGAACGCAGGTAAATCCGGTCGAGGTCGTCGGCCGACTGAAAGTGGCCGTCAGCCGCTTTAACGCGGACATCGTAGCGCTCACCATCGCCGGGGTCGTCGTTGAATTTGGCGACATCCATACCACCGATCATGACGTTGACCGCCTCGGCAATATCGCGACTCGAAAAACCGAGGTCGGCGGCGCGGGTACTATCGACCCGCAGTTGATACTGTGGCAGCGCCAGATTCAGGTCGAGATCAATGTAGCCAATACCTTCAACCGAGGATAGTCGCTCTTCGAGTTGGTAGGCGAGGCGGGCCACCTCATTCAGGTTGGGGCCGTTAATGGCAAACTGCAGGGGCTCCCCGCGCTGACCACCCATTTTTGGAATGGGCGCCGGGAAGGCTTTGACGCCGGGAATAGTGGCGAATTTTTTGCCGAGAATGGCAATCAGCTCCTGCTGGCTGATATCGCGCTCGGAGGCCGGCGTCATACGCACAAAGCCCATGGCTGTTGTCACCTGACGACCGTTAGTGCCGAGGCCAAAGAAGGCGCTCATGATGACATCGTCGTGCTCAGCCAAAACGGCTTCGACTTCTGCCAGGCGGTTGCTAGAGTAATCCAGTCCTGAGCCGAGAGGGGTGCGGACGATGACCATAAAGCTGCCTTCGTCCTGCCCTGGGGAGAATTCTTTGCCGATATCTTTGAGGAAGAAAGTACAGCCAAGAACCAGTAGCCAGGTGATGAGAATGACGCTCCAGCGAAAGCGTAGGGCCAAGCCCAACAGTTTGGTATAGCCGCTCTCCATGGCGCGAAAGCTGCGCTCTAACCAGTAGTAGAGCCCGCCGGTATGTTCTTCGACCTGTAAAAAGCGTGAGCAGAGCATGGGGGTGAGGGTCATCGAGACAAACCACGAGACCAGTACCCCAACGGTGACGACCACCGCAAAGGAGGAGAAAAACTGGCCGATAATACCGCCGAGAAAGATCACCGGGACGAAAATTGAGACCAGTGAAAGGGTGGCCGCGAGCACCGGAAATACCACTTCTGCGGTGCCGTGAATGGCGGCGGAGCGGGGGTCGGGGTCGATCGATTCTCGGTGCCGATAAATATTTTCCAGCACCACAATGGCGTCGTCGACGACGATACCAATCAGTAATAGCAGCGCTAATAGGGTCATTGAGTTGAGTGTGTAGCCGAGGAAGTAAATGCCGGCGATGGAGCCAAACAGTGAAATGGGGATGGCTATAGCGATAATAATGGTGGAGCGAATGCTTTTGAGAAAAATCCACACCACCAAGGCGGTCAGCACGGTGCCGAGAATTAAATGCTCCTCCAGGGCACCAACCATGGCGCGCACAAAGAGGGAGTCATCCGAGGCGACGGTAAGCGTCATGCCCGGGGGCATTTGCGGGCGGATTTCTTCGTTGATACGCCGCATGGCCTCATCGATAATTTCAACGGTATTGGCATTGGCGATTTTGGTAATACCGAGGCCGACGGTGAGTGCGCCGTTAACACGGGCGAGGCCACGGGGGTCGGCCATACCGTCTTCAATCGCGCTGATATCACCGAGTTTTAGCGGCGCGCCATCGCGATAGGCAACCACCAGATTTTCCAAGTCGCGAGGGTCGTGGTATTCCATGTCGAGCTTTACCATATGCTCGGTTTTACCGCTGACGAGAAAGCCGCCGGGCATCATAAAATGCTCATTTCTGACCGCAGCGAGTACCTCGGCAGTGGTGACATTAAAGGCCGCCATGCTGTCGAGGTTGAGGTTGATGCGGATGGTACGCTCGCGTTTGCCGCCGATTTTTACCTCGCCAACACCATTAATGGTCTCAAGGTTTTTTTTGATGGTGTTAATGGCGTAGCTGTTGAGCTGCTGCATCGTGCGGTCGCCCTCCAGTGCCAGCCACATAATGGGCGAGGCACCGAATTCCAGCTTGGCGACGATGGGTGGGTCGGCATCAGTGGGCAGCTGGTTGATAACCTGATTCACTTTGGATTGTATTTCGTCAAAGGCGACGTTGATGTCTTTGTCCATATTAAAGGTCACGATGACCCGTGAATTACCTGGCGAAGAGGTCGAGGCGATGTGCTCGATACCGGGCACCGCGTTGACGGCGGTTTCGATAATATTCGTGATCGAGGCGTCAATGACACTGGGGTTGGCGCCAATCAAATTGGTCTGCACCGCGACCAGCGGGAATTCTGTGGCGGGATAGCGGTCGACGCCAACGCGGGAATAGCCGATGACACCAAAGAGGATGAGCACCGCCGACAGCATGGTGGTCAGTACATGACGCTGGATGGATAGCTCTGGCAGGTTCACGGCTTGTTTACTCCGCTAACTGTGACTCGTGAGCCGTCGGTGAGAAAGCCCGCGCCATTCACGGCGATGGTTTCTCCGCCTTCCAGTCCAACTGTGATTTCGATATTGCCGTCGATATATTCACCGGTCTCAACAATTTGTTGATGGGCGATACCGTTGTTGATGATATAGACCACCTTGCCAGCCGGGCGCAGCACCAGCGATACCTTGGGCACGAGGATGGCATTGTCGCGGGTGGTGAGAATGATTTCACCGGTGACGCTGGCACCCGGTTGCCAAGGGCCTGGGTTGTCGATAATAGTGAGAATATCGATTGCCCGGTTGCGAGAGCCGACGGTGGGCCTGATTTCCTGTATCGAACTTTCGACAGTGAGATCGGGTGCCATCGGCGACACCAACCTGAGCTTGAGGCCCAGTGACAGTCGATTGGCCAGGGTTTCAGGTAGGGGTAAGCGCGCCCTGAGCTTGTCGACTTTGATGATGCGAAAAAGCGGGTCGCCCACTTTTAGAAAGTCTCCGGGGCTGGCGAGTTCTTCATCGACGATGCCGTCATAAGCCGATAACACACGCGTTTTTGTCAGGCCGCGCTGTTTCTGATTACTGCCTGCCTGGGCGGCCTTTAACTGCTCTTGGAGTGAATCTAACTGAGCTCGGGCCTCATCGTAGCGGTCGATGGAGATAAGCTTGTCGGCAATCAACTTGGTAAAGCGTTTCACCGTGCGGCGCTGGTTTTTCACCAGAGCGTCAAGTTGGGCGACCTCGGCATCGGCAGCCTGGGCGGCGATGGCGTAATCCTCGGTATCGAGTTCGGCGAGTAGCTGTCCGGGTTTGACGCGCTGACCGGTAATCACGAAGCCACCGATATAGCGGCCTTCAATTTCGGCGGAGACTTCGGGTCGAATGATGCTTTCCAGTGACCCGACGGACTGTTCGACCACTTCAACCGTCGTGGCTTGAGTTGTGGTTGTGCTAATAATGGTCGCGCGTGGTGCAACCTTATTTTTCTCGGCCGGCACAGGCTCTTCACTGCCACCGCAAGCGGATAATAGTGAGATTGCGAGGGTGGGTAGCCAAAGGCGAAAGTTGAAGCTCATAGACATCCTTTATTGTTTCAATTCGGCAAGAGGTCGAGGCAACACTCATTTTCTAAACAGGGATCGCACTGTGGTTTTGCCGAATAATACGGGGCGAGATATTTTTAAAAGTATTGTTTTTTTAAAGGCTCAGGCTTGATGGTTAAGGAAGATTCTAGCGGTGCCTCGAAAGAATGGTACCACACCGTACCCTTGAGTATAGGAATCTTTAACCGCCGGTAGTATCGGGCTGAGCGAGGATAAGATTGATCGCTTGAATTGAGTTGATCGAGAACATTTTGTCGGCTAATTTTTGGTTGATATAGATTGTGGCTCTATGTTTGAATTCAGGTCACAGTTTAAGTTTAATTTTTTTCAAACAGCCTCGGTTGCAGTGGTTTTAAAAAAACCTTTCCGAGGCGTTTTGACCTCGGGTATTGGCTGGGCTGTTCTGCGTATCAGCGGCCGATTCAATTAAGTATTTTATTTAACCAACTGTAATTTTAAGGGGAAACCATTGGCTACTTGGAAAGAAGAAACACAAAGCCTAGCCGGCTCAGACCTTGTCATGATTCGAGGGGGTTCTGGCAAACCACTACTGGTTATTCACGACGAGCTGGGTTACACCGGTTGGATGTCTTGGAATGAAGAACTCGCGAAAGATAGGGAGTTATTTATTCCCTTACAGCCCGGTTTTGGCAAATCACCACGCCAAGACTGGATGTGGCGTCACCGTGATCTGGCTAACTACTACCTGAATGTGATTCGTGAATTGGGTCTGGAAAAGCCCGATGTCATTGCATTTTCTGCCGGTGCCTACACCGCCGCTGAAATGGCCGCTGCCAACCCCGAGTTACTGGGTTCTATTACCCTGGTTGGCCCGATGGGAATTAAGCCCGATAAAGGTGAGATTTTTGATATTTTTGCCTGCACTATTAAAACCTGCCTGCGCCAGACGGTATTTAATAAAGAAGCCAAAGAATACAGTGAAATCTACGGCGGTGAAATGTCGGCCGAGCAGTTTGAATGGTTCGAGGACGCACGTGCCGAGAGTGCGCGTCTTGGTTGGGAGCCCTATATGTTTAACCCCAGTCTTCCCGATCTGTTGCGCAGCGCCAAAAACACCAAACTACCTACGCTGCTGATTCGTGGTGCTGAAGATGCTGTGGTGCCTGAGGATTGCATCCGCAAGTATCAAGATGCCCTGCCTCAGGCAGAGAGCGTTAGCATTGAAGGTGCTGGCCACCGCCCTGAAATTGAAGACAGCGCTGCGTTCCTTGCCGCCGTTAAAAAATTCCTCGCTTAAATTAAAGAACCGGAGACTAATTAATCATGCAAATTGCACACTTTACGGAACGTCCCGTCCGCTATCTTGCCGAGGAGCCTGTTCTAGAGAACCGCGCTTTCTTTGGTGTTTCCAATAAATATTATGACCGCGAAAAGGCCGCTCACGATTATAATTTCTATCTTGACGAAGCTTGTTTCTGTGAAGAAGTGGGTTTTGATGCGGTGGCTATTAACGAGCACCACGGCAATCCTTTTTGTTCCGGAAGTGTTGTTAACATTGAAGCGGCAATTTTGGCGCGTATTACGAGCGAAGTTAAAATTGTCATCATTGGCAATATGTTACCGGGTGTTAAACATCCGCTACGCACAGCGGAAGAATTGGCGACCATCGATACCATTTCTCGCGGTCGACTGGTAACAGGCTGGGTTCGCGGTGCCGGTAGTGAGCAGTTCTTTAACAATGCTAATCCTGCCTATAACCGTGAAATGTTTAACGAAGCACACTCGTTCATTATGGATTGCTGGACCAAAGACGGCCCTTGGCGCTATGAGGGTAAGCATTTTCATTACCGCCACGTAAATCCTTGGGTGAAGCCCTATCAGGAAATGCCCCAGCAGTGGATCCCCGGTGTGTTAAGTGCAGAAACTGTTATGTGGTGTGCTGAGAAACAGTACCCCTACCTTGGTCTGGGTACGGCACTTGGACCCACCTGTGATTTGTGGGATATGTACGCTGATAAGTCTGCCGAGCTAGGTTATCAGGCAGGTCCTGAAAACTTTGGGTATCTGCTGCCTATCTTCTGTGCAGATACCGATGAAAAGGCGCAGGAAATTGGCAAGGGCTTTATTTTTGGTGGTGGTCAAAATGCCTTTTCTCGTCCTGAGCATACCTTGCCCCCAGGTTATAACTCGAAGAGCGCGATTCGTATGCTGGGTCAACAGCCGGGTGGTAGTTGGCTGGGTGTCAGTAAAGATAAGTTGATGGCCGGTGCCGATGATAGCTGGGATGCCTCTGCCTATGACGGCTTGCGTGCCAAGTTGATCGCCGGTTATGAGAAGGTTCAGGACAATATGCAGATTGTTGTCGGTAGCCCCGAGACCTGTGCTCAGAAGATCAAAGACATCCTCAGCGTTATTCGCCCCGGTGTCTTTACCTGCTTTGCCGTTCAGGGCAGTGTTAGTGATAAGGACCGTTTGCGCAGTGTTGAATTACTGGGTAAAGAAGTGTTGCCTGTGGTGCGTAAGCATGCCGATGAAATCGGCTTGTTTGGCCCCTTCGATCGTACGCCGGGTAGTGTCAAATTGGCACCGGGCAGTAAGCGTGCGCCAGTGGTTGATCGCGAGGCATTAGCGAAACTCAATCTGGGCTAATCTTTAGTGGTCGATTGAAATAAAAAAGAGCGCCTACCTAGGCTATAGGCGGCGCTCTTTTTTTGTCTGCAGTTTAAAGACCGTTCAGCGCTAGTCGTTAGTGCTCAAGGGAGAAGCCGGCCGTCAGACCACCATCGGCGATAAACTCTGAACCCGTTGAATAAGAGCTGTCATCGGAGGCTAAATAGGCTGCCAGCGTGGCCATTTCTTCAGGCTGACCGACGCGGCCTAAAGGTACTTTGCTGAAAATATCTTTCATGACTGACTCGTCCATCCCCGCCTGGGTAATCATTGGCGTGTGAATGCCGCCGGGATGAATGGAGTTGACGCGAATGTTATCCGGCCCCAGTTCCATGGCGGCAACTTTGGTCATGCCGCGCACGGCAAACTTACTGGCACAGTAGGCGGAGCCACCGGACATACCGATCAGTCCATCGATCGACGAAATGTTAATAATCGAACCACTGCCCGCTTCTTTCATTGGGCCAGCAACGGTGCGCATACCGAGAAAAACACCCAGCTGATTGATTTCGATGACTTTCATATAGTCGGCGACACTGGTGTCGACCAGGGCTTTGACTTGCACAATACCGGCATTGTTGACCAGTACGTTAAGTTTGCCAAAATGCGCAACAGTCTCTTTGACGGCTGCGGCCCAGGAGTTTTCATCGGTAACATCCAGATGAATGTAGTGGGCGGCATCACCAATGTCTGCGGCTACTTGCCTGCCCTCTTCATCGAGTACATCGGTGATCACGACTTTCGCGCCGCGCTCTGCGAAAAGGCGCGCTTCAGCTGCACCCTGGCCCCGTGCGGCACCTGTAATCAGTGCAACTTTTCCGGCTAAATTACTCATGGTTTGGTCCTTTGTTGTTGAAGTTGATGGTCCCGTTAAATGCCTAGCCTAACTCTATTGCAACTCGGGACACTATCATAATAAAAAGTGTAAAAAAAAGGGCCTGTTGGTGTACAGGCCCTTTCGAGGTTTCTTGCTAGTTAGGCTTAGCCTTCTAGAGCAAAACCTGCTGTCAAACCACCGTCGGCAATAAACTCTGAGCCGGTGGAATAAGAGGCATCGTCGGAAGCCAGGTAGGCCGCCAGCGTGGCCATCTCTTCAGACTTGGCGATACGTCCCAAGGGAATGGCTTTAAAGGCTTCTTCTGCCTGCGCTTCCGTCATGCCTGTGTCGTCGAGGATTTTCGTCTTTACGCCACCGGGGTGGAGAGAATTGACGCGGATGCCATATTTACCCAGCTCGATAGCGGCAACCTTGGTCATACCGCGCACGGCGAACTTACTGGCGCAATAAGCGACAGCGCCGTACATACCGATCAGACCGTCGATGGAGGCGATGTTGACAATGGAGCCACCACCGGCTTTTTTCATCGGCTCAACCACTTCACGCATGCCTAAGAAAACACCGGTTTGGTTAACGTCGGTGACTTTCTGGAAAGTCGCCAGAGAGGTTTCGTGAAGCTCAGCGACGGGCGTAATGATGCCGGCGTTGTTGATGAGGACATTGAGCTTGCCAAATTTTTCAACAGTGGCGGCAACGACTTCTTTCCAGCCATCTTCGCTCGTCACGTCAAGGCGCATATAGGCTGCGGCATCACCGAGTTCGGCGGCGACTTGCTGGCCTTCGTCGTCGAGTACGTCGGTCATCATCACTTTGGCACCACGCTCAACGAACAGTCGTGCTTCTGCAGCGCCCTGGCCACGTGCGGCACCGGTGATTAGTGCTACTTTCCCGTCTAATGCTCCCATTGAATCTTTCCCCTGAGTTGTTGATACAAAAATACAGAGGGCATTATTGCCCTGTCTGAATGGTGCTTTTTAAGCAGCGCCAAATATAGTGTCTTTTGAGGAAAAAGGCGAGTGATATGCTCGGTGCAGCAAGGTACTTAGGCTATTCAGCGGTGCGCTTTGAAGACTATTTAGATTTGTTTAGCAGACCTGGCCTATGTCAATATGGCCGCCAATAAACTTTTAAACCGATCAATTATAAAACTAAAAACGAGGAGCTTATTATGGATATTGGCGTATTAATGCTGTTTCAAAACCACCCCAATCTGCCGATGGCCGATTACGATATGTATAAGAAGGAGCTGGGGGTTTGCGAGATGGCTGAGCCGCTGGGCTTTGACTCCATTTGGGCGGTGGAGCACCACTTTACCGATTACACCCTGTGTCCCAACCCCATTGAGATGCTCACCTATCTGGCGGGTATGACCGATAAAATCAAGCTTGGCACGGGTGCGATCATCATTCCCTGGCACAAAGATCCGCTGCGGGTGGCCACCGATATTGCGATGCTCGACAACCTCTGTGACCGGCGTTTATTACTGGGCATCGGCCGGGGCATTGGCCGGGTTGAGTACGATGGCTTTGGCGTCGATATGAATGATTCGCGGGCTATTTTTGAGGAATCGTCGACCATGATTCTCGATATGCTGGAAACGGGGAAGGCCGAGGATCACGACGGCGAACACTTTAAGCAGGTCGCCCGCGATATTCGCCCGGCACCACTGCCACCGTATTTGGATAGAACCTATGTCACCTGTCAGTCCCCCGAAACGGCCGAAATTATCGCCCGTCTGGGTTTGGGCATGATGGTGTTTGCCATCTCGCCGTGGAAATCCCGTGCCGAAGATTGCCGCGTATACCGCGAGTCCTTTCTTGAGCACCACGGTCGCGAGGCTCCACCGGTGGTGGCCAATGTCTTTGTGATGGTTGACGAAGATGGCGATCGTGCCCGTGAGCTGGCTGAAAAGTACATGACCGACTATTGGATCTCGGCCCTGGCGCACTATGAAATGGACGGCACACACTTTAAGGGTGTTAAAGGTTATGAGTTCTACGCCAAGTCGGCGGGCATGATGCGCGATCGCAGTTCTGAGTCGATGGGCAATCTCTACGTCGACAATCAAATCTTCGGCACGCCCCAGGAATGTATTGATCAAATGAATAACATTCAGGCGCTGGCGGGGCCGGTGACCTTTAATGTCTCCTTCTCTTTTGCCGGCTTGCCCTACGATATCGTACATAAGCAGATGAAGCTGTTTGCCGAGAAATGCCTGCCGGTATTACAGGCAGCGGAAGTGGGTCTAGCTGCCGATAAGGTCGCTTAAACAAGATGTTAACGATCACCTGAAAATAGTACTTGCCCTCTTCAGCCCCGTGCCATTTTTCGGGGCCTGGGTTTAGGTGAGATAATTTCTTTTGTTCGCCAGACCCCGCAGATAAACTGTTGGGCTGATATATTCATTTTAAAAGGTAAAGCATTGTGGCAAGACTCAGTAAATTAAGCCGTTCGGTTAACAGTAGTGTGGTGCATGTAACGGGTGCAGCCAGCGGCATGGGCCGGGCAACGGCAATACTTTTTGCCGATGAGGGCGCAAAGGTAGCGGTTACCGATATCGACCTGGAGAAAGCCGAAGCTGTCGCGCAAGAGATTAACGACGCCGGTGGTATTGCCAAAGCCTGGGCACTGGACGTCTGCGATGCCGGGCGCATTATTGAAGTCACCAAGGCCATTGGTGCTGAATTTGGTGGTCTAGATATTCTCGTCAACAACGCCGGTCTTGGTGTGTTTGTGAAGCTCGATAGCGAAAAATACGAAGAGCGCTGGCAGTTCGGCATGGATGTGCTGATCAATTCGGTACAGCGTTTGGTGCGGGCATCACTGCCGATGCTGCGCAAGGCCGAACACGGCCGCATTATTAATATTGCCTCCACCGAAGGCCTCGGTGCCACCGAGAACGCCGGGCCTTACACCGCTGCCAAGCACGCGGTGGTGGGCTTTACCAAGTCGCTGGCTGTCGATCTTGGCCGCGACGGCATTACCGCTAACTGTGTTTGCCCTGGCCCCATTAAAACGCCACTGACCGACTTTATCACCGACGAACACAAAGTCACCTTTGCCAAACGTCGTGTCGCTGTGCGCCGTTATGGCGATCCGGAAGAAGTGGCCCATGCGACGTTCAACTTTGCCCTGCCATCGGCGTCCTTTATGACCGGTGTGATTATGCCGGTCGACGGTGGCCTGTGGATTCGCAACGCTTAAATTCAGTTGTTTCCGACCAAGATGAGGGAGAGCGAAATGCCAGACTGGCAGATTGGTGATGTCAAAATCACCAAAATTGTGGAAGAGGATTCCCCGGTGCCCGGTAAGTTTGTGCTGCCGGATGCAACGCCCGAAAAACTATTGGAGATCGATTGGCTCAGCCCCAATTTTATTACCGATAGAGGCTGGCTGAAGATGAGCATCCACGCCCTGATTATTGAAACTCAGGGCGTAAAAATCATGGTGGACACCTGCTTGGGTAACGACAAAGAGCGCACCACCGAAGCTTGGGCGATGCGCAAGGGCTCCTTCCTCGAAGACCTGGTGGCAGCGGGTCATCCCCGGGAAAGCATCGACTATGTGATTTGCACGCACCTGCATGTCGACCATGTGGGCTGGAATACCATGCTGGTCGATGGCGAGTGGCTGCCGACCTTCCCCAACGCGCGCTATCTGTTTGGCCGCAAAGAGTGGGAGGCCTGGGAAAAGGAACCCGATACCGAGCACTTTGGCCCGGTGCTGGAAGATTCGGTCAAGCCGGTGATTGATGCCGGATTGGCCGATCTCGTCGCCTGCGACCATCAAGTGAATGATGAGGTGTGGTTTGAGCCTACACAGGGTCACACCGCAGGGCACATTAGTGTGCGCATATCCTCGGGTGGTGAAGATGCGGTGATTACCGGTGATATGACCCACCACCCATGTCAGCTGGCGCGCCCCGAGTGGTCCTGCTTTGCCGATTATGATCCACCGAAAGCTATCGACACTCGCTGGGATTTTTATGCCAAGTATGTCGATAAGCCGGTGTTGGTCATCGGCACCCATTTTTCACCACCGACGGCAGGCTATATCGTCACTGATGGTGAGCGTTACAAATTACAATGCTAAATAATTTTAAAGTTAAATCGTATTAAGGAGCGAACAATGAAAGCGACAAGATTTCACGGTGTCGGTAAGCCGCTAACCATAGAAGATGTTCCCGAGCCCGAAGTAGGGCCGACCGGAGTATTAGTGCGTATATCGGGCGCCGGCGTCTGCCATTCCGATCTACATGTCATCGATGGTGAGGTCGGTACGCGCCAGAAGCCCATCACGCTGGGTCACGAAAATGCCGGCATTGTTGAAGCTGTGGGTAGCGATGTCACGGATGTTGAAGTCGGCGATGGTGTCGCGGTGTTTGGTGCCTGGGGTTGTGGCAGTTGTCGCGCCTGTGAGATGGGTGAAGAAAACCTCTGCTTAGACCCTGTTTACCCCGGCATTATGGTCGATGGTGGCTGGGCTGAGAAACTCTATGTGCCTCATTCTCGCAATCTGGTGAAGCTCAATGGTCTTGACCCCGTCGTCGCAGCACCATTGACGGATGCGGCTTTGACCCCGTATCGCGCGGTTAAAAAAGTCATGTCAAGGCTGGCCCCGGGCCGCACCTTGGCGATTATTGGCGTTGGCGGCCTAGGGCATATGGCCTTGCAAATCGCCCAGGCTTTGGCGCCTTCCGTGCGCTTGATCGCCATCGACCTCAGCGATGAAAAACTGACGATGGCTAAAGAGCTGGGTGCCGATGTGGTGATTAATGCCGGGGGTGATGTCGGTGCTGAAGTGAAAGCGGCTACCGATGGCGCCGGTGCCGACGCTATTATCGATTTTGTCGGCGCCGATGCGACGCTGAAAAGTGCCGCGGCCAGTATTGCCGTTGCCGGTAAAATTGTGGTGGTTGGTATTGCCGGTGGTACGCTGCCCTTTACCTTTTGGGACATTCCCCTTGAGGTTGAAGTGACGACCAGTATTTGGGGCAACCGCCAAGAGCTGAAGGAAGTCCTCGAGCTGGCGCGCCTGGGACACATTACCCCCCATATTGAGCGCCAGCCGTTAGAGGCGATTAACGATGTCGTCGCACGTTTACACGCCGGTGAAATCAACGGCCGTGTGGTACTCACACCCTGATGACGGCTTTACACATTACCCTTTAAACACTGGAACTATTCAACTTATGCCCTTATCTCCACCGAAGTCTCGACAGCACTTACATACCCGTACCATCGATTTAGCGGGTTACTACCGTGATGACGGTCTGTGGGATATTGAGGCGCATATCGTCGATAAGAAAGCCTATACCTATGAGAACAAGTGGCGCGGCACGGTGGCCTCGGGGCTGCCTGTGCACGATATGTCGATACGCCTAACCATCGACCGGGAATTAGTCGTGCAGGGTATTGAAGTCGTTATGGATGTGCAGCCCTATACCATTTGCTCCGATGTACTGGGTAATTTTCAGGGCATCGTTGGGCTGAAAATAGGTGCTGGCTGGAACAGGCGTGTGCGCGAGGTGGTGGGTGGTGTGCTGGGCTGTACGCATCTTGCCGAGCTACTAGGCCCGCTGGCAACGGTGACCTTTCAAACTCTGTCGGGCGACTATGCGCGTGAGCTGATGGGCTTGGCACCATCGGCTCGCGGTGAAGTGGAATCAGGTCAAGCGCCCTTTATGCTTAATGGTTGTTTCACCTGGTCACCTCAAAGCCCGGTAGTGAAAGCGGATTTCCCCAATTATTACCAGGCGCCGCAAGTTATTGAGGTTCTAGACCTGGATGCCAGTAAAGACGGTGCTTAGTTTGTCTAAAGGCGATCTCAACAGTTACGTAATTTTACCCGAAGCGGGCTCTGATCAGCTGGTGCTGATCGATACCGGCGTTGATACGGAGGTCGCCTGGCAAGGTTTACAGGCGGGCCTGGGGGAAGCCGGTTATGGCATTGAAGACATTACCTAGCTGTCATTAACCCACGCCCATACTGATCACTTCGGTCAGGCTAGCCGGATTCGTGAAGCCTCGGGTTGTTAGATATGGGGTTGCGAAAAGGTAAGTTCTACTGTCGATAGTTTTCTACCGCCACCCGAGCGTATCGAGGTTGAGCGAGCGGTTCTTCAACGCGACGGCTTTAATGCTGAAAGGTATGACAAGGCCTACGATTATCGCGCCTATAGCGCCGACATTTTTGGCCCCTGCAAGCTTGATCGCGAGCTTCAGGATAATGACATCGAGCCGATTGTCGGTTTCGATGTAAAGGTCACCCACACGCCGGGACATTGCCGTGAAGAGGTGGTTTTCTGGCAGTCAGAGAGTCGCCAAATGTTTTCGGGTGATCACTTGTTGCCGGATGTAACGCCGCTATGCTTGCTGGAATTCTCTGATACAGTGGACGGTGAGCGTGTTCACACACTACCCCAGTATTATCGTTCTGCTGATAAAGTGTTGCCCTACGAGGCGCGTTGTATTGATCCGATTCATGGCGATGTATTTCAGGATCACCGTGAGTTGGTTAAGGGGTTATAAACTGTCAACCCTCCGAGCTAATGGGCGACCTTGATCTGTTGCTCGATGAGGCTTTCGTCGCGACGCAAGAAGTGGCGGGGGTGATTCACTACGAATTACTCAAGATACCGAGCCCCGGCGCTCTTTTTAAGCCGGTGCCCTATTGACAATGAAGGGAGTGTCACCTTGAATCACGGAAAATCTAATGAGCTTATTGGTCGCTCGCGAGTCTCGTTCGAAGATGCGCTGGGGTGTATTTTAGAGCGGGCCAACAAAACGTTAAGGGGTGTCCACGCCGTGGAGGTGCTCAGTAAATCGGTCGCCATTCAGGCCGATGGTGAGTTTGAATATTGCGTGCGAGCCCTGCTGAAATTTGCCATGACCCCCCCCGAATTATTACATCTATAGGAGTTCAAAATGAGCGTATCAAGTGTGTCTCATGTCAGCGCTGCCTCGCCAGTGAGTTTTCAGGACGCCCTCGAAAAAGGCTATGCCAGGGCCAGTAAAACCCTGCGTGGAATAGAGACGGTAGAGGTAGTTGGCGAGCGTGCAAATGTTGAGGCTGGCGCAGTTAAAGAGTACGTGGTAGACCTTAAAATAGTGTTTACATTAGAGAAGTGATATTTGGTTCTCAAGTTTGACTTTCTAAAATAATAATAAGGCACAGGCACTCTGGTTTCAGCGTGTTTGATGATAGCCTGCATCTAACTGGCAATAGCGGTAGTTTCTTTCTATACCTAGATTGGCAGCTAGTCGTGGGACACAGTTCTAAAGGTATAAAATACTCGCCCCGACGCGCAAATTGTTCCCAACAATAAATTGGCTAATGGGTGTGCAGAATGGATGATATGGATGAAGAAGTCCTCCAGCTTTTCGTGGAGGAATCTAGAGAGCATTTGGCAGGTATCGAAGATGATTTGCTGGGCATGGAGGCCATGGACGGTCTCGATGAAGACCTTGTCAACAGGGTGTTTCGAACCCTGCATACCATCAAGGGCGGAGCCGGGTTCTTTGACCTGATTAACCTGCAAAACCTCGCCCATTCGATGGAGAACCTTCTCGACCTGATCCGTAAGAACGAATTGCAGACCACTAAGATGATCGTCTCCTCTTTACTGGCCGGTGCCGATACTGTCGCCAGTATGATCGACAATTTGGAGGCCTCCAATGATTATGATATCTCCGATCATTTGGCGGTATTTGATGGCATCCTCAAGGGTGAAGCGGCTCCAGAGCCAGAGGCAACTGTTGTTGAAGAAGCCGTCGCCGTTGAGGTGGAAGAGCCAGAGATAGCGCCCGAGCCGGTCGAGAATGTCAGCCCTGTCGTCGCAGAGCCACCCGCTCCAGAGCCGCCGGCAACTCCAGCACCGGCCACCAAAGCAGTTGTTGAGACGCCACAGGAAGGAGCTTCTACAGCTAAAGCTGCGCCGGCAAAATCGGCAGGCAGTGGTGATCAAAGTATCCGTGTTCATCTGTCCCTTCTCGACCGGTTGATGGAGTTGGCTGGGGAGCTGGTGTTGACACGTAACGCGCTTATACAGAGTGTGGAAACCGGTGACCCTGCGCTCTTACAACCTGCGGCAAAGAAAGTTGACGCCATTACCTCCCAGTTACAGCGCGCCATTATGTCGACGCGGATGCAAACCATTGACATTGTGTTCAGTAAGTTTCGTCGTATCGTCCGAGACCTTTCGGGACAGCTCGGTAAACAGATTAATTTAGAAATTCTCGGTGAAGACGTTGAGCTCGATAAAACCATTATTGAAGCCCTCGGCGACCCCCTGACCCACTTGGTGCGCAACTCCATTGACCACGGTTTGGAAACTCCCGCACAGCGCAAAGCGGCGGGCAAGCCACCCTTTGGCAAGTTGCGGCTTCATGCCTTCCATGAGGCGGGTCAGGTAGTTATTGAGGTCAGCGATAACGGTGCCGGTATCGACCCGCGAAGAATTGCCAATAAGGCCATAGAAAAAGGCATGGTCAACGAAGAAGAAATAGCGAGGATGAATGAAAAGGATATTATTCGGCTGATCTTCCAGCCAGGCTTTTCGACGGCGGAAGAGGTGACCGATATTTCCGGTCGCGGTGTTGGGATGGATGTAGTACGTCAAAATCTGGCAAAAGTGGGTGGGGTTGCCGATATTGAATCAGAGCTGGGCAAAGGCACTACGATACGCGTCAAATTGCCATTGACGCTAGCTATTATCCCCAGTGTCTTAGTGGGAATTAGTACCGAGAACTTTGCTATTCCCCAAGTCAATGTGGTCGAAATGGTCGGTATTGCCCCCGATGAAATTAAACGCAGGATTCAGCACGTCGGTGGTGTGGCCATGCTGCGCTTGCGGGGTGAGCTCGTCCCTCTAATCGAACTGAGTGATTATTTCGGTATTGCACCGACTTATCGAGATACCGATAGCGGTGTATTAACGGATGATCGACGCGACAGGCTGGCGGATCGCCGCGAAAATGATGATGATGAAGCGGCGAGCGATGCGCGCTGCGGAGCTGAGCGTAGAGAGAGTGCGGAAAGTAGTGTGAATATTGTCATCGTCGCCGCTGGGGCCTTTAAGTATGGGATCCGTGTTGATGAGCTCCATGAATCCGCAGAAATTGTGGTTAAGCCCCTGGGCGTACATTTTAGTAGCAGCACTGAGTTTTCCGGTGCAACCATTCTTGGCGACGGCACGGTGGCTCTTATCCTCGATGTCGATGGCGTGCGCCTACTTAGCGGCGCTAGTGAATCTCAACAGACCGAGGGCGATTTACGTACCCGGGAAGATGAGGAGTCCCGCGATATAGATTCTTGCTCCATTCTTATCATTCAACATGCGGAAGATGAGGTCTACGCCGTGCCTTTACAGTTGGTGGCTAGAATCGAGCGATTCTCC
The DNA here is from genome assembly GCA_002162815.1 of Gammaproteobacteria bacterium 53_120_T64. Taxonomy (GTDB): domain Bacteria; phylum Pseudomonadota; class Gammaproteobacteria; order Pseudomonadales; family Porticoccaceae; genus Reddybacter. The sequence continues at coordinate 85,027 of MAAT01000025.1, read as the reverse complement.
AGCAGTGATTTACAAGATGTTGGTGACCGCAAGGCGATTAGTTATCGTGGTGGCATACTGCCATTGATTTCTTTAGAGGGCATCGTGAGCTCACAGGCGCTTGATGCGACTGCCAATGAGTTTTATGTGATTGTGTACACCGTTGGCAATGAAGAAATTGGCTTAATGGCCTCAGATATTCGCGATATCGTTGACTATAAAGACACTATCGACAATCGCACCCACAAGCGCGCAGGCATAGCGGGCTCGATGATTGTGAATGGTGAAATATTACAATTCCTCGACCTCTACGGCATTCTTGAGCTAGATGATCCCGAGTGGACGGAACACTTGATTGGTGAGGCTGAAGAAACAAACCTCAGCGTGCTACTGGTCGAAGATTCACCATTTTTTCAATCACAAATGAAGAAAGAGATCGAGGCAGCTGGGTTTATTGTACTGACAGCGGATGACGGCCTCTTAGGTCTGGAGATGTTGCGTACCCACCCTGAAATCACAATGGTGCTGACGGATATCGAGATGCCCAATATGGATGGTCTTGAAATGGTTAGGGCGATCAAAGCGCTTCCCGAATATGCGGGCTTGCCCTTGGTGGCAGTGACCTCGTTAGCGGGAGCCTCGGCAGAGCAAAAGGGGCTCGATGCAGGGGTTGATGAGTACCAAATTAAGCTAGATCGTGAACAGTTGGTTGATGTTTGCCGACGCTTAGCTAAGCCGCGTGCAGTCAACGCATAAATAAAGGAGAGTTTGCGATGAGTGAAGCATTATTTTTGGAAGATACCGAAATCATTGTTTTTCGGGTCGGTGATATTACCATTGGTTTACCCATCACCGAGGTGAGAGAGATTTTTAAATCACCGACGATTACACCGGTTCATACGCCCTTTTCCTATGTCAATGGCGTGATCAACTTACGCGGCAGTATCGTCACAATTGTTGATTTAGGTAAGCGTATGAGCTTGTCCGTCAACCAAGATGTGAAAGCGGTGCATATTGTTCTGGTCGAATTTGGTGAAGAATTGATTGGGCTACTGGTTGACGGTATTGAGGATTCGGTCTTCGCGAGTAGCGATGACTTTTTTCCGGTACCGGCTACTGTTAGTGGTGCCGATAGTGATTTTTTCCGGGCTTTATTTCGCCGTGAAGAAGATCTTGTGGCGATGCTCAATCTTGAGAACACGCTGGAAACAGAGGTTGCATAAGTGGCACAGTTAAGGCTTCTGATTGTTGATGATTCAGCGATGTATCGACAGGCCTTGCAAGATATTGTAGCGACCATACCCGGTGTGACATGTATAGGCGTGGCCTGTGATGGCAAGGAGGCGATGAAAAAAATCATCTCTGAAAAGCCTGATGCGGTGACATTGGATATGGAAATGCCTGTGATGACAGGTATGGAGGTTATTAAGGCGGTGATAGCTCAAAACCTCGAGACTAAGCTGATTATTGTCAGTGCCTGTTCGCAAACCGGAGCCGAGGTGGCTATTAACGCACTTAAGCTAGGTGCCTATGATTTTATAACCAAGCCCAATAGATTGGGTGGGGCCGGGGCTAAAGAACATATTCACCAGCAATTGGTCGAAACGTTGGGGTTGCCAAACATCGGCTTTACAGGCGCTAAAGCTCACTCGAGCATCACGTCGAGTGGTGCTAATCATAGGGTATACAGCAAGCGCCAGAAATTGTCACCCACAGTAAAATCACGTTCAATGCAAATTGCTCCTACTGGAGAGCTCCTCCATCCCCAAGCTGTGGTAATGGGCTGCTCTACTGGGGGGCCGAAGGCTTTGTTGAAGTTGTTTGCGGGATTGCAGGATCCAGTTGACGTACCGATTTTTATCGTCCAGCACATGCCTCCTATGTTTACCCAGACCTTAGCAAAGTCAATTAATGAAATCAGTGTTGTTTCTGTTAAGGAGGCCGAGAACGGCGATAAACCCTTGCCCAATCATGCATACATTGCACCAGGCGGGCGGCAGATGAAATTAGTGAAGGGCAGTGAGGGGGTGGAAATTAGAGTTACCGATGATGAGACAAATAATTTTTGCAAACCTTCCGTCGATTACTTTTTTGATAGCGTGTCGGATATTTATCAAGCCGGTGTTTTAGGCGTTATATTGAGTGGCATGGGCGATGATGGTTGTGAAGGCTTACGGAGAATGAAGCGCTATGGTGCAAAAATTCTCGGCCAGAATGAAGAGAGTTGTGTCGTCTACGGGATGCCAAGAGTCGCTCAGGAGGCGGGCTTGGTGGATCAACAGGTAGGTATTGAGCAAATGGCAGCGGCCATTGAAGGGGTGTTGAAGGGACCAACTAAAGGCTCAAAAGTAAACATTAAGGCTTCATAAATGGCAGGTGTGGCAGGAAAAACCTGGTTAAAGCATAGCTCTATTTACAAAATGATACCTAGCTTTGCCATGCTGGCGATGTTGCAGCGGTAAACGCAGGGCTAATGTTCATTGAGGAGCCTTTTAGGTTGGGGACTGGTGTATTGCATAGTGACAAAAAATAGAGCTCGAATAGGCTTGGCGACATGGTAGTTGACGTTGCCCCTACAATGACTGATCGTGAGTTACAGCGCTTTATCGAGCATGTGAAAGTGCATACGGGTATCAATTTGGACTCATCAAAGCGATACCTACTGGAATCAAGGCTGGGGCCAATCTTACAAAAATTATCACTTAACTCTTACGCTGACTTGTTGAGGTGTGTATCCGTTGAGAGTTCGATCGAAAACCAGACTCTGATTAGTGCTATAACTACCAATGAAACGTATTTTTTCCGGGATGAGCATCCCTTTGATTTGCTAAAGTATAAGCTTATTCCTGATTTGCTGGGGGAGAACGAACAAGCGATAGTCAAAATTGCCAGTGCGGCTTGCTCGAGTGGTCAGGAGGCTTATAGTATGGCGATGGTATTGAAAGAAATTCTTTTTGATTTGACAAGGTTTAGGGTGAAAATCAAGGCATTCGATATATCTGATGAGATTATTACGACGGCCAGTAGGGGTGAATACTCTAGTTTTGAAGTTCAGCGTGGTCTGACTACTGAAAAAATACGTTGCTACTTTGATCGCATTGGCGATCACTATCAAATCAAACCAGAGCTTCGTTCGATCGTTTCATTTAGTAAGAAAAACCTGTTGAAACCGGTTGAACCAATAGAGAAATTTAATATCATCTTTTGTCGAAATGTGGTCAATTATTTTGAAGAGAATGATAGGGCTCAGCTGTTTAAGAATTTGGCTTCCATGTTGTTGCCCAACGGGGTGTTAGTCATCGGAGCTACAGAGTTTCTAAATAATCAGTTTGGACACTTTGAAAAGAAAGTTGATAAAGGGTCGGTATATTACGAAAAGGTTGCTTAATGTAAAAACTGAGATCGGCTTGGACTTTTTTCTGGGGGATTATCAGTAATATGGCATTGAGCTTGATTGTTTTAAGTGATTATGGAGTTGGTAGATGAAAGTGCTTGTTGTTGATGACAGCGTCGCTATGCGAATGATTGTTAAGAAAATGGTGAAGGCTGCTGGGTTCAGTGCTGATTTTATAGAGGCTGCGGATGGCCAAATTGGCCTTGATAAAATCAAGTCTGACTCCCCAGACCTTGTGTTATGCGATTGGAATATGCCAAATATGTCCGGTCTTGAACTCCTTACGGCTCTGAATAATGAGGGGATTACAGTTGATTTTGGTTTTGTGACAACAGAGTCCTCTGATGAAATGCGCTCCAAAGCCGAAGATTTGGGCGCAAAATTTCTTATTTCTAAACCATTTACTAAAGAATCAGTGTTTGACGCATTGAAATCTTTCTTTTGATCATATTTATAAAAAGGGGCCGCTTGTGAGTTTTAGTACGCCGACAAAGGCAGAGTTAAAAGATATGTTAGGTATGCTTTTTTCAAAATTGGATGTCCAAGATTGCGACCCCGTGAGTTTGGAGGCTGATGACCTCTTCTTTGGCTTGTACTTGGATGATAGTGATAAGCCAGTAACTTTAGTGGCCTGTAATCTTGCTTTTGCAGCTTATCTGGGAAGTTCAATGACCATGTTGCCACCGCCTGTTGCTGCAGACGTAATAAAAAGCGGCAAGTTAGAGGAAATGATGGTTGGCAACCTTAAGGAAGTTATGAATATTGTCTCTAGGCTGTTTATGTTGCGAGACGGTGAGCACTTGAGGTTTTCGACACTGCACCCAGCCACTGAGGCTTTTCCTGACTCAGTTAGTGGATTGTTGGCTAATGTTGAAAAACAAGTTTTCTTCGATGTGGAAGTACCGCGCTACGGGACAGGCAAAGTTGGTTTTATAGTGCCCTCTGCCTAACTAATAGAGATTTTGAATGCCGGTTGACGTGGCTCGTCACCGGAAAATAGTATGGATTGAGTGGGTTGTTTTCTGACGTCATCTATGCCGGATTGGCATAGATTTTGTTGGGAAGTTGTGATAATCAATGACCATCATGGATGGATGCTAACCTAAAGAATAATAGTGCTAGGAGTGTTTTGGCTATGATAGATTTTCTCAAAAATTTTTTTGGAGCAGGTGCAGAAGAGTTTCTCAACCGTTATAGCCTGACAGGCCGTATCGGCGGGCTTGCTTTTGGCCCGATTTTAGCGTTGGTGATGTTTTTGATCTTCAATTCATTTGGGGCCTATCAGGACTATCAGCGTAATGTGCAAATTGAACGACTGGCTGAAATTTCGAAATTGGTTGGCAATGCTATACACGATATTCAAAAAGAGAGGGGGCTTAGTGCTGCCTTCATTGGTGAAGAGGGCTCGGAGAACTCGGCAAATATCCTTAAATCCCAGTGGACTTTAACTGATCAGTCAGTTGACAGCTTGGTGGAGGCTTTGGGTGGTGATGTCAGTGGCTACGGCGATGCCTTTGCGAAGGGGGCTACTTTAGCCAATGAATCTCTTGGCGACATCAAAGAGCTCCGCGATTTTGTTACAACAATAGATTTCATGGCGTTTAACCGCGAAGTTGCGAGGCGTGACGCGTTATTATATGTCGAGCGAAACGTATTGGTTCCCTTAGTCCCCTTAGCCGATGATTCGGGAATGCGCTTTGCGAAATTAGAAGGAGACTTGTCGGCTTTAGTTGACCAGATGCAAGGGCTGGCATCGAGTGCAGCAATGAGCTCTAAACTGTCCTCTTTGGCATCCTTGCTGAAAGTCAAAGAGATGGGTGCCAACGAGCGCGCTCTGGTCGTCACCGCTTTTAGCGACGGTCTCTTTACACCCGAAGCATACTCTGAATTCCTTCGCTTAAAGGGTGCCCAAGATACTTTTTTAACTGTCTATTACAGCAGCGCTACAGCTGTAAATGATGAAGCTTACGCTAACACTGTTGCTGGCGATGCTGTTATCGATGCCGAAGATGTACGTATTTTTATTACGGATATGGAAGGCGGCGATATGACGGGGTCTGGCTACAGTGGTTTCGAGTGGTATGAAATGTCGACTCGAAAAATCGATCTCATTAAAGCTGTCGAAGATATTGTAGTTTCCGATATCGTGGCCGATGCCAGTGAGAAAGCATCGTCTGCCTTTGTAAAAGTATTGATATTCGGCATTGTTGCCCTTGTTGTTGGTCTGCTCGCATTCTTGGTATTTATTGTTTCAAAAAGTATTTCAAAACCCTTGGGCTTGATGAACGAGGCAATGTTAAGTTTGGCTGATGGCGATATGAATGTTTTAGTCCCCTGCCTCGGTTATGGTTCTGAAGTGGGTCAAATGGCGAGTGCGGTTGATAACTTTAAGCAGGGGCGTATAGAGCGGTTAAGGCTTGAGGAAGAGGCGAAAGAAGCTGAAATCTCTAAACGAAACCGAGAAGAAGAACGCCGGATCGAGTCAGAAAAAGCGCAACAGGATGAGCAGGAGCGAGAGCTAGAGACCGCCAGGCGCCGCCAGGCGAGGGCAGAGCAACTGGAGTCTAGGATCGCTGATTTTGATAGTAGTATTTCGCAAAAAATATCCTCCTTCAATACGGCGATTGCAGATATGGAGCATGCCGCGATCACCTTGTCTGACACCGCAAAGCGAACTGAAACACAGAGTGTTGCCGCAGCAGCAGGAGCCTCGGAAGCATCTCAAAATGTGCAAACAGTGGCGGCGGCTAGTGAGGAAATGGCCTCTACAGTGGCCGGTATTAATGAACAAATGAATCATTCTTCGCAGATTACTGGCCAGGCGATGGATACTATTGATTCAACGGCTAGTATTGCTGTCGAGCTGCAAAGTTCATCTAAAAACATCGGTAATGTCATTGATTTGATTAATGAAATTGCCGAGCAAACTAATTTGCTGGCTTTAAACGCAACGATTGAGGCGGCTCGAGCTGGTGATGCTGGCAAGGGTTTTGCTGTTGTAGCGTCGGAAGTAAAAGAGCTTTCTAATCAAACGTCATCCGCAACTAATGATATTTCTGAACACATTAAGCGCCTGCAAGAAATCAGTGCTAGTGTTGTTATTTCCGTCGATAAGACCCGTGAAGCCTTAAAAGAAAATTCTGAAGTGGCTCTTAACGTTACCAGTGCTGTTGAACAACAGGCTTTAGCGACACAGGAAATTTCTCAGAATATTCAACAGGTCGCCACTGGAACTGAAGATGCTAGTGGGCAAATTGCACAAGTTCAGGATGGCGCAGCGACGGTGCTTCACTCTTCAGAGCAGGTACAGGTGTCCTCTGCCAGCTTGGCGGGTGATAGTCGCGAGTTAAAGTCTACCATTGAAGAGTTCCTTTCAGATATTCGCGATATTTAATAGTGTTGATGTGCGCCCTCTCTTGATTGGGGGGCGCCATGTTTGGCTTCATCTGCTTTAGTAATACCCCTCATCTTTATTCCACATGAGCCCACTATTCTAACCGTAGGCCGTCTTTCACAGAATAACTTGTGGTTGATATAGCCCTCTTTTAGAATGCGGCTTGCCTATGTTGTAACAGGTGGCCACTTTGTCAGATAAATATTCTAAGAAGCTTAAAGACGAGAAACCAGCCGCCTATGGTTTTTGGAAAACAGTACTCATTGTCCTTTCTGGCCATATAGGCGTAAGAACGACCGTTCAGAAAAGAGCCGACTTCGAGAGGGCTAATGGTGTGTATGTGTTTTTCATAGCCGTTATATATTTTTTGTTGCTTATTGCCGGCTTAATTGTGCTGGTTAATTACATATCGGGCTGAGTGATCACGAGGTCATGCAAGCTCTCCTTACCCATAAAATAGTCAGTTGGGTTAAAAAATATCTGTGACTTCTTTACAGTTAAGCTTTCTGCTTTGGCTTGGCAGTAGTGTGTGCTCAAGGGCCAGATTGCCGATGGAGAGGCGATGTAGCTGCAGGACTTTGTTCTGAAAACGGCCAAACATCCTTTTAATTTGATGATAGCGACCTTCAATTAACCTGACTTCGGCACTGTGGCTGCCGATGATTTTCAGTTTCACGGGTGCAGTGAAAATGTCCTCATATTTGAAATACATACCCTTGGAAAAGGCATTGATATAGTTTTCGTTTATAGGTTTTTCTAAATCAACACGGTAGCATTTTTCGATTTTATTGGTTGGGGAGCACAGCCGGCGTGACCAGCGACCGTCATTGGTCAGTAAGACCAAGCCAGTTGAGTTAAAGTCCAGTCGTCCGGCAATATGCAGTTGATAAGTCTCCGGGGCTCCCAATAAGTCGACGCCTAATATGTCGATCAGCGTAGTGTGACGCGGGTCCTTCGTGGCACAGACAACACCCCTTGGTTTATGCACCATCACATAGTTAGGCTGTTTGTTTTGTAGAATTTTCTGGTCGAAACTGACGTGGGAGAACTGATCAATGGCTTGCTGGACGTCTGTGGCTATACAGCCATCAACGCGAATCCGACCCTGGGCTAGGATGGGGCGAATGGCTTGGCGCTTGATACCTAGCTGGCGGCTCATAAAGCGATCGAGGCGAGTGCGGTTGGATTGCATGATTACGTGATTTACCGCGCCATTGCTTTAATAAGAACCGATATTGTAGCGCCCTTATTTAGGATAATGCCAGTTGCCAGCTCTAAAGGTGTGCCGGCAAGATCAGGGTCTACGGCCTGCGTGTTGAATTATTTGACCAGTTGGTAAGGGCAAAGAGGGGATGCTTTACAAGGGAATCTTGGTTGGAGCTAAGGACCATTATTCTGTTATGTCACCCTGTCGTGGTCTGTTCATCTGAGCGGCAACGTAGCTTATTTTGATTGCTCCACGTGCCTTTTCTCGATAATAAAATGAGGGCGCCGAGCGATAATAATGCCAAACTCGAGGGTTCAGGTACGCGGTTAAAGAATACGCTGTGTATTTGAATGTTCGCATCTTTGTGCTCGCGGTCGTGTCTGCCGCCCCATTTGTCATTCAGCCATGTGTAGCGAACGGTGTATGTGCCAGCAGTCTGTATATCGACACTTGAGAGACCGGCATTAATGTGCTGGTCACTGGCTTTGATTTTTAGGATTTCAGAATTGATCAGCGTGCTGTCAGTTAACTCGCTGTGCACCTTGAAGGCCTTATACCAGCCCTTGTTGCCAAGGTTGCCGTGATTACTGACATTGAGGCCGATATTCCAGATGCCGCTCGTGAGATGGGCGCTGTACTCTGCCCAATGCCTCGCCCAAGGTGAAAAAATAGAGTCACCTTTACCTTCAATCCAGCCAGTGATTTTTGGGCTTTTTTCATATGCGCGGCTGATTGCCGAATACTCATTACCCTTTTGAATAAGAGTGGCATCCGTCATCGGAATTGCTGCTGAAAGATTTGAAAGTAATAAAAGGTAGAGGAAAAGTGCGCCATTCTTCATTGATGATGGACTCAGTTATTTCTGGGGTTGGTCTATTTGGTTAGCTATCGACTCTGCTCTCGCTAGGTGGACGTGCCGCTAAATATGCTATGACTTTGCTAGCGGGGTGATTGTATTTCTTGAGGAGGCTGGCCATTACTTGTTCGAGATCAGGGGTGTTTCTCTGTGATAGGTGGTCGTTATTATTGTGCCGTTGTGAGTGTTGGCCCCAGTGTGAGGCTGGTTGTTGAGCGCAAGCCCCGTCGCAACTTTCGAGTAGTCTCATTACTTCGGCTTGTAATGAGGGGTTTTTATATTGTGATGACGATCCCTTGAAGGCTTAGTGAACCTTATCAAGTACCTGCGAGTTGACGTCGAGAAGTCATGCCGATGTTGGGCTTGCGAGAGGTGTATGCCCTGTTTTAACAGGGCAATATGAACAGAGCCTGAACAATTGATTACCTTTGACAGCCCATTGCAAGCTACCAAAGGTTAGTGAAGGGCCTTTTACCAAGCGGGATCGGTGTCCTCTGTTTTCAAAATGCCCAGTTTCTTCGTATAGGGGTAAGCAGAGAACCGACAGGCATTAGTATTAGTCGGGCAGTGTTGCTAGATTCGGCTCAACTTTCTGAAAGCCTGCCAAGGCAACAATGGGATGTTCGGTGTTACTTGAAAAATCGGTGATTTTCTCCCAGTTCTCGACAATTTGTTCAGGGCTGATGCCGTGAGTCAGAGGCAGGGTAATTCCTTCACTGCGCTCCCAGCGCACCTGTGAATACCAGCCGCCACCGAGTTCGAAGAGGTTGCCAGTAGCGGGGCAGTCCTCGTGGCACAGATAGGCAACCAGCGGGCTGACGAAACCGGGGTTGAGGGCCTTGACCATTTTCTCTTCAAGAATGGTTTCGGTCATGCGTGAACCGGCAAAGGGTGCGATGGTGTTGCACTTGATGTTGTACTTGCCGCCTTCCTGAGCCAGGGTTTGTGCTAGGCCGAATAAGCCGAGCTTGGCCATCGCGTAATTGGCCTGGCCAAAGTTGCCGTAAACACCGGAGCTTGAAGCGGTAAATACTAGGCGCCCGTACTGCTGTTCGCGCAGGTGGGGCCAGGCGGCATGAGTGACCTTGAAAGCACCTTTAACGTGGACGTTGTAGACTTGATCCCAGTCGTCCTCTGTCATCTTGTGGAAGGAGGTATCGCGTAAAATGCCAGCATTATTAATGAGGATGTCGATTTTTCCGTAAGTGTCGAGAGCGGTTTGCACAATCTTATCGCCATCAATCACCGAGTCATAATTAGCCACGGCTTCACCACCGGCAGCTTTAATCTCCTCCACAACTTTATCGGCAGGGCTGTTACTACCGCTAGTGCCCCGGCCCTGCATATCGCCGCCAAGATCGTTAATCACCACCTTGGCACCACGACTGGCCAGTAACAGGGCGTGGGCGCGGCCCAGACCGCCGCCGCTGCCGGTGACAATGGCGACTCGGCCTTCATAATTAAGTGTATCGCTCATGACTCTTTCCTTTTTGGTTTGACGCTGCTTAAAATGCTGCACTTGATTTTTGAATACGGGCACTTAAATACCACAGATACTGCCCTTTGTCAGTTCTTCGGCACCAAACTAGGGGTTTCAATGATGTCTTCAAAATACATCCGTCTTGACCAGCAACTCTATGACTACATATTGGCGAGCTCTCTACGAGAGTCCCCCGTTTTAGCGCAGCTGCGCGCTGAAACCGCAACACTGCCGATGGCGGTGATGCAAATTGCCCCCGAGCAGGGGCAGTTTATGGCTCTGTTAATTAAGTTGATGGGCGCGAGGCGGGCCGTCGAGGTCGGCGTTTACACCGGCTACAGTGCCCTCGCCGTTGCTGAGGCATTACCCGATGATGGCCTGCTCGTCGCCTGTGATATTAATGCCGAAACCACAGCCATTGCGCAGCGCTATTGGCGACAGGCGGAGCTCGCCCATAAAATCGATTTGCGCTTGGCTCCCGCTGCACAAACCTTGCGGGCCTTACTGAGTGATGGGCAGGCGGAGAGTTTTGACTTTGCCTTTATCGATGCCGACAAAACGGCTTACGGTGAATACTATGAATTATGTCTGGCCTTGTTGCGTCCCGGCGGCTTGCTCGTTGTCGACAATGTACTGTGGGGTGGTGCGGTAGTGGATGAAGCAACAGACGATGACGATACCCGGGCGATCCAAGAATTCAATGCTCAGCTTCGTGTTGATCGGCGTGTCGACCTCAGCTTGTTGCCATTGGCGGATGGCTTGAGCCTGATACGCAAGTGCTGATCAAGACGGCTTTAAACAGCTACTGTGAGCTGATTCACGTATATGCCTGAAGCCAGCCAGCAACGAAAAATCATTCACTGTGACTGCGATTGTTTCTATGCGGCGGTGGAAATGAGAGACAACCCCGCGCTGGCGACACAAGCCATCGCCGTGGGGGGGCGTGCCGAGCGTCGCGGTGTGGTTGCCACCTGTAACTATGCCGCCCGTAAATACGGAGTGCATTCGGCAATGGCCACGGCTCGCGCTTTACGCTTATGCCCGGGTTTGATTGTGCTACCTCCCGACTTCAGCAAATACCGGGAGGTGGCTTTGCAGATTCGCGAAATCTTTTCCGAGTTCACCGAACTGGTCGAACCGCTCTCTCTCGATGAAGCCTTTCTCGATGTCAGTGCCAGCACGCTTTATCAGGGCAGCGCGACCTTGATGGCCGAGGCCATTCGTACACGTATAAGGGCAGAAATTGGCATTACTATTTCTGCAGGGGTAGCGCCGAGTAAATTTTTGGCCAAGATCGCCAGCGATTGGCGCAAGCCCGATGGGCTTTTTGTGATTACCCCCGACCAGGTTGACGATTTTGTACTGGTCTTACCGGTGGGCAAATTATTTGGCGTCGGCAAAGTCACCGAAAAGAAGCTCCACCAGCTCGCTGTAAAAACCTGTGGTGACTTGCGTAACATCAGCTTATTGCAATTGACCGAGCACTTCGGTGTGCTGGGCCAGCGCCTGTTTGAACTGAGCCGGGGCATTGACAACCGGCCCGTTAGAATCGACCGGCGTAGAAAATCCCTCAGTGTTGAAACCACCTTTGTTGACGACTTACCCGATGTCGCTGCCTGCATCGCTCGCTTACCGGCCTTGTTCGAACAATTACAAATGCGCTATCAAAATGTCGACGACACTTACCGAGTCAGCCGTCACTATTTAAAAATGCGCTTTAGTGACTTTACTAGCACGACTGTCGAGCGTGACTTACCCGATGGTATTACACTTGAGGGGTATCAGGGCTTATGCGAGCAAGCTTGGTGGCGCGGTGCTCAGGGTGTGCGTTTATTGGGTATCGGTTTGCGCTTTAGTGACGTCTCCGCCGGGCAAGAGTCCCGCCAGTACGCCCTACCATTTGAGCTTGGCTCAGGTTGACTCTGAGTATTGCCAGTGTCCTGGGCATAGAGGAGGAAGAGATGGAGTACGCGACAGACCTAGATAAAGGTATTCTCGATAGCAGTGCCGCGACGATGACCGATATAAATCTCGACCGCGCCTTGAGCCGTATCCCCCACATCCACAAAGGCATTATTGATGTGCTGCGCTATCCCAAGCGTGTGGTTAGCGTGACCTTCCCGGTGGAGATGGATGGCGGGCATGTGCGGGTGTTTAAGGGTTGCCGTGTCTTACACAACCGTATCTTGGGGCCGGGCAAGGGCGGGATTCGCTACCACCCCGATGTCGACCTGCATGAAGCCAGCGCCCTAGCCGCCCTTATGACTTGGAAGTGTGCGTTGATTGATGTGCCCTTTGGTGGCGCCAAGGGTGGTGTGAGCTGCGACCCTAAGACCCTATCCGCCGCCGAATTACGGCGTATTACACGGCGTTTTATCAGCGAGCTGGGTGACAATATCGGCCCCTATACGGATATCCCCTCTCCCGACCTGTACACCGGTGAGCAAACCATGAGCTGGGTCTTTGACACCTATGACGTGATGCACAGCGGTAGTAATAACCGCGCGGTGGTGACCGGAAAACCACTTTCTCTAGGGGGTTCTGCGGGGCGACGCGAGGCTACAGGGCGAGGTGTCTGTTATGCCGCCCGCCACTTTATCGCCAAGCACATGGTGCCAGGTCTGAGTAGTTTGGACGGCGCTAGTGTGGCCATTCAAGGCTTTGGCAATGTCGGCGCCGTGGTTGCCGAGCAAATGCAATGTATGGGCGCTAGAATTATTGCCGTCAGTGATTCCCAGGGCGGTATTGTCGACAGGGGGGGCTTGAATCTAGCGGAGGTGGAGTCCTATAAGCGCACCCATGGTTCCTTGATTGGTCTGCCCGGCACCATGAGTATTACCAATCAAGCACTGCTTGAGGTGGAGTGCGACGTGTTAGTGCCGGCGGCGCTGGGCCATCAAATTAGTGCCGACAATGCCCCAAGGGTGCAGGCGAAACTCGTGGTCGAGGGGGCCAATGAGCCGATAACTCCCGGTGGGGATCGGATACTTGTGGAGCGGGGTATTCAAGTATTGCCCGATATCCTCGCCAATGCGGGGGGTGTCACCGTCAGCTATTTTGAGTGGGTACAGAACCTCGAAAATCAGCAGTGGGAGCTGGACCAGGTCAATGAAAAGCTTTTGCAAAAAATCAATCAAGCGGTCGATCAAAGCGTAAAACGCTTCAAGGCGCTGGCAGCGGAGGAGAGCGAACACACCGGCGATGCACATGCCTACCCCTTGGACTTGCGAACGGCGGCGCTGGTTATCGCCCTCGACAAACTAGTGAAGGTGACACTGCAGCGCGGTATTTGGCCTTGAGGCACGCTCTGTACCAGCTATTTATACTTTGCGGGCTAGCTCGCGACCACAAGGGCATGGTCGGCTAGGAGATACTTTAGCTGGCGTAGCTTGCCTTATGGCTACCATCACACAGTGGCGGCGCAGCGGTGACTTTACAACCACAGAAAAAGACTTGTTTGGACGCGGTCGCGACGTATTTGACGGGTACGAAGTCGCTTCCCTTGTGAGCACCGTCGCAAAAGGGCTGGGTCTTACTTTGGCCGCAGGCACACCAAAAGTAGTTTTTCCCAGCCTCGACGTCGATGGCATAGGGGCTGTCAGCGGCTCTTTTGGCTTTGTTCATGATGCTTCCTTATTTACAGTAAATCTTATTGTGTTGAGAGCGGACTGTTCGGGTTGAATGAACCGTCCTAGTCGGTGCGTGTTTGATCTTTTCATGTTCGCTTTATGCTGTTACTCAATATAGATAAAATCATCGGCATCTACCAGTAGGTAGCCGATGTACTGTGTTGTCGATGGCATGTGGTGATGCAGAAAGGCGCTTGGCTGTTGCCGCCAACCTAGTGGATGCGCTCGGTGGCATTGTTCGATAGCTTCAAACCATTGCCGATAAGGCAAAGCAAGGGGCTGCTGAGTTCAGAGTGATACCTCAATTAGGCACCTTTTCCCGGTATCTCGGTTCAAATGGTGTCGTGGCGAAGGGATTAGTAGGAGGGTGAATCCCTGTGTTGTTACAGAGGCTGTAGGAGAGGGCTTGATGCCGACGCGAAGGCTTTGGGCGAGGTAGGTGCAGACCCTAGCGCCAGCGCTTTTCCCATGCCAAAAGTACCCGCTCTGAATACCAGTACTGGCCGTAACTGCCGTTGTAGCGCGCTAGGGCGTCGGCCAGTCGTCCCTTTTCTCGGTTTAAATAGTGTTTGAGAATGGTGCAGCCGTAGCGCAGGTTGGTGTCGGTATCGGTGAGATTGTCATTGGGTCTGCCAATTTCTTTTTTCCAGAAAGGCATGATTTGCATTAAACCCTGAGCACCGACACGGGATACGGCGTAGGGGTCGAAATGACTTTCCACTTCTATTAAGGCGAGCACAATTTCGGGCTGCAAGCCGGCCTGGGTGGCAGCCCGATGCACCTTGCGCAAGAATTCAAAGCGCTGGCTTTTATCGGGTAAAAAGCGCGCCAAGCTGTTGGACTTTGTCAGTAGCCAAACTTCGGCGTCGTAGCGGTCGTCAAAGCTGTCGGCCTGACTGACGGTGTCGCGCAATATCCGCAGTAACTCTGGGTCAGCGCTCTGTGCGCAGAATGCCGATGGCACCACCAGTAGCGTTGTTAGCAGCAGTGCAAACAGGCTGTGGCGGCGCCGTGGTTGGCTTCGTTTAAAGGGCGACATAGAGCGGCTTAAAGTGCGCTTGTAGGTCAGTGGGTGGCAAGGGCTGTCGCCAAAAAGGCATCGAGCTCAGATAGTTCGATATCTGAGCTTTCGGCGTCACGACGATATTTATATTCAATGGCATCCTTCTCTAGGCCTCTATCACCGATCACCAAACGATGGGGAATGCCCATTAATTCGACATCGGCGAGCATCACCCCGAGTCGAGCTTTCTTCTCGTCCATCAATAGCACGTCGTGACCGGCTGCACGCAATTTTGTGTAAAGGCTCTCGCTGGCCTCGCGTACCGCCTCGGACTTATGGGGGTTGATGGGGATGATGGCTAGCTGGAAGGGCGCTAGCGACTCGGGCCAGATAATGCCTTTGTCATCGTGGTTTTGCTCAATGGCCGAGGCGACGATACGGCTCACTCCGATGCCGTAGCAGCCCATTAACATGGCTTTTTCTTTACCATTTTCGTCGAGTATTTTTGCGTTCATAGCATCGCTGTACTTGGTGCCGAGCTGGAAAATATGACCCACTTCAATGCCGCGTTTAATTTCCAGTGTGCCCTGGCCATTGGGGCTGGGGTCGCCGGCAACGACATTGCGAAGATCTTCAATGCGTTTATCGGCACAGTCGCGCTGCCAGTTTACGCCCGTTAAATGCATACCGTCTTTATTGGCGCCACAGACAAAGTCTCCGAGATGGGCGGCGCTGCGATCAATAATCACTGGAATGTTTAAGCCGACGGGGCCGAGAGAGCCAACATTACAGCCGGTAGCAGCGAGTACGGCCTGCTCGCTGGCGAAGGTCAGTGGATTGGCAACGCCCTCGAGTTTTTCAGCTTTAATAGCGTTTAACGCGTGGTCGCCACGCAATACCAGTGCGATCAGGCTGCCTTCCTCCTCGCCATTGACGATCAGTGTTTTGACGATGCTGTCAGCGGCACAGTTGAGGAAACCACAGACCTCGTCGATGCTGTGTTGGCCGGGGGTGGCGACTTCATTCATGTCTTGTGTTGCAGCGGCACGGCTACCACTGGGGGCGATGGCCTCGGCCATTTCAACGTTGGCGGCATAGTCGCTGGTGGTCGAAAAGGCGATGTCGTCTTCTCCAGAGTCCGCCAGTACGTGGAACTCGTGGGAGACACTGCCGCCGATACTGCCGGTGTCGGCGAGTACGGGACGGAAGTCGAGGCCCAGGCGCTGGAAGATTTTGCAGTAAGCGGCGTGCATCACCTGGTAAGTTTCTTGTAGACTTTCTGTTGTGGCGTGGAACGAGTAGGCGTCTTTCATAATGAATTCGCGGGCGCGCATGACACCGAAACGAGGGCGGGTTTCATCGCGAAACTTGGTTTGAATTTGATAGAAGTTGGCGGGCAATTGTTTGTAGCTGCGAATTTCACCGCGAATTAAATCGGTAATGATCTCTTCGTGGGTGGGGCCGAGGCAGAAATCGCGACCGTGGCGATCGGCAATGCGCAGTAGCTCGCCGCCGTATTCTTGCCAGCGCCCAGACTCTTGCCACAGTTCCGAGGGTTGCACCACCGGCATTAAGACTTCCTGGGCCTCGGCGCGATCCATCTCCTCACGCACAATGGCTTCGACCTTGCGCAGTACGCGCAGGCCGAGGGGCAGCCAAGAGTAGAGACCGGAGGCGAGCTTGCGAATCATTCCGGCGCGGAGCATCAGTTGGTGGCTGATAACCTCGGCATCGGCTGGGGTTTCTTTTTGGGTGGCGATAAGAAAACGGCTGGCGCGCATAAGAATGTTTCCGCGTAGGGCGATAGTGGTTGATGTATTTTGGCGGCCATTTTACGGTGCCGTCGGCGCTGGGTACAGCGCGGTAATGAGAAAGGAGGAGGTTGTGATGTTTCAGCTCGATGAACGTTTACAGAAAGATACCGTGATGGTGGGCCGGTTCCAGCTGTGCTTATTATTGCTGCACCGCGATGGCAACTACCCCTGGTGTATTTTGGTGCCCCAGCGGCAGGGCGCTACAGAAATCCACCATCTTTCAGCGCTCGACCAGCAATTGCTACTGGCCGAATCGGCGCTGCTGGCGGAGGCACTGGAATCGGTGTTCTCGCCCGACAAGCTGAATATTGCCATGCTGGGTAATATCGTTGCCCAGTTGCATATTCACCATGTGGCCCGTTTTAAAACTGATGCTAGCTGGCCGGGGCCCATTTGGGGTGCGGCTCCAGCCGCTGAATACGAAACGGCAGAAATGGAACAAAGGCTGGCCAGTGTGCGCAATGCTCTGTTGGGTAAGATCGTGATAGAGGGCGGTTGAGAAGAGGGGCGGGTGGAGGGGCTTGCCGGGTAAGCGGGCCGATGACAGTACCCAGAATTAAAAACGCCCCTTCATAAGGGGCGTTTTTAGACGAGCCAGTACGGTTGAAGTACGGTGCTGGAACTAGTTGGCCATATCTTTCAGGCCTTTTAGCGCCGTTACTTTAACGGCAGTGCTGGCTGGCTTGGCCGCGAAGGTCGTCTCTTCGCCGGTAAAGGGATTGATACCCTTGCGAGCGCGACGGGCAGGTTTTTTCACGGTTTTGATTTTTAATAGACCGGGCAGGGTGAACTCACCAACGGCGCGCTTTTTAATGTGGCGCTCGATAACAATACCCAGTTCCTCGAGCACGGCGCCAACCTCCTTGCGTGACAATTCTGTTTTCTCGGACAATTCATTGAGCAGCTGGGTTTTGGTGTAGCGCTCAGAGATGGCGACTACCTTGCGTGCCGGTGCGGCTTTGGCGGGAGCTTTCTTCTTAGCGGGAGCTTTTTTGGCGGCCATGGTGTTTACCTTGCGTTTATTGTTTGATGGATTTTCAGCATTGAGGGCCTGAGTACATCAAGCGAAACCTTATGGCCCCTAAGGAAGCAATATATATAGTATCTATAGGGCTCAGGCAATAGAAATCCCTATAAAACAGCGTTTTTCGGCAAAAAAAAGGACTTTAGTTACATTAGTCCCTGGTCGCGCGAAAGTAGGGCTGTTGTTAGTGACTTTAAGCGGCCAGCCTAGCTGGGGTATAATGCGCGCTTTTTTTGGACCAGCCTTTCCCTGGATGCTGGCTTTCCAGGTGCTCGGCGAGTAACTACAGAGAAGTTACTCGCCGCTGTGTCTAGCTTGTGAAGTGGAGTAAATAGACAATGCCAATTTATGAATACCAATGTGAGTCTTGCAAGGAAACCCACGAGGCCCTGCAAAAGCTCAGTGACGCCCTGTTAACGGAATGCCCGAACTGTGGCGAACAGGCTCTAAAGAAGCAGCTGACCGCTAGTGCTTTTCGACTCAGCGGTAGTGGCTGGTATGAGACCGACTTTAAAACTGGTGATAAAAAGAAGAACCTAGCTGGTAGTGACAATGGGCCCAGTGGCGGTAAAAAATCGTCTGACAGTGGTGCAAAAAAGAGCAGTAGCTCAAGCGCCGATAGCGGGAAAAAGTCGGCATCGTCCGGCAGCTAGGCCTGTAAGTTTGATACACCTTATTCCAGTTTGCGGCACACTAGGCCGTTAATTTACCGATCGATATTTAGGAAATACAGATATTATGCGTTCGAGCTATTGCGGATTACTCGATACTACCTCCTTGGATCAAGAGGTCACTTTATGTGGCTGGGTTGATCGTCGTCGCGACCACGGCGGTGTGATTTTTATCGACCTGCGTGACCGCGAGGGCATTGTGCAGATCGTCTGCGATCCGGATAGCGGTGAGCACTTCAACACTGCTGACAGTGTGCGCGGTGAATATGTCTTGAGAATTACCGGGCGAGTGCGAGCGCGCAGTAGCGAAACCATCAACCCGCAGATGAAGACCGGTGAAATAGAGGTCTACGCGACGGATGTGGAAGTTCTCAATGCCTCCGAAACACCGCCCTTCCAGCTTGATGAGCACACCAAGGTCGGTGAAGAGGTGCGTTTATTGCACCGTTTTCTCGACCTGCGCCGCCCCGAGATGCAACAGCATCTCTACTTCCGCTCCAAGGTCACTTCGGCGCTGCGCAACTTTCTCGACGACTCGGGCTTTCTCGATATTGAAACGCCGATCCTGACTCGTGCCACCCCGGAGGGTGCGCGCGACTACTTGGTGCCGAGTCGCACTCACGAGGGTAAGTTCTTTGCTTTACCCCAGTCGCCCCAGCTCTTTAAGCAGCTGTTGATGGTCTCGGGTTTTGACCGTTACTACCAGGTGGCTAAATGTTTCCGCGACGAAGATCTGCGTGCCGACCGCCAGCCCGAATTTACCCAGATCGACATTGAGGCCTCCTTCGTCAGCGATGAAGATATTATGGCGATCTCGGAAAAGATGATTAGCCAAGTGTTTTCGACACTGCACAAGGTCGAGTTGGGCACTTTCCCGATAATGACCTACGCCGAAGCAATGCATCGCTTTGGTAGTGATAAGCCGGATTTGCGCATTCCCCTCGAGCTGGTTGAAGTCAAAGATTTGATGAAGGATGTCGACTTTAAGGTGTTCTCGGCTCCGGCCAACGACCCCGAAGGTCGTGTTACCGCGCTGAAGGTGCCAGGCGGCAATTCACTCAGTCGCAAAAAGATTGATGGCTACACCAAATTTGTCAGTATCTACGGCGCACGCGGTTTGGCTTATATCAAGGTCAACGACAAGACCGATATTGAAGAGGGGCTGCAATCGCCGATCGTTAAATTCCTGCCCAACGAGGTGCGCCAGCAATTGCTTGACCGCTTGCAGGCAGAAGACGGCGACCTGATTTTCTTCGGTGCCGATCAGGGCAAGATTGTTTCCGAAGCACTGGGGGCACTGCGCTGTAAGCTGGGCGCCGATCTTGAGCTCTACACCTGTGAGTGGGCGCCGCTGTGGGTGATCGACTTCCCGATGTTTGAAAAAACCGATAGCGGTAGCTGGACGCCCCTACACCACCCCTTTACGCAACCCTCCTGTTCGGTTGATGAATTGCTCGCCGATCCGGGTGCGGCACTGTCAAAAGCTTACGACATGGTGCTGAATGGTACGGAGCTGGGCGGTGGTTCGGTGCGTATCCACGATAGCGCGATGCAGAAAGCGGTTTTTGAAGTGCTGGCTATTAATGAAGAGGAGCAGCAAGAGAAATTTGGTTTCTTGCTCGAGGCGCTGAAATACGGTTGCCCGCCTCATGCGGGCGTCGCCTTTGGTCTCGATCGATTGATTATGTTGATGGTGGGTGCCGCCTCGATACGCGACGTTATCGCCTTCCCGAAAACCCAGTCGGCGCAATGCTTGATGACAGATGCACCGGGCCTGGTGGATAGTAAACAATTGCGCGAGTTGAATATTCGCTTGCGAGAAAAAACCAAAAGTGAAAAACCAAAAAGTGAAGAAAGCTAGGGGCGCAATCTATGGCCGGTCACAGTAAGTGGGCAAATATCAAACATCGCAAGGCGGCACAGGACGCCAAGCGAGGTAAGGTTTTTACCAAGTTAATTCGCGAGTTAGTGGTAGCGGCGAAAGCCGGTGGCCCCAATCCCGATGACAACCCACGTCTGCGAGCCGCCGTCGACAAAGCCCTCGGCGCCAATATGAAAAAGGACACCGTCGACAAGGCGGTTGCACGGGGTGCCGGTACCGGTGAGGGTGAAAACTACGAAGAAGTCACCTACGAGGGCTACGGTCACGGTGGCATCGCCGTACTCGTGGAATGCCTGACCGACAACCGCAATCGCACCGTGGGCGATGTGCGCCATGCCTTTACCAAGCGCAGCGGCAATCTGGGCACCGATGGTTCGGTCGCCTATTTGTTCACCCGCAGCGGGCAGATCAGCTATGCGCCGGGTGGCGATGAAGAGCAAATTATGGACGCGGCTCTGGAGCTGGGTGCCGATGATGTCGTCAGCCACGACGACGGATCTATCGATGTGATGACGGCCTGGGAAGACTTTCTCAGTGTTAAGGCCGGTCTTATTGAAGCGGGGCTTGAGCCTGACGATGCCGAGGTAACTATGGTTGCCTCACTCATGGTCGAGCTGGATAAAGACGCTGCCGAAAAAGTTATCGCCCTGGTCGATAGTTTAGAAGACCTCGACGACGTACAAAATGTTTACACCAATGCCGATATTTCCACCGAAGTACTTGAGCAGCTCAGTGAGTAAGGCTTAAGCACTTTATTTTTTTAACGAGTAGTCATACTTATCAATGCAAGGAACATGAAGATGAAAGTCATTAAGCAAACTGCAGAATATATTATTAGCCAGAAGCGTTCGGGTCGTTACGCGGTTACCAGCGCCGATGGCAGCGCTATTAATGCCGAAGAAAAAACCAAAATCTTATTAGCCGAAGAGCTGATTAAGCTGACTGAGCCGAAGGCAGCAGAGCCTGAAGCTGAAGAAGCACCTGCCGAATAAGCACTTAGCTTAAAAGGTAGTTGAAAGGGCGGCGTGAGCTGCCCTTTTTTATTGCGCCGATTATATTGATCTTGAAAATCCTCAGTAAAAGCCCGGTATGGCTTGACGGGCATTGCCGCCATTGCAACACTTGCGCATTAGACAACGCGAGCGCATAGATGACACGAATACTTGGCATTGATCCTGGCTCGCGGCGCACCGGTTTCGGCATTATCGATGCTGTTGGCAGCAAGATTCACTATGTGTCTAGCGGAGTTATACGCCTGCCTACGGGCCAATTACCGGCGCGTTTAAAAGTGATTTTTGAAAATGTCAGCGAATTGATCGGCGAATATCAGCCCGTCGAAATGGCCATTGAGGATGTGTTTTTTGCCCGCGACCCACGCGCTGCTTTGAAACTGGGACAGGCCCGAGGCGCGGCCATTGTTGCCGGGGTGACAGCTGATCTGCCCGTGGCTGAGTACAGCGCCAAAACCGTTAAACAGGCAGTCGTCGGCAATGGTGGGGCGAAGAAAGACCAGGTGCAGCAAATGATTATGCGCCTGTTGAAATTGCCGGCTCCGCCTCAGGAGGATGCCGCCGATGCATTGGCCGTTGCCATTTGTCACGCCCATAGCATGACGCATCAGCTAGCAGTAAAAGGGGTGACGGGTTATGCCCGAGGGCGGCTCAAATAATCTGCTCGCACGGCGGCTTTACACTTGTAGATAACGACTGGACTACCCGAGGTAGTCACAAGCGGAAACAGAAATGATAGGACGAATACGCGGTATATTACTCGAGAAGCAGGCGCCATTTTTACTGCTCGACGTGCAGGGTGTGGGCTATGAAATACAGGCCTCCTTAACGACCTTTTTCGAGCTGCCCGACATTGATCAACCGGCGACCTTGCACACCCACTTTGTGGTGCGTGAAGATGCCCAGTTACTGTATGGCTTTAGTAGCCTTGGCGAACGCCAGTTGTTTCGCGAGCTAATTAAGGTCAATGGTGTGGGCCCGAAAATGGCGCTGGCAATTTTGTCGGGTATGAATGCGGCTGAGTTTGTTAACTGTGTGAAGGGCAAAGATATCGCCACCCTGGTGCGCCTGCCCGGTGTCGGTAAAAAAACCGCTGAACGCCTGGTGGTCGAAATGCATGACCGCGTCGAAAAGTGGGCGCTTGCCAGTGATACGACTGTTGCCAGCCCGCAGGGTAGTGGCGCGGTACAAGAGGCGGAGAGTGCACTGGTCTCCCTTGGCTATAAAGAGCCCGAAGCCGCGAAAATGATTGGGGCCGTTAGCGCTGACAATAAAGAGGCCAGCAGTGCGGAGTTGATTCGTGCCGCGCTGAAAAATAAGGCCGCTAAATAATAAATTGGCGAGCAGTTAGCGATAAAATACATTATTGAATACGGGAAACACAGAGCTGAAATGATAGAGACAGACCGCCTGGTTGCGGCAGAACCCACATTAGTTGAAGCGCGCATGGACAGGGCCATTCGCCCCGAGAAGCTCAGCGACTATATTGGTCAGCAAGTGGTGCGCGAGCAAATGGATATTTTTATTCGCGCCGCCCAGGGGCGGGGGGAACCCCTCGATCACACCTTGGTCTTTGGCCCGCCGGGTTTGGGTAAAACCACCCTGGCCAACATTATTGCCAATGAAATGGCGACCAGCCTGAAATCAACCTCTGGCCCGGTGCTCGAAAAAGCCGGTGATCTGGCGGCGATTATGACCAGTCTTGAGCCCGGTGATGTACTGTTTATCGACGAAATTCACCGCCTCAGTCCGGTGATTGAAGAAATTCTCTATCCGGCGATGGAAGACTTTCAGCTCGACATTATGATTGGCGAAGGCCCCGCCGCACGCTCGATTAAACTCGACTTACCGCCCTTTACGCTGGTCGGTGCAACCACGCGTGCGGGCTTGTTGACCTCGCCACTGCGCGATCGCTTTGGCATTGTACAGCGCCTTGAGTTTTATTCGGTCGATGAGCTGGCCACTATTGTTAGCCGCGCCGCCAATATTCTCGGGGTGACATTGGAGCCCGAGGGCGCAGTGGAAGTCGCCCGCCGCTCGCGGGGCACGCCGCGCATTGCCAATCGTCTGCTGCGCCGGGTGCGCGATTATGCCGAGGTGAAGTCCGACGGTCGTATTAGTGCCCCTGTCGCCGATGCGGCTTTATCCATGCTCAATATCGACCAGCTCGGTCTCGACCATATGGATCGGCGCTTGTTACTGAGCGTGATGGAAAAGTTTGACGGCGGCCCGGTTGGTGTCGATAGTCTCGCCGCGACCATTAGCGAAGAGCGCGGCACCATCGAAGATGTGGTTGAGCCCTACCTGATTCAGCAGGGCTATTTAATGCGCACCACCCGTGGGCGAGTAGTGACGCGCCAGTGCTATGAGCACTTCGGTTTTAAAATGCCGAAGGCCTTGCAAGAGTTACAGGGGCTGGAACCACAGGAAATGCAGGACGAGGGCGACGACGCATGACTGAGTTCCGCCTGCCAATCCGTGTTTATATCGAAGATACTGATGCCCAGGGCATTGTCTACTACGTTAATTATCTTAAATTTATGGAGCGCGCGCGCTCCGAGTGGCTGCGTAGCTATGGCTTTATGCGCCCGGCCTTTGGTGACGCGGGGCAAATTTTTGTGGTTCACTCGCTGACCACCAATTATCGTAAGCCGGCAAAACTGGACGACGAAATTATTGTTACAGCTAAAGCCACGTCCTATGGCAAGGCGTATTTCGTGGTGGAGCAAAAAGTTTACCGGGACGATGAACTACTTTGCGAGGGAAGCATCAAAGTAGCTTGTGTCAATCAGGCCAGCGGCCGCCCGACGGCAATGCCGAAAGACATGCTAGACAAAATATTTAGCCATTGCCGTTAACAAGCTGAGTTTGGATTTAAATAATAAACGTGGAGTGATGTGTGCCTGAACAACAACTTTCATTACTATCGCTGGTGATAGGGGCGAGTGTCCCGGTACAGCTGGTGATGTTTATTCTCTTAATTACCTCGATGGTTTCCTGGCTGATGATCGGCCAGCGCTGGTGGTATCTACGCCAAATGGCTGTTGGTTTTAAGGTGTTTGAAGGCACCTTTTGGTCGGGTGTCGACCTTAACGAGTTATTTCGCGATGGCAGTGTGCGACTTAAAGATAGTGCAGGCGTTGATGGTGTCGAAAATGTTTTTCGCTCCGGTTTTAGAGAATTTAATCGGCTCACTAAGAATGAAGGCACCGATCCAGATGCGGTGATGGAAGGCACCGAACGGGCCATGCGGGTGGCCTTATCCCGTGAAGAGGAAAAGCTGAATACCCATTTGCCGTTTCTCGCTAGCGTCGCCTCTGTGAGCCCCTATATCGGGTTATTCGGCACGGTGTGGGGCATTATGCAATCCTTTCGCGGCTTGGCGACCATGCAGCAGGCAACGCTCGCGGTGGTGGCGCCGGGTATTTCCGAGGCCTTGATTGCCACGGCCATGGGTTTGTTTGCCGCGATACCGGCGGTGGTAGCCTACAACCGTTTTGCGGCCGATGCCGACGCTCTCTACGGGCGCTACGATACCTTTGCCGATGAATTTACCAGTCTCCTCCATCGCCGGGTTCACAGTAGCTAATCCGATGGCGAGAAAGAAAGCGAAGCGGCGTTTCGTCGCAGAAATAAATGTCGTGCCCTACATCGACGTGATGTTGGTGCTGTTGATTGTGTTTATGGTGACGGCACCGCTGTTAATGCAGGGCGTAAAAGTCGACTTACCCCAGGCGCCGTCGAGCCCCCTCGATGACAAAGACCAGGAGCCGCTGATTGTTTCCATTAAAGCGGATGGCAGCTATCACCTCGATTTGGGCGGCGGTAAGAACCGCCAGCAATCTTTGTCGGTGATTATCGATACGGTTGCCAAGGTCTTGCGTCAGAAGCCTGGCACCCCGGTATTGGTTTGGGGTGATACGAAGGTTGAGTACGGTGTGGTGGTGAGCTTGATGACCCAGCTGCAAGCTGCCGGGGCGCCGAGTGTCGGTTTAGTGACGGAAGCCCCCAGCTCGGCCCATTGATGCGGATTAGCAAAGACCTGAAAAAGTGGGCTGTTTATAGTCTGGCGGGTCTATTTAGTTTAGCCCTGCACGGTGTTGTGGTGTTTTTATTGTTGTTGGGTGGGGCAGAAAAAAGCACCACTCAGAAACCCCGGCCAGCGAATTTTGTGCGGGCAACATTGGTGCAGTTACAGCCCAAAGTACCGGTCCGGGATCAGCGGGCCGCTAAGGAAAAAGCGGCGGTAGCTAAAAAGAGGGCCGAGCAGCGGCGCCAAGAGCAAGTGCGCAAGCAGAAAGCCGCCGAACGCAAACAGCGGGAGCAGAAAAAACAGCGCGCTGAAAAAAATCGCCGCGATAAGGCCTTAAAGAAAAAACAAGCAGATGCCAGGGCGCAACAAGCGGCTGAGCAGAAGCAACAAGTAGCGCGGGAGCAGCGGGCTAGGGAGGCCGAGCGTCAACAGGAGCTACAGCGCGAGGCGCGAGCGCAAGCGCTGGCCAGTGCTCTGGATAGCGAGGATGAATTCCTCGCCGATGAAGAAAGTGGCTCCTTGGTGCAGGGTTATCAGCAATATATCCAACAACGTATTATCGCCAACTGGAATCGCCCCCTCAGTGCGCGGCGCGGTATGGAGACGATTTTGTCGATACAGCTGGTACCCACCGGCCAGGTGGTGGGGGTTACAGTACTGAAGTCGAGTGGCAACCCGGCGTTTGATTTATCGGCTCAGCAGGCGGTGAAAAAGGTCGGACGCTTTGACAAGTTACAGCAGCTGTCACAACAGTCACCGCGCCTGTTTGAACGGAGTTTTCGCCAGTTTCAGTTGGTGTTTCGACCAGAGGATCTGCGGCTGTAGCAGCGTCGCGGGCGAAACTTTTTAGTGTTTAACTTTACAGAGGTGAGTGGTGTTGAGCGGGATTTATAGAATGGTTTTGCTGTTGTGTCTTTTACCCCTGTCGGCTCTGGCCGAGCTGAGTATCGAGATTACCCGTGGTGTCGACAATCCCACCAGTATCGCCGTGTCGCCAGTCAGGATGAAGGGCGGCTCATTGAGTGAGGATATTAGCGCTATCGTGGCGGCCGATTTGGACCGCAGTGGCCTCTTTGCCACGATGCCACGGGCCAATATGCTCTCCAATCCGCGCACGCTTTCAGAGGTGTACTACCGCGATTGGCGCATTGTCGGTATGCAGTACTTGGTGGTGGGCAGTGTGCTACGCCAGGGTGATGGCCGGCTGAGTGCAACCTTTAGCCTGGTAGAAGTCGCCGGCGAACGGGTGCTCTTTACCCATGTGGTGAAGGGCCGCGATAGTGAATTGCGCGATATTGCCCACTACATCAGCGACAAGGTGTTTTATACCATCACCGGTATTAAGGGCGCCTTTTCGACTCGTCTAGCCTATGTCACGGTAATGAATGAGGCGGCGGGGCAGGTCCATCGTTTAATGGTTTCCGATGCTGACGGTGCCCGTGAGCGGCTGATGCTGAAATCAAAAGAGCCGATCATGTCGCCGGCCTGGTCGCCCGATGCCAAGGCGCTGGCCTACGTGTCTTTTGAGACCGGGCGTCCGGCGATCTTTAGTCAGCGCCTCGACAATGCCAAGCGGGAGCAATTGACTAACTTTAAAGGCTTAAATGGTGCGCCGGCCTGGTCGCCCGACGGTAAAAGCATGGCGCTGGTGCTGTCGAAAGATGGCAACCCGGAGATCTACCTGTATCGTTTTGCGACAAAAACCTTTACTCGGCTGACCCGCCATTTTGCGATTGATACCGAGCCGAACTGGATGAGTGACGGCAAGTCGCTTATTTTTACCTCCGACCGAGGTGGCTCGCCGCAAATCTATAAACTCAATATTATCAGCCGTAAAGTGGAGCGCCTGACTTTCTCGGGTTCCTACAATGCGCGTCCGCGACTCTCGGCCGATGACAGAACGCTAGTGATGGTGCATCGCTCCCAGGGCCTTTTTCATATAGCCGCTCAGGATTTAGTCACCGGCGATCTACGTATTTTGACCCAAACCCGTCTCGATGAGTCACCCACTGTCGCGCCAAACGGGGCGATGCTGATGTACGCCACCAAGCGCGGTAATAAGGGCGTGCTGGCGGCAGTGTCGATTGATGCGGGCAGTCGTTTCTTGCTGCCCGCACGGCGTGGTGATGTTCGCGAGCCCGCGTGGTCGCCCTTTTAAAGAGAATGGTTTAAAGTACGCCCGTTTGTTATTGACCCCACCTACAAGGAAAATATTATGAAGTTTGAAACACTGAAATCTGTTTTGGCCTGCACGTTGTTGTCGAGCTTTCTGGTCGCCTGTTCGAGCACACCCCCCGCATCGACGTCCACGGGTGCCAGCAGTGGCTCTGCAACACTGTCCACCGATAGCGTGGCAACAGGTAGCATTGATGCCGGCGGTGTTAGCGGTAGTGATATCGATACCACAGATGGTATCGAAACAGTTTTCTATTTTGACTTCGATACCGCAACACTCAAGCCCGAGTCGTTGGCGGCACTGCGTACACATGCCCAGCGGCTCATTGCCAGCCCGGTTAGCGTGCGCCTTGAAGGTCATGGCGACGAGCGAGGCACGCGCGAATACAACATGGCTCTGGGTGAGAGTCGTGGTAGCTCGGTAAAAGAGTTCTTGGTGCTGCAAGGCGTTGATGGCAGCTTGCTGGAAGTGGTTAGCTACGGCGAAGAGCGTCCCGCTGCGCTAGATAGTACGGACAATAGCTGGGCTTTAAACCGTCGCGTTGAGATTAAGTAAGTAGGCTCACGGTGGATCATTCTCGCGCGCCGATGACAGCTCCTGCAATCTTGACTCACGCGTTGTCTGGGCTGCGACGATATGGCTTTGCCACCGGGCTGGTGCTGAGCAGCCTCGCGCTGCCGGTTTATGCGGCGGCGCCGGTTGCCGAGATTGGTGCGGCGGTGGGTGGGCGTCAAGCCGTTCCCGCCACTGGGGTGCCGGCGGCCTCGCCCCAGGTCGAGACCTATTATTTATTGCAAAGCCTGCGCGACGAGTTGCGCGACTTGCGCGGCATGCTGGAGGAGCAGGGCCACGCCCTGCAACAACTCAAGCAGCGCCAGGTTGACGATTATATCGATCTCGATCGGCGCCTCAGTGGTCTCGCTACTGGGGCAGCAAGTGTACCGGTAGTGGCGGGTGGGTCGATCCCATTGGCGCCGGTCCTACCCAGTGTGCCGGCCAGTGACAGCGGTGATAAAGCGGTCTATCAGCAGGCCTATCGATTGCTGAAGGCGGGGCAGGTGCCCGACGCACTGGCGGCTTTTAAGGCCTACCTGGGTAAGTATCCAGTGGGTAGCTACGTTGCTAACGCCCAGTATTGGATGGGTGAGATTTACACGCTCAATAACCAACTGCCAGAGGCCGGTGCGGCTTTTCGCGTGGTGGTCGAGCAATTCCCGGCGCATCGTAAAATGCTCGATGCCAGCTTTAAACTTGGCAAGGTCTATCACCTCCAGGGTGAGAATGAAAAAGCCAAGGTTTTACTGAGTCGGGTTGCGGCTACTCAGGGTAGCGCCGGCAAGTTGGCAGGGGATTACCTGAAAGCCAACTTCTGAGGGGCAAATAAGCCCTGGGCTACAAAGTTAGCGGCCCACGAGACGCGATTGAAGTGGGCTCGACACTGTGTTTCGCCCAAGTGTTACGCTAAAATCCCCGCATTCATTATTCACTACTCTGGGTCGCTTCAAAGGCTTCCCAGTGTCAGGACTGTCGATGTCAGCAGCTAGCCTCCGTATTACCGAAATATTCTATTCCCTACAGGGTGAGACCACGACCAGTGGCTTGCCGACGGCTTTTATTCGCCTTACCGGTTGTCCCCTGCGCTGTCATTACTGCGATACCGAATACGCCTTTTTTGGCGGTGAGAAACATTCCATTAGCGATATCCTCGCGCAGGTCAAAGGCTACCAGCCGCGCTACGTCACGGTGACGGGTGGTGAGCCTCTCGCCCAACCCAATTGCCTGCCACTGCTCACCAAGCTTTGTGACGCCGGTTACCGGGTGTCACTGGAGACCAGTGGCGCGCTGCCGATTGCAGAGGTTGATTCAAGGGTGGTGATTATCCTCGATTTGAAGACCCCAGCCTCGGGTGAGTCGGGGCGCAATCTATGGGAAAACCTGCCCCACCTAAAAAGTGGTGATGAAATTAAATTTGTGATCTGCGATCGCAGCGATTATGAATGGGCGCGGCTAATGCTCGATCAGTACCGCCTTGGCGAGGGTGGTCGCGAGCTACTATTTTCACCCAGTCAGGGCCAGCTGGATGCCGCCCTGTTGGCGGAGTGGATTATTGAGGATAACTTGCCGGTGCGGCTACAAATGCAGCTTCACAAGCAGCTCTGGGCCGATAGGCCCGGCACTTGAGTGGCGCGGCGCAGGGCTTGCGAGAGAGGCGATTATGACGACAAAAGAAAAAGCGGTGGTGCTGGTGTCCGGCGGCCTAGATTCGGCCACAGTGCTGGCTATGGCCCTAGCTGAGGGCTTTGAGTGCTACGCCCTAGCCTTCGACTATGGTCAGCGTCATCGGGCGGAGCTGGATGCCTCGCGCGACATCAGTCGCGCCCTTGGCTGCGAGGCTCACAAGGTGATCACCCTCGACCTGCGGGCGATTGGCGGCTCGGCCCTCACCGACGACAGCATCGAGGTGCCCGAGGAGCAGGCAGAGGGCATCCCGGTGACCTACGTGCCGGCGCGCAATACGGTATTTCTTTCACTGGCCCTGGGCTGGGCCGAGGTCCTCGGTGCCAATTCGATTCATATCGGTGTCAATGCCGTCGACTACTCGGGCTACCCGGATTGTCGCCCCGAATTTATTGCCGCCTTCGAGGCCGTCGCCAACCTCGCCACTCAGGTCGGTGTCGAGGGGCAGACCATGCGCATCCACACGCCGCTGATGTCTCTCACCAAAGCGGAGATTATTCAACGTGGCATGGCCCTTGGTCTCGACTATGGCGAAACCGTTTCGTGCTATCAGGCCAGTGATAATGGCCTGGCTTGTGGTGTTTGTGACAGTTGCCGATTAAGGCGGGACGGCTTTTTGGCGGCCGGAGCGGCCGACCCGACAAAATATTTCTAAAAAGGCAAAATAACGCTTGACCTTTTTTTCCTGGAAAGTAAGATGTGCGCCTCTTCTGAGGGCCGTTAGCTCAGTTGGTAGAGCAGTTGGCTTTTAACCAATTGGTCCTGGGTTCGAATCCCGGACGGCCCACCATTTTTTACCTCTTGTTTCAGCCAGTTGCAGACCCCTGTTTGACGGGGTCTCGAAGCCTTTGCCTCATAGATGTCGTTTTATCCCAATCATTATCTGAGGGCCGTTAGCTCAGTTGGTAGAGCAGTTGGCTTTTAACCAATTGGTCCTGGGTTCGAATCCCGGACGGCCCACCATTTTCAATACCTGTGGCGATAGTGCCTACTGTCGTTTTCCCCACAAAGTAGCCCCCCATAAAATCGATAAACCTTCTTCAATTAGCGCTTATTCGGCGTTGAATTGTATTTCGTCGTCGTTTGCGCGGTAGCTAATGAGGTCTTCACAAGCAGCTACGAGCGCAAAAAATTCAGGTGATAGTCAGCGCTAGTGACAGATGAACGGGGTCGCAGCTTGTTAGAGTCTTATTTGTAATCGAGCAATTCTATCAATTTGGCCGTCTGCTACTTTTAAGAACAGAAACAAAAAGAATAGCCTTCCCGTTTTTGGGAAGGCGTCGCGAAGTATGAAAAACACGTAGAATTTCGATTTGTTGCAGGCGAGGCCTGACTCGATAAGGCACGATGTAGCGGGTATCTGCTGCTACCAGCTCACGGGTGCCATGAACACGACCGACATGGCCAAGGGCAGGGTCTTCGGGTAATAGCTTAATTGCATTGATAATACACTGAGCGACAAGCTGAGCCGCTGCAAGGTATATATTCAGCTTCATTATCAAGGTGCTGCAGGGCTTTGTTGAGCCACTTAACCTGCATCGACGCCCCACTTCTTTAGTGTTTTGTTAACGGTTTTCTCAGAGGCGAAATCACCGTTATCAGCTTCCTTTGCTAAAGGCCTTCGGCTGAAGGGTGTTTTATAGAAGGTCGTGCTAGCGTTAGTTAATTGTAGTGTGGGGGAATAGGCTGTTTAGTTGGCTTTGTTTGCAGGTATCGGTTTTTGCGAAGACGCGCTTGAGTAGATTGCGTGAGGTACTGACCGAGTGACCGATGCTGTCCGCGCATTCCTGCAGGGATTGGCCTTGTATAATGGCCGCGGCAACACGAGCTTCGGTCTTCGTCAGCGTGAAGGCTGATTGTAAGCGTTGATGAGGTATTTGCATGCCGGCTTCGGGGTCGTGAATCATGACGATAATTACGGGTTCGCCGTCGTTGCTTGTTTCACTTGTGTTTAGGTGGGTTAGCGTAATGCAATAGGGCCTTTTACCCGAGGGCCTGGTAATAAGTATGTCTTGGTAAGCGAGTTCATCGCGTAAGGGCGATGGTGCGCGACAAGCGTCATTGATAAGGTGTTGTAAGCGACGATTTTCACCGCTTTTCTCAGCCTTTACTCCATCCGCGCTGAGTATAAGACCGTCCCCAGACAAGGCATTGTTTATACCGAGGTTGGTCTTGCAGGGTTGAGCGTTTTGATCGAACATAATAATGGAGAAAGGGGCCAGATTGAGTAACTTGTCGACCAGGGCTCGATCGCTAGCCAGCTGATGTTGGAGTTGAAAGCGGATAGTTAGCGCCTGGTCAAAATGAGATGCCAGACCTTGTAGCGTTGCCCAGTCTTCCTTCCTGGACTCGCGTGGTGGGTACTGCATTTCCAGCCAGGTTGTAAATTCTTTATCGCTTGGCTCGCGAAGCAAAATAGCGATAATGTAATCACTACTTGCATTGCTGTCGTCGTCCCAATGGTCATTGTTATCAAGGCTGGCGGGGCGACTTGTGATGAGCAAGTGTTCGGCCTGGTACAGAGAGCCTTTTGGGTCCGTCGTTGTTGGGGTCGCTGCGTAAGAGTCGTACTGGGTGGGACTGCTATTAAAAAAGCGGCACAGCGCATCGCGTAGTTGAGCGGCTGGCTTTGTATTCATCGCCACCGCGTAAGTTAGCTCGATGACTTTATGTAGCTCGATGTCCATATCGCCTCTTGCTTGATTTTACGCATTCGCGCTAAACCTGATCGACCAATGTTTTAACGTGTTTGATTTGAAGACCAATTATCACGGATAAGCCTGGTAGATTACTATGGTGCTTATCCTCGGTTTTTGAAGAAACCTGTTTGTACACCCCCTTCGTCCTGCCATGAATACCGCTCGTCGGACAAGGAAAGGTATTTTGTCAAACCTATTAAATAAATTGTGCCAATGACCCATTTGGGTCATGAGATGTGTGCCTGAATTGTGAATAATGTCACAAATCGAAGATAGATTGCCAAATCGTCTGGTAGTTCAGCTTACTTGCCTTCGCAGGGCAATACGTTTGATTGGCGTCTAGGCGGCTGGCGATGGACTTGTCTGGCATGAAACGCGTTTTAATATCGTAATGGAGAGATAGATGAAGGGTTTTGGGAAAATAAAATCAATAGCAGCTTTTTGTTTCATGGCGGCTTTTTCTGCTGGTAGTAGTGCAGATGTAATAGGTAGTTGCGACGGGGGTTCGGGTACGTTCAATAGTGTAGGTGACCAGTGCCAGGCAATTTCTACAATTGCGCCTGTGGCCTCACATGAGGGCGGTGATGTATATTCAATAAGTATTGCTGCTGGGAGCGGCATTACCGGCCTTAATCTGACTGGTACGCAGGATGGCGCTGGTGGTCAGTTTTCTTTTACCTTGCTTAATGATAACGGTTCGCCTGCCGGTGGCACTGTTGGTGCGTTCGGTGGCGATGTGAGTGGCGCTTTTGCTGTCACGGCAGGCAATAGCTATACGCTTCGTTATCTGGGTGATAACGTGACGGCTTATGGTCTCACATTAACCGCAGTGCCAATCCCCGCCGCGGCTTGGTTGTTTGGTAGCGTATTGATGGCGCTGGGTGTTGTTGGTCGTAAACGCCGCCTGGGTCAAGTAGATCAGGTCGCTGTACCTGCATAAAGAAGACCTGTCTACGTGGTTTTGACGAGATCTATGACCTTGTGAAAGGCAAGGTGTTGCTTGTAGATAGGGTTTGATTGAAAAGGGCTGCCAGTTTTGGCGGCCCTCTTTTGCATATACAGTCGAAAAATTGAAAGACAGTGTGTGTTAAGTGAGAGTTTTGCGATGATTATTAGGAAGTTAAGTTGGTTGGTATTGCCTGTGCTGGTGCTTTTGTTGCCTATGAGCAATGCATTAGCGGCACTGTGTGGCGATGATCTTGATCTTAATAACTTGTCGACTGTATTCACTGGTGCTGGTCAATGTGCTAGTACTGGCGAGGTGCAAGTAGCAGCCGGCGGCCCTGTGGAATATGATTATGGTTTCTCTATAGCGGCTGACTCGGGCATTACCCGGCTGAATATTTCTGGTTACCAATCGGAGAATGTCAAGACCTTGCAAATTCTTGAGTTAGTCGGTGGAGAATGGGAGGCGCGGCACTCCGTTAAAAAGGGGCAAGACATTACGGGTTTCTTTGATGTTTTGGCAGGCGGAAGTTATATCTTGAATGTAACTGGGCTTGAGGCTGGGAATGGTACTGGCTTTTACAATATTGCCCTAACAGCAGTTCCCTTACCGGCTGCTGTCTGGTTATTTGGTGGTGGGCTGTTTTCGCTTATGATCATGGGGCGGAAAAGAAAGCAGTCAGCCGAGTTGCAGTCGTAGAGCCGCTATTTGCGTGTTCAAGTTTTTGGAGTGTTGTGTATAAAGTCTGCAGTACTCCTTTAGGGTGATGATTTTACAACTTGTAGGCTTTCAGTAGCCCACCACTGTATAATTTGTTCCGGCAGGTGCTTTTGGGTCTGCCGGTATTTATATGCAGCGGGCTTTCATGTTTAGTCTTTGCCTTAAAGTAATAAATTAAATTTCTGATGAGACTCCTCCGTTTTATGAGCGGGGGTGTTTTTTTATTGATCCTTTTAGTAGCACTGAGCAGTACAAGCAGCTCAAACTGGCGCATTAAGCTCCATGAATGGACTCATAATGTGCCTTGATCCTGGGATGGACTTAAGAATGCAGATGTACAGATTTATCGCGTGTTTACTGTTGGCCGCTCTGGCTGGCACCACATCAGCCAGTGATGTCTATCGTATTAATCCGGGTGATGTATTACAGGTTTTTGTCTGGAATGAAGAGCGCCTCAATCGAGAGGTTCTGGTTGGCCCTGCGGGGGCTTTTCGCTTCCCCATGGTGGGAGAGGTTCAGGCAGGTGGCAGTTCGGCGAGTGAAATTGAGCAGGCAATTACCGAGGGGCTGGGTAAATACCTGAAAGACGAGCCGGTCGTGACCGTATCGCTGTTGAGTATTGACGGTAATAAAATTTACGTACTCGGCCAAGTTGCGCGCCCCGGTGAATTTACAGCGAACCGACGCATAGATGTATTACAGGCACTTGCCCTGGCGGGCGGGCTCACGGCATTCGCCGCAGAAAATGAAATTAAGGTTTTACGGCGCAAGGCCGATGATGCTCTGGATGTCATCCCCCTTCGCTACGCCAAAATCAAGCAGGGTAAAGAGCTTGAGTCCAATATATTTCTACGCAGTGGCGATGTCGTTGTTGTTCCTTAGTCGAGTTTCATTGATGCCACGCTGGCCACTCCAGGTTTACAGCTCAGTCATTGTGCTCTTAATGGGCTGCCTTATTGGGGTCGTTAACGCTGCAGAGTACTCTGCTACGGCGCAAATAGAGGCCGGGCTTGAAACGGACAATAATGTACGCCTGGTGCCCGATGATGAAGACGCTATTAGCGGTTACCGCCTGTCACCAGACTTTACTGGCAGGGTGCTTACCCCTACGCTGGATGCCAAATTTTCCCTCCTGCTTGACCTGGACCGTTTCGACGATAGTGCTTATGACACCGACGACCAGGACTTAAAGCTAAGCCTGAAGCGTCAATGGCAGACCGACGAGTTTGGTGTCAGCGGTGGCTTGAAGCGGGATTCAACACGCACCTCTGAGTTGCAAGACACCGGGCGTATCAGCAACCAAACCGTGCGCAAAGAGACGGCCAGCGTGTCTCCCTACTGGCTGCACACACTTGACCAACGCCATAGTGTGCGAGCTGATTTTAGCTACCAGGATGTTGAGTACGCGTCGAATAACTATTCAGATTATGAGGCCATGGCCGCCAGCTTTTCCTGGCTCTATCAGCTTACCGAGCGCACGGCTTTGCAGTTGCAATTTCATGGTTCAAATTTTGAAACCGATGGCGTGTTTCAGTCGGTAGAATCCGATGCTTTTGGCTTGCGAGCAGGTTTTGAAACGGCGATAACAGAACGCTTGCAACTCAATGTGCTGGCTGGGGCGTCGCGTGTTGATACGAGCTATTTAACGACCTTGGCTAATGTCAGTGATGACCAGAGTACGGCAACATTCGTTGATGCCAAGCTAAATTACAGTAGTGAGCGATCTCGCTGGGGTGTACAGCTGAGTAGTGACGCGACGCCGAGCGGTGATGGCTATTTGCGAGTCAATAATCGAATTAGCACGAACTGGGTGTACCAACTGTCACCGTATATGGAGACCACATTACAGATACTTTACGGTGAGAATGAATCGCTGGATGATCGTATACAGGACCAGCGTGACTACGCAAACATTGAAGCCAGTGTGCGTTATCGATTGTCACCAAAATGGAATATCATCGCGCGTTATCGCCATCGCCAACAAGACCGTGAAAACCAGGCGGGAGCTGCGGAGTCTGACGCTTTATTCCTGACATTGCGCTATTACCCCAGCGAAATGACGTGGTCGCGATAAGGCCAATATGCATATGGAACTTTTACAAATTTACCCACTTATTTCGAATGAAGCATTCTTATGAATAGTAGCCTTATGTCGCAAGTAGCTGAATACGAAGAGCAGGCGCGTTCGGCCGGTGATTATTGGGCAATACTGAAAAGACGGTGTGTTCACATTATTGTGCCCGCAGTCATTGTCTTCTTAGTGGGTATTGTTATTGCGATGACGACACCGGCAATGTACCGCTCTGAGGCAACGATTCTTATTGAAGAGCAGGAAATACCCCGCGATTTGGTGCGTTCTACGGTCACCAGTTTTGCAGCGCAACAGATTCAGATGATCACCCAGCGGGTGATGACGGTGGATCATATTGAAGAAATCGTCACCAAGTTTGGCTTATATGAGCAAAACCAGGCGGAATCGCGCTTGCCCAGGACCGAGCTTGCCGCACTGTTTCGTAAGCAGGTTAACCTGGACCTGGTCAGTGCCGATATTATTGACCCCCGCAGTGGCCGTGCCACCGAGGCAACCATTGCCTTTACCCTGTCTTTTGATGATCGCAGCCCGTCAACCACACAAAAAGTGACCAATGAACTGGTCACCCTATACCTCAACACCAACTTAAAGGCGCGTGCCGACAGGGCGGCGGGTGCGTCGGGGTTTTTGGCAGCGCAGTCTGAGTCCCTAAATAGTGAGTTGTTAATACTAGAATCGCGGCTTGCCGAATTTAAGGCATTGAACAAGAGCGCCTTGCCCGAGCTCCACCAGTTTAATCTCAGTATTGTTGAGCGTACCGAACGTGAAGTATCCGATGTCAATCTACGCCTGCAAGTACTTAAAAAACAACAGATACGCCTCTCGGCAGAGCTGGCGCAGCTTAGCCCGTCGGCGCCAATCGTGTTAAGTACCGGTGAAACCGTATTGAGTGATGTCGACCGGCTTAAGGCGATGCAATCGGAATATCGCGCCAAGTCAGCACTGTATAAGTCCTCACACCCTGATATTAAGCGCCTTAAACGTGAGATAAGTGCGTTGCAGTCAGTGCTTGGCGGCAACCCTAATACCGATACATTACAGCAGCAAGTTCGGCAACAGCGTGATGTACTACAGCAGTTGAAGGATGGCTATACAATTGACCACCCCCAAGTGCAGTCGGCAAAGTTGGTGTTACAAGACCTTGAGGCGCAACTTGCTGGGCAAGAAAATATAATTCAGTATACCGACACGGCAGTGGCGGATAACCCCGCCTATGTATTTCTCGACACACAATTAAAGTCGAGTGCTGCAGAATCTAGCAGTCTGCGCCTTAGAAGCGCTGAGCTAAAGCAAAAGCTGAGCGACTATGAAGGCCTATTGCAAAGGGGGCCCGTAGTTGAGCAAGAATATAAGGGTATTTTACGCGAATATAATACCGCCCAGGCAAAGTACCAGGAACTTCGTTTGAAGCAACGCGAAGCCGAGGTTGCACAAAACCTTGAGCAGGAGCGTAAAGGCGAACGCTTTACGCTGATCGAACCACCAAACTTGCCCCTTTCACCGGAAAGCCCCAATCGCTTGGCGATAATTATGCTGGCATTTATTCTTGCGGGCGCAGCAGGAATGGGCAGTGCGGTACTCTTTGAGCTTATGGACAAGGGGATTTACGGTGCACAGCAACTGCAGAAGTTAAGTGCAGTACCCCTGCTAGTGGTGGTGCCTTATCTTGATAATAGTGAAGATGATCAGCGCAGAAAACGACAGAGGCTGGGCTTACTTAGCGGTGCTCTAGTAGTCGGCTTGGCGTCATTATTTTTTATTCATTTTATGATCAAGCCTTTAGACATACTGTGGTTTTTACTGATAAACCGTATGGGTTTAGGCTGATTCATTTTTGTAGAATGGCCCACTTTCATGGTGTGAACGGCATGATTGGTAGCGCAACTTAAAAGCGTAGTTCTTGTAATGGCAACAGATAAAGACGAAAAATAAAGGTAGCAAGTGGACAAAATAGAACAAGCGATTGAAAAGGCGCGACAGCAGCGACAGGGTAAAATTGGCGAGACGGTGGGGTATGAAGCCGCCTCTACGCCCATTGCCGATTTCACTGGCATCGACGAACTGACATCTTCTGGTATGGGGCCATTGGATGAAGAGCCGATAGCGCGACATGACCAGACACCTTCAAGCGGGCAAGTTGAGTCTTCACCACCCCTGGACGAATTGCCAGAAGTGCCCGAGCTATTGACAGAAAACCGGGCTGAAAGCAGCCTTGAAGACTTGGTT
Organism: Gammaproteobacteria bacterium 53_120_T64; assembly: GCA_002162815.1. GTDB lineage: Bacteria > Pseudomonadota > Gammaproteobacteria > Pseudomonadales > Porticoccaceae > Reddybacter. The sequence goes on along the minus strand of MAAT01000025.1, from coordinate 46,554 downwards.
TATTCGCAAACCCAAACGGTAACAGCCGAAGAAGATAGCCTGTACAAAAACCGGGTGATAGCAGGTATTAATCGTGATCAGCGGATTGAAGTGTATCGCCAGTTGCGTACAAAAGTGCGACAGATTCTTAACAAAAACCAGTGGAACACCCTGGCCATTACCAGCCCGGGTGAGAATGCCGGCAAAACCTTAACGGCAATTAATCTGGCGATCGCCCTATCGCGTGAAGTGAGCCATTCAGTGCTGTTGGTTGACTTGGACCTACGTGAACCCTCAGTGCATGAAACCCTCAACCTTGACGTTAAATATGGCCTGGTCGATGTGCTGGCGGGGGACGCCGAACTAGAAGATGTGTTAGTGAACCCAGGTTTTCAGCGGCTGGTGGTTTTACCCGGTAGAGCCCTGGGTCATTACTCCTCAGAGTTATTGTCCTCCCCGGCGATGAAAAAGCTGGTTGAAGATATACGCAGTCGCTATGCCTCGCGTGTCATTATTTTTGACTTGCCACCCCTGCTGCGCAACGATGACGCCCTGCTATTTACACCAACCATTGACTCAACCATGTTGGTCATTGAAGAAGGTGTCACCACTGCGGATGAATTGCAGCAATGTGAACAATTGTTAAATGGCACCAACCTTATTGGCACCGTACTCAATAAAGCGCGGGGTGTTAGTTAGCGCTATGTACTGTAAGCATTTCGGTTTAACAGAAAAGCCTTTTTCTCTCATACCTGACCCCGACTACCTGTATTTCTCGCCACGCCATCGCAGTGCATTCACGATGCTGGAATACGGCTTAATGGAGCAAAATGGCATAACGGTGATTACCGGTGAGGTAGGCTCGGGTAAAACCACCTTAACCCGGTTATTGCTCAAGCGTATTAATTATGCCGAACTCACCGTGGGTCTTATCAATAATGCCCATGGTTCTTTTGACGACCTACTTGAATGGGTAGGCACGGCATTTGATATACCCACTGAAGGCCTATCGCGAGTAGCGCTTTACAGAGAAATACAAAACTTTTTAATTGAGGAGTTTAGCAAGGGCAAGCGCGTTGTTCTCATCGTTGATGAAGCACAAAACGTGGAAGAAAAAGCACTAGAAGAATTGCGACTCTTGACCAATATTAATGCCGATAAAAATCAGCTGGTGCAAATTGTCTTGGTGGGGCAGCCTGAGCTGCTTGATGTCTTGTGTAAGCCAACACTTCGCCAGCTGGCACAGCGCGTGTCATCTGAACACCATTTACAAGCGCTCAATTACAAAGAAACAGTCGGTTATATTCGGCACCGCTTAACAGTGGCAGGTGTTGAAAGACTATTGTTTGAACAAGCCGCATTGATGGTGATTTATTATTGCAGCGGCGGCATTCCACGGTTGATCAATACCCTGTGTGACTATGCGCTGGTGCTCACCTATGGCGCAGATCAGCAGAAAGTGTCATTGGAAATGGCCATGGCAACAATAGAGGGTAAAAGAATAGGCGGTGTTGACCGGCATAGAAAACCACACCCCGAAATGGTAAAAGTACGTGCGGCAATAAAGCGAGGCTGGGGTATTGATATTGCTCAGTTATCAAATACTGAATAAGTAGGTTCAATAGAATTTAAAATCGCAAAGCAGAAGCTAAAAACGTTAGTCGCCGGACTCGAATACATCATTGACTCAAGACGATCTAAGGCTTTTTAATTAAAGGGATGTAAATGTCAGATCAAACAAAAACCATCTGTGTACTGGGCCTGGGTTATATCGGCCTGCCCACGGCATCGTTACTCGGCACCAAAGGTTATCGTGTGCACGGTGTGGATGTTTCACCAGACGTTGTGGCAACCATTAATAGTGGTGGTATTCATATCGTCGAGCCAGACCTCGATATATTGGTGAAATCTGCAGTGCAGTCGGGCAACTTAACCGCAGGGCTGGAGCCAGTCGAGGCAGACATATTTATTATTGCCGTGCCCACGCCCTTCAAAGGTGACCATGAGCCAGATTTGAGCTATGTCGAGCAGGCGACAAAAACCATATCCCAATTTATTAAGCCAGGAAACCTGGTGATTCTCGAATCAACCAGCCCAATAGGCACTACCGATGAAGTGGTAGCTACCATTTTGCAGCAGGACGGCCACAAGGTGGGTGAAGATGTCTATGTCGCACACTGCCCCGAGCGAGTACTTCCCGGCAGAATACTGATCGAGCTAGTACAAAATGACCGCGTAGTAGGTGGCGTTGATGAAGAATCAACCCAGGTGGCGGTAGATTTTTACGAAACATTTGTCAGAGGCGAAGTATTAGCTACCTCTGCAAAAACGGCTGAGTTAGTAAAGCTAACCGAAAACGCCTATCGCGATGTTAACATCGCCTTTGCCAATGAACTGTCAATGATTGCGGAAACCGAAGAGGTCAACGCTTGGGAAGTGATAGAGCTGGCCAACAGGCATCCGCGCGTCAATATTCTACAACCCGGCCCCGGCGTTGGCGGCCACTGTATAGCCGTTGACCCCTGGTTTATAGTCAGCCGTGCACCTGAACAAGCCAAGCTTATTCGCACCGCCCGTGAAGTGAATGATTCAAAACCCCAATGGGTAATGGCGCAGGTACGAAAGCAGGCAGACCGATTTAAAAACCCCGTCATCGGTTGTCTGGGTCTGGCATTCAAAGCCGATGTTGATGACCTACGTGAATCCCCAGCACTGAACTTGGTACAACAGCTACAAAGTGAAGATGTAGGCCAGGTACTGGTCTGCGAACCCAACCTAAAACAGCATAGTGAATTTGAGCTGCTACCCTTGGCGGAAGTCATCAAAAAATCAGACATTATTCTGCTGCTCGTTGACCACAAGCCCTTCAAAAAACTGACCGCAACCAGCCTGAACAATAAAGTGGTGATTGATACCCGCGGCATAGTGAAATGAGGGCGCAAGTATGAAAGTAATGAGTGTATTTGGCACCCGGCCCGAAGCCATCAAAATGGCACCAGTAGTGTTAGAGCTGGAAAAAACAGCCGGTATTGAATCAATTGTTTGTGTAAGCGCCCAGCATAGAGAAATGCTCGACCAGGTGCTGGAAATATTTAACATCAAACCAGACTATGATCTGGACCTGATGAAACCAGGGCAAGATCTTTACGATATTACTGCCAGAGTTTTACTGGGCATGCGCGAAGTATTACGCGAAGCTAAGCCAGACATCGTACTGGTACACGGCGACACCACCACCTGCTTTGCAGCAGCTTTAGCCGCATTTTACGAAGGTATAAAAATAGGCCACGTAGAAGCCGGCTTGCGTACCGGTGATATGAGTGCTCCGTTTCCTGAAGAAGCTAACCGATCCCTTGTGGGAAAATTGGCAACTTATCACTTCGCCCCCACTGAAACAGCCAAAAATAACCTTCTGGCTGAAAACATTAATCCAGAAACAATTTTCGTGACGGGCAACACCGTTATTGATGCATTGCTAATGGTGAGGGATAAAACGGATGCCATGCCAGCCAGCCATTGGCAATCCGTATACGGCGATAACCTCTACCAAAAAATTACCGATAAAAACCGAAAGCTAATACTGATAACCGGCCATCGTAGGGAAAACTTTGGTCAAGGTTTTGTTGACCTTTGCACGGCAATCAAGCAATTAGCGGAAAACCACCCTGACTGGTTGTTGATTTACCCCGTTCACCTAAATCCCAACGTACAAAAACCTGTTAAAGAAATACTCAGTAATTTGTCTAATGTTCATTTGATTGAACCACAACAGTACCTTCCTTTTGTTTGGCTAATGAATCAAAGCGATATCATTCTTACCGACTCTGGGGGTATACAAGAAGAGGGGCCGTCGTTAGGTAAACCTGTATTGGTAATGCGTGATGTAACTGAGAGGCCAGAAGCGGTTGATTCTGGGACGGTCAAATTGGTGGGTGCTAATACTGAAAAAGTCGTAAAAGGCGTAGAGGAGGTTTTGTTGGATGATGATTGTTACACAAAAATGTCTGTTGCCATCAATCCCTATGGGGATGGAAAGGCTGTTGAAAGAGTGATAGAAATTTTATCTTCAATTGATATTGCTAAGTGAAAGCTTGGGCGCTGGTCGATTCTAATAAAGACATATTTGAACTTAGCTTTTTTTTACGATTCGTGGATGTAAATACCAAGAGATTGTCAATAATTACGTTAGCGGGAATGTAAATGCAGTTTCCTCAATTTGGTAGTGATATTGTTCGATTGACAGCGAGTAATGTTTTTAATAATGCGGTGACGTTTCTTACAGGCTTCATTATTGCGGCAACGGTTACCGCTGATGTATTCGGTATATATTCCGTGGCTCTTTATGTTGTGATGGTCATTTTCTCAGTCAGTGACTTTGGTATGAATATTTCCATTGTCCGATATTATAATAAGAGCCTCGATACTCGGGTGAAAAATAGGGTATTACAGGCTGGACTATGGGTCAAAATTTTTGTTTCAACTTTTTTGATTTTAATAAGTTTCCCCCTGGGCTGGCTGCTTTCTGAAATATTATCGCCCGATTACTCTATCCAGAAGGAACTGAGTATTGCCGTTCTATGCGCTAGTACTTTGGGGTTCTGGATGTTTATCCGCTCTGTATATCAGGCACGTCAAGATTATCGGCCTTATGCAGGATTAACTTTTCGCTATGGATTAATTAGATTGCTGTTGGTTGGCATCGTCTTTAGCTTTGACGTGCCGAGTGCTATATTTTACCTCGTAGCACTATATTTGTTAGGGCCTTTGTTGGCTGCATGTACTGCTATTTTTGTATTTATACGTGATGTGGGTGTTCGATTTGATGTTGATGTTAGGAAGAAAACCAGACAGTTACTTTCTTATGGGAAGTGGGTCATGGTTGGAAGTGTTCTCTACCCTCTTTGTTTTAGTTTGCCTCTGTTTATATTGATGAGGATGGCAGGTGCCGATGCAGCAGGTCAATACTCAGTTGGTCTTATGTTTGTAGCGATTATTAGCCCGTTTAATGATGCTATACGTGCCTTCTTATTACCAAAAGTTTCCGGATTTGAGTGTCATATTGAAGCTAGGAATTACGTGACCAAATTGAGAAGGTTTGCCCTCCCATATAGCTGCGCACTGCTAACTTTGGTGGGTGGGTGCGCAATCATGTACAAGTTGTTTTTGGGCCAAGAGTATCCCGATGGATTGCTTATTTTAGTTCTATTGATGATCGCGTCAGGTATTACTGTTTTTGGCGGTATTATTAATAACGTAATGCACTATTTGGGTATTCCTCACATTGATGCCTGCGTGAATGTAGGACGCATTTTTTTTATAGCAGTAACTAGTGTTATTGCTATTCCCTATTTTGGGGCGCTTGGTGCAGCAATGAGTGCTGGGGCTGCTATGGTGATTGGTGAAATTATTACCTTTAGTGTGATTAGCCGATATCTTAAGAGTGCTCAGTAAATGTTCTTGATTATTGTAATTTCTTTGTTTCTTTGTGCGTCATTTTTTTCTCCGATTCATGGCTTGGGGGCATGGCTTTTACTCTTGGTTATACACGGGATCATCGTGGCTGTTTTTGGTGACGGATTGATTCATTTGCCTCTCTACGCCGGACTGGCAGTCATAGTTTCAACTTTGTTACAAAGACAATGGAGTTCACTTAGAAGTCATATCGTGTGGCCGTTTGGCTTATTGCTCGTGATTATGTGCGTCGCCGCTCTGCAAGGTATAAATCTCGGCGCTTCACTTGCTTCAATGGCTTTATATCTAAAATCTTTTCTTCTTTCGTTGTTTGTGGCGGGTTGTATTAAGGATGAAAAGAATTTAAAACTGATGCTGTTGTATCTATTAACTGGTTTGGTAATGGGCGCTTTGTACGCTGTGTATCAGTCGGTTACGAATACCTTTTCGATTAATGAGCTGAATTCGCAGCGTGCTGCTGGTTTGCGCGGCGATCCGAATGACACGGCAATGCTTTTAGTTGCAGGGGTTCCAGTGGCAATCTATTTTTTTTCTACGAACAAGACTGTGTTTGCTAAGGCATTATTTGTAGTGAGTCTCGCGTTTCTATTATTTGGAATTGTGCTAACAAAATCTCGCGGAGGTTTGGTAGCGCTCATGTTTGTGATGTTCTTGATTTATATTCGCAGGCCAAATATTAAATCAACATTGTTTGGTTTGGTTATGGTTGTGTTTGTTTCACTAACTGCGCCAGCGAGTTATTGGGAGCGAGTCGGCACGCTGGTTTATGGTGAAAAGCGTGGCAGTGTTTCCATGACTGGCAGGACGTTTTTATTAAATACTGGCTTAAAGTCTTTTGTAGATAACCCTGTTCTTGGAGTAGGGCCTGGTAATTTCGGCAATATTTCTAATTTCAATCCGGGCTTAAACAGCCTATTTTTTGGGAAAGATCATGCTGGAGTTGAGTCTGGAAAAAAGGCAGTAGCTCATAATATGTACCTTGAGTTCTTCGTAGAAAATGGAGTTTTTGGGGGTTTGCTTTTTTTAATTATTTTTGGAAAGGCTTTACTTACTTCGTTGAGTTATGACAAAGGAAGAGTAACGGGGGGAGGGGCTGGTGTGGGTTTTATCATTGTAGTTGCAATTAGCGGTATGCTTTTTTCAGGGTTATTTCTGTCTCAAGGTAAAAGTTCGGTGCTGTGGTTTATGGTCGGTTTGGCCCTCGCTACTGGGCAGATAGCTAGAACTGGAGCAGTCGTAGCGCGGGCACGGGCAGTCAACAAATGAGAATAAATATATGACATTTAAAATTGCGATGGTTGCTCCTTATCCAGAGTCTCCCGGCCTTATCAAAGGAGGAGTTGAATGCGTTACATCAAACCTGGTAGAAGGGTTGCGTAAAATACCCGGTTTAGAATTATCGGTGTTGGCACCATGCGGTAACAGAGCGCCCGGTATAGAACATAGAGGCGACATAACGATTTACTGGTTGCCTGAATCTCGGTTGCCAGGTTTTATCAGTTACTGGAGTAGTTATCGAAGAACGATTCAGCGGTGTTTGTCCGAAATTAACCCAGATATGACCCACTTTCAGGGTGTTGCCGGCTGGACATTTGGTTACTCTTCGCCCTATGTGCTGACAATACATGGTATCAACGAAAAGGACGCATTGTTTTCACGTGGTAGATTGCGTTTCCTCCGTTACAAGGTGGTAGGTTTAGTTGAGCGACTAGGTAGAAAAAAAGCCGATAACATTATTTTGATTAGTCGTTACGTCGAAAAAGAAATTGGTGAGCAATTGATGGGTAAATGTTGGCCTATTGAAAATCCTGTTTCCGATGATTTTTATGAAGTCGAGTTAGGTAGCACGGCTCCTACTATTTTGTATGCTGGACATGTTAAATCTCAAAAAAATGTGGATAACCTTATTCGTGCGTTTAAAGGAGTACATGCTGAAATTCCGAGTGCAACTTTGCGGATTGCCGGCCCATTAGATGATCAAAAATTTGTGAATAAATGCCGAAAGCTGGTGAATGATTTAGAATTAGATACTGCAGTGCAGTTTTTGGGGAATCTTAGTCGGTCTGCTTTACTGATTGAACTATCTCAAGCTGCATGCCTTGCGCTAGTCTCCCATCAGGAAAATGCGCCAATGGTTATTGAGGAAGCGATGGCGGCAGGCGTGCCTGTAGTCGCGTCACGAATCTGTGGTATCCCATATATGATCCAGGATGGGAAGACAGGATTTCTTGTGGATCAAAATGATAATGATGATATTACTGACAGACTTATCAAGGTGTTACTTGAGTCAGTGACCAGCTGCGCGATGAGTGAGCAGAGCCGAGAGGTCGCACTAAGCCGTTTCCACGTGCAAGCAGTGGCTAAAAAAACCGTAGAAACTTACCGTGCCATAGTAGGTGATGGAGTTTGGAAAGAAGGTATGAAAAATGTTCAAAATCTTTAACTACTATCGAATTGCGAACTGGCTATATCGCCATAATATACCGGTGCTGCCGAAACTAATTGATTATATGATTCGGCTAATATTCTCCTGCTGGTTACCCCACTCTGTAAAAATTGGCCGCAATTTAGTGCTGGGCTATGGGGGGCTGGGCGTTGTTATCCATTCTGATGCTGTGATAGGTCATGATGTGCATATCGATCAGGAAGTAACTATTGGCGGCAACGGTACTCAATTGGGTGTCCCTGTAATGGGTAATGATATCTACATTGGGGCTGGGGCAAAAATACTAGGACCAATTTCAATAGGCACAGGTAGTATTATTGGTGCTAATGCAGTAGTAACGAAAGATATTCCTGCCCGCAGCCTAGCGGTCGGAGTGCCAGCTAAGGTTATCCGGGAAAACATTGATATTCATTCAGTTCTGTATCATAAGAAAGAAAATTCCGTCTTATGAGCAATAGGTATGAAGGCCAAAATATGTACACGCTAATAAAGTTTGATGGCGTCGTACTAGAACGATTAAGGGATATATACAGATGATATTCGCGGGCCCGCTCCGACATGGGAGCGATGTAGGGGGGGTGGTGGTACTTTTTGAAGACCTGATTAATTCAATTAGTCCGGACGCAGGTGTTTTTGATACAAATGCTAAAAACTATACCTCATCATTATCGATGATCATGTGCTTCACGTGGTGCTGCGTCCGTGCTGCTTTCAAAGGTGATGAAGTTGCATTGCACGGTACTGCCCGAGATTATAAGTATCTTGGTTTTATCGTATTGATATGCCACTACCTTTTAGGTCTGAACTACCATACACGCAAATTTGCAGGTAATTTTGACGAAGTATACGTGGGTTTCAGTACCTTTTGGCGCTGGAGCACCAGGCAGTTTTTATTTCATAGCCATTCTAATTTTTTTGAGACCAAAAGTTTGGTTGAATATTTTTCCACATTTAACTCAGAGACCTTTTGGTTTCCCAATTACCGTCCTGAAACTAAGTATCAAAATCTGGAAGAGTTTCAGGGGCGCTTTGTGTTTGTGGGACATGTTAAGCGTGAAAAAGGCCTGGATGAAATAATTGCACTAGGGACACTGTTGCCAGATGAATGGTTGGTTGACGTTTATGGGCCGCTTAGTGGGTATAGCGCTGATGATTTCAGATCACCTAATGTTAGGTATCAAGGGGTGCTTCCGCCGGAAGACGTCGCAAGTATGATTGCCAAATATAATGCGCTGCTGCTACCAACCTTTCATGAGGGCGAGGGGTATCCCGGTGTCATTCTGGAAGCATACAGCGTAAGCGCTCCCGTTGTGGCAACAATATGGCGTGCGTTACCCGAAATTGTGGATGATAACTGTGGTGTGCTAGTCGAGCCGGGTGATGCGTTGGACTTACTTCGGGGAATGAAAAATATTTCAGTAGATTATCAAAGAAAACGTATCGGCGCCTCGCAGATGTTTGATGATTTCTCCCGTGAGGTTGTACTTGATAAATATTTTTCTTCAATCAGGTCAAGAGCCACTTAGGGTCGGATTGGGCCTTTTATAATAGGCAATGGCTCGGTTTAAACTGGTCAATGTTTTCAGTTTATAATAAAACTATCGGTGATATTAAATGATTTTTTTACAAGAATTAAAGGAACTTTATTTATCACTTCCTCTATGGGTTAAAACTCCTATCGCGAAATTGCCACCATCATTCGTACTTGGAAAAGATTATCGAAAACAACTACGATTTCTGAACGAATCATCCAACTGGAGTGCCGATCAATATATTGAATTTCAGCGTAATAAACTATTCGAAGTTGTGGAATTTTCTGTTACAACAGTACCTTACTATCGTGATCTGTTTCGCAAACTAAATATTCCAGCCCGCCTTCAATCAATGGATCAGTTCTTTGAGCTGCCCTTGCTAACCAAGGAAATCATAAAGGATGAGGGGGGACGAATGATTTCCGAGGCTGTATCTAAAACCGCTCGATACCCTATTACAACAGGCGGTACAAGCGGTACGCCGATGGCATTTCATATGGCGTCCGAGGCCTATGGTAAAGAGTGGGCGTTTGTGCACGATTTATTGGGTCGGTATGGTGTTACTTCATCGGATCGAAAGATCGGGTTGCGCGGAGTTGCTTTTCCGCAGGCGGAAAAAGGTGTTTATTATCAGTACAATCCGATTTATAGGGAGTTACAATTATCGCCATTTCATCTAACCGAAGCTGTTGTTAAAAGCCTTGCTTCAGTTATAGAGAATTTTGATGTGAAGTATATACATGGATATCCTTCGTCAGTTAGTCAGTTTGCTTCTATTGCCGCTAAATATAGTTGGGGGAAGAAACTTGATCTGAAGGCTGTGTTGCTTGTTTCAGAATCGGTTTATCCACACCAGAAAGAGAAAATCGAAGAGCTATTAAATTGCCCTGTTATCAGTTTTTATGGTCATAGTGAACGTTTAATTTTTGCAGGGACTGTGCCTGATCGTGAAGGCTACTTTGTCGATCCTCGATATGGTTATACCGAGGTGCTTGATGGCGAACTGGTTGGTACGGGCTTTATAAATATGGCTATGCCTATGCTTCGATACCAGACAGGTGATCGTTGTTCGGGTATAGATTACGCTAAAGAAGGGCGTGGTGTTCATGCTTTTCCCCGTATCTCTGGCATTGATGGTCGCTGGTTACAAGAAATGTTAATTGGCAATAGTGGCTCTCGAATTTCAATTACAGCTCTTAATATGCATTCAAATCTATTTTCTAATGTCGAACGCTTTCAGTTTTACCAGGATACCCCCGGTAGAGCTGAGTTGAGAATTGTACCGACAAAATCCTTTGAATTTGAGAAAGATGGTGAGGTGATTATGAGAGCTTTTGCAGAGAAGGTTGGTAGTGAGCTTCAAATTGAATTGAAAATTGTTGAGACAGTTGAACTCACCGTAAGAGGCAAACAAATGTTTTTGATCCAAAAACTGGACTGCTGAATTATTGTGTTTTCTTTAGTAAGAAGAATGCTCGGCTCTAATTCTTTGCTGAACCAAAATAGATTCAAAACGACTTCTGCAAATCAAATGATTTTTGATATTAGGTTTTTGGGTGTTTTGTGTGTTATTGCACTCATTCATGTCAGTGACAAATGTAATGCTAGTGGCATTAAGAATCTAGCGCTTAATTCTACCTATACGTATTCTCCAAAACCACAGTATGAATTAACAAGAGATGATGACGATACCATTCAGTTAACGGATGGCCTTTATACTAAGGGCCATTTTTGGACGAATAGAGGGGCTGTTGGGTGGCAAAATTCCAGTTCAATTAAAATTGAAATTGATCTTGGTTCGCTGCGAAATATTGGCGGTATATGCCTAAGTACTTCCCGTGGTGATCATGCGGGGGTTTCATTCCCAGATCGTATTGATGTTTTTATTTCGTCTGATAAAAAAAAATATATTGAACTTGGTGATTTATATCAAGGAGAGCAGCATGGATCTGGGGCATATAAAGTGCAGGAATTCTGTGCGTCGAGTTATTCAATTGTTGGTAGGTATGTATTCTTAGTGATTCAGCCCAAGGGCGCGTTTACCTTTATCGACGAAATTAAGGTGATGGATAGTGGTTTTTCAGATATAGCAACAACTGACATTAGTGCGATGTTAAGCCGAAGTGATATTGAAGGCCTTGTGCTCGATCGCCATCTTCTAAGGCATAAATCTATTGCGTTCCGCTTGCAAGCCGAGATGCTTTTCACTAGCAACAACGCGAATGATGATTCGGTTTCGGCTAGAAAGTTAGAACTACTGCTATCTAAATTATCAGCCGATCAAGTTAAAAGTGATGCGAATCTTGTCGATATTGAGCATGAATTGTTGGAGCTTTCTAGAGCTCTGATATCCGATCAGTATCAAGAGGGGTTGATCGTATGGAACCCACCTCCCTGGAAGGCATTTAGTCCATTTGACAACCCAAATAGAGCTTTAACAGAAAAAGTTGTTCTTGATTTTGATCTAATAAATCGCGGTGTCACATCGAATGCATTTGCTTTGACGAATAATTCGAACAACCGCCAAAGCTACAGAGTGTCAGTTAAAGAAAAATCTTTTGGATACGCGCCGGAATACGAATTTCGTGAAGTGGTGCCAGTCATTTCGTCTAATTATCAAATCATCGGTGATGCTTTAAAGCCGATTGATGAAGGCTTTGTTTTTCTCGAGCCTTGGGGTTCTAAGCAAATCTGGATTACAGGGAAGGCTGGCAACGCACTACCCGATGACTATGTTGCTGAGATTGTTGTAACGCAATTTCATAGTGGTCTTGAAGTGGCGCATATTCCAATGAGAACGAAGGTGTGGCCTGTTTCCCTACCTGTGAAGCAAAATGTTTTTGTAAATGCTTGGGCCTATCTGAGTCAATGGATTCCCAAGGATATTCCGACACAGGCAAGACGCGATTTGTCTTCTCATCATGTTAATGTTGCTGTAATACACCCCTCGCAATTACCTTGGCCTAAATTTATCGGACCCCAAGCATCTCTCCCTGATTATTCTAGTTTTGATGCAATGATGGACTATGAGAACCCCCCTTCAAAGGTATTGTTTTTTCTTGGTTTTAATGATGAAAAATTACGAACCTTTGGGGGGGTTCTTAAGTATAAAACCCCTTTGTGGGAAGATGCATTTCGTGAATGGATATTGGATTGGACAAATCACCTTGAAAAAAATGGATTAAAAAATCACGAATTTTCATTTTATCCTGTCGATGAACCTAGCAACCCTATGGAAATTAAGCTGTTGTTGGACACCAGCAGACTTATTAAAGAAATTAACCCAGAAATAGAAGTTTTTACTACCATGGGGCACCTAGGTGCCGTGGATGTGATTAAGGCTGGAAATATGATTGATATTTACCAGGTCTTGATATCAAAGCTAGGGTCTCCTAATAGTTTTGCGGTTAAGGCTGTGGGTAAGCAACTATGGACTTATGCTGCAGAGGGGGGGGGTAAAAGTGCGGCACCACATAGCTATTATCGCTTGCAGGCATGGCAGGCATTTCAAGGAGGAGCAGCTGGAATTGGATTTTGGGCTTATGCAGACACAGGCGGGCTGGGTACGGCCTGGAATGACTTTGATGGAAGGCGACCTGATTACTCTGTGATATACGATGCTGATAATGGCGAAATATTAAGTAGCAAGCGGTGGGAGGCATGGCGGGAGGGCGTTGAAGATTATGAGTTACTAGTACTTGCTTCTAAGAAGATAACGGGTGCGAAACAAGTAACTGAGTTTAATGAAAGGATTGATACATTAATACGCAGTAAGGATGACTATTTGCTCTTTGAGACTACTAGGCGCTATATCATCGGATTGGCATCAAGATAATGGTTGTTCCATATAATTAAGGTGAACTTTATTTTATAGCAGCAGTTTTAAATTAACTACTTGGTTGGCAAAGATCGCATGTAGCCATTGTGTGATCGTAAGGCCTCATGGGCGTCCGGGTACCATATTATATTGGCTTGCCTAGTATTGAGTTCCATCGTTTGGGGGAAACACGATAAAGACGAAAGCCCGCAAATGCTGCTTTTTGTTGATGATATTACTAATGATGATACCAGTGGATTGATTCCTTTTGACGGGTTGGTTGAAGTGGGCAGTGCCTACTTTGATGTGGTGGAGCAGATTAAGTAGCGCTATCAATGGAGAGTACGCATGGCCAATTTACTAGTGAGAAATGTCGATGAAGACATTGTGAGGGCTCTCAAAGCCAGAGCAGGTCTACATGGCTTGAGTACAGAAGCAGAGCACCGCCAAATTTTGAGCGCTGCTTTGTTAAAGCCTCGTAAGTAGAGCTTTGCCCAGGCGCTTCGGGAAATCCCGAATGTTGGTAAAGATAGTGATTTTGAACGAGTTCAAAACGAGAGTGAGCCGAGTGTATTTGATTGATACTAATGTCATCAGTGAATGCAGAAAGGGAATTAAGGCTAACAATGGCGTAAAGCTATTTTTTTATAAGGCCGTAGAGAATGGTGATCTGCTTTTTCTTAGTGTTATCACGCTAGGGGAGCTTCGACGAGACATTGATCTGATTCGTTATCGGGGGGATGTCAAACAGGCCCTGTTGTTGGAGCGCTGGTTTGAAAATCTTCTTGTTGATTACGAGGCGGCTGTACTTGATTTTGGTAAAGATGAGGCTCAGTTGTGGGGTGCTTTAAGGGTCCCTTATTACGAAAATGCTATTGATATACAAATTTCAGTCATTGCATTAACTAACGATTTAACGGTGGTAACTCGCAATATTCGCGACTTTGAGAAAACCGGTCTTCGATTATTAAATCCTTTTGATTGATGCAATAGATAGAGAAAGTAAGTAGTGATTAAAAGAACGATTCGATTATTTTTTACCTTGCGGCACCTACGCTTAAATCAATTCTTTTTCTTTATCATTCGTCGTGGCTTACCAGCCAGTACAGTTTCCTGTACCCAGGCAGTAAAGACTAATCGTGCCCTGACTTTGAATCAACCCTTGCCGGTAACGGGCGTATTGCAGGCAGAGGGCGGCTTTCGGTTTCTGAATATTAGTAAGGTGTTACAGGTTGATCGCTTTGATTGGTGCCCTGAAGATGTTCCACGCTTATGGCGTTATAACTTACACTATTTCGATTACCTTCGTGATGAAAATCATAGTGGTGAATACAAGGGGTCCTTGTTGGAAAGCTGGATAGCTAGCAACCCGCAAGGTAGTCAACCAGGCTGGGAGCCTTTTACGGTTAGCCTGCGTATTGTCAATTGGATCTACTATTTACAGGCTTACCCCGCGGCGCAAACACCTGCGGTACTGCAAAGCCTCTACTTGCAAGTGCTTTGGCTAGAGAAAAATGATGAGCGCCATATATTGGCAAACCACTATTTTGAAAACCTTAAGGCACTGACCTTCGCCGGTGCTTTCTTTGATGGTGAAGATGCTACTCGTTGGTTGCGTTTTGGGGCAAAGGGTTTATGTGAGCAGGTCGTAGAGCAAACGCTATCAGATGGCGGACACTACGAGCGCACACCCCAGTACCATGCTTTGATGCTTGAAAACTATCTCGACATCTTCAATTTGGCCCTTAATAACAGAGCGCTATTTAGTACTGATTTTCTTGCGCTTTTCAACGATCATTGCATTCGCGGCTTGCGTTTCTATGAGGAAATAGTCTTTCCGGATCAAAGCCTTCCATTATTTAACGATACGGCATTCGGCATTAGTCCTACGTTATCTGACCTTGACCAATATTTTAAAACGCTTACTAAGGCGCCCAGCTGCTTGCATGGCGAGCAGGCGCCTGTACTAGCATTACCCGATTCTGGCCTTTTCGCTTATCGTTCGAATTCTGACATGTTTATCATTGATGCGGGCGATATAGGTCCTTCTTACCAACCAGGCCATACCCATTGCGACATGTTGAGCTATGAACTGATGCTCGATGGCCAACGAGTGATTGTCGATAGCGGTGTTAGTGAATATGAGCCTGGCGCAATGCGTCAGTACGTTCGCAGTACTCGCGCCCATAATACGGTGTCTGTTGACGGTGCCGAGCAATCTGAGGTGTGGGGTGAATTCCGTGTCGCGAGGCGCGCTGTGGTACTGAATGCTAATATTTGCCAATATGATGATAAGGTTACTTTTCAAGGTGCTTATCGTGGCTTTCATGCCTTGGGCGGCCGTACCGTGCATCAACGCGATGTAGCTCTTTCCCTCTCGCCAGAGGGCAGTATTACTGCCATGACTGTCGTCGATGAAGTCAAGGGTCGGGGTATTCGTAATGTTGAGACTTTCATTCATTTACACCCCAATGCTGTCATCAAAGAGGAGGGGCCGGGCTATTTACAGTTCGGTTTTACTCAGGGGCTAGTTTATGAGCTTCGTTTTACAGAGGGTGTAGATTACGTTCTTGAGGACAGTTATTATTGCCCCGAATTTGGACTGGTTATTAAAAATAGGTGTGTCGTTTTACAACGTAAGTCAGAGCTGCCCACTACTCTGTCTTATACGCTAAGGAAACTATAGTTGTGCGTATTCTTTTTCTTTCCCATTATTTCCCCCCCGAAGTGAATGCCCCGGCCACTCGTACTTACGAGCACTGCAAGCAGTGGGTCAAAATGGGTCACCAGGTCACCGTCGTTAGCTGTGTGCCTCATCATCCGATGGGTAAAGCCTACCCCGGCTATAAAAACAAGTTGGTGCATGTCGAGTACAAAGACGGCATTAAGGCAATTAAAATCTTGACCTATATTACGGCCAATGAGGGCTTTATAAAGCGAACATCTAATTATGTGTTTTATATGGTCATGGTGACACTGTTGGCGCCTTTCTTGTCGAAGGCAGATGTGGTGATTTCAACCTCGCCACAGTTTTTCAATGGCTTAGCCGGTTATATTGTTTCTCGAATTAAGCGTGCGCCCTGGTTACTGGAAATTCGCGACCTTTGGCCCGAGTCTATTGTGGCCGTGGGGGCCTTGAATAACCGTAAACTCATTGCTGTTTTGGAGAGCATAGAGAGCTTTATGTACCGTAAAGCTGACTTTATCGTGCCGGTGACGAACGCCTTTAAAGAGCATATTGTTGCCCGTGGTGGGCGACAAGAGCGTATTGAAGTGATTCGCAATGGCGTTGACCTGAGTTTCTTTGCCGAGCAAGCGCCCGATGAGGCATATGCTGAATCAATAGGCGTTAAAGGTAAGTTTGTGGCGTCCTATGTAGGTACGCATGGTATGGCCCATGGTCTGGACGTTATTATCGAAGCGGCTGAGTTATTGCGCAGGCGAGAAGATATTGTGTTTTTGATGGCTGGCGAAGGTGCGGAGCGCCAACGCTTAGCCGATGAAATTTCAACCAGGCAGCTCAATAATATTGTCATGCTTGGGCAGCTGCCTAAAGAGGATATGCCCCGCTTATGGTCGGTTTCTGATGCGAGTTTGGTGCTTTTGCGCAAGTTAGACCTGTTTTTGACGGTTATACCTTCCAAAATATTCGAAAGTATGGCGATGAAAAAACCTATTATCATCGGTGTGGCTGGCGAGAGTAAAGAAATCATCCAGGACGCAAATGCCGGCATTGCCATTGAGCCAGAGAATGCGTCGGCATTGGCAGCGGCCATCGTCAAGCTTGCAGACTCTCCCGCCCTTTGCCGTGAATATGGTGATAAGGGCAGCGAATATGTTGCCGCTCATTTTGACCGACAGGTTTTAGCGCAGCGCTATGAACAAAAACTATCCGCCCTGTGCGACGCGAATTGTGAGTGAATTGCGCCCAATGCAATGTGTGAATCGCCATATTTCGCCGCTGTGTCGTTCATGGTGCATCTATAGTGAATAATCTTTCGCCCCACATTCAGAATGCCTCATACCGGTCTAGACCCTATATGACAGGCGCGGTGGTGGCGGCTAGTCTTGCTGTATTGCTGTATTTGTTTTGGGATGGCGTTGTCATAACCTGGGCTTATTGGGGGCGTGATGAATACAGCCATGGCCCCATGATCCCGCTGGTGGCGGCCTTGCTTTTTCTTCAGCGCGTGCCGGCGCTTGAATTATTACCAATATCTGGGCGTTGGGTGGGCGGGCTACTGCTGGCCCTGGGCTTGGCGGGCTGGGTCTTGGGTGAGTTGAGTTCAATCTACACCATTTTACAGTATGCATTTGTACTCTCGCTTTACGGGCTGGTCATCACTGTATTGGGCTGGCCGCGTAGCAAGTGTATATGGGCAGCATTGTTGTATTTGCTGTTTATGATCCCGCTGCCTAATTTTCTCTATTCCAACTTATCTCAGCAATTACAATTGCTGTCTTCCAGTCTGGGTGTTTGGGTGATCCGCTGGTTTGATATCAGTGTGTTTCTTGAAGGTAATGTGATTGACCTCGGTGTTTATAAGCTGCAGGTGGTTGAGGCTTGCAGTGGGCTCAATTATCTATTCCCATTAATGAGTTTTGGTTTTCTATTGGCCTATCTATTTCGTGGGCCAGCCTGGCAGCGCCTTATTGTTTTTATCTCAACTGTGCCCATCACCATTTTGATGAATAGCCTGCGCATTGGCGTCATTGGTGTGCTGGTTGAATATTACGGTATTGGTATGGCAGAGGGCTTCCTACACTGGTTCGAAGGCTGGCTCATATTTATGGTGTGTGTTGCGGCGCTGCTGCTTGAAATCAAATTATTTACGGTCTTTTTTAAGACTGGGTCGCCTGTAAATACACCTCAGGGTCCATCGGGGGGGCAGGCTACGGTAGTCGATGCCCTCGATTTATCCTGGCCAGGCCTTGTTTCTCTTCGACAGTCTTTCCCCCAAATAATGCAACAGAGCCTGCCGCTGGGGCTTTGTGTGCTTATGCTGCTGGTGTTTGTCCCCGTTTTATTCACATTAAAGGATCGTGTCGAGGCCCCCTTGTCTCGCCATGAGTTTGTTTCTTTTCCCTTGTTTTACAATAACTGGGTCGGGCGCCAGGGCAGTATTGAGGCGGAGGTGTTAACCAGTCTCAAGCTTACCGATCACTTTATAGCCGATTATCGTGCAGGCCGTGATAGCTTGCCGGTCAATTTATACGTGGCTTTTTATGCCTCGCAACGTAAAGGTGCCTCGGTGCATTCACCGCGCTCATGTATACCGGGGGGCGGTTGGGAGGTGCAAAGTGTTGAGCAACTGGATCTGCCACAGTCTGGCTTAAGCCCTGGCTTACGGGTTAACCGTGTGATTATTCAAAAGGGTGATGCTCGCCAGCTAGTTTATTACTGGTTTCAGCAACGCGGGCGCGTTATCACCAATGAATATTTGGCTAAGTGGTATATCTTTTGGGACGCGTTGACACGAAACCGCACCGATGGCGCATTGGTGCGTGTCACTGTGCCGGTGCCAGGCCTTAGTGGCTTGCCGGGGGCTGAGGCTCAAATACAAGGTTTTGTCCACGATTTTTATCCCCTGGTGAGTCAATACATACCAGATTGATTCATTGCTCCCATTTATATGAGATAATGCCCGGATATTATTTTGTTGGCTAATCTCAATTACGAATTCGATATAAGGACGCTTAAGCGGTAAGGAATACCATGGCTCTGGTTTTAACATTTTCAACCGCTTTGCTTTTATCCATAGTTCTTATTCCCCTTGCTATTAAATACGCAGCTAGTTGGCGCCTGGTGGACTTGCCGGGAGATGAGCGCAAAGTTCATACTCAGCCGACCCCCCGGATTGGCGGCATTTGCATAGTTTTCAGCGTATTTGTTTCGGTCAGCTACTGGTTACTGCCGTTTGGCGATGTCTGGCGCGAGTTTTGGGGCTTATTCACAGGCTGCGGTGTTATTTTTGTCTTCGGTCTACTCGATGACCGCAACGACCTTAGTTATAAGCTGAAATTCCTGGGTCAAATTCTGGCTATTTTGCCGCTATTGTTTAGTGGTTTCTTGTTTGAGTCTGTACCCTTCTGGCCTGCTACGCCTGCACCTCAATGGCTAGCTTTGTCGCTAACCTTCTTCTTTATGTTGGGTGTGATCAATGCCGTGAATCTTGCCGACGGCCTCGATGGCTTGGCAGCAGGTATTATGGTGCTGAGTCTGGCCCTTATAGCATTCTTTGCTCTGCAATCCGGTCAGCACAGTGTGGCCCTGGTGGCCGTTGGTGTGATTGGTGGTTTGCTGGGTTTTTTACGATTTAACACGCACCCCGCCCGTGTATTTATGGGTGATGCCGGCAGTCAGTTCCTCGGTTTTATTACGGCTGCCTTGGCGATAAAAGTGACACAGTACGATGCTATTGCCGTGAGTCGTTTGCTGCCATTGTTGTTAATTGGTTTGCCGGTGATAGATACCTTACTCGTTATCGCCATACGCTTGCACCAAGGCCGCCCTCCCTTTGGGGCTGACAAAAATCACACTCATCATCAGTTTATGAAGTTGGGCTTTCGTCATTATGAGGCTGTGGCTGCGATTTATTTATTTCAGGCGGCTTTGATGGCCGTGGCCTGGTTATTTCGCTACGCAAGCGATGGCGTTTTACTGGGGGTTTATCTTTTATTTTGTAGTGGCTTATTGCTCCCAATTTGGGTGGGCCGCCTTAAGCACTGGCGTTTGCATCTTGACTTGGCTCCCGCTGGTCGAGACAACCGCAACCAATTTTTACGCCGTTTTGAGTGGTTTTATCTGTATTCACCTCGTTTACTTGAGATTTTGCTCGGTATCTTTTTAGTCTCTGTTGCTTTCAGGGTCGGTGTGGCAAAGCCCTGGCTGGCAGACATTGCGCTGCTGTTAGCCGCTGCTAGCGGTATTTTGTGGGCCTTTCAGGGCTTTACTCGCTTGTCTGCGCACTTAGTGACACGGGTGTTGGTCTACAGTGCAGGAGTTGTGTTGATCTATGCTCTGTTGGTCGATAACACCTATCGCCCTGTGTTTAATATTGTCATCGATATGTACCTTACGTTGACTTTGCTCGTTTTACTGCTGGCTATTCGTATGACGCGCCGCGAGGTCTTTCGGCTCGACACTCAAGATTTGTTGGTGCTCTTATTTGTCTTAGTTGTGCCCTTATTACCTCTACAAGAATTTTCTAATATTGCTTTGGGGCGCGTGGCAGTACGTTTCGCAATATTTCTATATTGCTGTGAGTACCTGTTGAGTAAACCGATAATAGATTACCGAATTTTGAAAATCACAACCATTGTCAGTATGGCGCTTTTGGCTGGGTCTTAAGATGCCCGCTCGTTGTACGATTCAAGATATCACTTATTTGGCCATTTCTTGCATTACGGGTGCTGTTGAGTGTGCGAAGTGCAGACACCGGAGGGAGCATACCCATGAAAACCCATAAACTATTGACTGCCGTCATATTGATGATGGCTGTATTACTGGGTGCCTGCTCGGATGGTGAAGAACGGCAGGCTAAGTATTTTTCTAGAGCTCAGCAATTGTTTGAGCAGAAAGACTTCGACAAGGCGCGAATAGAAGTCAAAAATGTTCTGCAAATTAACAGTAATCATGCCAAAGGGCGGTATTTACTGGCACTCCTCCATGAGCAGGAGAAAAACTGGCAGCAAATGTACGCCAACCTGAATCTGGTTGTTGAGCTGAACCCTGGTCATGTGGCGGCACGTATCAAGATCGCGCAAATGATGTTTGCTAACGGTATGTATGACAAAACATTGGCGCAAATTGACGCGATACTTGCACAAGAGCCGGAGCAGCTCGATGCCTTGGCACTGCGCGCTGCCATTTATTTTCGCAATGGCGATCACGATAATGCGATAGCAACAGCGCAGCGCGTGTTAAACAAAAAACCTGGCCATGTTGCCGCTATTTCAGTGCTGTCTATGACCTATGCCGAGCAAGACCCCGATCGGGCCTTGGCGATAATAGGCGATGGCATAAATCAACAGACGGGTGATGCGTCGTTAAAGTTAATGCAAATTGGGCTTTTGGAGAGAGAGCAGCGCTCTGATGAAGTTGTTAAAGCCTATCGCCAGCTGATAGAGCAATTCCCGTCTAACTTGCTTTATCAATACCGGTTTGTGCGTTATCTCGAACAAAGTGAGCGCATTGATGAGGCTGAAACGGTGCTGCGAAACATCGTTAATACACTGCCTGCAAACACAGAACTTAAACTGTGGCTGGCTCAGTTTCTCGCTAATAACCGTAACCCGCAGCTGGCCGAGACAACACTTAAAGAATTTATTACTCGACAACCAAAACTGTATGAGCTGCGTTTTGGCCTGGGTAAACTCTACACCGCACTGAAAAGACACGCTGAGGCGGGTCAGGTCTATCAGGCCATTATTACCTTAGATAATGAGGGCGCAGACGCTTTATTGGCCCGCAATCGTTTGGCTGAGTTGGCCCTGTTAGATAATAAACGGCCAGAGGCTGAGCGCTTACTGGAAGTGGTTTTTGCGGTCGAGCCAGAAAATAAAGAGGCTTTGCTGACGCGTGGGCGTATGCATTTGGGTGATAACAACACCAAGTCTGCCATTACAGATTTGCGCACGGTGCTGCGCAATGCTCCCGAATCAACGGACGCATTGCGGCTGCTGGCTCGGGCCCATGAGTCTGATGGTGCTCGCAATCTTGCCCTCGACAATTATCGTCAGGTGTTACAGATTAACCCCACTGATGATGATGCGGCCTACCAGGCGGCACGGCTGGCCTTTGCTGATGGTGAGTATGAAGCTGCAGAGCAGTTATTGGTGACTCTGGTGCGACGCCAACCCGATAATGTTGGCGCTATTCGCCACCTGGTCGCCACCTATGGCAAGCAGGATCGCTGGGCTGAAGCACTGACCGTTGCGGACAAGCTCATTGCGGATGAAGTAACGGCTGGCCTTGGTTACTATTTAAAGGGGCGTATTTATTTCGACCAGGAAAATTATTCCTCAGCGCTTATCGCCTTTGAGCAGACCTTGGCCAATAAACCCGCCGTGATTGAGGCGCTGCAATTTTTGGTGAGGGCGCATCAGAAGACCGATAATCTTGCGCTGGCTTATGACTATGTGCGCGCTCATACCGAGCAATACCCAAGGCAAGCTCATGCACTTGAATTGCTGGGTAATCTACAGCAGAAACAAGGTAGTTTGCTTGAGGCCAAAGCCTCGTATCAGCAAACGATCAAAATAGCACCAGAGCGCAGCTCGGCTTATCGCTACCTGGCTTCGCTTCATGCCTCGCAGGAGCACTGGGAAGAGGCGCTGGCAGCCTATGAACAAGGGATTACTCACAACCCGAGCGATACGGCTTTACTGATGTCTCTTGCTGCTTTACAGACCAGCATGGGCGCTATCGATAAGGCTTTGGCAACGTATGATCGCGTTCTTGTACTAAACCCTGGCCATCTCTACGCGGCTAATAATCTTGCGGCTACCTTGGTCGATTATCGTCCGAGTGCAGAAAATTTGGCCAGAGCCCGTGCTTTGATTGAGCCGCTTCTGAACAAAGACCGCAACGCTGTATTCCTCGATACCCTGGGTTGGGTGCTTTACAAGTCGGGTAATGCTTCTCAGGCTATGAATTTGTTAGTTGAAGCTGTGCAGTCTGGTGGCGATAAAGGGGTGTATCACTATCACCTTGGCATGGCCTACTACAGTAATAATCAACATAGTCTGGCGAAACAACAGTTAGAGCTGGCTTTGAAAAATGATAGTGAAAGCTATGTTGGTCGGGAAGAAGCTGAGCTGACCATGAAATCTTTAATGTGATATTTAACATTAATAAAATAGGTGGTGTGTTTGCTTGGCCACGTCAGGTATCGATGTTCTGAGGGCATTCTATGGCGATGAATATCATTGGCTCTGGCTTAACGGCCCGCTAGTTCCAGTCTTTTCCTTTAAGCGCCCAAGGTCTTGTCGGCATCTATTTTGATGATGATTCTCACAAACTGTGCAAGTACATTCCCTCTGTCCTAAAGCCGGGTTAGACTTGCCAGCTAGTAAGTAAAAATGTGCTAAAGGGAAGCGGGGATGATGGCTGATCAAGGAGAGGGGGGGGTATTGGCAGAGGGCAGTGCCGAGCAATCCTCTTCGCACCTGCAAGCTGATGACGAACTACGGGCGGCTTTGCTCGAGACTGGGCTGCTGAGCGCCCCCGACTTTGCGCGGGCCCAGCGCGTACACAGTGAAAGCAGCGATGAATCCCTGGTCGCTCTGTTACTGCGTTTGGGCATGGTCTCTGAGCGGGGTATGGCCAAGGTTCAGGCCGATATGGCGGGACTGTCTCTACTCAAGCCCGGTGACTATCCCGAACAGGCTCTGGAAACGCCTCTCTCGCTGCGTTTTATGAAGGATCAATACTTGCTGCCTTTGGCGATGAGGGCGAATACCCTCGACCTGGCCGTGGCCGATACCACTAACGCTTACAGCCTGCGAGCTGTGGCCATGGCCTGCCACTGTGAGTTAAAACTCAGCGTTGGTCTGGCGCCCGATATTCAGGCGGCGATAGAGCGCCTGTATGAGCAGCCGGAAAATAGTGCAGATGAGGGCGGAGTGCAAAGCGCGGAGTTTTCCGCTGTCGATGTCGCCAAGTTGCGGGACATGGCCAGTGAGGCACCGGTGATTCGCCTGGTGAATCAAATTATTCAGCGCGCGGTCGACAGTCGAGCCTCCGATATTCACGTCGAACCCTTTGAACATAACTTGAAAATTCGCAATCGCATCGACGGCGTCTTGCGCGATGAGCCCTCGCCACCTCGTGAACTGGCTCCGGCGGTGATCTCGCGCATTAAAATTATGGCCGACCTGGATATCGCCGAGCGGCGCTTGCCCCAGGATGGTCGCATCAATGTGCGCGTGCAGGGCCAGGAGCTCGATGTGCGGGTGTCCACCGTGCCGACCATGTACGGCGAAAGCGTGGTGATGCGTTTATTGCAGCGCGACAGCGTGACCCTCGATTTTGACAGTCTCGGCTTTACCCCCGAGCAGCGCGCCCGTCTGCAAAAAGAATTGAGCATGACCCACGGCATGGTGATTGTTACCGGTCCCACCGGCAGCGGTAAAACCACCACGCTCTATACCGCCTTGAACTCCCTCAATACCGAACAGCGCAAGGTGATCACCGTTGAGGACCCGGTCGAGTACAACCTCGAGGGTATTAACCAGATTCAGGTTAATGCGTCTATTGGGCTCGATTTTTCCAGTGCCCTGCGCTCCATCGTGCGCCAGGACCCGGATGTGATTATGGTTGGCGAAATGCGCGACCTTGAGACGGCGCGCATCTGTGTGCAGTCGGCCCTAACCGGCCACCTGGTACTGTCGACCCTGCACACCAATGATGCGGCGGGCAGTGTCACTCGCCTGCTGGAAATGGGCACCGAGGACTACCTGCTCAACTCGACCTTGAACGTGGTGCTGGCCCAGCGCCTGGTGCGTTTATTGTGCCAGCACTGCAAGCAGCCCTACGAGGCCGAGGCGCGCATTGTCGAAGAGTTTGAACTTGAGCGCATACTGCCTGTCAGTCAGTCTTTGCACTTACAAAAGGCGGTGGGCTGTGATCACTGTGCCAATACCGGTTATCGCGGGCGGGTGGGTATTATTGAAATCCTCACCATCAGCGACAACATCCGCAGTCTTATTCTGCGCCATGCCAGCGCCGGTGAGATTGAAGCCCAGGCGCGGGAAGAGGGCATGACCACCATGTTTGAAGATGGTTGCCTGAAAGCCGCCCAGGGCCTGACCACCCTTGAAGAGGTGGCGCGGGTGATACAGGAAAGCTAATGCCGCAATTCGACTATCGTGCCGTCAACAGCCAGGGCGAATTGACGAGCGGGCAAATGACCGGGGCCACCGAGGCGGCTGTTATCACTCAGTTGCAGGCCATGGGCCTGATACCCATTTCTGCCCAGGTTGCCGAGGGCAGGGGGCTGTCGAGTGAGCGTGCTTTCCTATCGCTACGCAAACCCTCTCTCGGCCACAAAGATATCGGCGACTTTACCCGACAGTTGTCGACCCTGGTGGGTGCCGGCCTGTCTCTGGACCGCAGTCTGGAAATCATTGGCGGTGTCTCCTCCAAGCTTTTAATGGTCGAGCTGATTGACGAACTACAGACGGCGGTGCGCGGCGGCCAGTCGCTGTCTGAGGCCATGGCCGAGCAGCCGCAATTATTTGCCAGTTTTTATATTAACTTCGTACGTGCCGCAGAGTTGTCAGGCGATCTGGCCAAAAACCTGCTGGAGCTATCGACCTATCTCGACAAGTCCCACGCTCTGCGCGAACAACTCAAGTCGGCCTTAATGTATCCGCTGATATTGGTGGCCGTGACCCTGCTGTCGCTGGGCATTATCGTGTTGTTTGTGCTGCCCGAATTCGCCACGCTGTTTGAAGATATGGACGCTCCCCTACCCGCATCAACGGCCTTCGTGCTTGGCGTTTCCAATTTTCTACGCGACTACGCCTTGCTAATACTGTTGATTATTGGCCTGGCTGTGGCCTACGTACGGAAAAAACAGCAGGACCCGGCCTGGCTCTACCAGCGGGACGAGCGCCTACTGCAGTTCTCGCTGTTCAGTGATTTGATTAAAAAGGTCAATATGGCGCGCTTTAGCCGTAGTCTCGGCACCTTATTGGGCGGCGGTGTGGCCCTACTGCCGGCTATTTCTGTGGCAAAAGAAAGCATGCAAAACAGGGTGTTACTGAAGAAGTTGAATGATGCCTCGAGTATTTTGCGCGATGGTGGTGGGCTCGCCGAACCCCTGCTGCAGGCCGGTGTCTTTCCCGAGTTTGCCCTGCAGATGATTCAGGTTGGCGAGGAGACGGGGCAACTGGACAAGATGTTGTTACGGGTAGCCGATATCTACGACGACGAGGTGGCGACAGCCAGCCAGCGCCTGCTGTCGATACTCGAACCGGTGATGATTATTGGCCTGGGTATCGTTATCGGTGGCATTATTATGTCGATATTGGTGGCCATACTAGGTATTAATGATTTGCCCATGTAGGGGGAAAAGGCATTTTTATATCGATTGTTTATACGATGTTTTGGTTTAACTAAGTTATTTTTCTTGTTGAAATATATAATAAAGGGTTCTTATGATTGAAGTGTTTTCTAAGTTTGGTGGTGCTTGTCAGCGTCGCGGACGGCAGTCCGGTTTTACCCTGCTCGAGCTACTGGTGGTACTGGTTATTCTCGGCTTCCTGGCGAGCCTGGTCGGCCCCCAGGTACTGAAGCAGATTGGCGGTTCCAAGACCAAGGCGGCCATTCTGCAAATCGAGGAGTTTTCCACCGCCCTCGATCTCTACCACCTCGATTCGGGGCGCTACCCAGGTACCAGCGATGGCCTTAAATCACTGATTGAGAAACCCGCCTCGACACGTATTTGGAACGGCCCCTACCTGAAGAAGAAAGTGATTCGCGACGACCCCTGGGGCAACCCCTATCTCTATGCCTCCCCTGGAGAACACAGTGACTTCGACCTGTTTTCTCTGGGCCGCGATGGTCAGGAGGGTGGCGAGGGTGAAGATGCCGATGTGCTGAGTTGGCAGTAATTGCGCCTGCGCCCCGTTGATTGCTGGCTAACATTGTTCGCGGCTTCCCTGTTCGCGGGTGCTTAGCTGGCTATGGCTATCTCCTTGATATCTGATTCGAGGCCTAGCTCGACTGCAAGGGCCGGTGAGGTGGGTTTTACCCTACTCGAGCTTTTGGTGGTGTTGGTTTTACTGGGTATCATCGCGGTACTGGTCGCCCCGGGGCTCGGTGGTAGTTTAGATAGCGCGAAACTGAAAACCCAGAGCCGAGCCCTGATTGCCGAATTGCGTGTGCTGCGCGGCACAGCCATTACCGAGGGCAAAATCATTACCCTGAGTTTTGTCGACGGGCAGTCTGCCTATCGTGTTGATGGTGAGTCCGTGAGACTAGAGGAGGGCATGAATCTCGTTTTCCATGCCGCCGGTGCTGAGGGTGTCGGTGATGACTTGCCTGGACTCTTGTTGCCAGCGCCGCTGCCAGACATCGGCAATCAGCGTCTGGCTTTCTACCCCGACGGCAGTTCTTCTGGCGCCATGCTCGAACTGAGCTTGGCTGAGAATGTGCGCTATATTCATATTGCTTGGCTGAGTGGAGAGGTGAGTTTGGCCGAGCGTAGGCAATTTGCACCAATTGTGGAGGGGCCGTTACCGTGAGCTTATGGCCCTCTCGCCACTGCCTGGGGACGGGGCTTCAGGTCCGCAGCAGGGCGTCGAATTCACTTCGCTTGCTACCTGCTGAGCGCGGTTTTACCTTGCTGGAAGTGGTTGTCGCCCTGTCTATTCTGGTCATTTGCATGACCGTGATTATGCGTATTCTCGCCGGTTCCACCCGGGTGGCGGCGGTCAGCAGTGATTACTACACCGCCCTGCAAATTGCCGAATCGAAGATGGCCGAGCTGCGCGTACTGAAAGGTTCGGCGACCTATCTAAAGACGGGAAGCCTGGAGGCGGGCTTTGACTGGGTTGCGGAGGCCTACCCCTATCGCAGCAGTGCCAGTGATCCGGTGCTACCCGCGGCGGTGGCCAATCATCCTCTGGCGGCTTACCAGCTGTTCCAACTCGAGGTCACTGTATTCTGGGGCAGTACCCATAAACGCGAGTATCAATTATCCAGCTTGCAACTGAGAGCCGATGACGAGACCGAGCGGTGAGTCGCTTGCATAGGGCTGGTAAAAGCCGGGGTTTTACCCTGGTAGAACTGCAGATTGCCATTGTCATTATGGCGATGATTTCACTCTTACTACTTGGCGCCCTGCGCCTGACCTCTCAGACCTGGCGCAGCGTCACCGCCCGCCAGGATGCGGCCGAAAAACAGTTCCTTCTCAGCCAGGTGTTGCGGCGTCATTTAAGTGCCGCTCACTTTGAAAAAATCAAACTCAGTTCCGGGGAGAGAGTCGATAGCTTTTTGGGCGGGCGAGATTACCTACATTACGTTGCGCCCTTCCCGCGCTTTTTTAACGATGGCGAGCTCTACTGGTGGACACTAAAAATCACCTGGGATGAAAACTATCAACAAGAGGTCTTAGTGCTCGACTATCAAGCCTTTGACCCTGCGCTCGAACTGTCCTGGGACGGAGATTCCAGCATCTCCAGCGAGGGCGGGGTGAGCCAACGCCTGGTGTTAGCGGCGCATATCGATGCTCTAACACTGGCCTATTTTGGCGCTAGTGAGGGGGAGGAGGTGCAGTGGCGCGACACATGGTTGGCCGAGCAATTATCGGCCCCGGCAGTGCCGCAATTACTGCGCTTGCAGATGACGCCCCTCGAGTCGGATGTTTACCAGGTATGGCCGGCGATGGTGCTGGCGCTGAGTCACGCCGTTGATGCCCTCGGCTCCGATACCGAGGCTACACCGGAGCTGCAGTTTTGAGCCGGCCGGAGCTCAATAAACAGCCCTGTTTATTATCTTGGCACCGCGCGCCGTTGGGCTCGCCTCGACTTCAGCGTGGTGTGGCATTGATATTGGTGCTGTGGTTTATTGTGCTGCTGGGCGTGCTGGCTCTGGGTCTCTCGAAAGTTAGTAGGAACGGTGCCCTGGTGGCGCGACAGCTAAGCGGGGCGACCCAGGCGCGGCACTTAGCCGAGGGCGCTGTGCAGCTGGCCCTGGCCAATTTATTGGTGGCCAGAGATGAAGAGCGTTTACTGGCAGATGGCGAAGCATATTCTTTGTCTTTCAGGCAAGGTGAGGTAGAGCTCAGTGTCTGGAATGAGAGTGGCAAGATTGATATTAACCAGGCCGACGAGGCCCTGCTGGCACGCTTATTTAGCGCCCTTGACTTGTCACCCGAGCGCAGTGCGGCACTGGCTGGGGCCATCGCCGATTGGCGCGATGAAGATGAACTGACACGCTTGCACGGTGCTGAGGATGAGGATTATTTTGCGGCAGGTTTGCCTGCGGGAGCCGGTGACAGGGCGTTTACCCATGTTACCGAGCTGCGCAAGGTGCTGGGCATGAGTGAAGCGATATATCAGCAAATTGCTTCCTCTGTGACGGTTTATTCAAAAAATCAAGGTATCAATCCCAAAGTTGCCCCATTATTGGTATTGTTGGCGGTTAGCGATGCGGAGGTTGCCGGCCTGGAGCACTATATTAAGGAGCGGCGGCGCACCCATCGCTCGGACTTACTCGCACCACCGGTGCCGGTCATTGAGCAGAGCTATGTAGCACAAGAGGGGGGCGCTATTTTTACGTTTTCGGCACTGGCGACAACCGAGCAGGGTGCTCGAGCGGGTGTCAGCAGGGTTTTTGAATTACTCGAAAACGAAGGTCAAACTCGCTTAAAAAGGCTCGATTCCCAAGACTATGCCTTGAGCTCTTATACTGGGAATGGAGTTGTGGAAAGAGCTGCGCAAACAACGGAAGGAACTGATATGGATGTAGAAGACAAATAGCAATGGCAGGATTTATCCCCGCTCATCGCCAACAGCAATTTCTCAAGGCCAGTGCCGACTTTTTTAGCTGGTGGCTGGCGGAGCTCGTCCGGCTTCTGCCCCAGCACTGGCGTCGTGCACTGTCGGGACAGCCAGCCCTGTGCCGCTTTGTATTGGAGAAAAACCAGTTAAGGCTGGTGCTTGAAACCCAGGGTCGCGAGAAGGCTGTGGGTAGCACCGCTGTAGCCGAAGTCGTTGGGCTTGCCATGTCGGGCCTTTTTATACCGGGTGTTAGTGTGCCGGATGCCACTCTTGAGAGTGATGCGTCGACTACTAAAACATTGATGGCGAATATTTCCGCCTTGGAAAACATCAGCCGCCGGCGTGTTGTACTGGAGCTGGCCGATGAATATTTGTTGATCCGCGATATTAGCTTGCCCCTGGTCAGCGACGACGATATTGCCAGTGTACTGGCTCATGAGATTGATCGACTCACGCCCTTTGCGAAAAACAATGTCTGTTACGCTTATGAAATCCTGCAAAAAAACACCCAGACAGCGATGCTCAGCCTGCGCTTGATGTGTCTCGAAAGGTCGGTGCTCGAGGGTGTGTTGGCGCAGTGTGAGGAGCTGGGCCTGGGTGTGACAGAAGTGGGGCGCCAGGCACAGAGCTCAAGTCCAGGCCCCAGTGCTGCTACCGCCGATCTACTGCCAGCCGACCGGCGTCCGCAAAAAGAAAAACTCTGGAACCGTGGCAATCAGCTGCTGGCAGCTCTGGCTGGGGTGTTATTGCTGGCGGTATTAATCCTGCCAGTCTGGCACTATGAAAAACAAATTGAGGGCTTGAGCATAGAGCTCTCGGCACTACAGGAGCAGAGTAGGGCTGTCAGGGCCAAGCAGGCGCGTATGGTGGAGGCCCTGGATATACGTGATGCCCTGGTACAACGAAAAAATAGTGAATTAGAAAAAATAATTATCTTGCATGAGCTCACTCGGCTTATCCCCGACAATACCTGGTTGACTCGATTGACCCTGCGCGATTCCTCACTGGAAATTGACGGTGAATCCGATAA
Source organism: Gammaproteobacteria bacterium 53_120_T64 (assembly GCA_002162815.1). Classification (GTDB taxonomy): domain Bacteria; phylum Pseudomonadota; class Gammaproteobacteria; order Pseudomonadales; family Porticoccaceae; genus Reddybacter. The sequence goes on along the minus strand of MAAT01000025.1, from coordinate 15,766 downwards.
ATCCTCCGACCTGATTGAAAAACTTGAATCCGGGGCCGTTTTTTATCAGGTTAAGTTTGCCTCGTCGGTGACACGTAATTCGCGCAGCGGTAAAGAGCGCTTCCAAATTAAAATGAAGGTGTCTGATAAGCCAGTAATATCGCCGCATGTCTCTGTACTTGAAGCACGGGGAGCAGCGCAGTTGGCGGCCGGGGCAACTATTGATGAATGAATGGCCTCTGGCACTGCGCCGCACCGTTGCGATTGGCTTATTAGTGCTACTAGTGGCTAGTCTCGGCGTTTATGCGGCGCTGCCCTGGCTACATCAGATTACTCAGCGCCAGACGCGGGTGGAAATGCTACAACGACAATTAATGGGCAATCGAGCCCTGCTCGCCAATGAAGGTGCGATTGACGAAGAGCTGGTGCGCCTCGGTTTGCTGAGTGGTGATCAAGCGCTGCTCTTTACAGCGAGTAAACCAGCATTGGCCGCAGCGGATTTACGTGAGTTTATGGGAGAGATCGTTGCCGATAGCGGTGGACAGCTGATCAGCGTGCAGGAGTATGAGGCGGCAAATTTACCGGGTACACGAGCGATTGGCTTGCGCGCTCATTTAACCGGCGAGGCACAGAATTTGAGCGATATTCTCTATGCTCTGGAAAGCGCTCGGCCGATGGTTTTTGTCGACAGTTTGACTGTGGCGGCGAGTCGCCGCAGCACAGCACGCAATAAGCGCCGGCTGCGTGCTCGGCCCAATTCGATATTAGCGCGACGTAATAGCCTTGATATTCGCCTGGATATCAGTGCCTACATAGGGGCAAATCAATGATCCAGCCCTTGCCCTTAGCCCCAAGTTCATTGGCCAGGGCCCTGCGCTATAGCGCCATTGTTTTATTCTTATTGTTGTTACTGGAAGCGGCCCTATTGGCGGTATTAGACGGAGTCAGCCAACGCCAGGGCTCGGCTACCTTGCCAAGTTTTGAAGGGCTCAATCCCGAGCAGTTATTGCCGCAAGGTGAATACGCTGAACTTGTTGAGCGCGCCTTATTCAGCCCCGATAGAAAGCCCAAGGATCCTGTACAGCCCTCAACAACAGTGACACGGGGTAAGGCTTCGGAACATTGGTTGTTGGTGGGCGTGGTGAAAACGTCGGCACAAAGTTACGCCATGTTTAGTGAAAAAAAAGGGCAGGGACGTTTGAAATTGGAACTCGGCATGTCGCTGGATGAATGGCGAATCGAGAGTATTAGCGCCAATCAGGTCACCTTCAATAAGGATGGTGAGCAGGATATTTTGAATTTATTGGTGAGTGAGCCAAAGAAAAATTCTAAAAGATCAATCCGTCAGCGCGGGCGCTCACTCACTCGCAGTGTTAGCGAGATGAAAAATAGTAGAGTTCCGCTGAAAAAAGCGCCAGCAATTGCGCCCAATAAAATGGAACAACAGTCAAACAGCACAGGTATACGGGCAAAGTAATGTCTGTCAGCGTGCACTGACTGCTGATTAACGATAGGAAATAGAGCGACGTGAACAGAATAGGGTATGGCGGTATGACAAACATTTGGGGCCGAATGAAATACTCTTGTAGCTTGGCGCTTTGTGCGCTGCTATTACTCGGTGCCTGTGCCGAGCAGCGTCTGGTGGCGCGAGTCGATGGTGGGTCATCAAAAGAACAGGCCGAGGTCGGGCAAGCATTCGCCACTATTACCACAACACCATCTAGTGCTGAGTCCCCTGTGAGGGGCTCCGAACAGAGTGGCTTCAGTGAGTCTGGTATTAGTTCTGAATCCGCACCAGCGGCTAGCGAAACCTTTCTGGGCAATGGACGTTTTATTAACCAGGGTGGCGCACGCAAGGTGGCTTTTACCGAAGACGAAGGTGATGTCACCTTGAATTTTGAAGCCTCACCCATTCGCGAGGTCGTTAAAACTATTCTGGGCGACATTCTGCAGCTAAATTACATGATCGATGAGGCCGTGAATGGCAATATTTCGATGCGTACCACGCGGCCGATTAGCCAGGCCTCTTTATTATCAACGCTCGAAAGCTTGCTGCAGGTTAACGGGGCGGTATTGATCAAAAATCGCGACTTCTATGAGGTGCTGGCGGTGAGCGATGGCACGGTGCCCGCCGGCCTGGCCGCTTCTACCGGCCTGGATGCGGCAAAGGGTTACCAGGTATTGATTGTGCCCCTGCAATATATCGGCGCGGCGCAAATGAATAAAATTATTGAAACCGTAAAAACCAGCAAGACCAAGGTGGTGGTCGACGACTACCGCAATATCTTATTGTTGGCGGGCCCTCACGGTGAATTGTCGAATATTCGCCACACCATTGGCATTTTCGATGTCGATCAATTGCAGGGCAAATCGGTGGGTTTTTTCCGCCTGGAGAATGTCGATGCGCCGACTGTTCTGACTGAGTTAGAGGCTATTTTTGGTGACGAGTCGGAGGGCCCATTGGCCGGCTTGGTGAATTTTATCGAGATGGAAAGGCTCAATGCGATTTTAGTGATCACTGGGCAAAAGAACTATTTACGGGCTGCCGAAACCTGGATACGACGACTTGATCAGGCGGAAAATGGCAATGGCGCCAATATGTATGTCTACCACGTGCAGAATGGCCGAGCCGAAAACCTGTCGGATATTCTCGGGCAATTATTTGCCAGCCAACGCAAAACCGAATTGAGTCGGGCGGTGCGCGAGGGAGGCAGGGCGAGTCCAACAAATATAAAAAAGGCTGCCAAGAGCTCAAGCGCTAAGGTGAGAGGTGGTGACAATGCGCGTTTACTGAATGTCGGCGAGGTGACAATCATTGCCGATGTGGAGAATAACGCCCTGGTGATTTCCTGCTCTCCGGCGGATTACAAAGGTATTGAAAAGGCACTAAAAAAACTAGATGTACTGCCCTTGCAGGTACTGGTTGAGGCCTCCATCGTAGAGGTGAGCCTCGATAATGAATTGAAATACGGCTTGCAGTGGTTTTTTAAAAATAGTCACGGTAAATTTAACGGTGTGGGTGGCTTAAATATACCGGCCAACGGTGTTGTTGGTGGCGCCTTGAATGGTGTTTTCAGCCCGGCTGATTTTACCTATGCCCTATTCGATGGGGCGGGCACCCGAGCGGTATTAAATGCGGTGGCGGGGGACTCACGTCTCAATGTACTGTCGTCGCCCTCATTGATGGTGCTCGACAACCATACGGCGACGATCCGTGTCGGCGATCAGGTGCCCATTCGCACCTCGGAAACCACCAACACCGCTTCGGATGACCTCAATACCACCAGTCAAATTCAATACCGCGATACCGGTGTTACCCTAGAGGTGACACCCCGGGTGAATGCCGGGGGCATGGTGATTATGGATATCACCCAGCGGGTCGATGATGTGAATCAGACCGATAGCTCGGGCATCGATTCGCCGACGATTATCCAGCGTGAAATTACCACCAGTGTCGCCGTGCAAAGCGGCGAAACGATCGTCCTGGGTGGCTTGATTCGTGAGAATAAACAGGGTGCAAACCGTGGCATTCCCTTCTTAAAAGATATTCCCGTGCTGGGTTTTTTGTTCGGTGGCACAGAAAAAATTAGTAGTAAAACCGAGCTGGTGGTGATGATTAAACCCATCGCCATTGCCAATAGCAATGAAGCCCGGCATGTGACGGAGGAGTACCGTAAGAAAATGCAGGACGTCGATTTTAGCTATTTAGATTAAGACGTTTACTCCGCGCCAAGTACCGCCTTTTTAGCAGTCAAAAAACTCTGTATACCAGTCGACGAAGCGATTAATACCCTCTTGTATAGAGGTTTGTGGCTGGTAGTCGAGATCGCTGATCAGGTCGCTGACATCGGCGTAGGTACTGGGTACGTCACCGGGTTGCAGGGGTAGCATATTCTTTTTCGCGGTCTTACCCAGTTTGTTTTCGAGGGCGGCGATAAAATCCATCAGACGCACCGGGTTGTTATTGCCGATGTTATAGATTTTGTAGGGTGCGGGTGAGCTGGAGGGGTCGGGATTCATTCCGTCCCAGGTGGTATTGCCCTGCGGTGGGTTGTCGATCACGCGGGTAATGCCTTCAACAATATCATCGATATAGGTAAAGTCCCGTTGCATTTCACCGTGGTTGAACACGTCGATGGGCTTGCCTTCAAGAATGGCTTTAGTGAACAGGTACAGCGCCATATCGGGCCGACCCCATGGCCCGTACACCGTAAAAAAGCGTAGGCCGGTGGTGGGCAGCTGATAGAGGTGGGAATAGGTATGGGCCATCAGTTCATTGGACTTTTTACTGGCGGCATAGAGGCTGATGGGGTGGTCGACATTGGCCGAGGTCGAAAAGGGCTGGGCCTCGTTTAAACCATAAACCGAAGAGCTGCTGGCGTAGCTGAGCTTTTTCACGCCGTTGTGGCGACAGCATTCGAGAATATTACAAAAGCCGACAATATTACTGCTGATATAGGCCTGCGGATTGGTGAGGCTGTAGCGCACGCCGGCCTGAGCGGCGAGGTTGCAGACCGCGTCGAATTGCTGCTCGGCAAACAGGGTATCCAGGTTTTCGGCATCTTCAAGGTTGAGCTTTATAAACTGGTAGTTGGGGTGCTTGCTGCTGCCAATGCAGTGGTTATAGGCGATGTCACCCTGGGCAATGCCCGCGCGCTCAAGTCGGCCGTATTTTACCCGTTGGTCGTAGTAGTCATTGATATTGTCGAGACCGACCACCTCATCGCCGCGCGCCAGTAATTTAAGAGCGAGGTGGGAGCCAATAAAACCTGCAGTGCCGGTAATTAATATTTTCATGTGTTTCTTTATTCCTGGTTTATGACTTCAGATCTACCACGGCCAATGGCGTGGTAAGCCCAATCATCTTTCTCGAGTCGCTCGGGTGAATACAGATTACTACCATCAATAATCACTTTATTGTTTAAGCGCAAGGCTATTTGATCAAAATCCGGGGCACGAAATTGTTGCCACTCGGTGCAAATAACCAGGGCATGGCAGTCGTTTAATACGGCGTATTTGTCGCTACACAGTTGTAGCTTGTCGTTGCCGGCGAGATGTTCAGTGCCGCCAAAGTAGTGTGCGAGTTTGTTGAAGAGCCGAGTTTTTTGCTGCTCGTTCATCTAGTCGACAGACTTTAACAGCGTGGCATTATAGCCCAGCTGTTGTGCCGTTTGGGCTAGGGCTTTGACGTCTTTGGGGAAGCAGGAGCCACCGTAGCCGCAACCGGGGTAAATAAAGTGATAGCCGATGCGGGGGTCTGAACCCATACCTTTGCGCCCGGCTTCAATATCGGCACCCAGCAGTTCGGCCATATTCGATAGCTCATTCATAAAGCTAATCTTCGTGGCGAGCATGGCGTTGGCGGCATATTTGGTCAGCTCGGCAGAGCGGATATCCATAAACACGGTGCGCTCGTGCTGGCGATTAAAGGGCTCGTAGAGTTCACGCAATAGTTCCTCTGCCGCCGGGGAGTCGGTGCCAATAATTATGCGATCGGGTTTCATAAAATCATTGATCGCGGCCCCCTCTTTGAGAAACTCGGGGTTGGAGACAACGGAGAAAGGGATGTCCAGCCCGCGCTCCTGAAGGGACGCTTGTATCTGTGCTTTGACCTTGTCTGCAGTGCCGACCGGTACGGTGGACTTGTCGACAATAATGCGCTGTTCCGTCATGCGCTCGGCAATAGTTTTGGCCACGGCGAGCACGTACTGTAAATCTGCGGAGCCATCTTCATCGGGGGGGGTGCCAACGGCAATGAGCTGGATCAGGCCGTGGGCGACGACCAGGTCTGCATCGGTGGTGAAGCGCAGTCGCCCGTCCTCGCGGTTGCGTTGCACAATGTCGTCCAGCCCTGCCTCCCAAATAGGCAGAATGCCATTGTTGAGCTGGTCGATTTTGCCCTGGTCGACATCCATACAAATCACATCGTGGCCAACTTCAGCCAGGCAGGCCCCAGTAACAAGGCCGACATAGCCAGTACCAAATATGGATATTTTCATTTCATTGAAACCTGAGGAGCGTTTTGAATATAGGTGGTTTGGTGTGAGGGCATTACGCTGCAAATCCTTGTGTCAGTATCTTACTTAAGCTTTATGAATGACTTGTGAAGGTCGAGATTATACCCTTGCTATGCCGGCAAGGGGTATCGTGTGCTGTAGGGATAGGGGTTTTGTTAAAGAGTTTGGCTTGTTGTTATCGTCCCTCCCTAGTAACGTAAGAAAAGCACTCACGCTGCTATCGAAAATACGGTTCATTGGAGTCACATTATGAAAGTAAGCTTAGGGATGGCCTTTTGTATAGCCATTGTTTTCTCACTGCCTAGTAGCGCCGCAGAGCTGGCCGATGTTATCGATGGTCTGCGCCCGAGTGTCGTGGGTATTGGGACGGTACGCCCCGTTCGCGGTAGCCGTAAACCTGCAGTGGATTTTCGTGGTACAGGTTTCGTCGTTGGTAATGGCCGTCAGGTGATTACTAATTATCACGTGCTACCTGAAAAATTAGACAGGGAGGCAAAGGAAAGCCTGGCTATCTTTGTGGGTCGTGGTAAGTCGGGCAAAGTGATGGCTGTGAAGGTGTTGCGTAAGGATAGAGACCATGACCTGGCTTTACTTGAAATTGTCGGTGGCTCTTTGCCTGCAATGCGCCTGGGTGATGAAGCGTTTATCCGCGAGGGCTCTGATATTGCCTTTACCGGCTTTCCCATCGGCGTGGTGCTGGGCCTTTTCCCCGTCACACATAGAGGCATTATTTCCGCCATCACCCCGATTGCGATACCCGCGGCATCGTCACGTAGCATTACAGCTGCTCAGATGAAACGTTTGCGAAAACCCTTCGAGGTCTATCAGCTCGATGCCACGGCCTATCCGGGCAACAGTGGCAGTCCCGTTTATAAGCGAGACAGCGGTGAAGTGATTGGGGTTATCAATAGTGTTTTTGTCAAAGGTTCGAAGGAGACGGTACTGGAAAAACCATCGGGTATCAGTTATGCGATTCCGGTGCGCTACGTACACCAGCTGCTAAATGCGCAATAGTTGACGAACGATCCCCTGGCAGTGGTATTGACTTATTCCACAATAACACTAGCAATGGTCGTGTTATTGCAAATGTGGGTATTAGACCCCATCATCGGGATTGAGATTGAGATATAAATAACGGGAATCTAGGTGCGTCTATAAATTTTCGTGAGACTCGCTCCTTCTGCCAGATGTAATTTATTTAAAAGTTGTGTTGATCAAAAATGCCAATCAAAATTATAAGCTCGTTGTACTACTGTCTTGATCTGATTTTCCTTAAACCCCTAAGCTTAGCCATTGTTTGCCTTGGTGTTGTGTCGGCGAGTGCCAATGGGGGGAATTTAAACGATGTCATTACATCGCTGTATCGGGGTGATGGCGTGCAACTGGCTGACCCTGGTGGAGCCTTTTCTCATGCGGCCCACTTCGAAGATTCCGCACTTCACGAACTTGGTGAGCTGGCTGTATCAGCTGCGAAGATCAGCTATCCCTACCCTAACGCTTCAGGTGGTACGGTCTATAATTTTGACCCCGTTCTCGATGATTTTGTAGAGAGTGAAAGTCAACATGGTTTGCTCTACACGGTGCAGGCTAAAACACTGGGTCGTGGTAATATAGCTTTTGGCTTGCTCTATTCACAGGCAGATTATGATCGGGTGGACGGCGGTGGGCTTGATTCGCTGACCCTAGAGCTAGGGCATGTTGATGTAGGTGAGCCAGGCAGTGATCTCTGTATAGGGGGCCCGGCTCCCGAATGCTATTTATTCGAGGAAGACCTGGTTGTTCTTGAAGTCGATTTGGCTATAAAAACTAAACAGTTGTTTGTTTACGGTGCAATCGGTTTAAGCGAAAATTTTGATCTGGAGTTTGTCTTGCCGATGATTGAAAATAGTATTTCAATCACATCAAGTGCTGCGGTAGAAGAAAATGGCACAAAAATATATTTTTCCCCCACCTTGCATAAGTTTGATCCTGAGATAAATGGTGATATGCCCTTATCCAAGGCATCGGCAAGTAAAACGGGTATCGGTGATTTAAAAATTAATGCTAAATGGAACTTCATAAGCTCTGAGGCAATGAGTGTTGCCAGCTTTGTTGAGTTGACACTACCGACAGGCGATTACGATAACTTCATGGGCCAGGACCACTACACGGTGAAAGGGAGTTTACTGGCCTCGAATGTCTTTGACTTACTGGATGTACCGCTCCAATCCCACCTTAACATTGGCTATAAGTTGCTAGATGGCTTTGACGATAGCGAACTGAGTTATGCGGTCGCCATCGAATACGATTTTACGGTTCAGGGGCAAACGATTACAAGTGCCATTGAGTTACTAGGTACACAGACCCTGGCAACAGAAAGCGGGTCCGATGACAATAAATTTGATGGGGCCATTGGTGCTATTTGGTCTTTTCGGGAGGGTCAGTCATTGAGCATGAATTATCGCTTTCCCATTAATGATGACGGCCTAAGAGCTAGCCATATGTTTTCTGCTGGTTATGCATTCTCGTTTTAATCGCCTTTTCCTTTCGCTCTTTGTCATTAGCTTTTGTTCCTGTCTACTGGCAGAGGATATCGCTGTTGTTAAAACGCGCAGTCTACCGACCATTGAGAGGCTGCTGACTGGTTTTCAGGCGGCTTGTACCGAACACAACATCAGCGTTTACGATATGGAGGGCAGTGCAAAGCAAGGGCAGAAAATTCTCGCTAAAATCAAGGAGTCTCACTCGAGTAGCCGCGCTCAAAGCATCTTCACCTTGGGTCTTCCGGCCACCAAGTTGTTCGAACAATCATCACTCAGCGCACGTTTATTCTTTGCCATGATTAATGACCCCTATGGGAAAAATGGCCTTAAAAAGGCTATCCCTGGCTTTGCCCAGGGCCTACCTGCCGACAAATTGCTCAAACAGCTCAGGGTGGTGCTACCCGATGTTGAGAGAATAGCCATCATTTATAGTGAAGAGGTGGCGCAGGCCAAAATTGATGATTTTATTACTGCTGCCGATGACCTGTCGCTAAGCCTCAATACCTATTTTATACGGTCAATGAAAGATTTGCCTGATAGCTTGTTAAAGGTCATTCGAGAAAATGACACTTTACTGCTAATACCCGACAGAAATGTCACCAATAGACACTCCATTGAGTTCTTGGCGACAACGGGAATCACCAGAACTTTTCCAATTATCGGTTATAACGAGCACCTGGTAAAAGCTGGCTTAATGGCAAGCATCTCTCCTGATTACTCTGCCCTTGGCAAGATGGCGGGGGGGGTGATATGTCATGGTCGGGACTTCAAGGGAGATGATCAACGACCTCAGCAGACTGCCCTTGCTGTTAATCTACAAGCGGTGAGAATGATTAAACCCAATTTGTCGCTACAGTTGCAAGAGATCGCCGATCATGTCTATTGAATTCAATGTTGGAATGTGCGGTCAATGAGTCTTAAAATAAAACTCACCTTACTGCTAACGAGCGCGTTGTCTTTGGCAAGTATTTTAATATCTGCCAACTTTGTTTTTTATCAAACCGACGAGTTTAAAAATGATGTCAAAAATCAAGGTATTGCTGCGGCTATAAATCTGGCTGCCGAAGGTCGCTTTGGTGTGTTGACAGAAAATACTAGTATTTTAGAGGATTTGCTGCAGAAAAAATTCAATAACAGCGATATTGTTTACATTCTCTACGCCAGTGCTGATGGCGATGTTGTCGCCTCTCAGTTTAGAAATGACAACTTTGAGAATCTTTTAAGACAACTCGAACAAGATCCTTTTAGCTTAAAGCCTGGGGCTCGTTCACCGAGCGTTGAGCTGTATTCTAGTGAAGAGTTTTTGGTGGATGATTTTTATAAAATTGATATGCCTATCTTCAATCAATCTTCATCTGGGTTCTCGAGTCTGGAAGATTTTGAGTCTTTAAATAGTACGCACAGTGATGAGCTTTTTTCTGGCACGCAGGTGCTTGGCCATGTGGAGTTGGGTATCTCACTGTCCCGTTTACATGAAAAGCGCTTGGCTGCTATAAAGTTTTCCATTGTTACTGTCTTTAGTGTGTTTTTAGTCACTATTTTACCGGTCTATTTTTTGGTGAGAAACCTATTGACGCCATTGTTGATTATGTCGGGCATGTCAAAAGAAATTGCTGACAATAAATTAAGCCATATTAGTATCAATAATGACTCAATGTTTGCCAGTATCGATGGAGGTGGGAATAGGAAGTTGACGCTTAAATCGAGTTCAAACGATGAGCTCGGGGAGCTGATTAAAGCTTTTATTACCATGACGGCTCGAATCAAATTTCATTCGAATAACCTTGAATCCCTGGTTGATCGGCGCACGGAGGATTTACAGAGGGCTTTACAGGCCACCGAGGTACTACAAGATAAAACGGCAATCATCAATCAGCAGCTAACAGTGTCAAATATGCAGCTTGATTTGTTTAAGCGCTGTATCGAGGAAAGTAGCGAGCTGATTTTTATCACCGATAAACATTGGAATATTAAGTCGTGTAACCATGCTTTGTTAGACAAATCTGGCCTCGATGGCAAGGGGGTTGTAGACAAGCCGATCAGTTCATTTCTACTAGGGCGTGATAAGGAAGCGTTCGATACCCAAATATACCTGGTTGTTGAAGCAGAAAAGAAATGGCAGGGGAAGACTTATTTTCGGGATCATTTAAATGTTCCCTATCCGGTGCATATCAATTTGACTGCGGTTAATGATGAAGAGGGGGTGGTGGCCTATATCGGTATTGCTAGAGATATTACCCTCGAACAAGAGCGGCAAGATGAGCTTGAGTCCTTGGCAAATAAGGACCCCTTGACAGGGCTGTATAATCGCCGGCGTTTTATCGAAGAGCTTGATAATGAGATCAGCCGAAGTCAGCGCTTGGGCAAAGAGTTTGCACTATTATGGCTTGACCTGGATCAATTCAAAGAAATAAATGATGCCATGGGCCACCCGGTTGGCGATAAGCTTCTAGCTGAATTAGCCACTAATTTACAGACTTTAACTCGGGATTCCGATGTTGTTGCGCGCATGGGTGGCGATGAGTTCGCCATTTTATTGTCGGATAACAACTTGGCAGAATCTGAATTTAGTGTCAGTCGCATCATCGAAGGCCTGCGTTCGAGTACGCACATTTTTGATGGGGCGCCGATTAAAATGCTCTCCAGCATCGGTGTCTCAATGTTTCCTCGGGATGCCGAGAATAGCCATGAGCTGCTGGCCTGTGCCGATAGAGCCCTGTATCAGGCAAAGAACAGTGGGCGCAATCAGTTTAGTTTTTACAGTGGCTCTGATCATCAGCACCTGAAAGTTGATGCTCGACGGGGCCTGCGTCAGAAAATTCAAATAGCGTTGGATCAAGACCTCTTTAGCCTGTATTCCCAGGCTATCGTCGATCTCAATACCTCTGCAATTGTGCACCATGAATTGCTGTTGAGGATGCATGATGAAGATGGCAGCATGATTTTGCCGGGCCTCTTTATTACCGCGGCAGAGCGTAATGGGCAAATGCATGACATTGATCGCTGGGTTATCAGTCAGTCAGCACAGCTCTATGCAGAAAGTGGCTTGCAAGAACAGCATCAGGGTATTGCGATAAACCTATCCTCACATGCCTTAAGTGATGACTCCTTTGCTGGCTTTATTAAGCATGAGTTTTCCCTAGCGGGTATTGAACCTGGCAATGTCCTTATTGAAATTACTGAAAATAATGCAATTACCGATTTTAATAAGGCAACTCGTTTTATAGCTGAGCTAAAAGAGGACGGCTATAAGATAGCTTTGGATGATTTTGGCGTTGGCTTCGCCTCCCTGCGACACTTGCAAAATCTCGATGTCGATTACATCAAGATTGATGGCAGTTTTGTGAGGAATATACTCGATAACAGTAAAGATCAGGGCATCGTTAAAGCTATTGTGTCGATATCCAAGGAGCAGCGCATCCGCTGTATTGCCGAGTGGGTTGAAGGTGCTGAAGAGTTTAATTTTCTACGAGAGATCGGTGTTGATTATGGCCAGGGCTACCATATTCAAAAGCCCCTGCCCTTTGTACCGGCTAGCTTTAAAAAACAGCGCAACGCTTCGTCTTAAGCCTATTGCTGGCCCCTAAAGACAGAGGGCTTGCGTTCGCAAGGTGTGCACCTAGCTCCATTACCCTTACTAATAATCTGCGGTCAGTGCTTGTGTCAGCTCGGCGGCGGGTATTGCTTGGCAGCCGCTGGTATTCTGACCGCACCAGAGCGGACTGAATTCGCCGCTGCCCTGTTTTTCCGCGGCTGCTCGTAGTGGTGCAAGCGCTGTGCTGGCCAGGGGGAAGGCCGGTATTGCGCTATTTATAGCCCCCAATTCACTGATTGCACGGTTGACGATGCCCCGTGCCGGGCGTCCTGAAAATACCGTGGTCAGTGCCGTATGGCTGGCTCCAGCGCCAGTTAGTGCGGCGCGGTGTACTGCGCTGGTGGTACTCTCCGGGCAGAGTAAATAGGCAGTGCCGGCCTGAATGCCGGCGGCACCCAGAGCCATCGCAGCCGCCATGCAGTTGGCATCGACCATACCGCCAGCCGCTATGACGGGTATTTTTACGGCCTTGACGATTTGTGGTAACAGGGCGAATGTTCCCAGCTGCTGACTAAGCTCTGTACCTAAAAAGTGGCCACGATGACCGCCGGCCTCAAGCCCCTGGGCAATAATGCCATCAACGCCTGCGGCCTCGAGAAATAGCGCCTCCTCCACCGTGGTGGCGGTGGAAATCACCTTAGTACCCCAGCTCTTTACCCGCGCCAATAAAACTTTGTCCGGGAGGCCAAAGTGAAAGCTGATCACCGTGGGTTTAAAATCCTCGAGGATGTCTGCCGTTGCGCCGTTAAAGGCTTTGCGTTGTGGCCCTTCGGGTATGGCGTTTATATCGAGCCCGTATTCTTGATAGAAGGGCGAGAGTAACTTGCGCCAGGCGGCCTCCTGTTTTACTTGGGGGAGTGGCGGGGTATGACAAAAAAAATTAAGGTTAAAAGGCTGGCTAGTTTGTGTTTGCAGCGTTGTTAATTCTTTGATCAAGACATCGTCACTAAGCATGGCGCAGGGCAGTGAGCCAAGCCCGCCGGCATTTGTAACGGCGATCGCCAGCCTGCTGTCTTGCACCCCGGCCATGGGGGCTTGAATAAGCGGTAATTCAATATCTAAAAGCGTTTGTAGAGACATATCCAAGTGACGCCCCGTTTTAAAAGGAGGATTTTACACTGATGTCTTTTTTGAGGGAGCAAGCAATGGCTATATTAAAGCGTAATACGGGTGGTTCAATGGTTTTTGCGAAGGGCTTTGCTGGACCGCTTGAAATGGAGTGCAGTCTAGAGATGGGGTGCAGCTTAGAAATGGTACCGGAGGCCGGACTTGAACCGGCACGCTATTGCTAGCAACGGATTTTGAATCCGTCGTGTCTACCAATTCCACCACTCCGGCACAGAGAGATATCTTTTACATTTGGTAGCTTTTCGGGTTAGCGAAAAGGCCTGCGCTCAGTAGCGCAGGCCGGGGATTATAGCAGCGGTTAGGCCGGGGTCAACCGAAACTAGCTCCTTAATTGTGGCTTCTTGTCTTCGGCCCCAGTGACTGAAAGCCTGACTTTGTGTAGGCATTGCGTTGGCGCAGGTCGGCGTTTTCCGTTAGGCTTGCGCGCTTCCCAGAATAGCCCCCTGAAGACACCTTTAAAATCTATGCGCCGTCAACAATTTCACTACGTTCTGCCCGATGAATTGATCGCCCGCCAACCCACTCCCGAGCGCTCCGGCAGTCGTTTACTGGTGCTGGATGGGCCGAGCGGGGGGCTTCAACACAAAGCTTTTCCCGACATTCTGGATTTTGTCGAGCCGGGAGACCTGATGGTGTTCAACGATACACGGGTAATTCCAGCGCGCCTATTCGGCCGCAAGGCCAGTGGCGGCGCGGTCGAAATCCTGATCGAGCGGGTGCTCAGCGAACAGCGTGTATTGGCCCATGTGCGGGCCAGTAAGTCGCCCAAGCCCGGTAGCGAGATTATTGTCGATGGCGATTTTAGCGTGCGCATGGTGGCTCGTGAGGGCGCGTTATTTCTCCTCGAGTTCACTAGTGGGGTCAGTGTTGCCGAGGTACTGGAGCAAGTGGGCCACATGCCCTTGCCACCCTATATTGATAGGGCCGACACGGTGAGCGATCAACAGCGCTACCAAACCGTCTATGCGCAAAACCCCGGTGCGGTGGCAGCGCCGACGGCAGGCCTGCACTTTGATGGGGCCCTATTGGCTCGCCTTGAGGCCAAGGGTGTGAATGCGGGCTTTTCGACATTGCACGTCGGGGCCGGCACCTTTCAGCCGGTGCGAGCAGAAAACATTCTCGAGCACAAAATGCATTCAGAGTCTTTAGAGGTTAGCCCCGAGCTGTGTGCCCAGGTTGCGGCGACCCGAGCGGCGGGCAAGCGGGTGATAGCCGTTGGCACCACCAGTGTGCGCTGCCTCGAAACGGCCGGTGCCAGCGGCACCATGCGGCCCCTGCGGGGTGAAACGGATATTTTTATCTATCCCGGCTACGACTTTAAAATGGTCGATGTGTTGATCACTAACTTCCATTTGCCGGAGTCCACATTGTTAATGTTGGTTTCGGCATTTGCCGGCTATAAAGGTACTATGCAAGCGTATCAACAGGCGGTCGAGCAGCGTTATCGCTTCTTCAGCTACGGTGACGCGATGTTCATTACCCGCAACCCAGGGGCCGACAAGCCCTAATTTTGAGCCGACAAGCTCATCGCATGAAATGATTCCTTTAATAGTAAGTCCTGGGTAAGAATGCCTATGAAATTTGAACTCGATACCACTGATACCACACGCCATGGGATTGCCCGTCGCGGACGGCTGACCTTCCCCCGTGGCGTGGTTGAGACCCCGGCATTTATGCCGGTCGGCACCTACGGCACGGTGAAGGGCATGTTGCCGAAAGATATTGAGGCCATTGGTGCCGACATGATTCTCGGCAACACCTTTCATTTAATGCTGCGTCCCGGCACCGAGGTGATTAAGGCCCACGGCGACCTCCACGACTTTATGCAGTGGCAGGGGCCGATCCTGACCGACTCCGGCGGCTTTCAGGTGTTCAGCCTCGGCGCGATGCGTAAAATCACCGAGGCGGGGGTGGCATTTCGCTCGCCCATTGATGGCAGCAAGGTATTTCTCGATCCGGAAAAATCGATGCAGGTACAGCGTGACCTGGGTGCCGATGTGGTGATGGTGTTTGACGAGTGCACACCTTACCCAGCGACCGAGGCCGAGGCGCGTACCTCGATGGAGCTGTCGATGCGCTGGGCCCAGCGCAGTAAGGATGGTCACGGTGACAATCCCTCGGCACTGTTTGGCATTGTCCAGGGCGGTATGCACGAATCGCTGCGCCGAGAGTCCATCGCCGGCCTAAAAGACATTGGTTTTGACGGCTATGCGATTGGTGGCCTATCGGTGGGTGAGCCGAAAGAGGACATGCTGCGGGTGCTCGATTGCCTGTCGCCAGAAATGCCCGTCGACAAGCCCCATTATTTAATGGGTGTCGGCAAACCGGGGGATATTCTCGAGGCCGTGCGCCGTGGTATCGATATGTTCGACTGCGTGATGCCGACTCGCAATGCCCGCAACGGCCACTTATTTACCAGTAGTGGGGTGATCAAAATTCGCAATGCCGTCCACCGCCACGACACCGGCCCGCTGGATGCCCATTGTGATTGCTATACCTGTGAAAACTTCAGCCGCGCCTATCTA
>MAAT01000069.1 GCA_002162815.1 Gammaproteobacteria bacterium 53_120_T64 | reverse complement strand
TCACGTCGTATTATTGGCTGGGCGACAGACAAGCGCATGACTACCGGCTTAATCAGTCGAGCGATGATCATGGCGTACAACCTTCGCCAGCCACTCAAGGGGCTGATTTTTCACATTGACCGGGGCTCACAGTACACCAGCAAATCTTATCGAGAGCTGTTAGAGAACTATGGTGCGCGCGCCTCAATGGGTGATGTTGGGGCTTGCTGGGAGAGCCTGCCCCAAAGCTTGCCCCGTGAAACGCCCTGGGTACGAAGTGCTTTGGGTACAATGCTGTGGTGGAGCGCTTCTTCGGCAGCTTAAAGTATGATTGGATCTTCAAGGTTCACCAGCCGACTCGCGAGCATATGACGAAAGATGTCAGGGCTTATGTTAAGTATTACAACCTTGATCGGCTTCACTCGTCGAACAATGATTTGTCGCCGAGTGAGTATGAAAATTTAGCAAATTAATGTGAACCGGTTTTGTTGACCAGAACAGTTTTTGGTTTTGACTTTTTTGGAGCATTCGGCGGCGCAATGAAAAGTCAGAAATATAGATTTCATCGTGCTTGTTGACGAAGCCCAGGCGGCGAATAAAGTCTTCCATCTTTCGCCATTGCAAGGGTTTAAGCTGACTGCGCCACCAAACGGTGTTCAATAACCCGAGCAAAAGCGGCTAGCATTTCATCTTCGGTGTACTTCTCGTCTAATGGAAATTTGATGCCGGTATCTTCGACTATTTGACGTACCGCATTGAGCGCGTACTGCTCGCCACGACTGTGATAGGTGCGATGTAATACTCGCTCGGCCTTTCTGGCCATTGCTTTGCAGCGGTCACCGCGAGAATCAATATCGCTATCGAGCTTTAATCCGGTATTTTCCAGCACTAGTGCTTTACTGTGTGCCGTTAGTTGCTTATTAGCGGCAACGTAATCGCAAGTAATAGTGGTGCGGCGGTAGGCTTTCATCAGGTATTCGGCTCGGTCGTTCGGCTGGTGAGCTTGAGGCTACGGCGTTTGGCATTACTTTTTTACTGTTGATGGGCTATCCATCGCTTTGGCGTTTTAGCATGGTTTTGTCAAAGAGGCTGTAGTTATGCCTTTTTTCACGCTTGGCGACATACATGGCGATATCTGCATATTTCAGTACTTCATCACTTGTCGTCGAATGATCGGGTGAAAGAGCAATGCCTATGCTCAGGGAGATTTCTATGGGGATGCCATTGAATACCAAGGGAGATGAGAAGGTCTCTAGTATATGACTGGCGATGGTATTGAGGTGTGATGCCTCGGTAATATTGTTTAAAATCAGTACAAACTCGTCGCCGCCCAGGCGAAACAGCACATCATCGGATCGCAACATCCCCTTCAGTCGATTGGCCGTCTCGATTAGAACGGCGTCTCCCGCATCGTGCCCCAGGCTGTCATTGAGTTGTTTAAAGCCGTTGAGGTCGATAAAGCAGACCGCCATCTTTTTGTTACCGGCGGTGGTGCTGGCGATAGAGTCTTTAATGGTTTTGTTGATTTCGCCTCTGTTCAATAAGCCGGTGAGATGGTCGTGAGTTGCCTCATGACTTAAGGCTGCCGTGTTGGCATACACCGTTTCACTCATTTGATAAAAGCGCGAGAGCAAATAGCCCATTTCATCCTTAGGTAAAATATCCTGGATATTTTGTTTTTCTCCTCTTTCCATTTTGGCGGTATTGAGCAGCAGCATGGAAATTGGCGAAAATAATTTATTTCTTATAAAAATTATGGTGATGATTCCCAAAAAAAGGAAAATTAGAATTTCAAGGGCCATCAGCGTGGTGATTTGCGCTCTGCTTTCCCTAAAGTCTCCCTTTCTTGTTTCTAGCAATATGTACTCGGTATTTTCGAAGGCAATAATGTCTAGCCTTATGGCATCCATTATTTGTTTGCCACTATTTCTTTTCACTATATCAATAGCTTTATCCGCATTGTCCGCATTGTCCGCATTGTCCGCATTGTCCGCATTATGAGAAATCTCTTTTTTGCGAAGATCAATGGTCAGTTTTAACTCTGTAAATTTTTTGCCCATCGCACCATGAATTTTTTCCAGGCGCTTTATTTGTTCGGGATTGTCGGAAGTTAGCAGGGATAATCTCTTGAAGCTCTCTTCCGCGGATGTGACCCCTTTAAGGTAGGGCTCTAGATAGTCCGGGTCCCCGGTCAATAAGTAGCCCCGCTGTCCGGTTTCTGCGTCGGTCATCGAGCTTAATAATTTTTTCGATTCATTTAAGACCTCATGGGTATGGATTACCCAGTCCAGCTTTTCTTCTCCGTAGTTCTCTAGAAGGAAAGTAAAGATGGTATTGCCAATCGCGAATGTAAAGAGAGTGAAGAGTAATAGGGTTAACTTAAAGCGTATGCTCATACTATTGGTGACCCAGGTAAATAATTATCAAGATTAAAGTTGTTGGTTGTAGGACCTAGCTTACCTGGCTGTACCGCCAAGCTTGTTTCACGCTGTTATTATTGGCGAAAGATGGCGGTAAATGGGTCGGTGATTATTGGGTTCAGCAGGCTCAGAGTGGCTCGCTCTTGGCGCGCCATTGCTTGTGGAGCTGAGTGCTATCGATGGGTATTGCGGGCTATCGACTAGGCTATCTAAAGGTGTCTCAAACATAAATTATCATGCGTCCTTAAGCCTGTAGCAGGCCCAGCCAAGGTGGACTCAAGCTCTAGTCGAGTAACTACGACTCCATCGCAACTTCCTTGCGGTGTACTGCCAGAACCACAGTGAGGAGTAGGTTCTGGCAAGCTCTCCCTTGACGCTGATACTAAGTGCTTTGCCTTTATTGATCAATCGATACTTGTTCTAAAGGGCGTTGCTACTGCGCTCATACACTGGCGTAAGGCGGTATAACATGGTGCACTTTTTAAGTGGGTGTGGCGCTAACCCTGCCTGTCAATCAACGACGGGCGGGGCTTCAATCGGCGGGGACTGGCATTGCTAAAAAACAAGGCGGCTAGACTTTAATCACGGCTACTGGCTTTCGCCAATAGGGCTCGCGCCGCGCCGGAGTCATTTTGGCGCCCCAGTTGTCGGACAATGTAGTCACCGGCCATGACTAGTTTTTCAAGATCAATGCCGTGCTCTATGCCTAAGCCATTGAGCATATAAACCACATCTTCCGTTGCTACATTACCGGTTGCCCCGGGGGCGTAGGGGCAGCCGCCTAAACCGGCCACTGAGCTGTCGATCACCGCGACACCAAACTCTAAGGCGGCGTAGATATTCGCCAGGGCCTGGCCGTAGGTGTTGTGGCAGTGCATGGCGACTTGTTCGATGGGAATAGCGCTGGCGACGGCGTCGACAATGGCCTTGGTTTGCCCCGGGGTAGCGACGCCGGTGGAGTCACCGAGGGAGACTTCGTAGCAGCCCATGTCGAGCAGGGCTCTCGACAGGGGGGCGAGGGTGGCGGGTTCGATAGCGCCCTGATAGGGGCAGCCGGCAACGACGGAGATATAGCCGCGCACGTCGAGGCCTTCGGCGCGGGCGACTTTGGTGAGTTCGCCAGCCCGAGCAAGCCCCTCGGCAATGGTGCAGTTGGTGTTCTTTTGGCTGAAGGCTTCACTGGCGGCGATAAACACGGCGACCTCGGTGACGCCAGAAGAAATCGCGCGCTCAAGGCCGCGCATATTGGGTGTGAGTGCGGAGTAGGTGACGCCGCTTCGGCGTTTTAATGTGCCAAACACGGCCTCGCTACCGGCCATTTGCGGCACCCATTTAGGGCTGACAAAACTGCCGCTCTCGATGGCGGATACACCGGCAGCGGCGAGCTGTTCGATGAGTTCGACTTTGGTGGCCGTGTCCACCGGGGCGGGTTCATTCTGCAGGCCGTCGCGGGGGCCAACTTCAAAAATTTTTACGCGCTGTGGCAGGCTCATAAGTTTTGCTCGGGTTTTCGATTACTGGTATATCAGGTGAAGGAAGGGTGCCCTTTACTCATGACGCGCTGTAAATACTTCCCTGTACGCTCGGTGTCGGCATCCATGCCTCCGACGGTCAAGAGTAAAGGACACCCTTCCTCTTGTAGAGTAGGTTGGCCTACTCGCTATCAGCTACTTCAAAGTTAACCAGCTCTGCGCCACCATCAACCAAATCACCGGGCTGGCAGTAAAACTCCACCACGATGCCATCGGCCGGGGCGCGAATGGTGTGTTCCATTTTCATCGCTTCCATAATCACGATGGCCTGATCTTTCTTCACCGTAGCGCCTGCTTCCACAGGCAGGGCGACAATGGTGCCGGTCATCGGTGCGCTGAAACCGGCTTCGGCGTCGTCACCCTGATCACCGCAGTCGGGCTCAACAATGCTGAACTGTAGGGCGGCATCTTGCGTAAATAAGCTGTAAATACCGTCGTGGGCAACCACCGAGGCGTGAATGCGGTGGCCGTCGACGTCGGCATGCAGGTCGCTGCCGTCGAGGTTGCCGCTGAGTTGAATATTCATCTCGGTATCGGCACCGGGTGTGCTCAGGCTAAAGCGGCCGGGGCTGGTTTCCTCTGCGACAACGGTGACTTCGCTGCCATTAATCAGCAGGTGGTAGTCGTGAATGTTGGCGCTGCCACTGCGCCAGCTGTTCGTGGCGTGCCAGGGCGAGTGGGGGTCGGCACTTTGCGAGGCGAAGTCGGCGGCATCTTGATTGCGCTGGAGGATTAAGAAAAGAGTGGCTAAAGGCAGATAGCGTTCCAGCTCGGCTTCGCTCTTGTGGAAGATCAAGTCACGGTGCTTTTCGATAAAGCCAGTGTCGAGGTCGGCCTTGCGGAAGGGCTCAGAGGTGGCGAGGTTGTAGAGGAAGTCGACATTGGTGGTCATGCCGCTAATGCGGTATTCGCTCAGTGCCTTGGCCAGGCGGCTTAAGGCGCGGTCGCGATTTTCGTCCCAAACGATCAGCTTGGCGATCATCGGGTCGTAATAAATGCTGACCTCGTCGCCCTGCAATACGCCCGTGTCGACGCGCACATTGGCGCTTTCTTCGGGGGGCTGCAGGTAGGAGAGGGTACCGGTAACGGGCAGGAAGTCGTTGTCGGGATCCTCGGCGTAAATGCGCGCCTCAAAAGAATGCCCGTTAATTTGCAGCTGATCTTGGCTCAGGGGTAAATCTTGGCCGGCGGCGACACGTAGTTGCCATTCGACCAAATCCTGGCCGGTAATCATTTCGGTGACGGGGTGCTCGACCTGCAGGCGGGTGTTCATCTCCATAAAGAAGAAGGTGTCGTCGGTGTCGAGCAAAAACTCAACCGTGCCCGCGCCTTCGTAATCGATGGCTTTAGCGGCGAGCAGGGCGGCATCGCCCATGGCGGCACGGACCATTGGGTTCATGCCGGGGGCCGGGGCTTCTTCGATGACTTTTTGGTGGCGCCGCTGTACCGAGCAGTCGCGCTCAAACAGGTAAACGCCGTTGCCGCTCTGGTCGCAGAAGACTTGTATTTCAACGTGGCGGGGCTGGGTGAGATATTTTTCAACCAGCATGCGGTCGTCGCCAAAGCTCGACAGAGATTCGCGCTTGGCGGCTGCCAGTGCCTCGTCAAAGTCTTCGCTCTTCCACACTTCGCGCATGCCCTTACCACCACCACCGGCGGTGGCTTTCAACAGCACGGGGTAGCCCATGTCGTCGGCGGCCTTCTTCAAAATGGTGGGGCTTTGGTCGTCGCCGTGATAGCCGGGCACCAATGGCACGCCGGCTTTTTCCATAATGGTTTTGGCGGCAGACTTTGAGCCCATGGCTTCAATGGCGCCAACCGGTGGGCCGATAAAGACTATATCGTTGGCCTTACAGGCTTCGCTAAAAGCGGCGTTTTCAGAGAGAAAGCCGTAGCCGGGGTGCACGGCCTGAGCGCCGGTAAGCTTCGCGGCCTCGAGTACACGCTCAGCCAGCAGGTAGGATTCTTTTGAGGGTGCGGCACCGATGTTGACGGCTTCGTCGGCCATGTTGACATGCAGGGCGTTGGCGTCGGCGTCGGAGTAAACGGCGACGGTGCGAATACCCATTTTACGGGCGGTGCGAATAACTCGGCAGGCAATTTCGCCGCGATTGGCAATTAAAATTTTATCGAACATAGTCTGATCTTCCCCGTAGCTGAAGGGTGTTTTCGCTTCAGCCACTACTAGTTTCTACGTTAAGTTATCTATTTAACTAATTGTTATATATCTAGTTGTAAGTTGTCGGCCTTACATTCTAA
The DNA here is from genome assembly GCA_002162815.1 of Gammaproteobacteria bacterium 53_120_T64. Taxonomy (GTDB): domain Bacteria; phylum Pseudomonadota; class Gammaproteobacteria; order Pseudomonadales; family Porticoccaceae; genus Reddybacter. The sequence goes on along the minus strand of MAAT01000069.1, from coordinate 34,547 downwards.
AGACGCCAAACTTGGTTTCTTCAATCTCTTTATTGAGACTGGCCGAGATACAGAGGCCGAGTACGGTGCGGGTGTCAGCGGGGTCGATAATGCCGTCATCCCAAATCCGTGCCGAGGCAAAGTAGGGGTGGCCCTGCTTCTCGTAGAGGTCGATCACCGGTTGCTTAAAGGCCGCCTCTTCCTCTTCACTCCAGGTGTCACCCCGGCCTTCAATTTGGTCGCGTTTCACGCTGGCCAGTACGCCGCCGGCCTGTTCGCCACCCATCACCGAGATGCGCGCATTGGGCCACATGAACAGGAAGCGGGGGTCGTAGGAGCGCCCGCACATGCCGTAGTTACCGGCACCGAAGGAGCCACCGATAATAATGGTGAACTTCGGCACCTTGGCGCAGGCCACGGCGGTGACCAGTTTGGCGCCGTGTTTGGCGATGCCGCCGGCTTCGTATTGTTTACCGACCATAAAACCGGTGATGTTTTGCAGGAAGACCAGGGGGATTTTGCGCTGACAACACAGTTCAATAAAGTGCGCGCCTTTTTGTGCCGACTCGCCGAACAGAATGCCGTTGTTGCCGAGTATGCCCACTGGATAGCCGTGAATGCGGGCAAAGCCGCACACGAGAGTGGCACCGTAGAGGGCTTTAAATTCGTCGAACTCGGAACCATCGACCACGCGGGCGATCACTTCGCGCACGTCGTAGGGCTTTTTCGTGTCTTTCGGTACCACGCCGTAAATTTCTTTGGCGTCATACAGTGGCTCGACGGACTCCTTCACATCGAGCTGCTTTGGCTTGACGCGATTGAGGCGACTGATGGACTGGCGCGCCAGTTGCAAGGCGTGGTGGTCATTCTGCGCGTAGTGGTCGGTCACGCCGGAGGTGCGACAGTGCACATCGGCGCCACCGAGTTCTTCGGCACTGACGATTTCGCCCGTTGCCGCTTTTACCAGGGGTGGGCCACCGAGAAAGATGGTGCCCTGTTCCTTGACGATGATCGACTCATCGGCCATGGCAGGCATATACGCGCCACCGGCCGTGCACGAGCCCATCACCACGGCAATTTGTGGAATGCCCTTCGATGACATCACCGCTTCGTTAAAGAAGCTGCGGCCAAAGTGCAGGCGGTCGGGGAATATCTCGGCCTGCATCGGTAAAAAGGCACCGCCGGAATCCACCAGATAAATGCAGGGCAGGTTGTTTTCATCGGCGATGGTTTGCGCCCGTACTTGCTTGGTACAGGTCATCGGGTAGTAGGTGCCGCCCTTAACTGTGGGGTCGTTAACGACAATCAGACATTCCTGTCCGGCGACGCGGCCAATGCCGGTAATGATGCTAGCACCGGGCACGTAGTCGTCGTAGCATTCCCAGGCGGCAAATTGTGAGAATTCCAAAAAGGGGCTGCCGGGGTCGAGTAGATGTTTCAGCCGGTCGCGGGGCAGTAGCTTGCCGCGCCCTTCGTGGCGGTCGCGGGACTTCTGATTGCCACCGAGGCTGAGCTGGGCGATCTTCTCATTCAGGTCATCGACGATGCTCTGCATCAGTGCGGCGTTGTCGGCAAACTCGGTGGTGCGGGTGTTGATCTTCGATTTCAATACGGCCATGGAAGCGTTTCTCTTCGGCTATTGTTGCTGGAGTTGGTTTTGCAAGGCTCAGTTTTTCTGTAAGACCTTGGGAAAAGTGGCGCGGTGAAAGCCGTTGTAGGCTTCGTTGTTGCGTTCGGCGCGCTTGATTTTACGACCCAGGGGTGAGCTTAAGCACAGTGAGCTACCGCCATCGACTTTCAGCGTGACGCCGTTGATATAGCTGGCGCCATCGCTGAGTAAAAAGCAGACCGCCGAGCTGACTTCCGATTCGGTACCGACCCGGTTGAGGGGTACGGCCTCGGGGAAGTGGGGAATACACTCGACCATCTCCGGGTCTTCGTAGGTGTCGAGGCCGGACGAGGCAAGGTAGCCCGGTGCTACGGCATTGAGTCGCACACCGGCATAGGCCCATTCGACGGCGGCGGTTTGGGTGAGGTTTTCCATGCCCGCGCGGGAGGCACCGGAGTGGGCCATGCGCGGCATGCCGCCAAAGTTGTCGGCGGTAATATTGACGATGGTGCCGCCGTGTTCCTTCATCGATTTCAGGAACACCGCTTTGGAGACAATAAAGCCGCCGAGGAGGTTGGTGCGCACCACGGCGAGAAAACCGTTGGGGCTGATGTTCTCGAGATCGGCGGGGAACTGGCCGCCGGCATTATTGACCAGACCGTGAATTTGCCCGTGGTCGGCTACAAATTTGTCGATTACGGCTTCAACAGCCTCGGCATCGCGGATATCGGCACAGCCGTAGTCGACGATGGCGCCGGGGTTGTCGCCCTCAATTTCGGCTTTTACTGTCAGCAGTTTTTCCTCGGTGCGGCCCATCATCAAAATGGTTGCGCCCAGTGAGGCCAGCTCATGGGCAATGCAGCGGCCAAAGCCACTGCCGGAGCCGGTGACCAAGATTGCTTTACCTTTGAAGTGGTCGGCTTGCAGTACAGATTGATAGCTCATAGTCATTCCCTTTTGGCGGCCCCTTGACGGGCAATTATTGTTGGTTTTACCGTTTGTTAAGTTGTTGTTCTTTTATAAATAAAAGGTTCTTGAGGCCTTGGCATGGGAGATGATTTTACTTCTAGGCAAGGCAAAAATGCGCACAGTGAGGGAATTTACAAGTGTAAATGACCGATTGAGCACATTTTTAACGCAGCATAGGAGCAAAATGGCTCTCATGCAAAGGTCTCATTTTGATTCGTTAAAGAGTTCTCTACCTACTAGCATGCGCCGGATTTCCGAGGTGCCAGCACCAATTTCATAGAGCTTGGCATCGCGCAGCAAGCGCCCGGTGGGGTACTCATTAATGTAACCGTTGCCGCCCAGTGCCTGTATCGCCTGCAGAGCCATTTGTGTGGCTTTTTCGGCGGTGTACAAAATAACGGCGGCGGCGTCTTTGCGCGAGTCTTCGCCACGGTCACAGGCCTTGGCCACCGCGTAAAGGTAAGCGCGCGAGGTATTCAGGTCAACATACATATCGGCCAGCTTGCCCTGCATCAACTGGAATTCACCGATCGGTGTGTCGAACTGTTTGCGGTCGTGATAGTAGGGGATGACGATGTCCATGCAGGCCTGCATTAAGCCCACGGGGCCGCCGGAGAGCACGGTGCGTTCAAAATCGAGACCGGACATCAGCACTTTAACGCCCTGGTTTTCCTTGCCGAGGATGTTTTCGGCGGGGACTTCACAATCGACAAACACCAACTCGCCGGTGTTGGAGCCACGCATGCCCAGCTTGTCGAGTTTTTGCGCTCGGCTAAAGCCGGGGAAGTCGCGCTCAACAATAAAAGCAGTAATGCCTTTTGAGCCCTTAGTGGGTTCGGTTTTGGCGTAGATCACATAGGTGTCGGCATCGGGGCCATTAGTGATCCAGAACTTATTGCCGTTGAGAACATAGCGGTCGCCTTTCTTTTCGGCGCGCAATTTCATGCTCACCACGTCGGAGCCCGCACCTGGCTCGCTCATCGCCAGGGCGCCGACATGCTCGCCGGAGCAAAGCTTGGGCAGGTATTTGAGCTTTTGCTCGTGCGTACCATTCTTGCGAATTTGATTCACACAGAGGTTGGAATGAGCGCCGTAAGACAGGCCGACAGCGGCCGAGGCGCGGGAGATTTCTTCCATCGCCACCACGTGGGCCAGATAGCCCATATTGGTGCCGCCGAATTCTTCCTCAACCGTCATGCCCAGCAGGCCCATGTCGCCGAATTGCTGCCACAGCTCGGCTGGGAAGTTGTTGTCGATGTCGATTTGCTCGGCGCGAGGGGCAATTTCACCCTGGGCAAATTGATAGACGGCGTCGCGCAGCATGTCGACGTCCTGACCGAGGTCAAAATTCATACTTTTAAAAGGTGCGTGCATGGCGGGGTTTCCTTAGGCGGTGATGGTAGGGTGGGGTGCGCTATTCTTTGTTGGCAGCTTTGCGCAGGCTTTCAAGTTCGGCCTTGCAGCCGGTCTCGGCTTTGTCGAGCTCGTCGAGCATGGTGCTGATGTCGCGCAGTTGTTGGGATAATTTTTGTCGTGAGGCGCCGATATATTCTACGGTGCGCTCAAGTTGGTCGACATTGCTGCGGCCGGGTTCATACATATGTATCAGTTCGCCACTTTCTTGCAGCGAGAGGCCGATACGTTTGCCGCGTACAATGAGTTTTAGTTTGATGCGATCGGCAAGACTATAAATACGCTTTTGACCCTGTCGCTCGGGTAAAAGTAGTTGCAACTCTTCGTAGTGGCGAATGGTGCGCGTGGTGACACCGAATTCCTTGGCCAATTCCGAAATGCTGTAAGTGCTCGTTTCTTTAACCATTGCTGCCAACCGGTACGGGGGCTGAAATATAACTTACGTTAACGTAAACTGCAATTTCTTGTCAGGGCGTGACTGAAGGCGCTGCGTCAACACGACATAGGTATAGCACATAGTCGTTTGCCAGCGCCGCTGGGTCTTGGTAAATTGCGCCACCTTAGAGTCCCGGTAGAAGGCGTTCGGGTGAATGAAGTGCGTGAGTAATAATAGAATTAAGGCCATCGGCCGGAGACAGAATGAAACTGGAAAAAAGTTATATGTGCGGCGCGGCTACCGAGCCGCTAATTTACGACACCATTGGCAATCAGTTTGACCTGGCTGTAGAGCGCTTCGGCGATAGCGAAGCGCTGGTCGTCGCCCACCAAAATATCCGCTGGACCTATAGTGAATATCAGCACGAAATTGAAAGGCTAGCCACGGGCCTGTTGGCACTGGGTATTGAGCCTGGCGACCGCGTCGGCATTTGGGCACCGAATTGTTATGAGTGGTGTTTAACCCAGTTTGCCACGGCAAAAATTGGGGCTATTCTGGTTTGCATTAATCCGGCCTATCGCCTCTATGAGTTGGAATACGCTTTAAATAAAGTCCAGTGCCGCGCCATTATTAGTGCGGAGTCTTTCAAGAGTAGTCGCTACCTCGACATGCTGTGCGAACTGGCACCGGAGCTGGCGAGCTGTGAGCCTGGCCAACTGCGCTCGGCAAAATTCCCCAAGCTTGAAACCGTGATTCGCATGGGCGAGGCCCAAACAGCGGGCATGTACAATTTTGAGGAAGTCTGTGCCATGGGTGGCGAGCCAGAGCACACGCGGCTGGCTGAATTGAAAGGGCAGTTGATGCCCGACGATGCGATTAATATTCAGTTCACCAGTGGCACGACAGGCAGCCCCAAGGGCGCGACACTGACCCACTGCAATGTACTGAATAATGGCAAGGTCAATGGCGATGTAATGCGTCTAACCCACGAAGATAAAGTCTGCATCCCCGTGCCGCTCTACCATTGCTTCGGCATGGTGATTGGTAATCTGGGTTGCATTTGCCACGGCGCGACGGCGGTCTTCCCCGGTGAAGCCTTTGAGCCCTTGAGTGTTTTGCAAACCGTTGCCGAAGAAAGATGCACCGCTCTGCACGGCGTGCCGACGATGTTTATTGCCGAGCTCGACCACCCCGAATTCGATAGCTTTGACTTGTCTAGCCTACGCACGGGGATTATGGCTGGGGCACCCTGTCCCGAGTCGGTGATGAAGCAGGTCATCGGCAAAATGAATATGCAGCAAATTTTGATCGCCTACGGCCAAACAGAACTGAGCCCGGTGAGTCATGCCACCGAGCCAGACGATGCCCTCGACAAGCGCGTTGGCACGGTGGGTAAACCTTGCCCCCACCTCGAAACCAAAATTGTCGACGACAATAATCGGGTCGTCGCCATCGGCGAAAAGGGCGAGATTTGCAGCCGAGGTTATGCGGTGATGCGCGGCTATTGGCACGACGAGGAAAAAACCCGCGAGACCATCGATGCGGGTGGCTGGTTGCACTCCGGCGATATTGGCATTATGGATAGCGAGGGCTATGTGCGTGTCACCGGCCGTATTAAAGATATGATTATTCGCGGTGGTGAAAATATTTATCCCCGCGAAGTGGAGGAGTTTCTCTACAGCCACGAAAAAATTCAGGAAGTGCAGGTCGTCGGCGTCCCCGATGAGCGCCTCGGCGAACAGGTTTGCGCGTGGATCAAATGCCACGACGGTCAGGCACTGAGCGACGATGAGGTGAGAGCCTACTGCAAAAACAAAATCACCCACTTTAAAGTGCCGTACTACATTCGCTTTGTGGAAGAGTACCCAATGACAGTGACGGGTAAGATTATGAAGTTTAAAATGCGCGATGCGATGATAGAAGAGCTGGGTATTACGGTTTGATGGGCGTTTGATCGCCCGTCGCATCTTGTTAGCAAGATGCTATTAACAAGACGCAAAAATTATTATGCTGTTTTAATAACAGTACTAAGCGGTCGTTAAGACTGCCAACTAAGAGAGGAGAGATATTGTGGATTTAAGCAATAAAGTAGCCATCGTAACCGGTGGTGCTTCCGGCCTAGGCCGAGCAACAACGGATGTCCTGGCCGCCGGTGGCGCCAAGATCGCTATTTTTGACCTGAATGCCGAGATGGGTGGCGAGGCCGTTAAAGCGCTGGGCGAAGACAAGGCGGGCTTTTGGTCGGTCGATGTTGCCTCTGCCGAGTCGGTAGAAGCCGCCGTTGCCGCCGTGATTGAAAAATTTGGCCGCATCGACGTGCTGGTTAACTGTGCAGGCATTGGCCCAGCGAAGAAGATTATCGATCGCGACAACAACCCCATGCCCTTGGAAGACTTCTCCAAGCTGATCGGCATTAATCTCACCGGTAGCTTTAACGTGGCGCGCTGCTGTGCCGCTGAAATGGCGAAAAACGAGCTGGTTGATGGCGAGCGCGGCGTGATTATCCACACTGCCTCTGTTGCCGCTTATGAAGGCCAGGTGGGTCAGTGTGCTTACTCCGCCAGTAAGGGGGGCATCGTCGGTATGACTCTGCCGATGGCGCGCGATTTGGCCAAAGTCGGTATTCGTGTCAATACGGTTGCGCCGGGCATTATGGGTACGCCGTTGTTGCGTGGTATGCCGCAGAAAGTACAGGATTCACTCGCGGCCACTGTGCCCAACCCCAGTCGTTTGGGTGAGCCCGACGAGTATGGCCGCTTAGTACGTCATATGGTTGAGAACGGTTACCTGAATGGCGAAACCATTCGCCTCGATGGTGCGATTAGAATGCAGCCGCGTTAAGACACGGCTCTTAAGAAGCTATATTGATCAGCGGATTAGCCGCTGCTGAATGTTGCCAGTGGGGCTGATCATTTTCGCTGAGTCGATTGCGCAGGTAGGCCAGCTGGCGTTCAAATAGCGCCTGTTGCTCGCCGCCTAAATCGGCAAATAAAAAGGCTTCGCTAGCGCTGCTGGCTCCGGCCAGTGCTTCAAAATAGATACCCGCTTCGGCGGGTATTTTTGTTTTTGCCGTTTGGTTTGTTAAGAGTTGCCAGGGATCGGCGAGCAAGCTGGTGGCGGAGAGTTGCGCACAGGTCGCTTCGGCTGCGGTGTCTTGCATAAACTGGCAGTTGTCGTTGCTAGCGCCGTCTTTGTGCATGGGCTCGATAGCCAGTGCACTGCTAAGAATCAACCCAGCCCCTTCGTCATTGGCTTGCTCGCGCTGTAGTTCAACCAGAGCCAGGTGGCTAGTAATGGCGCGCCGTAAAAAATGGCTGTCGTTGGCGGTGGCCTCAAAGCGTAAATAAACGCAGTTGTTAGCACCACGCAAGCGTTCGCCTTTAAACAGCTCGCCCGTGGTGGCGATAATATCGTCAAAGCGCTTCAGTACCCGATGCAGGTTGTCGTGACTGAGGTGGGCTTGCAGCTGGGGCAGATTGATACAGCGAATGGCCAGGCAGCAGGACTCTAGCGCGGGCACCCTTGCTTCGGGTTTCCTGACGATGGTTGCGGGCCTGAGTAACAGGGCTTCTATAGCCTTTTCCAGGCGACTGATTTCATCATCTGCCGAATTGATCTTGGTGTTGGCTTCGTCACCGGGCAAGCAGGCAAGCAGTTTTTGCAGGCGAGCACTGATGTCATTACCTAAACGCTTGCTCCAGTACAACATCAAGGCACAGAGCAAGAGACCAAGGGCGCTGACCGACCAGAAAATAGTCATCAGCTGTTGTTGAATGCCGCTGGGGTCGAGAATGAGTTTAACCTGCCAGTTTGCCCCGTCGGCTAGCGTCAAGAGCTGCTTAAAAACATCATGGCTGGCTGCGTTTGCGGCGGGGGAGATCTCGACACTCTCGGCAAAGAGGCTATTGTCAGGTTTAAATACCGCCGCCTGTTTGACCATGACGGTGTGCATCACGAGATTGTCGAGCACGACTTGTAGGCTCACGGCATCTTGATTGAGCAGGGGTTGGCGCACCTGGCTAAGTAGCTGGCGGCTGATGGTTTGGCCAAAGAGTTGCGTTTGCGACTTGGCCTGTGAGCTCAACTGAATATAGAGTAGGGGCAAGATGAGCAGGCAGTAGAGGAGAGAAAGTAGGGCAGCGGACAGCGTTAGTTTTTTCTGCAGGCTAATTTTCTTTAAATGTTCGTTTAGAGTGCTCATTCTGCGTTCTATCTTCTCAAGAGCTCAATTATAATGGCTGCAAGTTCGATTTATAGTGCTGACTAAATTATTTAATAATTTATCTGCTGTTCACTACATTGCTACAAATACATTGAAAGGTTGTTTTGTGAAAGAAATTCTACTGATTATCGTCTCCGGTGAAGATAAGCCCGGTGTCACCAGTGCCGTGGCGAATGTCTTGGCTGAGTACGAGGTCAATGTTCTCGATATTGGCCAGTCGGTGATTCACAACAACCTTAGCCTCGGTGTACTGGCCCAAGTGCCGGCCCACCGAGAGTCGTCCCCGGTGCTGAAAGATGTGCTGTTCAAACTCCACGATCTCGATATGCAGGTGCGTTTCGAGCCGGTCAGTGAAGCCAGCTATGCCGACTGGGTTGCTCAGCAGGGCAAGCCCCAGCACATCGTCACTTTGCTGGCGCGTTATATCAGTGCCGAGCAAATTGCTCGTATTACTCAGGTCAGCACCGAGCAGGGTTTGAATATTGACAGTATTTTGCGGCTCTCTGGCCGGGTTGAGCTCGACCGTGTCGATGCCAGAAGTAAAGCCTGTGTTGAATTCTCTATTCGCGGTGACGGCCGGGATATGCTCGAGTACCGCAAATCGCTACTTGAACTGGCGGGGCAGTTGAACGTCGATATCGCCTATCAGGAAGACAGTGTGTTTCGCCGCCACCGTCGTTTGGTGGTTTTTGATATGGATTCCACCCTGATTGATGCCGAGGTGATCGACGAGCTGGCGATTGAAGCGGGTGTCGGTGAGGCCGTGTCGGGCATAACCGAGCGGGCGATGGCCGGTGAGATCGACTTTCAAACCAGCTTTAAAGAGCGCGTGGGGCTGTTAAAGGGGCTCGATGCGAATGTACTCGATAAAGTCGCCGCACGCCTGGAGCTGACCGAAGGCGCGGAATATTTAATCAGCACGCTGAAATCCCTGGGTTATAAGACGGCGATTTTATCCGGTGGCTTCACCTATTTTGCCGAGGGCATTCGCCAGCGCCTGGGCATCGACTATATGTTCGCCAATGAGCTGGATATAAAGGACGGCGTGGTGAGTGGTGAGGTCAGCGGGCAAATCGTCGATGGCCCACGCAAGGCCGAGCTACTCAGGCAGTTGGCGGCAAAGGAAGATATCTGCCTCGAACAAACGGTGGCCGTCGGTGATGGTGCCAATGACCTGCCGATGCTGGGTATCGCCGGGCTGGGTATTGCCTTTCGCGCCAAGCCTCTGGTTAAAGCGAACGCCAAACAGGCGATTTCTAATATTGGCCTCGACGGGGTGCTGTATTTAATGGGTATTCGCGATCGCGAGGCGATGTCGGGACAACATTAAAATGAGGCTGCCTGGCCTTTATGCTGAGAGCGGCTTATAAACTTGACAGAACCACAGACAAAAAATAGTCTGGTACTAATAATAATCGCCGGGGGTTTTCTCGGGCGCTAAACACGGAGCAATGCCATGAAAGCAGCAGTACTCGAAGCCTTTAGAACCCCAATGAAAATGCACAACAACTGGCCAGACCCCAAGTGTGGGCCTGAAGATGCCATTATTAAAGTCGCTGCCAATGGTGTTTGTCGCAGTGATTGCCATGTTTGCGATGGTGACTGGGAGTGGATTGGCCTACAGCCAGAGCTGCCCCATGTCATTGGTCATGAGTTCTGTGGCGTCGTTGAAGAAGTGGGTGCCAATGTTAAAAACTATAAAGTCGGCGATAGAGTCGTTTGTCCCTTTATCTTTGGTTGTGGCAACTGTTCTTTTTGCCACTCGGGCCACCAGAATGTCTGCATTAATGCCGATCTTGCCGGCTTTGGCTGCTCCGGTGGTTACGGTGAATTCGCTCAGGTTGCTCGTGCTGACCTCAACCTTGTGCCACTCGATGAATCAATAGACTTTGTTGAAGCTGCCAGCATGGGTTGTCGTTTTATGACCTCCTTTCACGGCATCGTCGACCAGGCAAAAGTCGGTGCTGGCGATTGGGTAGCGATCCATGGTTGCGGCGGTATTGGTCTTGCGGCGACACAGATTGCCAATGCCCTTGGCGCCAATGTCGTGGCCGTCGATATTAATGAAAAAAATCTCGAAATGGCGATGAAAATGGGTGCCGTTGCTACCGTTAATGCCTCCAGCGGTAATGTTGGCGAAGCGGTTGTCGAGATAACCGGCGGCGGTGCGCACATCTCGGTTGATGCCCTGGGTATTGCCACCACTTGCCTGAACTCAATCATGAGCCTGCGCTCACGCGGTCGGCATCTGCAGATTGGTTTGACCACACAGGCTGAGAAAGGCTTTATATCCCTGCCCATCGACCTCATGGTGGCCCGAGAAATTGAATTTATCGGTACCATCGGCATGCAGCCTCAGCGTTACTCGGCGATGCTGAATATGGTGACTTCCGGTAAGTTAACCCCCGGAGCGATGGTCACCAGCGTGATTCCTGTTGAAGAAGCGGCAGCCGCGATCGAGTCCATGCACGGCTTTGGCAATGTCGGTACCACGGTTGTTAAATGGTAAGTTAAGCACTGAGTTTAAAAAAAGCCGCGCTCTTTAAGAGCGCGGCTTTTTTTTGACTATTCTTTGGTCATGGCGATGGTTATTAAATATGCCTCATGAAATATAACTTCAGTGAGTGGGTAGGCCGTGTTTATTCGCTTTAGCACTTTTTATTGAAGCGGTCATGGAAGTGCCCACTGAAACCGGCTGGCCTAGCGTCAGTCGGGAGCGAGATTATTAAAAAGCAGTACCAGCGGGTCAATGATTATACGCGGTGCGGGCTAGTCGCAATAGAATACGGATTTAATATGAGTGATTATAGACGCTAATTATAATTAGCACGTTTAGGAGGGTTAGACTCGCATGTCCTATACAAGCCCGGTAGCCATTGCCGCCGTATCTGAAATGAAGCCCGGCCGTTTTCCCGACATGGATGGCTATGACCTTTACATCGAAGTCATCCGCCAGTTTCTTGCCGAGTGGTCGCTCAAGCCCACTGATATTCAAGGTCTACTAGCGTGCCCATCGGGCATGGCCGGTGGCGGTAGTAATGATATTTTTGTCCACGAGCAGCTCTACGAAGAGATGGGTATTCAGCCACTATTTGCCGATACCATGAATGCCGGTGGTTCTACCTATGGGCTGATGGTACAGCGGGCGGCACTGGCTATTCAGCAGGGCAAGGTCGAAAGCGTACTGTGCGTCGGCGCGGGCAAGTTTCCCAAGGTCAGCACTGGCGGTGCTGAGTCCATGGCGCGCATGGTGAGTCATGAGATTTATGAATTTCCCTACGGCACCTTTATTCCCGCTTTATATGCACAAGTCGCGACGCGGCATATGCACGAGTACGGCACCACGGTTGAGCAATTGGCCGAGGTTTGTGTGTCGACTCGCGAGTGGGCTTTGTTGAATCCCGATGCCAGTACCTACGGCAGCGAAGCATTGACGGTTGAAAAAGTACGGCAGTCGCGGCCCATTGCATCACCTTTCAACCTTTACGATTGCTCGATTCCTCTGGAGGGAGGCGCTGCTTTTTTAGTGTGTAGTGAGGCCTATGCTAAACGGCTCAATAAACAACCGGCCTATGTCTTGGGTATGGGTGAATTCCACAATCATCGCAATATTCATCAGGCCGCGAGCTTGACGGATATTGGTTGCAGTAAATCGGCTCAGCAGGCCTACACGATGGCGGGCCTAAGCCCGAGCGATATTGACTTTGCCGAAATTTACGATGCCTTCAGTATTAATCCGCTGGTGTTTATGGAGGAGCTGGGGCTTTGTCCGCAGGGTAAAGGTGGTGAGTTCTTCCAGTCGGGTGCGGCTCGTCCGGGGGGGGATTTCCCGGTGAATACCTTTGGCGGTTTACTGTCCTTTGGCCACACGGGCGATGCCTCGGGCATGTCGATGATTGTTGAGGGCATACGCCAGATTATGGGCATTGCCGGTGAGCGCCAGCTCGACAAAGCCAATGCCGGTATCGTCCATTCCTACGGCGGCATGATGAGCGAGCATTCGACACTGATATTGGGCCGCAGCGCTAGCTAAATAATCCGTGAAAAATAATAGGCAACAACCAGATAGGCAAGAACATGAATGATATAGCTACGGAGGAAGTCGCGCCTCCCGCAAAACCGCAACCGCGAATCACCGCTTGTGCCGCACCCTACTGGCAGTACGCCAAAGAGGAAAAGTTGGTGCTGCCCTATTGTAGTGAGTGTGAAGCCAGTTTTTATTATCCACGTCTCTGGTGCCCCAGCTGTTTTAATCAGGACATAATCTGGAAGCAGCTCAGCGGTAAGGGCAAGGTGTATAGCTTCTCGGTGATTTACCAGTCGCCATTACCGTCTTACCAGGCAGATCTACCCTATGTGCTGGCCATTATTGAGCTGGAAGAAGGCCCGCGAATGATGGCCAATGTACTCCATTGCGATGTCGATAAAGTCTGTGTCGATATGGCGGTTAAAGTGCTGTTTGAAGCGCGGGGTGATATGAAAATCCCGCAATTCCAGCCTGCATAATAAAAAATTGAGGATGCATCAATGACTGAAAAATTTAACGAACCCTTTCCTCTGGCTTACGGGACTTATGATGATGCCGTAAAAATGCTGAATAAACCGGGTGAAAAAGTGCTTGCCGAGTTTTCGGTTAATTGGGAGATGATCAAGATTTATTGCTCAATGGTGGAGGATGGCAATGCCAGCTATTGGGATGAGGGCTATGCCAATAAACAATGGGGCGGTATTGTCGCGCCGCTGGGTTTGCTACTCACCTGGCCGATGTCTTTGCAATGGCACCCCAAAAAAGAGCGCAAGCATTACTTTATTGCGATGACCATTCCCCTGCCGGGCGATACGATTATTAACGTCGCGACGAATACCGAGTTTCATCGCCACTTGTATTTGGGCGACCGTGTATCGGTTGTCGATGAACTTACCGATGTATCGGAAGAGAAGAAGACCCGATTGGGTGTCGGTCATTTTCTCACCACCAAAGCGCAATTCTTTAATCAGCGCGAGCAGCTTATTGCTGAGCAAACTAACAGCCTGTTTCGTTACTATGTGCCGGAGGGTGAATCATGAGCGGCGATATCACATTGAAATACTGGAATGAAATTAGCGAGGGGGATGCGGTCGCTACGGTGACTATGGCGGTGCCCTTTGAGCGAGTGATTCTCGATGCCGCCGCCACTCAAGATTACTTCCCGGGTCATCATAATCCCGCCTATGCTCGGCACCAGGGACAAAAAGAAATCTATTTAAACACCATGGCTATCGAAGGTTTTATTGACAGAGTGGCAACCGACTGGGCGGGGCCACACACGTTTATTCGCAAGCGACAAATGCAAATGCGTAGCTCAATCTATGCGGGTGATACTCTGCAGGGCGAAGGGCGTGTCGAAAAATGTTATGAAGCGGGTGGTCGGCATTTGGTGGATGTGACAATTAATATATCAACAGCGAATGGGCTTTGTGTTCCCGCTGTGCTGACGCTTGACATACCTGGTGAGCGGCCTTCTTGATTTTTAGCGATTAAAAAATGATCAAAACCTAACGCTTAACGAGAGGTTACTATGGCTTTAAGCACCTTTACTTCGTGGTTCGACCAACCCTTGTCGAAGCAATACTACAGTGAGGATCACGAAGCCTGGCGTCGTGCGCTGCGTAGCTTTGTCGATAAAGAAATTTCGCCTTTTATTGAGGCGTGGGAAGAGGCGGGTACTTTTCCGCGGAGTCTTTATAAAAAGGCTGCCGATATTGGCCTGCTGCAGTTGGGCTACCCCGAAGAGTACGGTGGCGTGGAGAAACCCGATCCCTTCTTTGACATCGTTACCTGTATGGAATTGGCCCGAGCAGGTGGTGGCGGTGTTCATCCTAGTTTGAACAGCCACAGCATTGGTATGCCGCCAATTCTAGCGATGGGCTCAGAGGAAATCAAAGCTCGTGTTGTGCCCGAGGTGATTAGTGGTGAAAAAATATCAGCGCTGGCTGTAACTGAGCCAACGGGTGGCTCCGACGTCGCCAACCTGAAAACCACCGCCCGTAGAGACGGTGACCACTACATCGTTAACGGCTCAAAAACCTATATTACCAGTGGTATTCGTGCCGACTACTACACGGTTGCCGTGCGTACCGGTGAAGAGGGGCGCAAAGGTATATCTCTGTTATTAATTGAAAAAGGCACACCGGGCTTTACCCAAACCGAATTGAAAAAAATGGGCTGGTGGTGTTCCGATACGGCCACACTGTTTTTTGACGATTGCCGCGTGCCGGTTGAGAATTTGATTGGCGTTGAAAACAAAGGCTTTTCCGGCATTATGCTTAACTTTAATTCCGAACGCTTGGGCATAATCGCCTTTGCTACGGGGCTGGCCATGGTCTGTATGGACGAGGCTGTCGCCTGGGCCCGCGAGCGCGTCACCTTTGGCCATCGTTTGATGGAGCATCAGGTGATTCGCCATAAAATTGCCGAGATGGCGAAGCGAATTCTCACCTCGCAGGCAATGATGGAACGCACGGCACTGCAAATGCACCAGGGTGAAGTGCCGGTCATAGAACTTAGCTTGCTGAAAGTACACGCTACCGAAACTATGGAATACTGCGCTCGCGAGGCGCTACAAATCCTCGGTGGTATGGGTTATATGCGCGGTAATAAGGTGGAGCGGATTTATCGCGAAGTGCGTGTCTACGCGATTGGCGGCGGCTCAGAAGAAATTATGCGCGATCTGGCGGCCCGACAACTGGGCTTATAACAATAAAAAATGCACACTGGCCCTGACAGAGGCCTTGTTTATGACAGGATCATAGTTGACCGGCCATTCTGGGCTTTCGCTACGGTGTTTCTTACCTCTTGTACCTGTATCTGTCCCACTTTTGTTTTACTTCTTCAAGGGCCATCTTCTCAATAAGAAATAATTGAACGCTGGGTCAGACACCGTGAAGTCGATAATATGCACCTCGTTCAATATCTGACAGGCAGAGCTACTCTCTGCCGTGATATTTCTTATTTCGTTCAACTCATTAAAATTATTTAATACTGAGGTTCTTCACCCAGTGTGAATGTATCTGCAGTGTCGGTATTTTACTGGGCGGCGAAAAGTTATTGAGGAACTAGCATGGCCCTACGCGATTTCACCTCCTGGTTTGACCAGCCCCTCAGCAAACTGTATTACAACGAGGAGCATGAAGCTTGGCGCCATATGTATCGCCGTTTCGTCGATAAAGAAATAGCACCGAACCTTGATGAGTGGGAAGAAAAGGGCATATTCCCACGAGACCTTTATCCAAAGGCGGCGGAGTTAGGTGTCTTGCAAATGGGCTACCCCGAAGAATACGGCGGTGTTCCCGACACGGATCATTTCTTCAGTATTATCTCGGCCCAGGAGCAGGCGCGCTCCGGTGGTGGTGGTGTTAACTCGAGCCTGATTACGCACACTATCGGTATGCCGCCCATTGTCAATTTGGGTACGGAGGCAATGAAGGAAAAGATCATTCCCGGTATTGTTTCCGGCGAAAAAATTTCTGCCCTAGCCATTACCGAGCCCTCCGGTGGTTCAGATGTTGCCAACCTGAAAACTACGGCCAAACGCGAGGGCGACCATTACATTGTTAATGGTTCAAAAATGTTTATTACCAGTGGCACTCGGGCAGATTTCTTTACGGTTGCTGTGCGCACAGGTGGCCCTGGCCGCACGGGTATTTCCCTGTTATTAATTGAAAAAGACACACCGGGATTTACCGCGACCTCATTGAAAAAAATGGGCTGGCATTCCTCCGATACAGCGGCGCTGTATTTTAATGACTGTAAAGTGCCGGTTGAAAACCTGATCGGTGAAGAGAACAAAGGCTTCGGCATTATTGTCGGTAACTTTAATGCCGAACGCTTGGGCCTGGCGGCCATGGCCAATGCACTGGCCATGGTGTGTATGGATGAGGCCGTCGCCTGGGCCAGGGAGCGAAAAACCTTTGGCAAACGTTTAATTGATCACCAGGTTATTCGCCATAAGTTTGTAGAAATGGCTAAGCGCATTACCGCGACGCAAACCTTTATCGAAAAAACGGCTTGGCAAATGGAAAACGAAACCATGCCAATCACCGAGTTGAGCATGGTGAAATTAATGGCGGCTGAAACTATGGAGTACTGTGCCCGCGAAGCGGTGCAAGTCTTCGGTGGTAGTGGTTTTATGCACGGCAACAAGGTTGAGCGCATCTATCGTGAAGTGCGGGTTTACGCCATTGGCGGCGGCTCTGAAGAGATTATGCGCGAGCTTGCAGCGAAGCAAATGGCCTTTTAATTAAGGTCTCTAATTATAAAAATAATGTACAAATAATAAGTTAAAATAATACAATCACTTAACAACCCCCGGCCCATTCAGTCATGGCCGGGGTTGTCTTATTTCCTTCACTTGATATCCCGCCCTTAAGACAGCACGGCGGGAATCGGCACGATTTCTGTGTCGCGACCCGAGCGTATGACAATGCCCGGGCGCTTACCGCTCAGTTCATTGTTCTGCACGATCACCTCGCGATTCACCATTACATGGGAGATTCCTTCGGCCTGACAATACAGCCGGCCCGCCTCGCCGGGCAAGGCGTCAATACCAAAGCCACTCCAAAGATTGAGCCGAAGAGTGAGGGGCTGGGCGAAGGTCAGCGCTTTAACTTCCGCGCGGCAGCATAATCACACGCGGTGAGCTGCTGCTGATAGATCTCTTTGGAGCCGCGATTAACAATCAGTAGATTCCAGTTTAAGCAAGGCTCAGCCGCCAATGACATATCGGTCATCAGTTGCTTATGTGTGTCGTCGAAGGGGCCTGCGGTGGGAATGAATTCCAATAAGGTTCCTGGGTGATCCTTTAAACAAGAACTCAGCTCGACCAGCTCCTCATTACTCGCCGCTCGTGAGGGCACGGGGTCACCACCGCCGTCATTGTGGGTGGGAGATTGAGAGGAGGAAAGCCCATCCCACCCTCGGCTAGAGATTTGCTCAGTAATGCCTTCATTGTCGTGATTTGTTGTGCTGTCGCGGTTTTATTGGAATCCTCACCCATAACTACCCGACGCAGTGCCGAGTGGCCAACTAAAAAGCCAATATTAACCGCCATTTTATTGTCGAGACAATCTAGGTAACTACCGAAGGAGGTCCAGTTCCAAGGTACCCCTTCCTGTAGCGTTTTTTTGGTTTTATTAGCAAGTTGAATTGTCATGAATTTTTTATCGAGAGTTTATGACACCAGCGCAAACTGCTTTTACAGCGTCGAGAAGAATTATAAATTGACGCGAATATTGGCCGTTGATTTATAGCATTCTGCTAGACGAGGATGGTCTGGGTCTGAGATGATCGGTTTTGCTTATTGATGACTCCCCACACGTTAGTGGGGACTAAGCCGACTAATAATAAAAGGACGAAGTGGATATGAAAGCATTAGTGGTGGGTGGCACCGGGCCAACCGGGCCCTATTTGGTCAATGGTTTACTGCAGCGCGGTTATGAGGTTGCCATTTTTCATCGTGGTAGCCACGAGATACCCGAAATTCCACCGCAGGTTGAACACATTCACGGTGACCCCCATTTTCTTGAAACCATTGAAGAGTCATTAGCCGGGCGTACCTTCGACCTAGCGATTGTGACCTATGGTCGAGTGCGCTATTTGGCTCAGGCCCTGGCCGGTAAGGTAGGGCGCTTTGTCAGTGTTGGCGGGGTTGCCAGCTATCGAGGCTATTTTGATCCCCATGCCCTCAGTCCGGTCGGGTTACAGTGTCCGGTGGCCGAGACAGACCCGGTGGTCGAGACGGAAGCCGAGCATCGTTTTTCTTCATTGATTGCTCAAACGGAACAAGCGGTACTCCAGCACCACCCCGAGGCAGCACATTTTCGCTATCCTTATGTCTATGGTCCGCGCCAGTTAGTGCCGAGGGAGTGGAGCATTATCCGTAGAATTCTCGATAAACGCAGAGCCATTGTCCTGCCCGACGCAGGCTTAACGCTGACCACGCATGGCTATGCAGCTAATCTAGCCCATGCGGTGTTGTTAGCCGTTGATAAGCCTATGGCTTCGGCGGGGCAAATTTATAATTGTGGTGATGAAAATCAATTGACCCTGTACCAGATTGTCGAGGTGATAGCCCATAAAATGGGGGCTTCCCTAGAAGTGGAGTCGATGCCCTGGGAAGTTGCCCATCCGGCGCGAGCCTATAATACCGGCTCAACGACCCACCACCGAGTACTCGATCTATCCAAACTTAAGCAGCAATTGGGTTACAGCGATGTGCACTCCAGTGTCGACGCTTTGGGTTTAACGGTCGACTGGTTACTGGAACATCGCCCCGAGCCCCGTGGTGAGGTAGAGATGCGCCTGCAAGACAGCTTTGATTACGCGGGTGAAGATCGCTTAATTAGCACCTGGCATGCTTGCCTTGAAAAAATGCGCGCGGTGCCCTTCGATGTTGTTACCGAGCGACCCCACCCCTATGCTCACCCCAAAAAACCGGGCGAAAAAGACCATCGCAACCGTTAGTCGGGTCAAAGCGGTGGACTAAATCATAATCGCCATTGAGGGCGTCACTTTTTTTTCATCGCTCTCTGGCTCAGGAGGCCATTGATAGCTCCGCTTGATACGGTCTTGATCCAGCGATTCTAGGTGTACATCAAAACCCCACAGATGATGGATGTGGCGGAGTACTTCCGGCGTGGACGCTGAGTCCATAGGGCGCTGCTCGTGGGTGTAGTGGTGTAATAATAAGCTTCGGTCACTGTTCAGGTTGGCATTGACAATCTGAATATTGGGTTCACTGTCACCAATGTTATGCATACCTGCTAAGGCTTCTCTGATCAGCTGATAGCCGCTGTCGTTGTGAATAGCGGCAACTTCCAAATAATCATTTTTATCACTATCGAGTACGGCAAAGAGTTTTAGTTCTCGAATTAATTTTGGCGATAGAAACTGTAAAATAAAACTTTCGTCCTTATAGTTTTCCATCGCAAAATGAAGGGTTTTCAGCCACGGACTACCGGCGATATCGGGAAACCAGCGCCGGTCTTCGTCGGTCGGTGTTTCACAGATTCTACGGATATCCTGCATCATCGAAAAACCCAGGGTATAGGGGTTAATACCATTAAAGCCGGGGTGATCGTAGGCCGGCTGGTAGACCACGTTGGTGTGTGATTGCAGGAATTCGATCATAAACCCATCGTTGACATGGCCTTTACGATGCAGTTCGTACAGTAAGTTGTAATGCCAGAAACAGGCCCAGCCTTCGTTCATAACCTTGGTTTGGCGTTGCGGATATAAATACTGAGCCATTTTTCGCACGATGCGGATAATTTCTCGCTGCCAGGGCTCTAGCAACGGCGCATCTTTTTCAAAAAAATACAGTAAGTTTTCTTGAGGCTCCGAGGGGTAGCAGGGCACCGACTCTTCAGTATTGGCGTTTTTGGTCTGAGGAATAGTGCGCCATAAATCATTGACCTGCTGTTGCAAGATGGACTCGCGTTGCTGTTGATTTTCCTTCTCTTCCTGCAGCGAAAGGGGATAGGGGCGCTTGTACCGGTCGACGCCGTAGTTCATCAGGGCGTGGCAAGCATCCAGTATCGATTCTACGGCTTCTACCCCGTAGCGCTCCTCACATTTACTGACATAATCTCGTGAAAACACCAAGTAATCGACGATGGAACTGGCGTCGGTCCAGGTTTTAAATAAATAATTTCCCTTGAAAAAAGAATTGTGTCCAAAACAGGCGTGGGCGATAACGAGGGCCTGCATGGTTAGGGTGTTTTCCTCTTGTAGGTACGAAATGCAAGGATTTGAGTTGATAACCAGCTCATAGGCTAGGCCCATATGACCGCGGCGGTAGTTTTGTTCGGTGCCAATGAAATGCTTGCCAAAGGACCAGTGGTGATAATTGATGGGCATGCCAACGGAGGTATAGGCATCCATCATTTGCTCAGAATTGATAAGTTCAATTTGGTTCGGGTAGGTGTCTAATTGGAAGCTGTCAGCCAAATCGCCAATGACTTTTTCATAGCGCTCAAGTAATTCAAAGGTCCACTCCGAACTGTCTGAAATCAACTGACTACTGCTCATGACTCTTGCTTCCTAAACAGTGCGCGAAGAACGGGGTATATATCGGCGGCACTGGTTATATGTTCCATGGCAAAGGTGTCACCGTGCTCTGCTTCCACCGCACGATAGGAGCGCCACAGCACATTGTCGCGCTGGGCAATTTCCACATAGGCGAAGTACTGCAGTTTGGGTAGTAATTGTTTGAGGATTTGCAGACATCTGGCGCTATCATCCGGCCAATTGTCGCCATCGGAGGCCTGGGCTACGTAAATATTCCATTCATTGGTGGGGTAGCGCTTGTTAATGACCTCTTCAGTTAAGGTCAAAGCGCTGGAGACGACGGTGCCACCGCTTTCACGGGAGTAGAAAAAGTCGTGTTCACCCACTTCACTGGCGATGGTGTGGTGACGGATGAATACAATATCTGTTTTTTCGTAGTGGCGATCGAGGAACAGGTAGAGCAAAATGAAAAACCGCTTGGCGAGATCTTTGGTGGCCTGGTCCATAGAGCCTGAGACATCCATAATGCAAAACATCACCGCTTTTGAGCAGGGTACCGGTTCGAGAATCTGCTGGTGATAGCGCAGATCGATGTCATCGAGAAAGGGTACACGGTTGATCCTTTCTCTTAGGTGGGCAATTTTTTCCTCCAACTCATCGGCTAGCGATTGCGGGAAATCGGGCCTTGTAACTAGTTCTTTTAATTCCTCCTGAAGCGCACGAAGCTCCTTTCGTTTACCCGCACTCATGGCGATACGCCGAGCAGTTGCGGAGCGCATAGAGCGAATAACACTAATATTTGAAGGGTTTCCGCTACTACTAAAGCCAGCCCGGCGAGGTTTTAGTTCTCTATCTACCGATAATTGCTTGCGAATTAAATTCGGTAGCTCTAGATCTTCAAACAGAAGCTCAAGGAATTCTTGCTGACTGATTTCAAACACGAAGTCATCCGTACCTTCTCCGGAGTCACTGGCCTCCTGACCTGAACCCCCAGCACCACCTTGAGGTCGCGGTAGTCTATCGCCTGCGGTAAATTCGTGATTACCGGGGAAGATGCGCATCTGCCGGCCACCGGGGCCGTGGTGAAAGCGGGGCTCATGGGTATCCTTGCTAGAGATATTGATTGATTCGCCCTTATCGGTATCGGTAATACTACGCTGGCGCAAGCGCTCTTCGAGAGAGCGGCGGATTTGCGCCTTATGACGTTTCAAAAAGCGCTGTCGATTGACTGCGCTCTTGTGTTTGCCCTGCTGTCGTCGATCAATCAGAAATCCCATGGTTGCTCCTTAGGGGGCTTATTTCACTGTGATTTCCTGACGCGTAAATACCATTCTGACAATAGACGGACTTGTTTCTCGGTATAGCCTCGCTCGACCATACGCTCGACAAAGTTGTGATGTTTGTTTTCCTCATCCTCAGATGATTTGGCGCTGAAGGAAATAACCGGCAGTAGATCCTCGGTGCTGGCAAACATCTTTTTCTCAATCACGGCACGCAGCTTCTCATAGCTGGTCCATTTCGGGTTTTGCCCTTCGTTGCTGGCACGGGCGCGCAGTACAAAGTTAACAATTTCACTGCGAAAGTCTTTTGGATTGCTGATACCGGCAGGCTTTTCAATTTTTTCTAACTCGCCATTAAGGGTTTCACGATCCGAAATTTCTCCCGTTTCTGGGTCTCTGTATTCTTGATCCTGCACCCAGAAGTCGGCATAGGTGACATAGCGGTCGAAGAGGTTTTGGCCGTATTCAGAGTATGACTCGAGGTAGGCTGTTTGAATTTCTTTGCCGATAAATTCAATATAATTCGGCGCCAAATATTCTTTAATATAATTCATGTAACGATCGCGAATTTCCGAGGGATATTGTTCCTGTTCGATTTGGTTTTCGAGGACATAGAGAAGGTGCACCGGATTGGCGGCAATTTCCGTGGTGTCGAAGTTAAATACTTTTGATAACACCTTGAAGGCAAAGCGGGTGGATAAGCCCTGCATGCCTTCGTCAACACCGGCGTTGTCTCGATACTCCTGAATCGACTTTGCCTTCGGGTCCAGATCTTTCAGGTTTTCGCCATCGTAGATGCGCATCTTTGAATAAACACTTGAGTTTTCCGGTTCAATCAGCCGTGACAGGGTGGTGAACTGGGCAAGCATTTTCAAGGTGTCGGGTGTACAGGGCGAGGTAGCAAGTGAGCTGTTGTTCAATAACTTTGAATAAATTTTAATCTCATCACTGACGCGCATGCAATAGGGCACTTTGACGATATAGACACGGTCAATAAAGGCCTCGTTGGTGCGATTGTTTTTAAAGGTTTGCCACTCAGCCTCATTGGAATGGGCCAGAACCGTGCCTTCATAGGGGATATTGCCAATGGCTTCTGTGCCATTGTAATTACTTTCCTGCGTTGCCGTTAACAGCGGATGCAGCACTTTAATCGGTGCTTTAAACATCTCGACAAATTCCAACAGCCCCTGATTGGAGCGACAGAGACCACCTGAATAGCTGTAGGCATCGGGGTCGTCCTGGGCGAATTCTTCGAGGCGGCGAATGTCGACCTTGCCTACCAAAGCTGAAATATCTTGATTGTTTTCATCGCCCGGTTCTGTCTTACAAACGGCAATTTGATCGGCCCGAGAGGGGTAAATTCTCTGCACGCGAAACTGGCTGATATCACCGCCGTATTCGTGTAAACGTTTTACCGCCCAAGGTGACATGCGGGCGCGCAAATAGCGCTGCGGTATACCGTATTCCTGCTCCAGAATATCGCCATCCTCCGCGCGCTCAAACAAGCCCAGTGGTGATTCGAAGACAGGGGAGTCTTTGAGGCAAAAAATGGGGTATTTTTCCATCAAACTTTTAAGCTTTTCAGCAATAGATGATTTGCCACCGCCGACAGGGCCCAGTAAATACAGTATTTGTTTTTGTTCTTCTAATCCCTGGGCGGCATGACGGAAAAAGCTAACAATATTTTCGACCGCCTCCTCCATGCCGTAAAAGTCCTCGAAGGGCTTATAGCGACTGATAATTTTGTTGGAAAAAATTCGGCTTAAGCGCTGGTCTTGTGAGGTGTCGACCAACTCAGGTTCGCCAATCGCCAGTAACAGGCGCTCCGCTGCGGTGGCATAGACCGAGGGGGTTTCTCGACACAAGTTGAGATAATCTTTCAAGCTGCACTCTTCAACTCGGGTCTGCTGGTACTTTTCTTGGTAGTGGCTGAATAGAGACATAAGTGGTTCCTCTAGTGTTAATTTAGACACCCAATACCAATAAATCTGCAATAAAAATGCCGTTCCAGGTTGTGCTGTACCCTCATGCAGTGCTATTGAGTGAGCGAAGACATCCGCGTCATCCCTAATGTGGCTGCGAAGAGGAGCAAGTTGGCCTACTACTCCCCTCATCTCCACTGTGCTTGTCTACATCGTGCTAAAGGTGTTGTGCTGCGCCTTATATGCAAAGCTATCTAAGAGATCTTTTGTTAGATAAATAAATGCTATTTGGAATGAGTGCTTGTAAAACGTCGCCACTTTGGTGCGACCACATCTACTCGCTTATGCCAGTAAGCTGGCGCCGTGCGTATTCAGTCGACGGTATTTTGGCTCGAGCCTTGGTGAGGCCTAGCCGCTGCTGAATGGCTATCTATCAAGGCTGCTGTCCATTGGCATTTACAGTACAATGGGCGGCTTTCAAATCCCTCCCCAACGACTGAGATTTTTTGATGCTGACTCTCCGCGGCGCTCCGGCCTTATCCCCCTTCCGTAGTCAGAAATTACTTGCCGTACTAGCGGCTGAACAACCTGCTGTCAAAGCGCTTTTTGCCGAATATGTTCATCTTGCCGATATTAGTCAGGCCTTAACTGAGGACGAGCGGTCAACCCTAGAGGCCTTACTCAGCTACGGCCCCAGCCGTGTAGATAATGAGCACTGTACAAAGTCAGCGGCCGCGCCTAAAAGCACCCTGAACTGTGTGGTGTTACCACGGTCAGGCACTATCTCTCCCTGGTCCAGCAAGGCGACGGATATTGCCCACAATACGGGCCTAGCGAGTATTAAGCGCCTCGAGCGGGGCGTCAGTTATCGCGTTGAACTGACACGCGAACTGCAGCCGCAGGAATGGCTGGCCTTGAGTTATTTGCTCCACGACCGGATGACCGAGTGTGTGTTTACCGAGCTGAGTGAGGCTGAGCGGCTCTTTGACATACAGACACCCAAGCCGATGGCGCTGGTCGATGTGCTTGGTGGCGGCCGCGAGGCCCTGGTAGCCGCCAATATTGAGCTGGGCTTAGCCCTGGCCGATGATGAAATTGATTATTTAGTCGAGAACTTTATTGAGCTTGCTCGCAACCCGGTGGATGTCGAGTTGATGATGTTTGCCCAGGCTAACTCCGAGCACTGTCGCCACAAAATATTTAATGCCAGCTGGACACTCGACGGCGAAGAACAAGAGCACTCTCTGTTTGGCATGATTCGCAATACCAATGCCGTGGGTGGTGAGAATGTTCTCTCGGCCTATTCCGATAACGCCGCCGTGGTGGCAGGTAGTGCGGGAGGGCGCTTCTTCCCCGATCCCGCTGCAGCGACTTATGGCTATTCTCAGGAAGATATTCACCTGCTGATGAAGGTGGAAACCCACAACCACCCGACGGCGATTGCGCCTTTTCCCGGTGCGGGTACGGGTTCCGGCGGTGAGATTCGCGACGAGGGCGCAGTGGGGCGTGGCTCGAAACCGAAAGCCGGCTTGAGTGGCTTTAGTGTCTCTAACTTGCGGATTCCCGGGTTTATTCAGCCCTGGGAAGACGATTACGGCAAGCCGGGGCGTATTGTCTCCGGCCTCGATATTATGCTTGAAGGCCCGATCGGTGGTGCCGCCTTTAATAACGAATTTGGCCGCCCCAACCTCTGTGGTTATTTTCGCACCTTTGAACAGGACGTTGCCGGTGAGCGACGGGGTTATCACAAGCCGATCATGATCGCCGGTGGCTATGGCAATATTCGCGCTGATCACGTCGATAAACCGCCTTTCGCACCGGGTCATAAACTGGTGGTATTGGGTGGCCCGGCGATGCTAATTGGCCTCGGTGGCGGTGCGGCATCATCGATGGCGACCGGCAGTAGTAGTGAGAACCTAGACTTTGCCTCGGTGCAGCGCCAAAACCCCGAAATCGAACGCCGCTGTCAGGAGGTGATCGACCGTTGCTGGCAGCTGGGCGATGACAATCCCCTGGCCTTTATTCACGATGTCGGCGCCGGTGGTCTCTCCAATGCCTTGCCGGAGCTGGTGAAAGACGGCGGTTGTGGCGGTAGCTTTGAACTGCGCGCCGTACCCAATGCCGAGCCGGGTATGTCGCCCTTGGAAATTTGGTGTAACGAGGCCCAGGAGCGCTATGTGCTCGCCATTGCCCCTGATAATCTCGAGATTTTTGCCGCCATTTGCGAGCGCGAGCGCTGCCCCTATGCGGTGGTCGGCGAGTCCACTGAAGAGCAGGCACTAAGGGTTAGCGACAGTGAGTTCAAAAATTCACCGGTCGATTTACCGATGTCGGTACTGTTTGGCAAGGCGCCAAAAATGCACCGTGAAGCCTCCAAACACGACCTTCAATTGTTGCCTTTGGCACTCGACAATGTCGCGCTGGACGAAGCTGTTGAGCGCGTACTCAGTCACCCCACAGTGGCCAGTAAAAGTTTTTTGATTACCATTGGTGATCGCTCGATTACCGGCATGGTTGCCCGCGACCAGATGGTTGGCCCCTGGCAGGTGCCGGTTGCCGACTGCGCCGTCACCACGGTGTCTTACGACAGCTTTGCCGGTGAAGCCATGGCGATGGGCGAGCGCACGCCACTGGCCTTAATCGATGCCGCTGCCTCCGGGCGGATGGCGGTGGGCGAATCCCTAACCAATATTGCCGCCAGTCGCATCGGCCAGTTAGCCGACATTAAATTATCGGCCAACTGGATGTGTGCCGCCGGTCATAAGGGTGAAGACGAAAAACTGTACCGCACGGTCGAGGCCGTCGGCATGGAATTGTGCCCAGCACTGGGTATTACCATTCCGGTGGGTAAGGATTCGATGTCGATGCGCACCGCCTGGCAGCAAGATGGCGAGAGCCGCGCCGTCACCTCACCGCTATCCCTTGTAATTACAGCTTTTTCTCCGGTTCTGGATGTACGTAAAACACTGACCCCGCAACTGCAAAATAGCGCCATCGAAACAAGCTTGTTGTATGTCGACCTGGGGCTCGGCAACTACCGCCTTGGCGGCTCCGTGCTGGCTCAGGTGTACGGGCAGACCGGCGATAGTTGCCCCGATCTCGACAATCCGGCGCTGTTTAAAGGCTTTTTCGAGGCGCTGCAGGCGTGTCTTGAGGCCGATGAATTATTGGCCTATCACGATCGCTCCGATGGCGGCCTCTTAGCCACCTTGCTGGAGATGAGTTTTGCCGGCCACTGCGGTATATCCGTGCAATTGCCCGAGGCTGGTGACACCTTACAAACCCTCTTTGCCGAAGAGTTGGGTGCGGTTATGCAAGTTGAAACGGCGCGACTCGATTCGGTCGTACAGCGTTTTAAAAATGCCGGCTTGGGCGCCCATTTACACTGCATTGGCACCACCAATAAAGCCGACCGCATCGAAATTAGCAACGCCAACAGTTTGTTAATTTCAAAGCCGAGGACCGATCTACAGCAAACGTGGGCGCAAACAAGCTACCGCCTGCAAACCCTGCGCGACAATCCCAGCTGCGCACAGCAAGAGTTCGAGCAAATCGCCAAGGCCGACCCCGGTTTAAGCGTCAAGCTCAGTTACGACGTCAACGACGATATCTGCGCGCCATTTATTAACACCGGTATTCAACCCCGTATCGCAGTGCTGCGTGAACAAGGCGTCAATGGCCAAGTTGAAATGGCCGCCGCCTTTGACCGCGCCGGGTTTGCCGCTGTCGATGTGCACATGAGCGATATTATCGCCGGGCGTGTTGAACTCAGCGATTTTAAGGGCATGGTTGCCTGTGGTGGTTTTTCCTATGGTGACGTGCTGGGTGCAGGGGAGGGCTGGGCTAAAACCATCCTCTATAATTCTGCCCTGCGGGATATGTTCACCGGGTTTTTCCAACGTGACGACAGTTTCAGTTTAGGTGTTTGCAATGGCTGCCAGATGTTGTCGAATCTAAAATCATTAATCCCCGGTGCCGAGTTGTGGCCGCGTTTCGTGCGCAATACCTCCGAGCAATTTGAGGCGCGAGTGGCCTTGGTTAAAGTGGAAGCATCGCCATCTATCTTTTTACAGGGCATGGCCGGTTCCCATATGCCGGTCGCCATCGCCCACGGCGAGGGCCGAGCGGAATTCACCAGCAGCCAGGCTTTTGAATCCTTGAATACCTCGGGGCTGGCGGCTCTGCGCTATATCGATAACGACTTAAATATCACCCAGAATTATCCGGCCAACCCCAACGGTTCGCCAGCGGGTATTGCTGGCGTCACCACGGCTGATGGTCGCGTCACCTTGATGATGCCTCACCCCGAGCGCGTGTTTCGTGCGGTGACGAACTCTTGGTATCCCGGTAACTGGAATGAAGATGGCGCGTGGATGCGCCTATTTAGAAATGCGAGGGTTTTCGTAAAATGAATAAGCAAACAGGTAATTCGATGGATGGTTTAATGGTATTAGGGGTAAGTTCAGAGCTATCTGAAACTATTTTCGATGTTAATGAGCAGAATTTTCAAGCCGCTGTGCTCGAAGAGTCGAGTAAGCGATTGGTGGTGATCGACTTCTGGGCCGATTGGTGTGCGCCTTGCAAAGCCTTAATGCCGGTATTGGAAAAACTGGCCACTGAGTACGCAGGGCAGTTTGTATTGGCAAAAGTGAATGCCGATGAGCAGCAAAATATTTCCGGTCAGTTTGGTATTCGCAGCTTACCCACCGTCATCTTTATGAAAGATGGGCAGCCCATCGATGCTTTTCAGGGTGCGCAGAGCGAGAAAGAGATTCGTGAGTTACTCGACAAACACCTGCCCAAGCCCTGGGATGCCCAGTTGGCACAGGCTCAACAAATGTTGGCCGATAAAGATTATACAGCGGCACTGGAGACCTTGCGTCCGGCCTATAAAGATTCCGACCAGCGCTACGATATTGCCATGTCACTGGCATTTACATTGGTTGAGATGAATCGTTGTGATGAAGCGCAAACGACAATGGACGCCATTGCCCTGGTTGATAGAGACGGCCATTTTGATCGCCTGCTGGCGAGTCTTGAACTCAAACGTGAGGCGGCTAAGTCACCGGAGATCAAGGCGCTAGAGGAGCAACTCAATAGCGACCCGGACAACCTAGAGCTAGCCTATCAATTATCTTTGCAATATAGCCAGAACAATCAATTCAAGGAGGCTCTCGACTTATTACTGCGGGTGGTATCTGAAGATAAAGCCTTTCGAGAAGGCACTGCCAAAAAAGCCTTTCTCGACGTACTGGCCTCAATGGGCAAGGGCGAACCCCTCGCCGTAGAGTACCAGCGTAAGTTTTTTAACGTGTTGTATTAAGTGCAATTAAAAAAATAAAGTTGCACGCATAAAATGTACAAAATTAGTTTTTATGTGCCGGCCAGCCATCTTGAAAAGGTTAAAGACGCACTCTTTATTGCCGGTGCTGGACGCATTGGTAACTACGACCGCTGCAGCTGGCAATGTCCTGGCGAAGGGCAGTTTCGCCCTTTAGCCGGAAGCCAGCCGGCGCTAGGCCGGCAGGATGTTATTGAGCGTGTCGTCGAGTATAAAGTCGAATTAGTTTGTAGCGAAGCACATATTCAAGCGGCGATCAGCGCCTTAAAAGCCCAGCACCCCTATGAAAAACCGGCTTTCGATGTGGTCAAAATAATCGACACGTTTCATCCTTAGCGTTTTTTTAAAAACACTGATTTAATTGATCTCCAGCAATTAAATGACACCCCGCAATTGCAAACCCAGGCTTCGCCCCCAGATAAGCGGTATGTCATAAAAGCGCTGATGGAGATGCTGAATGCAACAAGATCGTTTAACCACACAGTTACAAAATGCCCTGGGCGAAGCACAATCACTGGCCGTTGGCCGCGATCACAGCGCCATCGAAGCCCTACATTTAGTCTGCGCGCTGCTCAACCAACAGGGCGGGGCTGTGCGCCCTATGCTTGGGCAGGCGGGTTTTGATGTCGCCGGTTTACAGTCTGAGCTCAATGCGAAGCTGGATGCGCTACCCAAAATTCAAAGCCCAACGGGGGATGTGAGTGTTTCCCAAGGCTTGTCCCGCCTACTCAATCTTGCCGATAAATTGGCTCAGCAGCAGGGTGACCAGTTTATTTCCAGTGAAGCTGTGCTCCTCTCGTTGTTTGATGGCAGCGATGCGGACGGCAAGTTACTGGCGAAATACGGTGACAAAAAATGCCTCCAAGATGTCGTCGCTAAAATTCGTGGTGGTGAGTCGGTGAATAACCCCGAGGCCGAGGGAAACCGTCAGGCCCTCGACAAATACACCATTGATCTGACCGAGCGAGCGGAGCAGGGCAAACTGGATCCGGTGATTGGTCGCGATGATGAAATTCGCCGCACTATTCAAGTCTTACAACGTCGCACTAAAAATAACCCGGTATTAATTGGCGAGCCGGGTGTCGGTAAAACGGCGATTCTTGAGGGACTGGCCCAGCGTATTATTAATGGCGAAGTGCCCGAGGGTTTGAAAGACAAGCGTGTATTGTCCCTTGATTTAGGGGCTTTATTGGCCGGCGCTAAGTTTCGTGGTGATTTTGAAGAGCGGCTTAAAGCGGTTCTTAATGAGCTTGGTAAACAAGAGGGCCGCATCATCTTATTTATCGATGAGCTGCACACCATGGTCGGCGCCGGTAAGGCCGAGGGCGCAATGGATGCCGGTAATATGCTCAAGCCCGCACTGGCGCGAGGCGAATTACACTGTGTCGGCGCGACCACCTTAAATGAATACCGCCAGTACATTGAAAAAGACGCGGCTCTGGAAAGACGTTTTCAAAAGGTGCTGGTTGAAGAGCCCTCAGAAGAAGACACCATCGCCATTCTACGTGGCCTCAAAGAGCGTTACGAGGTTCACCACGGCGTCGACATTACCGACTCGGCCATTATTGCGGCGGCGAAATTATCTCAGCGCTATATTACCGACCGACAATTACCCGACAAGGCAATTGATTTAATTGATGAGTCCGCCAGCCGCATCCGCATGGAGATTGATTCCAAACCAGAAGTTATGGACAAGCTCGAACGACGCTTGATACAGCTTAAAATCGAGCGCGAGGCGATGAAGCGGGATGAGGATGAAGCTTCGAAAAAACGCCTCGAAAAAATCCACGATGACATTGCCGAGATCTCGCGAGAGTTCGCCGATCTGGAAGAAATCTGGAAGGCAGAAAAATCTGCTGTGCAGGGCTCGGCCCATATTAAAAGCGAACTTGAGCAGGCTCGTTTAGACCTGGAAACGGCGAGTCGTAGTGGAAATCTTGAAAAAATGTCGCAACTGCAATATGGCTTAATACCCCAGCTTGAGAGTCAGCTTGCCGCGGCCGATGATACGCAAATTCTGGAAATGCAGCTCTTGCGCAATAAAGTCACGGAAGAAGAAATTGCCGAGGTCGTCTCCAAGTGGACCGGCATCCCCGTAGCAAAAATGCTGGAGGGCGAGCGTGACAAATTGCTGCGTATGGAATATGCCCTGCATGAGCGAGTGATTGGCCAGGATGAAGCCGTTACGGCGGTTGCCAATGCGGTGCGCCGCTCGCAGGCGGGATTATCCGACCCGAGTCGGCCCAACGGTTCCTTCCTATTCCTCGGCCCTACCGGTGTCGGTAAAACCGAACTGTGTAAATCGTTGGCGACGTTTTTGTTCGATAGCGACGAGGCCATGGTACGCATCGACATGTCAGAATTTATGGAAAAGCACTCCGTCGCTCGCCTCGTGGGTGCACCTCCGGGCTATGTCGGTTACGAGGAGGGCGGTTATTTAACCGAGGCGGTCAGGCGTCGACCCTATTCGGTGCTACTGCTCGACGAAGTGGAGAAGGCCCACCCGGATGTCTTTAATATCCTCCTGCAGGTACTCGATGACGGGCGCTTAACGGATGGCCAGGGTCGCACCGTTGACTTTCGCAACACGGTGATTGTCATGACCTCGAACCTGGGCTCCGATATTATTCAGGAGCTTGCCGGTGAGAATAACTACGAGGTGATGAAGTCGGCGGTGATGGGTGTTGTCGGCAACCACTTTCGCCCCGAATTTATTAACCGGGTTGATGAGGTGGTGGTATTTCATCCTCTGGCCCGGCATCAAATTCGCGGTATTGCCGATATCCAAATCGCCCTATTGCAAATGCGGCTTGCCGACCGCGAACTGAGTCTTGAACTCGATGATGAGGCCATGGAAACCATTTGCGAGGCTGGTTTTGACCCGGTATATGGCGCCCGGCCGTTAAAAAGAGCAATCCAGCAGTTGTTGGAGAACCCTCTAGCTCAGGCTGTACTCGCCGGCGACTACCTCCCGGGGCACACCATTCATGTGACATTGACGGACAGCCACTTGGTCTTTAGCTAAAGCTATTGCCTCAACATAAGCGCAAGGGGGGATGCTGAGTCGCGCTCCCCTGGCGCTCGCTGTTGAGGCCTGGTTTTTATAGGCCGGCATTAAATGCCCACTAGCTCTCAGACTAGGCGTGGCGGCGTTGGCAGTACTTGGAGCTTGAACTAAAATCAGGTCGTTTTGATTTTGGAAGTCATCCGTGACCCTGTTCCGACAGCTATTAAGCGCCATACTGGCGGCAATGCTTCTCCTGTATATTGGCAATATGAGCGTTGGCCTGAGAAGTATGAAAAACTTGCTTGAGCATCAATTGCGTAGCCATAGCGAAGATACGGCGACGTCTATCGCCCTTTCAATATCGGCAGCGGCAAGTCGGCAAGACCTACCCGCCCTTGAAACCATCCTTAGCGGGGTCTCTGACAATGGATTTTACCAAGGCATTTATTTTCGGGATATTAACGACCAACTGATTATTGAACGACGTTTTGAGCGGGTAGCTCATACCTCGCCCCAATGGTTTGTCGCCCTCATTGGCTTATCGGCCAATGAGGGCGTAGCCGAGGTTGCCTCAGGCTGGACACGTTTAGGGAGCTTAGTGGTGGTGAGTCATCCGGGCCGGGCCAACAATGACCTGTGGCATATGGCAGTGGGCCAGTTAAGTTGGTTGGCATTGATTAGCGCGATTGTTGCTCTGCTGTTGTGGCCAGTCCTCCGTCGCTTATTGGCCCCTCTGCAAGCACTTGAGTCGCAAGTGCAGAGTATTGCCCGGCAGGAGTTTATTGAACAGGCCGCTATGCCTCGCACCCGGGAGCTGGCCAGCCTAGTCAGAGCCATAAATCAAATGTCCTCGCAGCTGCAGAATTCCTTTCGCAGTCAACTCGATTTAATCGCCAACTTACTCCGTCAAACGCACACCGACCCCCTTACAGGGCTCTCCAATCGCGCCGATTTTGATGCGCGGCTCTGCAGTTTTGCGAATGATGAAAGCGGCCAACACTGTGCTGTACTGATGATTTTTGCCGTGCAAGGGCTCGATAAAATCAATCAAATGGCCGGGCGGGTCGAGGGCAACAGCGTACTACTGGCGCTGGCCAATTGTTTACGGGAGTCTCTCGCCGACTATCAGCAAGCCGTGATTGCCCGTCGTCAGGGGCCAGAAATTGCCGTGTTTGTTAGTGGCATTGACGCGGAAGAGGCTGGCCGCCTCGCCGAGGAGCTATTTAACGGGGTTGCAGAACTCAGCTGGCAAAGGCAACACGAACAGCCCTTGGTGATTCAGATGGGCTACACCTACTCTGACAATGTCAGCAATGGCTCCGAGCTGCTCAGCGAGGCCGATATGGTGCTGTGCTCTTTCACCCAACATCAGGTCAGCGGGTGGGCCCGCTTCGCCGACATTCAAGGGGCTCAGGCACCGCTGGTCTCCCTTTCCGCCATCGACTGGCACGTTTTTACCGCACAAATCATCGCCGAGAAGAACATACAGCTCAATATTCAGGGCGTCTTTAGTGCCACCGATCGAGAGATTCTCGCCTATGAGCTATTCTCCAGTTTCCCCGCCACTTTTGATGGCCCGGATTTAAGCTCCCGAATTGTCGTACCCGCCTTCGAGCGAGCAGACCGAGCGCCGGCCCTCGACCAACTCGTACTCACCGAGCTTGCCGCACAGTGGCGCGATAGAGACGACAGTCTCCATGTCAACATTTGCTTGAGCTCCCTAAAGTCGGCAGAGTTTCATTGCTGGATGGATGCGTTTCTGGGTGACAATCCGGTATTTGCCCGTTTGTTAAGCTGTGAGTTTGCAGAGCCGATGGTGAAACTGGCCGATCACGATATTCGTCACTTTGCAGCGATCCTCGCCGGCCACGGCGCGGGGCTAGGGATAGACGGCTTCGGCCTCGGCACGTCGGGCTTCGCGTATTTAGGCAGCATGCCCCTTAATTATTTAAAGCTTGACCGCAGTTTAAGCCGCAACATTCACGCCCTGTCGGATAACCAGTTTTATATTAAGGCCCTAGTACAACTTGCCGAGGCGCGCTCGCTGCCGGTGATTGCCGTCGGTGTGGAAAGTCAGGCGGATTGGGACTGCCTAATTAGCCTGGGTGTGGCAAGTGGCCAGGGTTATTTGTTCAGTCGCCCAAAAGTGATCCACTCGTTGCACCAAAGCACGATATAATTGCCGGCTCTATTTTCCTTAGTACTGGTGTTTTCTCTATGACTGTTCGCACGCGCATCGCGCCCTCGCCGACGGGTGACCCCCACGTCGGCACCGCCTATATTGCCCTGTTTAATCTCTGCTTCGCCCGCCAGCACCAGGGCCAGTTTATTCTGCGCATAGAGGACACCGACCAGGCGCGCAGCACGGCCGAATCCGAAAAGA
>MAAT01000026.1 GCA_002162815.1 Gammaproteobacteria bacterium 53_120_T64 | reverse complement strand
TGCCAATTAGAAACTGGAAGCCCGCCCTCAATCGCTTTATGATCGAGTTCGAAGACCGCCTTACTGATTACATTTAACCCCGACAGTTACACAGAACTATTTACAGGCTCACATAGGTTGAAACACAACTGACCGTTATAAGGTGAGGCCTTTACTTATTCTTTAAGTTACATCTGCTTTTTTAATTGGCGTATTAAAAACTCAGCCTGGTCTTCACCAAGCTGAGTTTTTTGTTGTATAACAGATTATATTCAAGCCCTGTTGCGCTGGTGATTTCTTCTTATAAAGCTTTTGTTTGGCTAAAGTATGCTTTTACGTGACTTGTTCCTCACTCCCCGCGGGCTAATTTAAACCTTCTTGAAGGTAGATAATTATTGGCTTAGAGTGCTTTTTAGGTATCGAATGACAGAGTATTTAATGCATAAATGACCGGCAATAGTATCTATTGGTCGGAGAAAAGGGAATAAGGAAATTGGCTATGGATACATCGAATGCAGATTCTAATGCGCCCGTGACAGAAACAAATCTTGAGTTTGGAGACTATGACTTTCAGATTACAGCTGTCTTGAGTGAGGCGTGGGAGAAGACAAACGGCTTAAAAGGTTCTTTTTGGGCAGCCGGTGCAATCCTTGTTTTAGTGATGCTGACGTTTGGGGCCCTGCTCGGTGGCGGTGGTGCCTTGCTGGCTGCTGGGGGTAATGTAAGTGGCGGAATGCTATCGTCAGTAATGTTGCAGGTAGCAATTATGGCGATAATGTACCCCTTTATGGCGGGAATCATTATGTTAGGTATCCATAGGTCTGTGGAGTTACCACTGTCTTATACTAGTGTCTTTGGTTATTTTACCTATACCTTACCGCTACTCGGTGTAGCGGTATTGATGTCTATTTTAATAACTCTTGGCTTCCTGCTACTCGTTATTCCCGGTATATATTTATCACTAGCCTATATGTTTGCCGTACCACTGGTGGTGGAGAAAAACCTCGGGGTTTGGGAGGCCATGGAAACATCCCGAAAAGCTGTGACCACTCACTGGTTTAAGCTGTTTTTCCTGTTTTTGTTTATGGGATTAATCCTTGTGATCAGCGCTCTACCTTTGGGCATCGGTCTTATTTGGGCTTACCCGATGATGCTGGCAATGACAGGTGTGATGTACCGCGAAATTTTTGGTGTCGAAGTAGAAGAATCCTTTGTTGAGGAGTCATTGGCCGAGGAGCCACTGGCTTAATCAATCTTTAGGGGATTGTTGTCGCTAGTAATTGAGAAATAGCGGTTTTTTTACCGTATCTCAGTGAGGTTTTTCTACAATCTTACTGCTGGCCGTCATAAGGTAGATATAGCGACTACCCTTGTGGTGGCACTGGTGCGTACCTGGTTACAAGTGTTTGTACGGCATCATGCTGGGCTTTGGCTAGCGATCCCAGCAGATTGCTGGTCTTCTCCATACTAGCTGCTCTTTCAGCGCCACTTGGCCCTTTCAGGCCCTGTATTAGACTTGTAAGGTATAACAGGTCCCTTGCCTTTTCCTATATCGCTAAACAACCGCCTACTTCTTCTAGAGATGCGGTTTAGGCGACAATGACAATACTGGCTCTGCATGTTAGATTGCCGCGCGGCCATCAGTGCCGCCTTTGTATATTTAAAGTCGATTTGAAATCAGTGTTGAGGAGTAAGTTATGGGACGCGTTCAGGATAAAGTTTGCTTGGTAACCGGTGGTGCAGCGGGCATGGGCCGTGAGCATGTTTTATTATTGGCCGAAGAAGGTGGTCGTATTGTACTGACTGATCTCAATGAGGAGGCGGGGCAGGCAACGGCTGCTGAAGTTAAAGCCAAAGGTGGTGAGGCCATTTTTGTTAAACACGATGTTGCCTCTGAAGATGACTGGAAGATGGTCATCAAGACAGCTGTCGACACCTTCGGTCAAATTGATGTGTTGGTGAATAATGCCGGTGTTTTCGTGGTAAAAAGCATTCAGGAAACCACCGCGGTCGACTGGGACTTTGTCAATAACGTCAATACCAAGGGGCTGTTTTTTGGTGTTAAGCACGTATTACCCGCAATGGAAAAAGCCGGTGGTGGATCCATTATTAATATCTCATCGATTTATGGTATTGCCGGTGCGTCAAACGCTTCTGCCTATCAGGCCTCGAAGGGTGCGGTTCGCATCTTTACCAAGTCTGCTGCGGTGGAATATGCGCCCTATAATATCCGTGTTAACTCCGTTCACCCCGGCGTGATTGCCACTGCGATGACGGCAGAAATCATGGCCGATAAAGAGGCCACAGAGGCTTTGTTAGGTGGCGCCATCATTCGTCGACCGGCTGAACCGAAAGAGGTTTCATGGGGTGTCTTGTTTTTGGCAACGGATGAATCTTCCTATATGACGGGTTCAGAGCTGGTAATCGATGGCGGTTACACGGCAACCTAGGGGCTGTTAGCAGAAAGCCTGTCTAATAGCGGCGCCTTTTTTGCCTCGCTATCGGACAGTTACTCAGACTAGTCTTTTTGCTCCAAGGGCTAGTGCCCACCCATTTTTATATGTGGGCGTGATATTTTACTTACTGTAGCCCTTTAACTTACAAGGCCTTTGTATGGAGCAACGCTGGTGTCGCTGTGATGACAGTTAAAGGTAGGGAGCTATTTTCGCGGCATAAGGTAAACAGACTTATAGCCTTCCTGCTCTACCTTAAAGATAGATATAAGCGCGATGGTTGTTGGCAGAGTGCCGCCGCACTGACCTACATGACACTCTTTGCCGTTGTCCCCCTGATGACGCTGATGTATAGCATGTTCGCTATTATTCCTGCCTTTCAGGGCTTTGGTGAGCAGGTCGAACAGTTGATTTTTGAGAACCTGGTGCCCAGCAGCGGTGTCGAAGTACAGGCCTATCTCCGTAAGTTCTCTACCCAGGCGCGCCAGCTCAGTGCCGTAGGTGGGTTTGTTTTGATGATTACCGCTTACTTGATGTTGTCAAATATCGAGAAAACCTTTAATCAAATTTGGCAAACGGCCGGTGGCCGGCGGGGTTTGAGCAGCTTTCTACTGTATTGGGGTGTGCTGAGTTTTGGTCCCCTACTGATAGGCTTGGGTTTGTTGATGCAGACCTACTTACTGTCTTTTCAATTGCTGGTTCAGGATCTGAATAAATTTCAGTTCAGTGCCATTTTTCTGCAGTATGTGCCCTGGTTAATGACCTGGGTGGGCTTTACCTTGCTGTTTGTCGCGGTCCCGAATTGTCGCGTGGTGTTTCGCTATGCCCTGTGGAGTGGCTTGTTAACGACGCTGTGTTTTCAAGTGGCCAAGGCTCTTTTTGCACTGTTAGTGGTGAACTCCAGTTATCACACGGTTTACGGCGCTTTTGCTATGGTGCCGGTATTTCTACTGTGGGTTCAGTTGTGTTGGATGATTATCTTGGCTGGGGCTGAGTTGGTACGGGCCCTAGAGACCTTCAGTGCTAACTATAAGCCCTGTCATTTTCCCGACTTGATTGCCGCGCTGGTGATCTGTTCTCAGTGCCTACACTTCCAACATCGCGGTGATGTACTGGCCGACAGCGATATTCTGACATCGGGTATCGACGAGCGGCAGTGGGCTCGTTTGCGATTACTCTTACTTAAGCACAGTGTCCTGATGCCCATGACGGAGAGTCGCTATGTGTTGACGCGCGACCCTGCAAAACTGACGCTGCTGGAACTCAATGATGTTTTAGGTGGTGGTTTTTTAAGAAGGCCTTCAGCGTGGGGTACTGAAGTGCTCGCGCAATACCCTTGGGCGAGTCACCTAGCGACGATGATGGGTGTTGTGGATCATGGCGCTAGGCAGCAGTTCTCCCTTTCACTACAGGATTTATTTAATGGGCAAGACTTCGAGCCGACTAACAGTGTTACCTCGTTGTAAATCTGCAGTATTTCTTTTATTGCTGTGGCTGACATGTTTACTGGGCTGTGGCGAAGCCGAGGGGCCGCGTTACCGTTTGCTCGGTGGGGGTTCTATCAGCTTAGAGGAACTACAGGGTAAGGTGGTGTTGATTAATTATTGGGCGCAGTGGTGCCACCCCTGCCGGGCCGAAATCCCAGAGCTAAATGACTTTGCACGCCTGCACCCCGCTACCGTACGGGTTTTGTCGGTCAACTTTGATGGCGTACTCGGCGAGCAGCTGCGGCAACAGACCACTGCATTGGGTATAGAGTTTGATACCTTGCTGGATGACCCTCGACCTCACTTAGCGGCCCCACTCAGCGGTGGCTTACCGGAAACGATTGTTATAAACCCTAAGGGTGAGTTGCAGCAAGTTTTACTGGGGCCGCAAACTCAGCAAAGCTTGGAGGCCCTTTTGGCCTCAACTACCTTATAATAGCCTTTGCGGCGCTAAACGCGTGTCGCCGCAAACGCCGTCTATTAACAACATACTTAATCGCCAGCCCTCAACCCAACAGGCCCTATCTGCTTATGACACCAAGTACCGTAAAGTTTCACCGGGGGGCGGGTAGCCTTGAATTATCTTATGGCGATGAGAGTAGCTTTACCTTGAGTGGCGAATACCTACGGGTACACTCACCCAGTGCTGAAGTGCGCGGCCATGGCCCGGGTGAAGAGGTACTGCAATACGGTAAGAAGGACGTAAAAATTTCAGCGCTGGAGGCGGCGGGGCACTATGCCCTATTGATTTATTTTGATGATGAGCACAACACGGGGATTTACAGCTGGGCCTATTTACGGGAACTTTGCGATCATCAGACAGAATACTGGGCAGCCTATTTGGAGAAGCTCAACGCAGCCGGGCAGAGCAGAGACCCGGAAGAACAGGCGCTAAAGTTTTTTAATCCCTGAGAGCTGCTTTTTCCAAGCTCAGCTGGCGCTGCCTAGGGGCTCTAATCTTCTTCGCTGAAGCCGTAATCCATAGTGGCACTGGGGGCTTGAATGTAATGCCCCTGGATATATTCAATGCCATTCTGCCAGAGGGTAGGGATTGACGTCGGGCTTTCAACAAAGGGGGCGATACAGTGTTGCTCCATTTCCTTTAACAAGATGATCAGTTGACGCGTTTCCTCTTCCGCTTCTCCGCCGACTTTGATGTTTTGGATGAGTTGCTTATCCAGTTTGATGAAGTCGACGCTGAGTTTGTCCAGTACCAGTAATGGGTTGTGGGAGAGGCCAAACTGGGTCAGCGCAACGCTACACTGAATAGCCCTGAGTTGTACGATCAATGCTTTGCTTTGCTCTATATAGCGTCCGGCGTCACTTTCTCGCAGTTGAAAGGTGATGTTCTGAGGGGGTGTTAGGGTTGTTTTTAGGGCTAACTTTAGCCAGGGGCAGAATTTTTCGTCGAGAATGGAAGCGGCACTGAGGTTGATAAAGAGACAGGTATTGGGGTTTGTGCTGTGCTTTTCAGCGAGTTTTTTTACGGTTTCGAGAATGACCCAGCGATCTATTTCGGCAGCGACCGGGCTTTCAAAGACTTTGCTGATAAAATCCGGGGGAATGTTATCCGGGTACTCCTCAATTTTTGGTCGCATGAGTACTTCATAAAACTCGGCAGATTCATCATTAAGGCCAACGATGGGTTGAAAGGCGATGCCGATCAGTTTTTTCTCGAGTAGTTGCTGGCCAAATAGTGTGATTTTTTCTTCGGACTCATGCCTAAAGTCGGTTTGACTTAAGACATCCATCATAAAGATTTTTGAGCCATCGGCTGCCAGCGCTGTTTCGGGGTCTGCTGCGTGGAGCGTTTTTAAACACTGTTCGATGCAAACCTGTGCAGAGGCGGTGTTTGTGGTGATGAGCCCGATGCTGGCACTGATCGACATAAGCACGCTTTGCGGGCCAACTTGGAAGGTGTGTTCGCCAATCTGTCGACAGAGGGCTTCAGTAAACGCCTTGCCTTCTTCCAGGGTGAAATCATCGAAAACAAAGTTGATAACATTTGGTTTGTCGCGACTGAATCGGGCCTGTTTGGGGGTTTTTGAGACAATAAAGTCAGTCAGGGCAATAAGGATTTGGTCGGCGTTAGCCGCGCTGGTGTCGCGGCGGATTTGCTCGTCTTGTTCGGCCTCAATGCAGAGTATTAGGCTGTCTTGTCCCTCCTTGCCAGACAGCTCAATTGCTCTGTCGATATTGTTGAGAGTGGCTTGCGGGTTGATGGTGAAGGCGGCAGCACCATGGGCCGGAATTTCTATCTCTGGGGCTGTTGCTGGCGTCTTTGCAGATGGCAGCTGAATCCCGTTGCTACTGGCGGGGTCATGTTTAACTAGAAATTGTAGTGCCGGCTCGCTCTGATATTCGACCTGACAAATAGTGATCCGAATATCGATTGCCTGTTCGTCAGCACTGAGGCAGCTGAGCTCAAGACTAGCAGTACTGAGTTGTTGGTCTGCAGTCAGGGGTTTGAGGAAGGGCTTGACTTTGTCGTGAGAGTCGGAGGCTATGGTGTCGATAACTGGCGAGAGGATTAGATCGTCGGGGTCACTGTAGCCCATCAGCTGACTAAAGGACTCGTTGGCGTAGATATAGGTGCCATCTTGAACCAGTGCAATGGCATTTTTGGACGAGTCCATTAGCTCTTCACAACGGCTCTCTGCGAGGCTATAGCGTTGTTTCCAGTCGTCTTGTAAACGCCGCTGTTTCAGTTGTTCAAGGGTGCTGGATGTGGCGAGAAGAAAGTATTGGTCTTCATCGACCGGCACCACATAGGTGGCGCCCATACGTATGCCCTCAACGACATCGACGCTCTGGCTACTGTTGCTAATGAGTATTGCCGGTATATCGAGCTTCTGGCTACGTATGCCCGCCATCAGCTTTCTGGCGGGGAGCTGCGTCGCTTGCAAGTGGCCGATAGCGATATCCCAGGTTTGGTTTTGTAACAGTTGGGCCAGTGCTTCCGCAGAATCTACAACCTGCGCATCGACCTGATAGGAAGCTCCCTCGAGCAAGCTAATCAGGCAATTGGCGTCATCGCGATTATCGTGGGCGATCAGCAGCTTCAAACGTCCCTCTTTTGCCATAGATGGTCTTCTTAATTCCAATGAAAAGCTATAAACAGCGATTGTTACTTATTCTAGTTACTTTTTATTATACGGCCCAGAGCCCAAGGCTTGTATAGGCATTGGCTTATATAATGCCTGCTGTGTTGCAAAGTGGGGACAGAAAGCCCCTGAATAAGCGGCTTGGGGGTGCTTTATCGTTTGCAAGACTGTATTTGCGGCTTTTACTTTTTTTGGATGTAGCCCTGTGAGTCGTCAAGGCGCACCGGGTTCGGATAAAAATAGCGCTGTTTTTGATCGCGCTCCCGGCTGCTCACAAACAAAGCGCGGCACCAGATAACCCGGTAAGGTTTCCATCAAGCCCTGCTGTAGGCGTCGAATTTTTTGGTCGCTGATATGGAAGTGGGCGGCGCCGGCGACCTTGTCGAGACGGTGTATGTAATAGGGCAGGATGCCGGTATCCCAGAGTCGCTCGGATAGCGCGACCAGGGTTGGCACCGAGTCATTGACCTGTTTTAGCAACACCGATTGATTGAGTAATTCGATGCCGTGTTGTTTCAGCTTTTGTGCAGCCGCCATCACCGCCTGATCAATTTCATTGGCGTGATTGATATGCCAAACCATCACGACCTTTAAGCGGGTTGCCGTCAACCAATGCAGGCAGCTTTGATCGATGCGGGAGGGGATGACGAGGGGCAGGCGGGTGTGGATACGCAGGCGCTTGATATGGGGGATGGTGGCAATCTGTTGTGTTATCCAGAGTAAGAAATTATCGTTGGCAGCGAGGGGGTCGCCGCCACTGTAGATGACTTCGCTGATACTCTCATCCTGGCGTAGATAATCCAAGGCAGCCTGCCATTGCCCCTTGCCGGGAGTATTGTCCTCATAGGCAAAGTGGCGACGAAAGCAATAGCGGCAGTGAATGGCACAGGCCGGGCTAATAATAAAGAGTACTCGCCCGTGATATTTGTGTACCACGCCGGGAATGGGGTTGGCATCTTCTTCAGCCAGTGGGTCATTGCTAAAACCGGGTACGGACTGCATCTCGGCGCCAAGGGGCAATATTTGCTTTAGCAGAGGGTCGTTGATGTCGCCTTTTTTCATGCGCGCAACATAGGGCAGGGGGGCGCGAATCGACCAGGCCTGTTGTGCCACCGCTGCGCCATCGAGTTGAGCTGGCGCTATCTCGAGTCGCGCTAATAATACGGCGGGATCGCGAATGGTGGCAGCGAGTTCGTCCTGCCAACAAGGCTGGTGCCCATCGATGCTGGTGTGGGGTATGATGTCGGCCGTCAAAATGCTCCCTGAAAACGTAAAGAGGTAATAATGGCCAATTATTCTACCAATGAATTTCGCTCCGGTCTTAAAGTCATGCTCGACGGCGACCCTTGCTCTATTATTGACAATGAATTTGTTAAACCCGGTAAGGGCCAAGCCTTTAGCCGTGTGCGCTTAAAAAACCTGAAAACAGCTCGTGTTTGGGAGCGCACCTTTAAATCCGGTGAAAGCCTCGAAGCGGCCGATGTTAGCGAACAAAATATGCAGTACCTCTATAACGACGGTGAATACTGGCACTTTATGGAGCCCGATACCTACGAA
The DNA here is from genome assembly GCA_002162815.1 of Gammaproteobacteria bacterium 53_120_T64. Classification (GTDB taxonomy): domain Bacteria; phylum Pseudomonadota; class Gammaproteobacteria; order Pseudomonadales; family Porticoccaceae; genus Reddybacter. The sequence continues at coordinate 27,758 of MAAT01000026.1, read as the reverse complement.
CAGCACCAGGCGGATAAAACCTCCGTTGGCGACACGGCGCTCTGGTTACGTGAGCAGGACACCTGCGTTGTCACCCTGTACAACGGTTCCCCCCTCGCGGTGGCGGCGGCCAATCATGTCGACCTCGAAATTACTGAGACCGATCCTGGCCTTAAGGGCGATACGGCCCAGGGTGGCACCAAGCCTGCGACCTTGAGCACCGGTGCGGTAATCAAGGTCCCCTTGTTTTTGAACCAAGGTGAACTCGTTAGTGTCGACACGCGTACCGGGGAGTATATCGGCCGCGCCAAAAAGTGAGCCGTGAAATTTTTAGTGCCCCGCCTGCTCTGCCCGGCAACGGCCGGTCCAAAAAATCATACGTAAAGGTAGGGTGTCGCTGAACCGTGTCGGATAATAGCGATGTGCCGATTCAGTGGCGACCAAGTGCATCGCATGATGCGCTGATCAAAAGGGCGCGATTGTTGGCGCAAGTGCGAGATTTTTTCGCCTTGCGTCGAGTACTCGAGGTTGACGTCCCCGTACTCGGTGCGCGTACGGTGAGCGATCCCCATCTCGATAGTGTCTACACCGAACTGCCCCAGCGTTATTTACAAACCTCCCCCGAATACTTTATGAAACGCCTGTTGGCGACGGGCTGTGGGCCGATTTACTCGCTGGCCAAAGCCTTCCGCGCCGGTGATCGGGGGCATCGACACAATCCTGAATTCACTCTACTCGAGTGGTATCGCCCCGGCTGGGACGAAAACCAGTTGATGGAAGAGCTTGCTGATTTGCTGGTTAGTGTCGCTTGTGTGAGTCATGAGACTGCCCAGCGCGTGAGCTACCGCGATATTTTTTTGGCGACAGTGAACCTCGATCCCCATCAGGCAAGCCTTGCTGCCTTGGCCGAGCTGGCGGGTGACGTTGCCCAGCGAGATATGAGTGACGAGAGCCGAGCGACTTGCCTAGATGTTATTTTTAGTTTTGAGATTGAGGCGCGTTTGCCGCCTGGCGTTGTCTTTGTACAGGACTATCCGGCATGTATGTCTGCTCTAGCGCAACTGGGCGTCGATGCTTGTGGTGTGACCGTAGCGCGGCGTTTTGAGGTGTTTCTCGACCGCAGCGAATTGGCAAACGGCTACTTTGAATTACTCGATGCCGATGAGCAGCGGCGCCGCTTTCAGAGCGACAACCAACAGCGTAGAGCCATGGGTAAGCCCGAAATGCTCGCCGATGAAAAACTGCTAGCCGCCCTTGAGGCGGGTCTGCCATCCTGTGCGGGTGTGGCACTGGGTATCGACCGTCTGTTAATGCATTTGATGGGGGCAGAGCATATTGCAGAGGTTATCGCCTTTGCCGATTAAAGCCGGCGACCGAGATGTTTTTCGACACATTTAAACCTCAGTTATTACCACAGCCCTCAAGGCCGTGATCCATCCTCTCCGCTGGATCGTCAGCGCTGGTTGAACCGATTACTTTTGCCGGTACGCCGGCGACGATAGAGTGGGCGGGCACATCTTTCAACACCACGCTGGCGGCAGCGATTTTTGAGCCCTCGCCAATTTCGATATTGCCTAGCACCTTGGCGCCGGGACCTATCAAGACACCGCGACGGACTTTGGGATGGCGGTCGCCACCCTCCTTGCCGGTGCCGCCCAAGGTTACCGATTGTAAGATTGACACACAGTCTTCGATCACCGCCGTTTCACCGATTACCAAACCGGTGGCGTGGTCAAACATCACGCCCTTGCCAATTTGTGCGGCCGGGTGAATGTCGACGCCGAGCACCACGGATATACGATTTTGCAATACCAGTGCCAGCGGGCGCCGTTGGTTGTGCCACAGCCAGTGGGCGACCCGATAGGCGGTGAGGGCGTGAAAACCTTTGTAATACAGGAAGGGCGTGGAGAAGTCGTGACTGGCGGAGTCGCGCTCGTAAAAGGCAATAATATCGCAGCGTGCCTTATCGATGATGGTCGGATCGCTGCTAAAGGCATCATCAAACACCTCGCGCACCAGTAGCGCCGGGGTAATGTCACTGTGCAATTTATTGGCGAGGTGGAAGCTCAGCGCCGCTGCCAAGTCGTTATGATTCAAAATCGTCGAGTGCAAAAAACCTGCGAGAACCGGCTCTTGGCTGGCGGTAACGGAGACCTCCTTGACCAACTGTTGCCAGAGGCTCTCGTTACAGGGATTGGCGAGTGTTTGCTTTGCAGGTGTCATCATCGATCCACTATTGTCTTCAGCCGCTCATTATCCGAATCCTCAGCTTAATTATCCAGTGGTGTACGGGCCAGTAGCCAAATTTCGACCGACATTGCCCCCTCTTTTAGGAGTCGTAGGCTCAGAGCTTGTGCCGTGCTACCGGTGGTTAATACGTCATCGACGAGGGCAATGCGGGCACCGGCCAGTAGCCCGCTAGCTGGACCTGGGGCAAAGGTGTTGAGTGGCAGATGTTGACGTGCATGGCGTGACAAGTGGTGTTGGTCGGGCGTGTTGAGAATACGTTTTATGGCGTGCCGGCAATATTTGATATTGAGTTGCTGGGATAGTTCGCGGGCAATTTCTTCGCTTTGGTTAAAGCCACGGGCAAAGCGTTTTTTCCAGTGTAAGGGTACGGGAATAAGTAGGTCTGGCCGATAGCAATCGCCGTTGCCGATTTGTGTCTTCAGATATCTTGCCAGTAATTGTGACAGTACTTTACCGGCGGCGAGCTGGCCCTTGAATTTAAAGCGTTGCAACAGCAGGTCGACGGGGTATTGATAGAGCAGGGGAGCTTTAACCGTGTTAAAGCTCGGCCTTTTTCTGAGGCAGCGACCACAGGTGGCGCTACGAGTCAGAGGCTGGGCGCAAATACCACAGTGGGAGCCTAATCGCGGCAGGCTTTGTTCACAGGCAGTACAGAGGTCGATATCGTCTGCGGCGCCCAGACCACAGAGCAGGCAGGCACCGGGCAGCAAGTGATCACTGGCCGTCTTGAGTCCGCGTTTCCAGCGCAAGCTAGGAGTCGTGTGGATGGGTTTCTTTATGTCTCTTAGAAAACGGGGCAGTATTAAATCCATTTGATAAAACTCCCTTTTGGTGTGTGGATTAATTCAAGCCCAAGGCGCTAGCGGCAGAGCTCGCAATCTTCTGGGGAGCTCCCGATTTACTACTCCCTCAAAACCAGCATGGATAGTCTAGTTCACAATTCTTATTTGCGTTTAGTCGGATATCAAGGACAGGCTAGCTGGGTGCTGCTCTGTTGTTTTATAAGCTGTTTAATGAGCGTGACGGGGACTGTGGCAGGGGGTACAGCAAACGCTTTTTGCTCGGCGATAGCCTCGTGCCCGCAAGTAAAATTGCCAGTGGCGGGCCGTCGCGTGACGGTATTCTCGCAGCGCTCGCAGTAACGGTGGTTTCCCGTCGAGCAACACAGTGATGCCTTGCCGGCGAAAGAAAGGGTGCTAGGGCTGTCTATCAACCGCGTCGATAGAGCCTACCCGCACACAGAGCTCGCTAGCGCTACAGCGACTTTCGAGGATGTTGTCGCCGGCAGGCGTGTCAGGCTAGTTTGAGTTTGGTCTGAGGCTTCGAAAAGTGCCTATATCGTCGATAGTGAGTGCCTATTGGTTTGCCTCGTTTGGCTTTTACCCAGAAACCCTTATTTATCGCGTTGAGCATCCATAATCAAAAGAATCAAAAGAATGAAATACAAGGTTCGAACGGTGAGGCAGCAACATGGAGCTGGCTTCTGCTCCGTGGCATAATTCGCCTAGATTATTCCTTTGCGCCATGTGATTAATACTATGAATATTCGCCGTATAGATTTGAACCTGCTGGTCTACCTTGATGTGCTCCTGCACGAGCGCAATGTCACCAAGTCGGCCGCACAGTTGGGTATTACCCAGCCCGCCATGAGCAATGGTCTGCGACGATTACGTGATTTGTTTGAAGACCCATTATTGATTCGCACCAGTGATGGTATGAGTCCGACTCAGCGGGCCTTGGAGCTACAGCCCCAGGTGCGGGATATCCTCGCCAATATTGATCGCGCCGTGCAGCCCCAGAAAGACTTCGATGCGCTGACCGCAAAGAGAGTCTTTCGCATTATGGCCAGTGACTATGCGGAGTCGACGCTGATAGCGCCGCTGCTTAGCGAACTGTCCCGTTTAGCGCCGGGCATTACTCTCGATATTCTGACACCGAGTGATGTCCGCCTGCAGGATGTCGAGCAGGGCCGAGTCGATATGTTGTTGAATCGTTTTGACGAGATGCCCCAATCCTTTCACCAGCTGACCGTTTGGGAAGATGATTTCTCGTGCTTACTCAGCGTCGACAATCCTCTGCTCAAAGAGTTTAGCTTGGGCAACTACCTACTCGGTCGCCATGTCTGGGTCAGTAAAACCGGAATGGGTGCCAGTGTGGGTATGAACCCACGCGATGCCCAGCGTGTTGGCCGGGTCGATGAAGCTCTAAAAAACATTGGTAAAACCCGCCATATCGCCGTTTTCACTCGCCATTACCAGGTTGCGGCCCAACTCGCCCAGCAGCCGGATCTGATCGTGACGATTCCAACCCGATTGGCGCGCCTGCAATTGAGTAACCCGCGTATTGCCTTGCGCGCACCACCCTTTAAGATTCCCAGCTTTTCTCTAAAAATGGCCTGGAGCCCCCTGCTACAGCACAATTCAGAACACCAATGGATACGCCGCCTATTGGCAGATATTGCCCGTCGACAGGCATCGCTCGAGAGCTCAGATAGCGATGTTAATAGCTGTGGTGAATACCGAGAATAAAAACGATAAATTAGATAAATCACCCTGTCCGGGACTAGAATACAGCTTGTCGTAGGGGTGTTGATACCAGCCCCTTTGCGAGCGTCACCTTCGTAAATTTTCTTTGCGAACCCCCTTGTTTTGCAAACGACCGTTGTGTCACGAACCAACTTTGAGAGTGCAGCCCATGAATGAACGAATCCAGATTGGCGGATTACAGGTCGCCAGCGAACTTTACCAACTTGTTAACGAGCAGGTCATTCCGGGTACGGGGCTTGCTAGCGACAAGTTTTGGGCGGACTTTGAGTCCATTCTCAATGACCTAGGGCCACGCAATGTCGAGTTGCTGGCAATTCGCGAGCGCTTCCAGGAGCAACTTAACCAGTGGCACACAGAGCGCGCGGATCAGCCTCACGATGCTTGCGCCTATCGGCAGTTTTTACAAGACATTGGCTATTTAGTAGCGCCAGCTGAAAGCTTTTCGATTACCACCGAAAATGTTGACGCGGAGATTTGCGCCATTGCCGGTCCGCAGCTGGTGGTTCCCATCACCAATGCGCGCTATTCCCTGAATGCGGCCAATGCTCGCTGGGGTAGCCTGTACGACGCACTCTACGGCAATGACGTTATTAGTGAAGAGGGTGGGGCTGATAAAGGTCCGGGCTATAACGCCGTGCGCGGCGCCAAAGTGATCGCCTACGGTCGCGACCTGCTCGACCAAAGCGCGCCTTTACTGAGCGGCTCTCATCACGATGCGGTAGCTTATTGCATAGACAATGGCGCTCTTAGTGTGACGCTAAAGTGTGGCGATGTGGCCACTCTCAAGGATACCGAAAAGTTGCTCGGCTATTTGGGTGATACGAAAAAACCAGACAGTATTCTGCTCAAGAATAATGGCCTACATATCGAAATTCAATTCGATGCGGAGCACCCTGTGGGTCGCGATGACGCCGCCGGTATTAAGGATTTATACCTCGAGTCGGCGATCAGTACGATTCAAGATTGCGAGGATTCCGTCGCCACCGTCGATGCCGAAGATAAGTGCAGTGCCTATAGCAATTGGCTGGGGCTGATGAAGGGCGACCTCTGCGATTCCTTTGATAAGGGCGGGAAAACGCTCCGCCGTACGCTGAATGCCGATCGGGTGTTTAGCGCTCTCGACGGTAGTGAGGTGACCCTACCGGGCCGCAGCTTACTGTTGATCCGCAATGTTGGCCATTTGATGACCAGCGATGCCATCCTTTATGACGGTGGTAAAGAAGTGCCAGAAGGCATTATGGATGGCGTGATTACATCATTGATTGCCCTACACGATTTACAGGGTAATAGCCCCTACCAAAATTCACGCACCGGCAGTGTTTACATCGTTAAGCCAAAAATGCACGGTCCCGAGGAAGTGGCCTTTACGGTGCAATTATTTGCCCGTATCGAGCAGGCGCTGGGAATGGCCGAGCGCACGCTGAAAATTGGCATTATGGATGAAGAGCGCCGCACCACGGTCAATTTACAGGCCTGTATTCGCGAGGCCAGTGACCGGGTGATTTTCATTAACACCGGCTTTCTCGACCGCACCGGCGATGAAATACACACCAGCATGGCCGCAGGCCCAATGGTGCCCAAGGGCTTGATGAAACAGCAGGCTTGGATCAATGCCTACGAAGATTGGAATGTCGATGTTGGCCTAGCGTGTGGCTTGAGTGGCAAGGCGCAAATCGGCAAGGGCATGTGGGCGATGCCGGATTTGATGGCCAATATGATGACGCAAAAAATTGCCCATCCCAAGGCCGGAGCCAACTGTGCCTGGGTACCATCACCGACGGCGGCCAGTTTGCACGTGATGCACTATCACCAAGTCAATGTTGCGGCACGCCAGCAAGAGCTGATTGGGCAGCCCCGCGCCAACCTTGACGATATTCTGACCATTCCACTGCTGGGTGATATTCAGTTGTCGGCTGACGATATTGAGCGCGAGTTGGAAAATAACGCCCAGGGCATACTGGGTTACGTGGTGCGCTGGATTGATCAGGGTGTGGGTTGTTCGAAAGTACCGGACATCAATCACGTCGGTTTGATGGAAGACCGGGCAACCCTGCGGATCTCCAGCCAGCATATTGCCAACTGGCTACACCACAAAATTTGCTCCGAAGCACAGGTATTGGCGGTATTGAAGAAGATGGCCGTGGTGGTAGATGGTCAAAATGCCAATGACCCGGTCTACCAAAGTATGGCCGCTGATTTTGACGCTAACATTGCTTTTCAGGCCGCCTGTGAATTGGTCTTCAAAGGCAGTGAGCAGCCCAGCGGTTATACCGAGCCGGTGTTGCACCGCATGCGTCGTCGCGCCAAATTGTCGGCTTAGATTGTCGGCTTAGATTGAATTCCCGCTCAGTTATCGCTGAGCGGGAATGTTAAAGACAAGGTGTTTGGCAGGCTTATAACCGTGTAAAGGTGAATAGCTCTTGGGCGATCTTAGAAGTTGACCTTGAGACTTAGCAAGGTGGTTTGCTCAAATAAGTTGCCGGCCTGGTATTCGATGTAGGCTTCATCCGTGAGATTCTGAACAATCAGGGCAAGATTTATGGTCGCCGAATTGACTCGCCACTCCTTGCTGACCTTTACATCGTAGCGGTGCCAGCTCGGAACATCGGTGCCCCTGCGCCAGCTGATCGATGATTGATGATAAAAAGCCCCGCTGACTTGCCAGTTATAGGCGAGCTGTTTACTGACGAGTAAGCTGGCGATGTGCTTGGCTGAGCGCGTACTGAGCAGCACGCGGCTATTGTAATATTGGGCCGACATTAACCAGCTGTTATCGGGGCGCCATTGAATTTGGGTCTCATAGCCACTGATGTCGATGCTATCGGTACTTTCAAGTTGACGAAATTTACCGTTAATATCGTTGTAGGGGTGCTTGATATAGCGGATCGCGTCCTCGAGATATTCACGAAACAGCCGGTAATCAACACTCAGGCGCTGGTTAAACCAATAGCCGAGGTAGGCAAACTCATAGGTTTCAAATTTTTCGGAGCCAAGATCCGGGTCGGCAATATACGCCAAGTCGATGACGGTGCCCGAGCTCAGCTTGATTTGAATGACGCGATCTTTCTCATAAAGCGAGGGTTGGCGGTAGGCGAGGCTGCCACTGACTCGAAAGTGCTGGGTCTTACTGGGGTGGTAATTAATGGATAGGCGAGGTGATATCTTGCCATCTTCTGAACCGTGCTTTTCTGTCAAAAAACCGAGGTGTGCCTCCCAAGTATCATTAAAGCGCCAGTCGATATTACTGAAAAAGAAATACACGGATTCATTAGAGCTGGACTTGCTGCTGAACTCGGCGGGGGCGGTTAATTTTTGGTGGCGTAGACCCACACCCCAAAGAAAGTTACTGCCACCATCGAGAGCGATATGGTCTTCCAGCTCAACATCATACTGCTCATATTCACGTCGACCCTCTTCGGTTTCGATCAGTTGATCGGGCTCGCCGGGGAAGGCCGCCGTCAGTTCGCCAAGACTGACACCGAGCACCTCGGTTAGCGGTCTCAGGCGACTGCGGTCGTAGGTGCCAAGGTTGGCCGAGGAGCGTAGCTTAATGGTGTGGCTTCCCGCTAGACGCCGCCAAGCGAAAGAAAGCCACTGTGTATCGACCTCTTCGTCGGCAAATTCCTCGGCGTGGTCGCCATCACCGAAGCCAAAACTGCCGCTGCTATAGCCAAAGTCCCACTGAAACTCATCCTCTGGGGACGGCGTATAAACACCCTGTAGAGCGGCGCTGTCGACGTGGCTTTGGTCGTCGAGATCATCAAAGCCTTGATTCTCACGATAATGTGTTCTCAGCGTATAGGCGGCACCACCGTTTTTAAAGGCGTGACGCACATTGACGTTGTGAGTATTCCAGTCACCCGTGGTATAGCTGATTTCACTGCCACTTTCGGTCAATGGATCACGGGTCAATATGTTGATGGCACCGTGGGCGGCATTGGCGCCGTAAACGGCAATATTGGAGCCCCTTACCACCTCCATACCGCTGATATCGTCGATAGTCAGGCCAAGAGACTCCCAGGAAACAGAGGAGTTAATAGGGGTGTAAACCGAGCGCCCGTCAATGCGAATTTCCAAGCGTTTTGGGAAGCGGTCGTTTTGTCCGTTGACAGTGACGGCTTGGATGGAGCCGTTGGCGAAAAAAACCTGGAAACCCGGGACCAATTTGAGGATGTCGATGAAATTGTTAGAGGGCAGGGCATTAATCATGTCACGAGTGATGACGGTGACCGATGCCGGGGTATGAGATAGCGGGGTGCTGTGCCGTGTAGCGGCCTCGACACTGGGTATGGGCTCAAAAAAATCGCTCTCGGAATAAGACCTAGCGTCATTTGCCCCTACATTTTGGGTCAAAAGAATAAAGCTGGCAAAGCAAGCGAGTAGCGACGGTCTAGTACCGGTTGATATAGCTGATTTCAAATAGTTCATGTCGATTTTAATCATAACATATCCATTTGTCATACTTGATCAATATAAGGAGCATGAATTTTGCCGATAAACAATCCGTTTGATTGAAGGTCGCATCTCAGCGGCTTGTTGATTGTCTTAGTTACTTGAGTTTGAGTTTACAATGCAGGGGCTGATGAAGTGTCGATAAGCCTGATGAATGACCACCCGGCATTTCACAGTACTAGATTACGCAGCTCCGGATCAGGCTCGCAGGCATGCCATAGTTCATCGAATTCATCGGCAAGCTCCGTCGCCACCAAGGGAGACCAATAAACCGCATAACCGGTGTAGCGGTTTAGGGCTTGTTTATAGAGAATACCCGCCGTGTCGGTGAGCAAGAATTCGTTGTGGGAGGTAAGACACTGTGGTTTCAGCGTACGGATTTGTATTCGACTGGGCAGGCGGTGGTAGAGGTTTAATAGGCGGTGACTTTTTTGGACCAAGAGCTGAGACTGCTTGACCAAGATATGGATTTGAGCATAGGGGTGTAGGCTGGCGAAGTTGAATAAGTGGTAGTGCAGTGCTGCGTTGTCGTAAATTTTTGGGTCGAGACAGGGGCTGAAAATACGAATTTTGAATTTCGCCCTGCGCACGAGGAGATCGGCTTGCACACGAAAACCGCCAACATCATCCAAGGTAATGTGGCAACGTTCTTCGTCGCTAATATCCACCGGGCTTGGCGCTACACGAGGGTTTGAAAATTGTCGAAGAGAGAGTGTCATGTGCTGATGGGGAATGCCGACATCGTCAAACACGGAGCCATCACGGGTAAAATTCATGGCTTCGTAAAAGGGCAGAGCGTGAACCTGCGCATCTAATTGGATCTTTTCCAAACCCGTTTTAGCAGCGAAGCCAATAACGTGGCGCAGCAGTGCCGAGCCAACGCCCTGTTGGCGGTGGGTCTTTAGAACGGCCATACGGCCTACCTTGTCGGCCAGTAAACGTGCGCAGCCCATCGGGCTACCATCAGCACCGTAGGCGAGCCAGTGGCTGGCTGTCTGATCTTGCGGGCTGAATTCTTCCGCCTCTGGTACTCCCTGCTCGTCGATAAAGACGCGACGGCGAATGTCTGTCAGGGCTTGCTTAGCGCTGGCCCATGAACACTGTTCGACATCAATGGCGAAAAAATCGATGTCGCTGGTACCACTGTCGCTCACGATTGTGCTCCGTTGCTAGTTATTGATAGGGTCAACGCTAGCGCACTTTTTACGCTGTCCAGCGTTGGCCCCCTTCTTTTTATAGCATGTTTTCATCGCTGTGCGATGCCCTCGTAATGAACCACTGCGAAGGGCGTTACGTGTCTTGCCCTGTGCTGTTGCTGAATGGCAATTTCACGGATAATGTCGACAATAAATTACACCAGCTGGGTGACTTCTGTGTTGACATTGTTGTACCGCTCTTTTCTGTTTCTCGCGTGCTTGTCTATTAGCTATTCGGCCTCTGCTCAGGCCCCTGCCATTATTGACTACGGCTCGCGCTTTCACCCGGTGGTTAGCGACAGGGGAATGGTGGTTTCCCAGTCCCTGCTGGCCAGTCAAATCGGCGCTAGTATTCTGTCGCAAGGCGGCAATGCTATTGATGCCGCAGTTGCCACCGGTTTTGCTCTAGCGGTAACACTACCCCAAGCCGGTAATATTGGCGGAGGTGGTTTTATGCTGGTGTATCTTGCCGAGCAACAACGCACTATTGCCATTGATTACCGAGAAATTGCCCCACGCTCTGCTGATAAAAACCTATTCCTCGATGAATTGGGTGAGGTTAATGAAGCGAAAGCGCGCTTTAGTCATGCCGCCGCTGGTGTGCCGGGCAGTGTTGCGGGCCTGGTTCACGCCCTTGAAAGCTACGGTAATTTACCACTGGCAACGGTATTAAAACCCGCCATCGCACTGGCTGAAAACGGCATCACGGTGACCCAGCCTCTGGCTTATTCCCTGGCTCATGCTGAACAACGACTACGAAAATGGCCGGCTTCTGAAGGTTATTTTTTTCGCAAAGACGGCAGTATGTTGCGCCCGGGTGATCATTGGCAGCAGCACGATCTGGCTGTCACGCTGGGCAAAATCGCCAAGCAGGGCCGGGACGGTTTTTATAAAGGTAGCGTGGCCGATAAAATTGTGGCCGAGATGAATCAACACGGTGGGCTGATCAGTCTTGAAGACCTTGCCAATTACCAGGTGATCGAACGCAAACCTGTTACCGGCACCTACCGCGGTTATACCGTTTCCGCGATGCCGCCGCCCTCGTCCGGCGGTGTGCATTTAGTGCAAATGCTAAATATTCTCGAGGGCTGGGAGCTCAATAAGCTCGGTCACAACAGTGCCGATTATTTACACCGTTTAATTGAAACCATGCGCCGGGCTTATGCCGATAGAAGTGAATACCTCGGTGACCCTGATTTTCACCCAGTACCGGTGGCCCGGCTCATCGATAAGGACTACGCACAAGTATTACGAGAGGGTATTAACCTCAATAAAGCCAGCCTCTCCAGTGAAATTGCACCGGGCTTAAAGGCGCCTTATGAAAGTCCGCAAACCACGCACTTCTCGGTGTGGGATGATACGGGCAATGTGGTCAGTAATACCTACACCCTGAACTTCTCCTACGGTAGCGGTATCTCTATTAGTGGGGCGGGGTTTTTACTGAATAATGAAATGGATGACTTTTCCGCCAAGCCCGGCGCGCCCAATGCTTATGGTTTGATTGGCGGTGTCGCCAATGCCATCGAGCCGGGCAAGCGGCCGCTATCGTCGATGACGCCGACCATCGTGTTTCAGCAGGGCCGACCTGTATTTACTACCGGTAGCCCGGGGGGCAGTACGATTATTAATACGGTGTTGCAGACGGTGTTGAATATTGTCGATTTTGAGATGAATATTGCCGAGGCGGCAGCGGCACCGCGAATTCATCACCAATGGCAGCCCGACAAGGTCTTTGTCGAGCCGGGCCTGAACAGTGATACTCAAGGATTACTCAGTGCCAAGGGCCATAAAATAGTGCCTTCAACAAGAGTGATCGGCCGTACCCAAACCATCAGCAGTGATGGTAGCCACACCTACGGTGCCAACGATACCCGCTGGCCCGGTGGTGGCGCCGTGGCCCAACCCTAGCCCTGTGGTTAGGGGTTAGGGCTTAGGACGTGGCTTTATCCAGGAGGCGATTGAGTTCCGATATGGCCACCGAACCGAGGCCGCTGGCAAAATTCATCATCGCGTCGAGGTGAGTGCGGCGGCTATAGGCGACACGGACGCTGGTTGCCGCGGCGATAACGGCAATTTTGTAGTACGAAAAAATATGGTAGTAAGCCAGTGTTTCCATATTGACCTTATTGCCGCTGGCGCGTTCGTAGCGGGCGAGGAAATCGGCCTGGGGCATTAGGCTACTGGCGAGGGGCTGACCGTCCTCATCATTGCCGCCAAACAGCCCCAGTGTCGCCCAGGACAGATCGTCGTGGTAGTCGCCGTAATAGGCCAGTTCCCAGTCAAAGATGGCATTAATTTCCAGCTCATCGGTGTACATGAAATTGCCGGTGCGGTAATCACCGTGCACAATCACCGGCTCGCCAACCACCGGCATATTTTCTTTTAGCCACAGTGCCGCCCGCTCCATAATGGGGTGGGCCGATAAGGTGTCTTCGTTCCAGGCGCGTTCCCATAGGCCGATGGCCCATTCGTTGGCCTGGGTAGAATTGGCTTGGGGAATGTCAAAGGTCGACAGGTCTTTCTTGCGCCAGTCGATGGCGTGAATTTTTGCCAGAATATCGACAAATTGCTGGCTCAGGGCCGCGCGCAGTTCGGGTTTGAAGTACATGCCGACGCCGCTCATTTTTTCACTATTGGCGGGTTGCTCGGGCTGTACGGTGCCCTCTAAAAAGCTGGCAATTAAGGCCGGGTGGCCGAGTTTTTCTCCGAGGGGGTCGATCCACAGTACTTCCGGCACCGGCACCTCACCCCACATGGCGCGCAGCACCTGACACTCCCTAAGGCGGTGGGTTTCCACAATGGACTCGGTGGGGTCCATGCGAATCATTAAATGGGTGGTTTCTCGTTGACCGGATTGCGGCTGCCAGGTGAGGTCGAAGGTGAATTGCTCTTTCGAGGCACCACCAGAAAGGCGCTGTAGGTTTTCAACCAGAATATTGTCTTGCCCGGTTTCACCCTGTAAAAAATGTAGCAGGGGTGCCTGCAAGGTGCTGAAGTCCATGGTGTGTTCAACGGGCTTGAGTCGATTGTGTAGCTTGCGAGTGAAGACTTCATCGATGGCGCTCTCAACCGGATAGTTGGCGCGCATCTGCTCTATCCATTGTTCGGAGGGTTGAGTCCGCTCCGCCAGAGTAGGGGTATAGTTGCTCATGATCTTGGCGCTCTCTCTATTCTTATTCGCTGATTGGTCTTCGCTCGTTGGGCTCTACTTTTAGCAGCCCTTGTCGAGTAAACGCTGTAGTGCGGAGATCCCGGTGTAACCAAAACCACTGAGTAAATTCATCATCGCATCGAGATGGGTTTTGCGCCCATAGGCTGCCCGCGAGCTAGTGGCAACGGAAATAACGGCGACCTTATAATAGGAAAACACGTCGAAATAAAACAGCCGTTTGGGGTCGACGATATTGCCGCTGTATTGCTGGTATTTATCGAGAAATTCCCCTTTCGATAATAAGCCACTGGTGAGCACGGAGCCGTCGTCCATCGGTGTGCCGAGTATTTGGCAGGTGGTGTAGGAGAGATCTTCGTGGAAGTCACCAATATGAGACAGCTCCCAGTCGAGCACCGCATTGATTTGGTGGTCGTCGCTGTACATGAAATTCCCGGAGCGATAATCGCCGTGTACGATGACGGGTTTTTCAACGGGCTGCATGTTTTCTCGCAACCAAGCGGCGGCATTTTCGATAATGGGGTGAGCTTCAACCGCATCCTCATGCCAAACTCGCTCCCACCAACCGAGAGACCACTCGTTGGCCTCCAGATGATTGTCCCGTGGGGAGTCGTAGGATGAGAGGGGCTTATTGCGCCAGTCGATGGTGTGTATTTTTGCCAGGTACTGCACAAACTGTTCTTTTAAATCGCTGCGTAAATCGGGCTCGAAGAACATGCCCAGGCCACTGGCCTTATCGCCACCCTCGGGCTGGACAGTGCCTTCCAGAAAACCGGCAATCAAGAAGGGGTGTCCCAGGTGCTCGCCGAGAGGGTCGACCCAATGCACAAACGGCACCGGTACTTCGCCCCACATGGCGTCGAGCATTTGTGATTCGCGCAGACGGTGTGTCTCAACGATGGACTCACTGGGGTCCATGCGCAAAATGAGTTTTTCACTGCTGCGCGTACCGGATGCCTGATTCCAGGTGAGATTAAAGGTGAACTGTTCTTTGGAGGCACCACCGGAGAGTCGGTGCAGATTTTCCATGACAATATCGTCTTGGCCCGTGGCCTTTTTCAAATAGTCAAAAAGGCGGGTTTCCAAATCACTAAAGTCGGTTTTGTGTTCTGCCGTTTTACTGCGGTTGCGCAGTTTTTTGGTCAGCACTTCATCGAGCGTGGTCTCGGTCGGGAATTGCTGGCGGATACTTGCTATCCAGGCATCGCTGGGTTGGGCTCGGTTTTTTAAGGTCGGTGTATAGTATTCGCGCATGGGTTTGGCTCGGGATTTATGGCTTAACAACGATCATTAATGATGTCGATTGATACGGATTTGTCGGTTTGCAAAAAAACTAGGGCTTGTCGATGTTAAGAAAGCCATCTTTATAGAGCAGGTCGGCAATATCAGCCTGTTGCTCGGCCTCGGGGTCAAAACCTAGAGCCTTCACCCAGGAGCGCTCACGCACTTCAATGGCTTTAAAGAAGGGCTTCATTAAAGCTTCAAAAGCGCTGCGCAGTTCGGTCGACATCTGCGGTTGCTGCTGAATAAATTCGCAGAGTAATTCTTTCATCACCTCGTTGCTGGCGCGAATAAACTTATAGGGGCGCAGGTGGGTAGGGTCTCCCACTTGATCTCTGGTGAAATGTTCGGTGATTTTAGCCGTGATGTCTGTAATTGACTCGGGCGCTGAAGAGGTATGGTTGAGTAAGTCGTTAACGTCTGTTAATACGCGCTTGTATTCCTGGTTTTCGAGTAGCTCATAGTGAAAGGCTTTATCTTGGATCAGACCCAGAAAGCCAAGTGAGGCGGCGACAATACCGGCCTGTTCCTGGGCAAAGCGGTCGGTCAAGTTGGGGATGACGACCTCTTCAATGGTTTTTTTCATGCCGGATAAAAACTGTTCTATTTCAGGGCTCATGACTCTGGATTTTCCGTTGATTATTTAGGCTGCTCTGAGGCTTCGTAGTGACAGTAAATTACCCCTGCCTGTATTCAATACAGGCAGGGGTAAAACTGCAGGCTTATTTGAGTTTGTCGTTGACCGTTTCTTTACACAGGTCCTGAACTTCACCCCAGCCGATAACGCCCTGCATGTCCCAGCGACAGAGTGATTGCACCAGGTACATCAGCGGCCAAGCCATCCAGGGATTGGAGGTCATCGGTGTGCCGGTAAACTGGTGAACCTTGCCGCGTACGTCCTCCACTTCTAATTCAAAGAATTGATGCAGGTAGCCGTTGCGGCGAATTTTGCCAGTACCGCGCTTGAGACCGTAAACCTGATCGCCCTCACGCACATAGCCGTGCACGATGGCGGGGTAGGCATCGATGTTCTCGGGATCCACCAAATACAAGCAGTGGATGCTCATATCGTTTTCAAAGTTGGCGTTCATCCAGCAAAAGTTTTTCAGTTGCTTCTCATCGCGCAGGCCCCAGCTGTGATCCATACTGGCGACACAATCAACCTTGTGGGTTTTACCGTTAATGGTGAGTGTGCCGGTGACGCGGCCACTTTGGTCCCAGTGACCGGCATAGGCATTTTCGCTGATCACGTCGTCGGTGTGATTGACGCCAGCCAGCGGATCCATATCGGGATCGTGAATATCGTAGGGCGCCATCAGGCCTTCATATTTAACATCGAGACTCACGCCTTCGCCGCCGTCGTAGCGAATCAGGTAATCCATAACCGGTTTGGTGCACTTGATGGCGAGGCCGTTTTCCAGCTCATAGTCATCGAGGTTACCTTTGGGCATGGGTAGAAACACATGGCAGTCGTCGTAGAGCACCTCGTGGGGGGTGTTAGAGATGCCATCGGTGATGTGTATGCTCGAGAGTACCGAGCCGAGGTTGCCTCGAGTTTGCACGTAAACGCCGACCAGGATGTTTTCTTCAGGGACGTAAAATCCGAAATAATTAGTTTCCGCCCAGCTGTAGTGGTCGGAAGTGGGGGGGTGAAAGTACATGTCATCATCTTTTATCACGGATTTTTCCCTTTAGTTGGTAAGTGTTCGTTCGCTAATTCCAATTCTGTACTGCTCGTTCTATTATCCCTGGTTATCGCTGATATAAATATTAGCCATGCTCTTATCATAAACCGAATGGTCGTGGCGGGGTCAAGGGGCAAGCGGGTTTTTATCGTTTTTACCCGGCGGATAAGGGCTTTTCTTTCGCTTTGCTTAGCCTTGTTGGCAATAAACATACTTGTCATCAAGGACTATATTTGTTGCCCTGTGATTGGGGAAATGAGAGAGTGATGACGGGATTTATTCATTTTTATGACACCAATAAATAAGGGAAAGCAGGCTTTATGACACGTTTTGTGCCCATTGGAAAAACCATGAACCTCCGCCATATGGGCGGTTACGATACAAAAAATACTCGCAAAACAAAGGAAAATTACCTCTACCGCTCCGGTTTTTTACACTTTACCGGCGACCAAGATTTACAGAAATTTGAATCCTTGGGTATTAGTACTATCTACGATTTCCGCAGCCCCATGGAGCGGGTGAAAAATGACCTGCAGGTTGGTGATAAGGTCGAGGTCGTTGAGCTGGGCATGTTGGTGGCCAGTGTGGAAAACCTCTGGGATATGCTGATGAAGGAGGGTTTGAACCCGGAGGGCGCGGAAAAAATCATGGGCGATCGCTACCGCGAACTAACCGAGGAGGAGGTGCCGGGCTACAAAAAAATGTTTGATCACATGATGGAGAGTGAGGGCGGGATTTTGGTGATGTGCTCCTTTGGTAAAGACCGGGCGGGCATCGCCTCGGCACTACTGCTCAGTGCCCTCGGTGTGGTGGAGGAGCAAATTGAGCAAGACTATCTGCTGTCGTCCGAAGCCTATGCCGATAAAGCCCTGGCCATCGGCAAGTTTGAGCAGTTTTTCAACTCAGAGGGCCTCTCCGTCGATGAAAGCATCGTAGTGCCCATTCTCGATGCACGCACTAAATACCTGGCCACGGCCTGGCAGGTCATGCGAGAGAAGTCGGGCACCTTGGACAACTTTATGCGCGAAGAGCTGGGTATTGACCAGGCCGCGAAAGATTACCTGCAACAGCGCTTTACCTTATAGCCGGGCGAAACCTCAGGGCCATAATATAGTCAGTTTAATAAGGACTCCCTGATGAACCCTGGTCGAAGCAGGCTGCGATTCAGCGCACTTAAATTCAAGCTGCAAAGCGAAGGTAAGAGCTAGACATTGAGAAGGTTTGCAACGAAGAAGGCGAGCATTTTGGGTCGTAGAGTGCGAGCTCAGGACTTGATCTGAGGCTCCATAACAGTGGTAAATAATAATGATTACAGCCAGTGACGATAAGCGCCATCAACCCGATACCGACGACCAGCTTTGGGGTGAAAGTTGGTACTTTAATTTTTACGATCCGAAAAATCGGGTCGGTATGTTTACGCGCATGGGGCTCTACCCCAACAAGGGTGTTGCCAATATGGCGGTGTTGGTGGTGGTCGATGGCCGCGAGGTCTACAACCGTGCCTGGCATAATCTGCCCCTGCCGGAGGGTGATATCGATACCGGTATCTCACTGGGTGGTGTGACTTACCGCGCCAATGAAATGCTGAAAAACTATTCCCTAAGCTTTGCCGATGCGCTAACCCCCTTGAGTTTTGAATTGTGCTGGGAAGCCCTAATGCCACCCCATGATTCGATGGCGGGTTTGCAGCTCAATGCGGCGACGAGCTTTCACCTGGAGCAGGCAGGGAAAATAACGGGCACGATGAAATTGCGTGATAGTGAGTGGCAGGTCGATGGCGTTGGCAACCGGGATCACTCCATCGGCGTCAGAAACTGGGCCGCCTTTACCCACCATGAACTGGCTTGGCCGGTCTTTGACGACGGCACGGCACTGGGGATTTTGCGTATTTATTTTGAAGATGGCGGTTCTGCCGACCTCTGCTGGGCCTATGTCGATGGCGCCATTGACACTTTAAGTCTGGAAGAGTTTAGCACTACCCTGAATGATGAGGGCCGGGCCCTCTCCGCCAAAGTATCGGCCGTTGACGGCCGGGGGCGGCGCTACGATATTGACTGTATTCGCCAGGCGATCGTCCATTGGCCCTTTGACGCCTATGTGCTGAATGAGGGTGCCTTCGAATTCCGTCTCGCCGATGGACGTGTCGGATATGGTTTGCTCGAATTGGGTTGCCGTTTGGGTGCCAATTAGGGTAGGGGCTGGAACGATTGCTCTGGCATCGCAAAATGCCTGTTTTATAGGCTTAAATGTAAATAAATAGCCGTAAAGTGGCAAACAAGTCTTGTAAAGTGCGGGGGTCATTGCTACATTGTGCGCCCTTCGAAGGCACGTAGCTCAGTTGGTTAGAGCACCACCTTGACATGGTGGGGGTCGGTGGTTCGAATCCACTCGTGCCTACCAATTCTTTTGGTAGCAACAGCCTTGGCAATAATCCTCCAGGCCTTTTCATGGCTTTGGTGTTTGCCAAGTTGTTATCTGATATATCCCGCAAGTGGCCTTTAGTAGGGGTCACCACTGAACCAAGGAAAGCAAGATGCCGCTTATTACCCTTCCCGATGGTAGTCAACGCAGTTTTGACGCCGCCGTTACGCTTCACGATGTCGCCCTCGATATTGGCCCCGGTTTAGCGAAAGCGGCCCTCGCCGGCAAGGTCAACGGTTTTGTGGTCGATACCTCTTTTTTGATTGAGCACGACTCCGACGTCGCCATCATTACCGAGAGAGATGAAGAGGGCCTCGAGGTTATTCGCCACTCCTGTGCCCACCTATTGGCTCAGGCGGTTAAAACCCTGTATCCCGAAGCTCAGGTCACCATCGGCCCGGTTATTGACGACGGCTTCTATTACGACTTCGCCTACGAGCGGCCCTTTACGCCGGAAGACTTACTGGCTATCGAAAAGAAGATGAAAGAGCTAAGCTCGGCCAGTCTTGAGGTGTCCCGACAAGTTAAGAGCCGTGACGAAGCGGTCGAGTTTTTCCGTGGTCTGGGTGAAGACTACAAAGCGGCAATTATCGAATCCATCCCCAGTGATGAAGACCTCTCGCTCTATAGCCAGGGTGACTTTACCGACCTCTGTCGTGGCCCCCACGTACCGAATACCAGCAAAATTAAAGCCTTTAAGCTGACCAAGGTGGCCGGTGCTTATTGGCGCGGTGATTCCAACAATGAAATGCTGCAGCGCATTTACGGTACGGCCTGGGCCAATAAGAAAGAGCTCAAGGCCTATCTGCACCGCATAGAGGAAGCCGAAAAGCGCGATCATCGAAAAATCGCCAAGAAGCTGGATCTCTTCCATATTCAGGAAGAGGCGCCGGGCATGGTGTTTTGGCACCCCCGAGGCTGGACCGTTTACACCGAAATTGAAGAGTACATGCGTCGCGCACAGCGCGCCGCGGGCTATAGTGAGATTCGCACCCCACAGTTAGTCGACTACTCGCTGTGGGAGCGCTCCGGCCACGCCGATAAGTTTGGTGACGATATGTTTGCCTTGCATATTGATGAGCGCGACTTCGCTGTCAAGCCGATGAACTGCCCCTGTCATATCCAGGTTTACAACCAGGGCTTGAAAAGCTACCGCGACCTACCGTTGCGTCTTGCGGAGTTTGGCTCCTGTCACCGCAACGAGCCCTCGGGCTCCCTGCACGGCATTATGCGGGTGCGTGGCTTTACTCAGGACGACGCTCATATTTTCTGTACCGAAGAGCAAGTGCAGTCTGAAGTGTCTGACTTCATCGATTTTCTGCACAGTATTTATGCCGATTTTGGTTTTAGTGAGGTAATTTATCGCCTCTCGACCCGCCCCGAAAAGCGCGTCGGTGCCGATGAGGTTTGGGACAAGGCCGAGAAGGCCCTGGCCGATGCCCTCGACGCCAAAGATCTACCCTGGGAATTGCTGCCCGGCGAAGGCGCTTTCTACGGGCCGAAGATTGAATTCTCACTGAAAGATTGTATTGGTCGGGTCTGGCAGTTGGGCACCATTCAGGTCGACTTTTCGATGCCGGGTCGTCTCGACGCACAATATGTCGGCGAAGACGGTTCGCGCCAAGTACCGGTGATGCTACACCGTGCAGTGCTCGGTTCCTTCGAGCGTTTTATCGGTATATTGATCGAGCAGTACGAGGGGGCGTTCCCCGCCTGGTTGGCGCCAGAGCAGGCCGTGGTGATGAATATTACCGATAAACAGGCCGATTACGTGCATTTAGTGACGGAAACCTTGAATAACAAGGGCTTTCGCGTAATAAATGACTTGAGAAATGAAAAGATCGGTTTTAAAATCCGCGAGCACAGTATGCAGCGCACCCCTTATTTGCTGGTAGTCGGTGATAAGGAGGTCGAAACACAGACCGTGGCCGTACGCACCCGTGAGGGTAAAGATCTTGGTAGCTTGGCAATTGAAGCCTTTGCCGAGTTACTCAACGAGGATGTACAGCGTCGCGGTCGTCTGGCTTGAATCAATAACGATTGAAGCAAGCCACTGTTAAGTGACAATAACGGAGAAAGATTATTAAGAAAAGTTACGCCAAGAGCTCGAGTAAGCGGTCCAAACTGAATGATGAAATTGACGTACCCGAAGTGCGTTTAGTCGGTTCGGAAGGCGAACAGATCGGTGTGGTCAGTTTGGAGGAAGCCAAGCGTCTGGCGGCTGAGAAGTCTCTCGACCTGGTGGAAATTGCTCCTGATGGCCAGCCTCCCGTGTGCAAGCTGATGGACTACGGTAAGTATGTGTTCGAGGCCAAGAAGCAACAGGCCGCACAGCGTAAAAAGCAGAAGCAAACACAAGTCAAGGAAATGAAGTTTCGCCCCGGTACCGATTCGGGCGACTACGACATCAAGATGCGCAATCTGGTGCGCTTCCTTGAAAATGGCGATAAAGCCAAGATCACGCTACGTTTTCGCGGACGCGAAATGGCCCACCAGGAACTGGGTATGGAGATGCTGAAGCGCATCGAAGCGGATCTGGAAGAATTGGGGAATGTCGAGCAATTTCCGAAAATGGAAGGCCGGCAGTTGACGATGGTCATCGCCCCCAAAAGCAAGAAAAAGTCTTAAGTAAGTCCGAGTGACTCGGCACTTCTTAACTGACCGCAATCAGCCTTTTGGCAGGCTGACCGGCAGTCTTTTTCTTTTATGTAAGCTCTATTTGAGGAGTATCCAATGCCAAAAGCAAAAACGCACAGTGGTGCGGCGAAACGGTTTAAAAAAACCAGTTCAGGCTATAAGCACAAACATGCTAACAAAAGCCATATTCTCACCAAGATGACGACCAAGCGTAAGCGTCAATTGCGAGGCACCAGCACTTTAAGCGCTGCTGACACCCCCACCGTTGACCGTATGCTTCGTACTTAATCAGACAGGAGGATAGAAAATGCCCCGAGTAAAACGAGGTGTAACTGCACACCGCCGTCACAAAAAAGTTCTCAAGCAAGCCAAAGGTTATTATGGTGCTCGCAGCCGTGTTTTTCGCGTTGCGACCCAGGCTATTACCAAGGCCGGTCAGTACGCTTATCGCGACCGTCGCGTTAAGAAACGTACCTTCCGCGCCCTGTGGATTGCTCGTATCAATGCTCAGACTCGCGTAGAGGGTATGCGCTACAGTCAGTTCATTGCCGGCCTTAAAAAGGCGGGAATCACGCTTGATCGTAAAGTGCTGTCAGATTTGGCAATTCACGACAAGCCGGCGTTTGCGCACATTGTTAATCAGGCCAAAGCTGCTTTGGCTTAGATAATTGCGTTCTGGCATTGCCAGAAACAATTTTCGATCGTAAAAAGGGAAAGGGCCGTGGCCCTTTCCCTTTTTACTTGGTGCAATGGCAGCAGCTTTATTCGTACCAAGTGTTGAATCCAAGCCCCAACTCACCTTAGCCCCAATTTATAAAATATAGCTGAGTGATGTTAGGCACTCAGTTGAAGGACACGTCATGGACAATCTCCACACCCTGGCCGACGCGGCAGAACTCTCTATTCAAGCGGCCGAGACAGTTGCAGAGCTGGATCAGCTTCGCGTCGAGTACTTGGGTAAAAAGGGCAAAATTACCGGCATGCTGAAAACCCTTGGCAAACTCTCGGCTGAAGAGCGGCCGAAAGCGGGGGCGGTAATTAACGAAGTCAAAGTTGCTCTGCAAACGAGTATTAATGCTCGTCGACAAACACTGGAAGCTTCGCTGTTACAGGCCCTGCTCGACAGTGAGCGCATTGATGTGACGCTGCCGGGTCGCAAGAGCGACGTGGGCAGCCTGCACCCGGTGACCCAAACCATGGCGCGTATCGAGGACTTCTTTACCTCGGTCGGCTATCAGGTGGAGGAGGGGCCGGAGATTGAAGACGACTACCACAACTTCGAAGCCTTGAATATTCCCGCCCATCACCCCGCACGGGCGATGCACGACACTTTTTATATCGACCCTACGACGGTGCTGCGCACTCACACCTCGCCGGTGCAGGTGCGCACCATGGAGCGCCAGAAGCCGCCGATTCGCATTATTTGCCCGGGGCGAGTCTATCGCTGTGATTCCGACTTAACGCACACGCCGATGTTTCACCAGGTCGAAGGTTTGGTGGTTGATAAAAATGTTAGCTTTGCCGACCTCAAGGGCACTGTCGACCAGTTCTTAAAGGCCTTTTTTGAGGCCGACCTAGCGGTGCGTTTCCGGCCCTCTTATTTCCCCTTTACCGAACCCTCCGCCGAAGTGGATATTCAGTGCACCAACTGCAAGGGCAAGGGTTGTCGCGTCTGTAAGCAGACTGGCTGGTTGGAAATTATGGGTTGCGGCATGGTGCACCCGAATGTTTTCACCCACAGCGGTATTGACCCCGATCAGTACACAGGTTTTGCCTTTGGTATGGGTGTCGAGCGTCTAGCGATGCTGCGCTATGGGGTGAACGATTTGCGTCTCTTCTTTGAGAATGACCTGAGATTCTTAAAACAGTTTTAATATCAAATAGATAAATAACATTCTTTAAGCAAATTCGAGAATATATTGCGATGAAATTCAGTGAATCCTGGCTGCGCGAGCTGGCTAACCCCGACCTATCATGCGATGCGCTTATCGCCCAGTTGACCATGGGGGGTCTTGAAGTGGACGGCGTCGAAGCAGCTGCTAACTTTAGCGGTGTTGTGGTCGCTCGTATCGAATCTGTTGCCGCCCATCCCAAGGCCGACAAACTGCAAGTCTGTCAGGTCAATTGCGGCACCGACAGTACTGTGCAGGTGGTCTGCGGTGCGGCCAATGCCCGCGAGGGTTTGGTTACCGCTTTTGCCCAGGTTGGCGCGACCCTGCCTGGCGACATGAATATTGGCCAGGCGAAACTGCGCGGTGTCGATTCTTTTGGCATGCTCTGTGGTGGTGACGAGCTGGGTCTGAATGAAGACGCTAGCGGTATTATGGTGCTGCCCGATGACGCGCCACTGGGCCAGACGCTGAATGAATTTTATGGCCTCGATGATCGAATCATCGAAGTTGACCTGACGCCCAATCGTGGTGACTGCCTGAGTATTCAAGGCCTGGCGAGAGAGGTGGGGGTACTGAATACCATCACACCTAGCTTTGTACAGGCTACGGCGGTAGCGCCGAGTAGTGAGCAAAGCCTGTCTATTGGCATTTCGGCGACTAGCGCTTGCAGCCACTACGCGGGCCGGGTGATTAGCGCCGTTGATATGAGTCGCCCCTCGCCACAATGGATGCAGGAGAAACTGCGCCGCAGTGGCATTCGCTCCATCGACCCGGTGGTTGACGTTGGCAACTACGTGATGCTCGAACTGGGCCAGCCGATGCACGCTTTTGACCTCGATACGCTGTCGGGTGCTATCGATATACGCTTTGCCGAAGAGGGTGAAAAGCTGGTGTTGCTCGACGGGGCCGAGGTTGCGCTTAAAACAGAGACTCTATTGATAGCCGATGAGAATGGGCCGCTGGCGATTGCCGGTATTATGGGAGGCCAGAGCAGTGGTGTTAGCGCGACAACACAGTCCATCTTTTTAGAAAGTGCACACTTCGCACCTCTGGCATTGGCGGGTAAGGCGCGTGAATACGGTTTGCACACCGATGCCTCCCATCGCTTTGAGCGCGGTGTCGACACCCAGCTGCCCTTGTTCGCACTCGAGCGCGCCACAGCGCTGTTACTCGACATCGTTGGTGGGCAGGCTGGCCCTGTGACCTCTGCCGGCAATGCGCCCACGGTGGGCTCTGAGCACACAATCACCTTGCGTAAGAGTCGTTTGAAGCAGCAGTTAACCCTTGAACTGGACGATGAGCTTGTCGCCGATATGCTGACCCGCTTGGGTCTTGGTGTTAGCCAGCCCTGCGCCGATGAGTGGTTATGCCGTGTGCCGAGCTGGCGTTTTGACTTGGCCATCGAAGCCGACTTGATCGAAGAGGTTGCCCGCATCTACGGCTATAACAACCTGCCCGTTGCCACCATCACCATGCCGCTTGAAATCCAGCCCACGGCGGAGGCAACATCCAGCCTCGCCGAGATACGCCAGCTGCTGGTGAGCCGAGATTACCAGGAGGCGATAACGTACAGCTTTGTCGACCCAGCCATACAGAGCCAGGTCAACCCGGGTGCCGCTAGTATCGATGTTGCCAACCCCATTAGCGCCGATATGGCGGTGATGCGCACTAGCTTGCTGACGGGTTTGCTCAATACCGTTAAATACAATTTAAACCGCCAGCAGTCGCGGGTCAGAGTTTTCGAAAGCGGCCTCAGCTTCGTTACCGAAAACGCTCAGTTGAGCCAGCAAAAAATGCTCGCCGGCGCGATTACCGGTACTCGCACCCAGGAAGGCTGGGCTGAGCCTAGCAGCGAGGTCGACTTTTACGACATCAAGGGCGATGTGGAGGCAGTGCTGGCCCATTGCGGCACTGCTAGCGAGGTGACATTGAGCAGTGCCGAGCACCCGGCACTTCACCCCGGGCAAACGCTGGCCTTGCTTAACGCCAAGGGTGAGACCTTTGGCCATATTGGCAAAGTCCATCCCAGCCTACAGCAGTCTTTGGGCCTCGCTCAGCCGGTGTATGTCTTTGAATTGGTACTGGCCGACATCGTACAGGGGCAGATAACCGCCTTTGATGCCATCAGTAAATATCCCGCTGTGCGTCGCGACATATCACTCTCTCTGCATCGTGATGTGGTGATTGGCAAACTCATCGAAACGGCTCGCGCCAGTGCGGGAGAGTACCTCATTGACTTAAAGGTTTTTGATGTCTATGAAGGCAAACATATTGAAACTAATAGGAAAAGTGTAGCCATCGGCTTGACCTTTCAGGATAAATCGCGCACCCTGAATGACGAAGATGTCAATACCGCAATGGACGCAGTTATCAAGGCACTGGAAAGCGAACACGCTGCAAATTTAAGAGGGTAATAATGTCTGCATTAACCAAGGCCGATATTGCTGAGATGCTCTACGAAGAGCTCGGCCTTAATAAGAGAGAGTCGAAGGAAATTGTCGAGTGCTTTTTCGAAGAGATCCGACTATCTTTAGCGGACAACGAACAAGTGAAAATTTCTGGTTTTGGCAATTTCGACCTGCGCGATAAAAGTGTGCGGCCCGGAAGAAACCCAAAAACGGGGGAAGACATTCCCATTGAAGCGCGCCGCGTGGTGACCTTCAAACCGGGACAAAAATTAAAGGTGAGGGTAGAGAACTATGCTGGAAGCGAGTAACAACCGCGAGTTGCCGCCGATCCCCAGCAAACGCTATTTTACCATCGGTGAAGTCAGTGAGCTGTGTGAGGTTAAGCCCCACGTACTGCGCTACTGGGAGCAAGAATTTCCCAGCCTCAGCCCCCTGAAGCGACGCGGCAATCGCCGCTACTACCAACGCCAGGACGTATTGTTAATTCGCCAGATTCGCTCTCTGCTCTACGACCAGGGCTTTACCATAGGTGGGGCCCGCCAGCGCCTAGGTGGCGAGTCGGTAAAAGAAGAGGCTACACAAATCCGCCAGATCATCAATCAAACCGTCAGTGAGCTAGAAGACATACTGCTTATGCTCAAGGCCTAATGCTTGGTTTAACCGGTAAATAGCGTGTAAAACGCACTTTTTACTTGCTTTCAAAAAGCCATCCGGTAAGATGCACGCCTTGCCTCCCAAGGGCAAATATCGGAGCGTAGCGCAGCTTGGTAGCGCACCACACTGGGGGTGTGGTGGTCGTCGGTTCAAATCCGGCCGCTCCGACCAAATTTTTAAAATTAGTAACTTGAAAGCCCGCTTAATCGCGGGTTTTTTTGTGCTTGTAATATTAAGTCCATGCTGGAGCAGTAAGTTGATGGCTTTCATCAATCCTTGGTTAGACTCCTTCGGCTCCACGGATTCTGCAAAAAGCCGGGTGACTAGTTGGTATGGTTATTACCATGGTCGCAGACGTGTGGTTTGGCAAGACTGATATAGGATAGATGAGTTTCTGTTGCCGCTAAGGCGATACTTGGGTCGTGCTGCGAAGTGGCGTTGAGCCATTCGAAGCCTATACAGGAGGTGGTGGTTGCCCTCTTTTTAATCTGAGCTCTAATCCGTCTAATTTTCTGTCATGGCTGATAGAATCATTTCTTTTGTTTTGATAATAAAAGGCTGTGGTAAGCGAGCCCCTTATACGTCGGTTACATAGTGAGTTTATGGGTTCTTACTGATTAGCTAAACGCCTCTTCACACGTCCAGAGAATGCTGTTCTGGTTGAATGAACCGGACACTTTAATAAGAGACAATACCTGTCAATTATTAAAGTGTCATCATGGGACAGAAACGCAGTTACAAGCGCTACCCCAAAGAGTTTAAAGAAGAGGCTGTAGCCTTGATTCGTGATCAAGGTTATTCCGTGCCTGAGGCCGCCAAAGCACTCGGTGTGGCGAGTAACTTATTGTATCGCTGGAAAGATCAGCAGGAGGCGCTGTCGGTCGGCAGTGGGCTTGCTGAGGAGGAGAGAACGGAGCTTCAGCGCCTGCGTAAAGAGAACAAAACGCTACGCATGGAGAAAGAAATATTACAGGGTGCCCTCGGGTGAAAAAGGCCAGTGCCTTCTTTGCGAAAGAAATGAAGTCGACCGCAGGGATGCAGGAGGTAGAGTAACGCAGGAGCAGTTACTGAGAAGTATCACTTTGTCAAAACACACGCTCAAAGCTACCCCGTGCGATTGCTTTGTCGAGTGATGAAGGTCGGCAAGTCGGCCTTCTATGCATGGAAGGCTCGCCCAACCCCGCTCAT